>NZ_CP051428.1:2148750-2847500 GCF_012676905.1 Paenibacillus albicereus | reverse complement strand
GACGACGCCGAACGGGCGGAGGTCGGCACGCTGTACAAGCAGCGCGGCATGGCGGAGGCCAAGCGGCGCGGGCTCGAGCTCATGAGCGCCAAGCTGCCGGCGTTCATCGGCGAATTCGCGGCGTTGCCGGGCAAGATCGCGCTGTTCTGCTGGCGCGGCGGCGGCCGCAGCCGGACGACGGCGACGCTGCTCGGCCTCATGGACATCCACTGCTACCGGCTGGCGGGCGGCTACCGCGAGTACCGCCGCTGGGTCGTGGAGACGCTGGAGACGTACCGGCTGGACAAGCCGGCCTACGTGCTGCACGGCAATACCGGCACCGGCAAGACGGCGATCCTGCGCCAGCTCGCCTCAGAAGGCTATCCGGTCCTCGATCTCGAGGGCTTCGCGAGCCATCGGGGCTCGATCTTCGGCGAGGTCGGGCTGCGGGGGAGCAACCAGAAGACGTTCGACGCCGAGCTGCTGGAGGCGCTGCTGCGCTTCGAGCGGGCGCCATATGTCATCATGGAGGCGGAAAGCCGCCGCATCGGCAAGTGCTCGATGCCGCAATTTTTGATGGATGCGAAGGAAAGCGGCGTGCCGATCCGGCTCGAGCTGCCGATGCCGGTGCGCGTGCGGCATATCGTGCAGGACTACCGGCCCAAGGAGCATAAGGACGCCTGCCTGCACGCGTTCAAGGTCATCAAGCCGCGCATGCACACGCCCGTGGCCAAGGAGATCCAGGCGAGCATCGAGCAGGACCGATTCGACGTCGCGGCCGAGCTGCTGCTGGAGCATTACTATGATCCGCGCTACGAGCATGGAGCCGACCGCTACGACCAGGAGCGGGAGAAGCTCGTGCGGGCGCGCACGGAGCAGGAGGCGCTCGACGGCGTGAGGGCGGCTTTGCCGGACGCGACCTGAATCCGCTGCTTCCGGATCCGGGACGAGGCCGTGTCTGCTCGGCTTCGTCCCGTGTTTTTTGTGGCGGGCGGATCGGCATGTCGAGTAGAGCTGCTTGCTGGAATTGCCGGTTGAATAACGTCCGGACGCAAAAAAGCGAGGCCCCCTTGCGGGGGCCTCTTTCATGGGAGAGGAGAAACCGGACGAAGAGCTTATGGGGAAACGTAAGCCTTCTCCGCGGTGTCTACGGCATCTCTCGACGCCGGTAATACAAGGATGTCCGCCCCCACGGCGGCTTATACATGCTTCTTTCCAAAAAATTTGCGATAAGAAGAAAAAAGACGAGGCCGAGAGCACGCTCCCGGCTTCGTCCTCATCCTGCGGGCCTTGCGAGGAGGCTGAGCGGCGGCTTTGCCGCGCTTGCTCCTGCCGTGCCTGTGCTTGGAGGGACGAGAGCGCTGCGCCTGCTCTCGTCCCGCCCGGGCCGTGCCTGTGCGATACGCCCCTTACTTCAGCAGCCACAGAGCCGGCACGTTCGGCGGCTCCCAGCCTTGCAGCGACGTGTGCGGCTGGCGGCAGGAATACGTCTTTCCGCCGTACGTCACGAGGTCGCCCGTCTTGTAGCTGACGCCGGCGGCCCATGCCGCAGCGCCGGAAGCGGCATCCGTCGTCACGGTCAGCGAGGAGGCGGCGGACAGGTTGCCGGCGGCGTCCTTGGCCTTGACGGTGAAGGTGTAGGCGGTGTTCGGCGTCAAGCCGGAGACCGCGTAGCTCGTGCCGGACGTCTCGACCGACGTCGAGCCGTAGGCTACCACGTAGCCGCTCACGCCGACGTTGTCGGTCGAAGCGCTCCAGCCGAGCGTGACGCCGGTGGACGACTTGGCGGTCGCGGCGAGCGAGCCCGGCGTGGTCGGAGGCGTCGTGTCGGTGGACGGAGCGTTTGTCGTGACGGCAAGCGGCGAGCTGGCGGCGGAGAGGTTGCCGGCGGCATCCTTCGCCTTGACCGTGAAGGTGTAGGCGGTGCTGGCCGATAGTCCGGTGACGGTCGCGGACGTGCCGGTCGTCTCGAGCGAGCTGCTGCCGTAAGAAACGACATATCCCGTTACGCCGCGGTTATCCGTAGAAGCGCTCCAGGCGAGGCTGACGCTCGAGGCGGTCTTGGCGGTCGAGACCAGGCTGCCCGGCGCGGTCGGCGCCTGCGTGTCCGGGGCGGTCGGCGCGATGGCGTTCAGGTACGCGCGATGCTGCTTGGAGAATTCGAAGTTGTTGAATTTGTCCCAGTTGACCGACCAGGTCATGAGGCCGCCGAGGTTGGGGTAGCCCGTGGCGCTGCCGCGCGTCTTGTACGTGCTCAGCTGCTGGCCCTTGATGAGGGCATCCAGCGCCTTCTGCACCTCGGCGACGGACGTGAAGCCGCCGCCCGCGTTGCCGTTCGCCGGGAGGCCGAGCAGCACCTGCTCCTGCTTGAGCGCGGGGAAGAACTGGGCCGCGTTCTTGGCGACGGGGAATCCGGTCAGCAGCATGTCGGCCATGGCGACATGGAAGTCGGCGTTGCCCATCGTATGGTACTGGTCGTCCAGGCCGGTGATCGGACCGGAGTTGTAGTTCTGCACCTGCAGCCAGTCCAGGATGTCGCGTGTGGCGTAGATGACCGGCAGGTAGGCGCCGGCGCGGCTGTCGCAGCTGATGCAGCTGCCGCCGTAGAACGAGTAGCCGAGCTGCACGAAGAACGTCTCCGGCGCCATCGTCAGCACGAACTTGTCGCTGCCGTAGCGGCTGTTGATCGTCTTCAGCGCGTCGATGAGATTGACGATGACCGGCGTTTTCGGATTTTTGAAGTCCGAGTCTCCGGCGTTCAGATACAGGGAATGGCCTTCGAAGTCGACGTCGAGGCCGTCGAAGCCGTACTTGTCGATGATGCCGGAGACGGTGCTGACGAACGTGTCCCGGGCTGCGGTCGAGGCGAGCTGCACCTGGCCGTTCGCTCCGCCGATCGAGATGAGCACCTTCTTGCCTTTGCTCTTGAGATAGGCGACGTCGGCCTTGAAGTCCGCTTCCGTATAATTGTACGGAGCGAAGCCGATGTTGCCGGTCGCGCTGCCGCCGACGGGCTCGGCGAAGCTGACGTTGATGACGTCGAAGTCGGGCGACACGTCGCGCAGGCGGATGAAGCCGGAGCCGTTGTCGAAGTTGTGCCAGTAGCCGACGATCTTGTAGCCGCCGGCCGGGGCGGCATCGACGGCTTTCGGAGCGGACAGGCTTGCGGCGCTCAGGCCGGCCGCGAGCGCGAGGGACAGGCAGGCGGCCGCGAGGCGGCGCGGCAGCCGGAACCGGGGTAGGGTCAAATGATTTTCCTCCTTTGGATTGGGAAATGAGTTCCCTTCCATTATCCGGCGGCCCGCGCGGGCCGGTAAGGGGAAAATCGCTTCGACGGAGGGACAAATTCCGCCGGTCCTGCCGTCGGAAAGCGGCCTTGGACGGGGGCTCCGTCCGCTTGGCGGAGCTTCTCCCCGCGACGCTTGCCGCGATCCGAGCCAGCGCTTTCATCGCGCGACGCGGTTGTGGTACGATAGGAAGGCCATTTTGGCGGCGATTCGCCGCAAGCAACAGGAGGAGCGGACCACGATGAGAGTGATCGCGGGCGAAGCGAAAGGGCGCGCGCTCAAAGCGGTGCCCGGCATGAATACGAGGCCGACGACCGACAAGGTCAAGGAAGCGATCTTCAGCATGATCGGTCCCTATTTCGACGGAGGCTGGGCGCTCGATCTGTTCGCCGGCACGGGAGGCCTCGGCATCGAAGCGCTGAGCCGGGGGATGGACAAGGCGGTGTTCGTCGATATGGACCGCGCGAGCGTGTCGGTCGTGCGCGCCAACGTCGCTGCGGCCGGCATGGCCGCGCGGGCGGAGATTTACACCAATGAGGCGGGACGAGCCGTCAAGGCGCTGCAGAAGCGGGGGCAGCGGTTTTCGGCCGTCTTTCTCGATCCGCCCTACCGGCTGACGCATATGGACGAGCTGATCGCCGACCTCCAGGAACGGGAGCTGCTGGCGGACGATGCGGTCGTCGTCGTGGAGCACGACGCTTCCCATGCCTATCCGGAGCGGATCGGGGCATGGCGGCAAGGCAAGCGGGCAGAGTATGGCGAGACGGCGGTCACGGTGTACCGACGGGGCGAAGACGGGAATACGGAGGCTGCAGATGGACAAGAACGATAGGCATCAAGAAGAAGCGGGCCGCGACGAAGCGGCGCCGATGGCGGCGGGAAAGGGGCGCATCGCGGTCTACCCGGGCAGCTTCGACCCGGTCACCTGCGGCCATCTGGACATCATCCAGCGGTCGGCGAGGCAGTTCGACACGGTGATCGTCGCCGTGCTCAACAACACGAGCAAGAATCCGCTGTTTTCCGTGGAGGAGAGGAAGCGGCTGCTGGCGGAGATTACGAAGGATATCCCCAATGTGGAGATCGACAGCTTCCGCGATCTGACCGTGCGGTTCATGCGCTCCCGGGACGCGCGCACGATCGTGCGGGGCATCCGTTCGGTGACGGACTTCGAGTACGAGCTGCAGCTGGCTTCCATGAACCATCGGCTCGACGAGGAGATCGAGACGATCTTCATGATGACCAATCCGAAATATTCCTATTTGAGCTCCAGCATCGTCAAGGAAATCGCCCGGTTCCAAGGCAGCGTCAAGGATCTGGTGCCGCCTGCGGTCGAAAGGGAGCTGCTGCTCAAATACCCGGACCGGCCTTTGTAAGGCCGGTTTTATTCGTCCCTGCGGCGCGGCTGGAGGACCGGCTGACGGGCGCCGCATCGCCGAAGACGCCTTGCGTTTAGGCGCCGGACCGGCCGGGACGGCGCAGGCGGGTCGCCAGCGCGGCCGCGGCCGAGAGCAGCAGCAGCGCCGAGGCGAGCGCGGCGGCGAGCGGCAGCTGCAGCAGCAGCGCGCCGCGCAGCACGTCGCTCCAGGCGCCCGGCTCCTGGAGCAGCCGCTGCGCTTCGGCGAGCCAGCCGGCGGCCGGCGCGCCGCCTGCGCCGGCGAAGGCGGGCGCGGCAGCGCCGCCAAGCGCCGACAGCGGCCGCCACAGCAGCAGCGCGAGGCCGCCGGAATAGGCGGCGGCGAGCAGGCGCGCGGCGGCGAGCGGGAGCAGGCGCAGGCCGCCGTCGCTGGCGGCGGCGCCCGCCTGCAGCAGCGCGCACAGCCCGCCCCAGCCGAGCGCGGCGGCGAGCGCGGCCGCCTGCAGCAGGGAGGCGGGCTCCGGCGCATGCCAGCTGGCGAGGGCCGCCGCGCCGAGATGCGCCTCGGCCGCGGCGGTCAAGCCGGGGCCGGCGATGGCGGCGGGCAGCAGCGGCTGCAGCAGGCGCAGCAGCACGGAGGCGAGGATGATGAGGCCGCCTGTCGCCATGAGCTGCTGGACGGCGCCGCTCACGCCGTCGCCGAGCGCCTTGCCGAAGCTGCGGCCGTCGCGCAGGCGGCCGTCCTCGACCGCGTGCAGGAAGCGGACCGCGGCCGAAGGCTTGCTGCGGGAGGGAGGCGCTCCGCCAGGCAGCGCTCCGCTGGCGCCCTCCGTGCCGGGAGCGACGCGCGGGACGCCGCCCGTCGCGCCGTCCGTTACGACGGCTCCGCCCGGGGCTTGCGCGCCGTCCGAGCCCGTCGCTGCCGACTCCGACTCCGACGCCGGACGAGGCGCGAAGAGGCTCGTCGTCCAGGCGGCGAGCAGCGAGCCGGCCCAGAGGAGCGGCAGCAGCAGCAGTCCGAACAGCGGCTGCTGGAGGAAGCCTGCGCCGAGCACGACGATGACGAACAGCGGATTCGGCGAATGGACAAGCGCGAGCAGCCGCTGCCCCTGCGCCGGAGTGAGGCGCCCGGAGCGCACGAGCCCGGCTGCCGCGCTCGAGCCGGCCGGGTAGCCGTTCGTCCAGCCCTGGACGAGCGCCCAGCCGGCTGCCCCGGGCAGGCGGAGCAGCCGCATGAGCGGCGCGAGCAGGACGCCGAGGCCGTCCACGAGGCCGAAGGCGAGCATGAGCTCGGCGAGCACGAGAAAAGGGAGCAAAGCGGGGAAGACGAAATTCCACCACAGCGAAAGTCCGGAAAGCGATGCCTGGAAGGCCTCGGACGTGCCGCCGACGATGGCGGCGACGACGAGGATGGCGGCGCAGGCGGTCACTAGGGTACGGAGCATGGGGCGATCCTCCTTCGATCTGGGACGGGCAGGCTCCTGTATGTATACGCGCCGGAGGACGGGCTTAGAAGAAGAGGAAGGCGGGAGGAACGAGCATGCTGCGGAAAAGGACGGAACTTGCGCCGCGCCGGGCGCTCCCCCGCTGGCTGCCCGCGCTGGCGCTTGCGGGCATCGTCGCGGCCGCCGTGCTGCCGAAGCCGTATTACGTGCAGACGGCTGGATTCGCGCGCGACGCCGAGCCGCTCATCCGGGTCGGGACGGCCGCCGGGACGGGCGCTGCCGGAGAGGCTGCCGCGCGAGAAGGGCCGGCATGGCTGTACACCGCGGTCAAGCTGGAGCGGGCGAGCTTGCTCCAGGCGGCGTATGCGGAGCTGACGGGACGCGGCGACGCGCGCGCCGTCCGCGCGGTGCTCGGCGGCGAGACGGAGGACGCCTACCGCAAGCGCATGGACGAGGCCATGCGCCAGGCGCTGCTGGAGGCGGCGCGGGCGGCGGCGGGCGAGGCCGAGCGGGGATGGATCGAGGAGATTAGGGAGGAGACGCCTGAGCCTGAGCGAGGCGCGCCGCGATCGGAGCCGGACTCGCGGCCGATCGGCCGGGTCGTCGGGGACGGCTCGTCTGAGCCGATCCGCTTGGGGCCTGCGGGGGCAGGCGGTCCGTCCGCAGGCCTGATGGCCGCGCTGTCGCTGTACGACCGGCTGACGCCGGAAGCCGACCTGCTCGGAGGCAGGCGCATCGCGGGCACCGGGACGATGGACGCGGAGGGCCGCATCGGAGCGGTCGGGGGCGTGGGCCGCAAGGCGGAGGCGGCCTCCGCGGCCGGCGCCGACCTGTTCGTCGCGCCCAAGGCGGAAGCGGGCGAAGCGGCGGAAGCGGCGCGTCGAGCCGGAGGGGGCATGATGATCGTCGGCGCGGATTCGCTCGGCGAGGCGGTCGATCTGCTCCGGCAGAGGTGACGTTCCCTGCGAGAAGGAAACACGTCTCGATCGGTGCTGATACGGCTCGGCGGTCCGCCGAGCCGGCCGGGCCGGACGTCCATCGACGGCGCCTGCGCCTGCCGGGAGGCGCAGGCGCCGCTTTGGCCGTCCGCTAGAGGCGGATCGGCGGCTCGTAATAGTCCCGCAGCAGCCGCTTCGGGTCGCGGCAGCCCCCGCCGGCGGCATGGACCGCCGTGCCGCGGACGTCGAGCTCCAGCAGCGGCAGGCCTTCCGCCCGCGCCGCACTCGTCAGCACCGGCGCCGAAGCCTCGCGACGCATGCGCGCGAGCAGCTCGCGGCCGCGCGGCGTGAAGCCGAGCACGCGAAGGTAGCCGGGACCGGCGGCCAGACGCTCGCGGCTGAGCTCGGAGGCGCGCAGGTTCAGCAGCACGCCGAGCAATGCCCGCTGCAGCCTCGTGCGCGTGTAGCGCTTCGTCTTGACGGCGGCGAGCAGCGGCTCGAAGCCGAGCTCCGGCAGCCCGGCGAGCTGCGCGGCGATCCGCCGCTCCAGTCCCTCGCCGAAGCCGAGCGTGCCTGCCAGCGAGGCAGGCGGCTCCGTGAGCAGCCGGTGCAGCAGCTGCGGAAAGTAGTCGTCCCATCGCCGAGGCGCCTCTCCGGCGGCAAGCTGCTCCTCCACGATGCCCAGCGTCGAAGCCGGCACGTAGCGCGCGATGCCGGACGCGCCGCCGGCCTGCTCCAGCATGCGGCGGATCGCGGTCGCGCTGGCGATGGAGCCGCTGCCGGCCTCCTCATGGTAGCCGGCGCCTTCGCGGCGGATCGTGAGCGGCTGCATGCGGCCGCCGAGCCGCTCATGCGCGAGCAGATAATGCAGCCCGAGCGTCATGTTCGGCTGCGCGAGCTCCTCCGCCGCGAGCGGCGGGAATTCCGCGCCGCCCTCCCGGCGCAGCAGCTCCGCAGCCGCCGCGGAATAAGCGGTCGGATACGGAAGCCCGCGCTCCAACCCGGATGCGAGCGCCGCGCGGAACGAATCCGGCTCCTCCGCGAGCAGGCGGGCGGCGGCCCGCAGCGGGCCGAGCTCGCCGCTCTCGCTGCCGAAGCAGAACGCGTCGACGACGCCCGCCGCCTCGAGCGTCCAGACCGCGCCGTAGGCGAACCATTCGGCTGGCTGCACGGCGTAGGCGAGCGGCAGCTCGAGCACGAGATCGACGCCGCCTTCGAGGGCGGTGCGGGTTCGGGCCCACTTGTCCATGAGCGCGGGCTCGCCGCGCTGCAGGAAGCTGCCGCTCATGACGGCGACGGCTGCGTCGGCTCCGGCAGCCTCCTTCGATTTTTGGAGATGATAGGCATGGCCATGGTGAAAAGGGTTATACTCGACGATAAGGCCTACAGTCCGCATCCTGGCACCTCGATTCGGTCAGCGTTTTCATTCCTAACTATAGCATGGCCGGCTCGGAGCGGTGAATGACAAGGAGATTTGGTTGACAAATAGCTTCTAGGCTCGATATAATAAATTTTGTTTGTTTGGAGTGATCTTATGGAATTTCGTGTCATGGAAGTCGTGTCTAAAGGACAGGAGCCTAGCTTCCGGGAGAAGCTGGATGTGACCGAGCTGCTGCAGGACCGCAAGGACGTCGTTTCGGCCAAGCCTATGTCCGTGGAGCTTGACGTGCGGCCCTACGAGGGCACGGCGCAGGTGGCCGGAGAGCTGCGCGCCGACGTGACGATGGTCTGCTCGCGCTGCCTGGAGCCGGTGGAGGAGCATCTGCGCATCCCGATCGAGGAGCGCTTCGCGCTCGCCACGATGGTCAAGGATCCGGAGGCGGACGAGGATCTCATCCTCGTGAAAGAGGACAAGGTCGACCTTCAGCCTTACGTGGAGGGCACCCTGCTCATCTACCTGCCGATGGCGCCGCTTTGCAGCGACGACTGCAAGGGGCTTTGCCCGGATTGCGGAACGAATTTGAACGAGCAATCATGCGGCTGTTCCAGGGATGTCATCGACCCCCGGTTCGAGGCGCTTAAAAAGCTGCTGGAGTAGAAGCGGCTCATGATTGAGGCAACGCCGATCTTTGAAGGAGGTGTTAGACAATGGCAGTACCACAACGCAGAACGTCCAAAACGCGCCGCGACAAACGCCGCACGCACTTCAAGCTGACTGTGCCGGGCATGGTGAAATGCGAGCAGTGCGGAGAGCTCAAGCTGGCTCACCATGTTTGCAAAGTTTGCGGATACTACAAAACCAAAGAGGTTATTTCCCAATAGTCCTCTTCCGTCCCGCAAGGGAAACGAAGCGCCCGCCGTCATGGCGGGCGTTTTTTTGGTTTGCGGGCTGATGGCAATTCTACTATACTGAATTGGTACCAGGTGTTAAACTTCGGAATCGTGCATAGGGATAAGATCAAAGGTGGTGCAGGTCATCGAACGCCTTCCGAAAAAGCAGCGGCATCAGCAGCTACTGAAGCATATGGAGGACAACCCCTTCATGACGGACCGCGAGCTGACCCGCCTGCTGAAAGTAAGCATCCAGACCGTCCGCCTGGATCGGATGGAGCTCGGCATCCCCGAGCTTCGGGAGCGGCTCAAGCTGATGGCGGAGCGCTCCTACGATCCCGTCCGCTCGCTGCAGGCGGACGAGGTGATCGGCGAGATCGTCGATCTGCAGCTCGACCGCAGCGCGATCTCGATTTTCGAGATCGGGGAGGAGCATGCCTTCTCCCGCAGCGGCATCGCGCGGGGACATCATCTGTTCGCGCAAGCGAACTCGCTTGCCGTCGCCGTCATCAACGACGAGGTCGCGCTCACCGCGACGGCAGACATCCGCTTCCTGCGGCCGGTCCGCCTCGGGGAGAAATGCATCGCCAAGGCGTATGTACGCCGGGCGGGGCAGCGCAGCAAGGCCAAGGTGGAGGTGTTCTCCTACGTGGGGGACGAGCTGGTGTTCGAAGGCCAGTTCATGATCCACCGCTCGGGCGGCGAAGCGGCAGGCATAGAAGGAGGAGACGAGCATTGAAGATCGCGATTGACGCGATGGGCGGAGACCGCGCGCCTGCGGAGATCGTCAAGGGGGCGCTGGCGGCAGCCCGAGAATGGCCGGATACGGAGCTCGTGCTGGTCGGCGTCCCGGAGGCGATTGAAGCGCATCTGGACGGCTCGCGGCCGTCCAACCTGAGCATCCATCCCGCCAGCGAAAAGATCGAAGCGGACGACGAGCCGGTGCGCGCCGTGCGACGCAAGAAGGACGCCTCCATGGTCGTGGCCGGCCGGCTCGTCCGCGAGGGCGGGGCGGACGCGATGCTGTCCGCCGGCAATACGGGCGCGCTCATGACGACGGGCCTGCTCGTCGTCGGCCGCATGGACGGCATCGAGCGCCCGGCGCTCGCGCCGGTGCTGCCGACGCTCGACAACGTCGGCGTGCTGGCGCTCGACCTCGGCGCCAACATGGACGCGAAGCCGGAGCATCTGGCGCAGTACGCCGTCATGGGCAGCATCTACCGGGAAAAAGTACATGGGATCGCGCGTCCGCGCGTCGGCCTGCTCAACGTCGGCACCGAGCCGGGCAAAGGCAGCGAGCTGACGAAGGCGGCGTTCGAGCTGCTGGAGAAGGCGCCGATCGATTTTGTCGGCAACGTCGAATCGCGCGACGTCATGCAGCGCAATTGCGACGTGCTCGTCTGCGACGGCTTCGCCGGCAACATCCTGCTCAAGACGATGGAAGGCACGGCCGGAGCGATGATGAAGGAGCTGAAGTCCGCCTTCACGAGCAGCCTGCTGACGAAGCTGGCCGCCGCCGTGCTCATGCCCGGGCTCAAGGGGCTGAAGAACAAGATGGACTACGCCCAGTACGGCGGAGCGCCGCTGCTCGGGCTGAACGGCCTCGTCGTCAAGTGCCATGGCTCCTCGGACGCCGAGTCGGTCAAGAACGCCGTCCGCCAGGCGCGGATCGCTCTGCAGGCCCGGCTCATCCCGACGGTGGCCGCTGAGATCAAAGGAAAAGAGGTCCTGTCATGAAGCCCATATCGGTCGGCATCATCGGCACCGGCAAGTACGTCCCCGAAAAGGTGCTTACGAACCAAGACCTGGAGCGGATCGTCGAGACGAACGACGAATGGATCGTCACCCGCACCGGCATCCGCGAGCGGCGCATCGCCGCGGACGACCAAGCGACGTCCGACCTTGCCTACGAGGCGAGCGTGAAGGCGCTGGAGAGCGCCGGCATCACGGCCGAGCAGCTCGATCTGGTCATCGTCGCGACGATTACGCCGGACATGTTCTTCCCGTCTACGGCGAGCCTGCTGCAAGACCGGCTCGGCGCGTCCCGCGCCGCGGCGTTCGACCTGTCGGCGGCCTGCTCGGGCTTCATCTACGGCCTCGCGACGGCCTCGAGCATGATCCAGGCGGGCCTGTACAAGCATGTGCTGCTTGTCGGCGCCGAATGCCTCTCGCGCATCACCGACTATACGGACCGCAACACCTGCATCCTGTTCGGCGACGGCGCAGGCGCGGTCGTGCTGGGCGAAGTGCCGGAGGGCCGAGGATTCCGGTCGTTCGAGCTCGGCTCCGACGGCAGCGGGGGCCAGCTGCTCAAGATTCCGGGCGGAGGCTCGCGCCTGCCGTCTACGGCGGACAGCGTCGAGGCCAAGCAGCATTATCTCAAGATGGCGGGCAACGACGTGTTCAAGTTCGCGGTGCGCGTCATGGGCGCCTCCGCAGAGCAGGCGCTGTCCAAGGCCGGCTTCGGCAAAAGCGACATCGACCTGCTCATCCCGCACCAGGCGAACATCCGCATCATCCAGTCCGCCCTCAGCCGGCTGGAGCTGCCGGAGGAGCGGGCGATGGTCAACCTCGACCGGTACGGCAACGTATCGGCCGCCTCGATCCCGCTCGCGCTGGCGGAAGCGGTCGAGCAGGGCAAGGTGAGCGAAGGCGACAAGCTGCTGCTCGTCGGCTTCGGCGGCGGCCTCACTTGGGGAGCATCCGTCCTCGTCTGGTAAACGGACGTTCCAGCCGCTCGAGCGGCATTCAACCGACAAGCAAGGAAAGGCGGCTTCAGCATGAGCAAAATCGCATTTGTATTTCCGGGCCAAGGCGCCCAGGCGGTCGGCATGGGCAAGGACCTGTACGACGCCAGTCCTGCGGCGCGCGGCGTCTTCGCGGAAGCGGACGCCGCCCTCGGCTTCGCGCTGAGCGAGCTGATTTTCAATGGGCCGGATGAAGCCCTCAAGCAGACGGCCAACACGCAGCCGGCGCTGCTCACGGTGAGCGCCGCCTTCCTCGAAGCGTTCCGCGAGACGGGCATCAAGCCCGATTATGTCGCGGGGCACAGCCTCGGGGAGTACAGCGCGCTCACGGCTGCGGGCGCGATCGGCTTCGCCGACGCCGTGCGCACGGTGCGCCGCCGCGGCGAGTTCATGGAGCAGGCGGTGCCGGGCGGACAAGGCGCGATGAGCGCCGTGCTCGGCGCCGAGCGCGATGCGCTGGCGGCGCTGTGCGCGTCGGTATCGGCGGGCGGCCATCCGGTGGAGCTGGCCAATGTGAACTGCCCGGGCCAGATCGTCATCTCCGGCAGCGCCGATGGCGTTGCCCAGGCAGGCGAGCGCATCAAGGAAGCGGGCGCGAAGCGCGCGATTCCGCTGGAGGTGAGCGGGCCGTTCCACTCCTCGCTCATGAAGCCGGCGGCGGACAAGCTGGCCGCCGTGCTCGGCGAGGTCGCGATCGCGGACGCGTCGGTGCCGGTCGTCGCCAACGTGACGGCAGCTCCGGCGACGGGCGCGGAGGACATCCGCCGCCTGCTCGTGGAGCAGGTCTATTCCCCGGTGCTGTGGGAGGATACCGTCCGGCGTCTGATCGAAGAAGGCGTCGATACGTTCGTGGAGCTCGGCTCGGGCGCCGTCCTGGCCGGCCTTATCAAGAAGACGGACCGCAGCGTCCGCGTCCTGTCCGTGAACAGCGTGGAGTCGCTGCAGGCGGCAGCCGCGGAGCTGACCAACGAAGCATAAGGAGGAACCGGATATGTTTGCAGATCTGACGGGCAAGACCGCTCTCGTCACGGGCGCCTCGCGCGGCATCGGCCGCGCGATCGCCATCGCGCTCGCCGAGGCGGGCGCCGACGTCGCGGTGAACTACGCCGGCGGCGAGGCCGCCGCAGCCGAGACGGCCGCGGCCGTGGAGGCGCTCGGCCGCAAGGCGCTCGTGCTCAAGGGCGATGTCGGCAAGTCGGCCGATTTCGACGGCCTTGTCAAAAGCGTGCTCGACGCCTGGGGCAAGCTCGACATCCTCGTCAACAATGCCGGCATCACGCGCGACAACCTCATCATGCGAATGAAGGAAGAGGAGTTCGACCAAGTCATCGAAACGAACCTGAAGGGCGTGTTCAACGGCATCAAGGCCGTCAGCCGTCCGATGATGAAGCAGCGCTCCGGCCGCATCATCAACATCTCCTCGGTCGTCGGCGCGCTCGGCAATCCCGGACAGGCCAACTATGTCGCGGCCAAGGCCGGCGTCATCGGGCTCACCAAATCGTCGGCGCGTGAGCTCAGCTCGCGCGGCATCACCGTCAACTGCGTCGCGCCAGGCTTCATCGAGACGGACATGACGGACAAGCTGCCTGCGGAAGCCCGCGAGTCGATGCTCGGCGGCATTCCGCTCGCCCGTCTCGGCCGGCCGGAGGACATCGCGGCCGCAGTGCGCTTCCTGGCTTCCGATGCGGCCGCTTACATGACCGGACAGACGGTGCATGTGGACGGCGGCATGTACATGTAATGGACGCGGCGCGGCCATTCTATAGCGGCCGCCTGCTTTCGATCCGTCTCCGAGGAACCGTTTGCGTATGGCATTTTGAATAGGATTCTCGTATAATACGATGGAGGAGGTGAACCGGATGTCCGAAGTAGTGGATCGCGTCAAACGCATCGTAGTTGATCGCCTTGGCGTTGATGAAGCGGAAGTGACCCTCGAAGCTTCCTTCAAGGATGACCTCGGCGCTGACTCGCTAGACGTAGTCGAGCTGGTCATGGAGCTTGAGGATGAATTCGACCTGGAGATCTCTGATGAAGATGCAGAGAAGATCACGACGGTGGGAGAAGTAGTCAATTACATACAATCTCATACGTAATTGTCACACCGAGTCCCGTTTCACGACGGGACTTCTCTCTTACGTCAGGCGAATTTCCGCTCGTCCTTTCCCGCCCGGAATCATCCCGCTTCATCCGCATGCGCACCGCGCATCCGTTTTTGACCACGAATCGTCTTCCTGCCCGTCTCGGGCGTGGAATTCCATACACCGCATGACAAGACGCTTCAAGACGGTCCGGCATCCGGCCGTCCATCTTGCCGTTTCCCGAGGTGAAACCCTTCCAATGACAAATAGAGTCGTAGTAACCGGCCTGGGCGTGCTGACAAGCCTGGGCGACAGCAAGGAACAGTTCTGGGGCAATCTGCTCGAGGGCAAATCGGGCGTCTCGACCATCGAGTCGTTCGACGCAAGCGAGTACACGACCCGCATCGCCGCCGAGATCAAGGGCTTCGAGCCTGAGGCTTACGGCCTGGACAAGAAGGAAGCCCGCCGCATGGACCGCTTCGTGCAGCTCGCTGTCGTCGCCAGCCTGAAGGCGGTCGAGGACGCGGGCCTGCGCATCGGCGAGAACTCCGACGCGGAGCGCACCGGCGTCATGGTCGGCTCCGGCATCGGCGGACTCGGCACCTGGGAGGATCAGCACAGCGTCCTCCTCGAAAAGGGCCCTAAGCGCGTCAGTCCGTTCTTCATCCCGATGATGATCGCGAACATGGCCTCCGGCCAGGTCTCCATGGCGACCGGGGCGAAAGGCCCGAACACGACCGTCGTGACGGCGTGCGCGACCGGCACGCATACGATCGGCGACTCGTACAAGATGATTCAGCGCGGCGACGCCGACGTCATGATCTGCGGCGGAGCCGAGTCGACGATCCGTCCGATGGCGATGGCCGGCTTCTGCAGCATGCGCGCGATGAGCGTGCGCAACGACGAGCCGCATAAGGCCAGCCGTCCGTTCGACGTCGACCGCGACGGCTTCGTCATGGGTGAGGGAGCCGGCGTGCTCATTCTGGAGTCTCTGGAGCATGCGCAGGCGCGCGGAGCCCATATCTACGCTGAGGTGATCGGCTACGGCATGAGCGGCGACGCGCACCACATGACCGAGCCCGATCCGGACGGAGCGACGCGCTGCATGCGCATGGCGATCCGCGATGCCGGCATCGAGCCGCAGGCGGTCGACTACATCAACGCGCACGGCACGTCGACTCCGGTCGGCGACAAGTCGGAGACGACGGCGATCAAGAATACGTTCGGCGACCATGCGTACAAGCTGGCCGTCAGCTCGACCAAGTCGATGACGGGACATCTGCTCGGAGCCGCAGGCGGCGTCGAAGCCGTCATCCTCGCGATGACGCTCGAGAACGGCGTCATCGCGCCGACGATCAACCTCGACAACCAGGATCCGGAGCTGGATCTCGATTATGTGCCCAACGAGCCCCGCAAGGCGGACGTGCGGGTGGCGCTGTCGAACTCGTTCGGCTTCGGCGGCCACAACGCCACCATCATCATGAAGAAGCATGAAGCGTGATCGAATCCAGGAGCTTCAGCGGCAGCTGGGCCTTCCGTTCCGCAAGCCGCAGCTGCTGAGGCTCGCTTTTACCCATACCTCGTACGTCAACGAGCACCGCAGCAGCGTCTCGGAGGACAACGAACGGCTGGAGTTCCTCGGCGACGCCGTATTGCAGCTGCTCGTATCCGAGCATCTGTTCGGCACCCATCCGGATCGGCCGGAGGGCGAGCTGACCCGGATGCGCGCCGCCATCGTCTGCGAGCCCTCGCTCGCCCGGTTCGCGGAGCTGCTCGACTTCGGCTCCTATGTCCGGCTGGGCAAAGGCGAAGAGCAGCTCGGCGGGCGCCAGCGCCCGGCGCTGCTCGCCGACCTGTTCGAGGCGTTCGTGGGCGCCTTGTACCTCGATGCGGGCGTCGATGCGGTCCGCGACTTCCTGCGGCGGGAGATGTTCCCCAAGCTGGAGGACACGCCGGGCTTGTCCGGCAAGGACTACAAGTCCAAGCTCCAGGAACGGGCGCAGAACCTGGCGCTCGGCACGGTGGAATACCGCGTGGCCGAGGAGCGAGGTCCGGCGCATGACCGCGAGTTCGTGGTGGAGGTGCTCGTCGGGGAGCAGGTGCTCGGCGTAGGCTCCGGCCGCACCAAAAAAGAAGCCGAGCAGCGTGCCGCCGAGGAAGCATGGGAAAAGACGCGCGAGGAAGAGTAGGAAGGACGGGCGCATGGCGCCCGGACCGCATGGCCGAAAGCCCCGGCAGCCTGAACCGCATCAGGTGCCGGGGCTTTTGTCCTTATGGTACAATAGCCGCAAGAGGTGACATCGACCGATGTTGTTGAAACGCATAGAGCTGTCCGGCTTCAAGTCGTTCGCCGACAAGACCGAGATGGAGTTCGTAAGGGGCATCACCGCCGTCGTCGGTCCGAACGGCAGCGGCAAGAGCAACATATCCGACGGCATCCGCTGGGTGCTCGGCGAGCAGAGCGCCAAAAGCCTGCGCGGCGGCAAGATGGAGGACATCATCTTCGCCGGCAGCGACGCGCGCAAGGCCGTCAACTTCGGGGAAGTCTCGCTCACGCTGGACAACTCCGACGGCGCGCTGTCCGTCGAGCACGACGAGGTGACCGTGACGCGGCGGGTGCATCGCAGCGGCGACAGCGAATACATGATTAACCGCCAGCCGTGCCGGCTCAAGGACATCACGGAGCTGTTCATGGACACCGGCATCGGCAAGGAGGCGTACTCCATCATCGGGCAGGGCCGGATCGAGGAGATTCTGAGCACGCGCTCGGAGGACCGCCGCGGCATCTTCGAGGAAGCGTCCGGCATCGTCAAGTACAAATCGCGCAAGCGCGAGGCGCAGCGCAAGCTCGACGACGCCGAGGGCAACCTGCTGCGCATCCATGACCTCGTCTCGGAGCTCGAGGACCAGGTCGAGCCGCTGCGGGAGCAGTCCGAGCGCGCCATGCTGTACAAGTCGCTGCGGGAGGAGCTCAAGCACCGCGAGATCGCGCTTTACGTGCATCAGATCGAGGGCGTGCACAAGAGCTGGAACGAGAACAGCGCCCGCATGGAGGCGCTCAAGAAGGAAGAGCTGGAGCTGTCGGCGATCGTCAGCCGGCATGATGCGTCGCTCGAGCAGGACCGGCTGCAGCTGCGCCGGCTGGAGGAGCGGCTGGAGGAGCTTCACGGGCAGATGCTCGCCTACAGCGAGGAATTCGAAAAATGCGAGGGCCAGGGCGAGGTGCTGAGGGAGCGCCGCCGCTACCTGGCGGACAGCCGCGAGCAGCTGGCGCAGGCGCTGGAGACGGTCGCCGCCCGTCAAGCGGAGCTCGCCGCGGAGGAGGAGCAGGCGCGGTCGAAGGCCGGCGCGCTCGAGGCCGAGCTGATCGACCTGCGCAGCCGCATGGGCAGCGAGGAGAACCGGCTGCGCGGCGTCTCGGGCGGCACGTCGCTGGAAGCGGGAGAATCGCTCAAGGGCGAGCTGCTCGAAGTGCTCGGCGCGATGGCGCAGCTGCGCAACGAGATCCGTTATGCGGAGCAGCAGCGCGAGGCGCTGCAGCGGCGCAAGGAGCGGCTCGGCGGCGAGGAAGGCAGGTGGCAGGAGCAGTCCGGCCGGCTGAACGCGCGCCGCTCGGAGCTGAGCGAGGCGCTGGCCGCCTCGTCGGCGGAGCTGGAGCGCATCCGAAGCAAGTACATAGAAGAATCGCAGCGGACGCAGCAGCTGCAGAAGCGGCAGGAGGAGGCGTCGGCCGCGCTGCGCTCCTGGGAGCAGCGCAAGGAGGCGCTCGTCTCCCGGCGCGATACGATGAAGGAGATGCAGGACGCGCTCGACGGCTTCATGCACGGCGTCCGCGAGGTGCTCAAGGCGTCGCGCCGCAGCTCCGGAGGCTTGTCCGGCGTGCACGGCGCCGTCGCGGAGCTCGTGCGGGTGCCGCAGCGCATCGAGGTCGCCGTCGAGACGGCGCTGGGCGGCGCGATGCAGCATGTCGTCATGGAGGACGAGCGTTCCGCGCGCGCGGCGATCTCCTTCCTCAAGCAGCGTCAGCTCGGACGGGCGACGTTCCTGCCGCTCGACGTCATCAAGAGCCGCGGCGTCCCGGAGCAGGAGAAGCGGCAGGTTGCGGCGATGGAGGGCTATGTCGGCATCGCCGCCGAGCTCGTGACCAGCGAGCCGCGCTATCAGGCGATCGTCGGCAACCTGCTCGGCAACGTGCTGCTCGCCGAGAACCTGGAGGCGGCCAACCGGATCGCCGCCCGCTGCGGCTATCGCTTCCGCGTCGTGACGCTGGAGGGAGACGTCGTCAACGCCGGCGGCTCCATGACCGGAGGCAGCCTGCAGAAAAAAGGCGCGAGCCTGCTCGGCCGGCAGCGGCAGATCGAGCAGCTGGACGAGGAATCGGCCGAGCTGCAGCGGCAGCTGGCGCGCGTCCGCGCGGAGCTGGACGACCTGCGCAAGGAGGGCTCCATCGCCGCGCAGAACCGCGACGAGCTGCGCGAGCAGGCGGAACGGCTGAAGCTCCAGGAGCAGCAGCAGCGCGCCGAGCTTCAGCATGCCGAGAGCGAGCTGGCCGGCCTGCAGGAGCAGGGGGCGGTGTTCACCGCCGACCGGTCGGGCTTCGAGGAGGAGGAGCGGCAGCTCGTCCAGTCGGCCGCCGCCGCGGCGGAGCGTCTGGACGAGCTCGGCATCCGCGAGGCGGGGCTGCAGGAGGCGATCCGCCTCGCCGAGGAGCGGCGCAAGGCGAGCGAGTCGGAGAAGGAGGAGCTGCAGGTGCAGCTTACCGACCTCAAGATCCATGTCGCCAAGGCCGACCAGGAGCGGCTCGCGCTGCAGGACACGATGTCCCGGCTGCGTTCGGAGAGCTCCCGCGCCCGCTCCGAGGCGGCTGCGCTGGAGGCGCAGCAGCGGCAGCGGAGCGCGGAGCAGGAGGAGCTGGAGGCGGCGTCTGTCGCGCAGATCGAGGAGCTCAACCGGCTGCGCCTGCGCAAGCAGGAGACGGCGGAGCAGACCGAGCTTGCCCGTTCCGCGCGGGCGGACAAGAGCCGCGAGCTGGAGCAGATGGAGAGCGAGACGCGCGAGCAGCGCGGCGGCCTGAAGCGGGTGGAGGAGCAGCTGAGGCAGACGGAGATTGCCGTGAACAGGCTCGACGTCGAGCTCGACAACCTGCTGCGCAAGCTGAGCGAGGAATACGGGCTCAGCTACGAGCTGGCCAAAGCCCGCTATGCGCTCGATGGCGATCCGGCCGAGGCGCAGACGGCGGTGCGGGAGCTCAAGCGGCGCATCGCCGGACTGGGTGAGGTCAATCTCGGCGCGATCGAGGAGTATCAGCGGGTGCGCGAGCGCTTCGAGTTCCTGGACAGCCAGCGGCAGGACCTGATGGAAGCCAAGGCGACGCTGTACGAGGTCATCCGCGAGATGGAGGACGAGATGTCCAAGCGGTTCCGGCAGACGTTCGAGGAGATCCGCAAGCATTTCGTCGTCGTCTTCGCCAAGCTGTTCGGCGGCGGCCGCGCCGACCTGACGCTGGCCGATCCCGAGCGCATCCTCGATACGGGCATCGACATCCTCGCCCAGCCTCCGGGCAAGAAGCTGCAGAACCTGCAGCTGCTGTCCGGAGGCGAGCGGGCGTTGACGGCGATCGCGCTGCTGTTCGCGATCCTGCAGGTGAAGCCGGTGCCGTTCTGCGTGCTCGACGAGGTCGAAGCGGCGCTCGACGAGGCGAACGTCTCCCGCTTCGCGCAATACCTGCGCGAGTTTTCGGAGCTGACGCAGTTCATCGTCGTCACCCACCGCAAAGGAACGATGGAAGAGGCCGACGTGCTGTACGGCGTCACGATGGAGGAAGGCGGCGTCTCCAAGCTCGTCTCCGTCCGTCTCGAGGACGAGCTCGGCGGCGAGTCGGTATCGGCTTGACAACGGCTGGCGGCGCGGGTCCGGTCAACGGACGGCCGCGCTAGATGGTTTACGGACCTCCGGCGGAGGTCCGCATAGAGGGATAAGCTAGAGCTTCGGAGGGATAGGCATGGGCTTTTTCAAAAAGCTGAAGGAAAGCATCGCGAGCAAGACGGAATCGGTCACGAACGTCTTCAAGGAAGGGCTCGCCAAGACGCGCACCGCGCTCGTCGAACGGGTCGAGGAGCTGATTACGCGCCGCAAGAAGATCGACGAGGAATTCTATGAGGAGCTCGAGGAGATCCTCATCGGCGCCGATGTCGGCGTCAATACAGTCATGGACCTGATCGACGACCTGCGCGCCGAGGTGAAGAAGCGCCGGATCGAGGACGCGGCGCAGCTGCAGCCGGTGCTCTCGGAAAAGCTGGTCGGGCTGCTCGGCGGCGATCAGGACAACGGCCTGCGCATGGCCGAGGAGGGCATCACGGTCATCCTCTTCGTCGGCGTCAACGGCGTCGGCAAGACGACGACGATCGGCAAGCTGGCCCACCGCTTCAAGAGCGAGGGCAAATCGGTGCTGCTGGCGGCGGGCGATACGTTCCGCGCCGGCGCGATCGAGCAGCTCGAGGTATGGGGCCAGCGCGTCGGCGTGGACGTCATCCGCCAGCAGTCGGGCTCCGACCCGGCGGCCGTCATGTTCGACGCGGTGCAGGCCGCCAAGCAGCGCAAGGTCGACGTGCTGCTCTGCGATACGGCAGGACGGCTGCAGAACAAGAACAACCTCATGGAGGAGCTGAACAAGATCTTCCGCGTCATCCAGCGGGAGATTCCGGGCGCGCCGCACGAGGTGCTGCTCGTGCTCGACGCCAACACCGGGCAGAACGCGCTCAGCCAGGCCAAGCTGTTCGGCGAGAAGAGCGGCGTGACCGGGCTCGTGCTGACGAAGCTCGACAGCACCGCCAAGGGCGGCATCGTCATCGCGATCCGCCACGAGCTGAGCCTGCCGGTCAAGTTCGTCGGCCTCGGCGAGAAGATGGAGGATCTGCAGCAGTTCGACAGCGAGCAGTTCGTGCATGCGCTGTTCGCCGGCTTGATCCGCGATCAGGAAACGCGGGACGGAGAAGAGTAGTCGCGGCGGAGGGACGAATCCGGCGAGGCCTTCGTGCAGGGGACCGTTTCAGGGCCGTCTCAGGTGACAAGGTTCATCCCTTGACACTTGCCGCGCGCTGAGGTATGATAGGTCTCGCGAAGAAAAGCCTCGGATGAAGGAGCTGCTCGGATGGCGACGGAAAGCCGCGACTCGCTGGAGAAGACGACGCGGATCAACCAGCTGTTCGATCGGTATGGAGCGCTGCTCACGGACAAGCAGGTCGAGATCCTGACGTTTTATTTTCGAGAGGACTTCTCGCTCGGAGAGATTGCGGCGGAGCTCGGCGTCAGCCGGCAGGCCGTATACGAGCACGTGAAGCGCGGCGGCCTGCTGCTCGAGGACTATGAGAGCAAGCTCGGCCTGCTCGCCCGGCTGACGTCCGCGGGACGCCTCCTGGACGAGCTGGACGCAGAGGCGTCCCGGACGGACGTTCCGTCCGGTCCCGGAGAGCGGATTCGCGCCCTGGGACAGAAGCTGCGGGAGACGCTGCTGGAGATCGACCAAGAACGAGACAAGCGATAGACACGAGGACGGGAGGTGGCGGCATATGGCATTTGAAGGATTGTCGAGCCGGCTGCAGAACGTGTTCGGCAAGCTGCGCGGCAAAGGCAAGGTGACCGAGGACGATCTGAACGACGCCATGCGCGAGGTCAGGCTGGCCCTGCTCGAAGCGGACGTCAACTTCAAGGTCGTCAAGGAGTTCATCGCGAGCGTCAAGGAAAAGGCGCTCGGCCAGGAGCTGCAGAAGAGCTTCACGCCGGGCATGGTCATCATCGACATCGTCAACAAGCAGCTGACAGAGCTGATGGGCGGCACTCAGAGCAAGCTGGCCAAGGCCAGCAAGCCTCCGACCGTCATCATGATGGCCGGCCTGCAAGGCGCGGGCAAGACGACGACGTCGGGCAAGCTCGCCCTCATGCTCAAGAAGTCGGGCCACAAGCCGCTGCTCGTCGCGGGCGACATTTACCGTCCTGCCGCGATCAAGCAGCTGCAGGTCGTCGGCAGCGGCATCGACGTGCCGGTGTTCACGCTGGGCGACCAGACGTCGCCGGTGGAGATCGCCCGCCAGGGCGTGCAGCACGCCAAGGACAACGGCCTTGACTATGTCATCATCGACACGGCAGGACGGCTGCACATCGACGAGGCGCTCATGGAAGAGCTCAAGCAGATCCATGAGGTGACGCAGCCGGACGAGGTGCTGCTCGTCGTCGACGCCATGACCGGCCAGGAAGCGGTCAACGTCGCCCAGAGCTTCCACGAGCAGCTGGCGCTGACCGGCGTCGTGCTCACCAAGCTCGACGGCGATACGCGCGGCGGCGCCGCGCTGTCCGTCAAGGCGGTCACCGGCTGCCCGATCAAGTTCGCGGCGACCGGCGAGAAGATCGAGCCGCTCGAGCCTTTCCATCCCGAACGGATGGCCTCGCGAATTCTCGGCATGGGCGACATGCTGTCGCTCATCGAGAAGGCGCAAGCCGGCATCGATGCCGACAAGGCGGCCGAGATGGAGCGCAAGATGCGCAATGCGGAGTTCACCTTCGAGGATTTCCTGGAACAGATGGAGCAGGTGCGCAACATGGGCCCTCTCGATCAGATCCTGGAGATGATGCCCGGCATGAACAAGATGAAGGGCATGAAGGACCTGAAGGTCGACGACAAGCAGGTCGGACGGATCGAAGCGATCGTGAAGTCGATGACGACCGAGGAGAAGCGCAAGCCGGAGCTGCTCAACCACAGCCGGCGCAAGCGCATCGCCTCCGGCAGCGGCACGTCGATCGCGGAGGTCAACCGTCTCATCAAGCAGTTCGACGACATGCGCAAGATGATGAAGCAGTTCAGCTCGATGATGGGCGGACCCGGAGGCAAGGGGCCGAAGATGCCCAAGGGCGGCCTGGGCAGCCTGAAAGGCATGTTCGGCGGAGGCAAGAAAGGCAAGTTCCCGTTCGGCTGAGCGCCGCCGGGTCTGCTCTGATTCTTTCAAGGAGGTGAAGTATAATGGCAGTACGTATCCGTCTGAAACGCATCGGTGCGCACAAGGCTCCGTTCTACCGCGTCGTGGTATCGGATTCCCGTTCCCCGCGCGATGGCCGTTTCATCGAAGAAATCGGTACTTATAATCCGGTTGCTCAACCGGCTCAAGTGAATATCGACGAAGAGAAAGCCCTCAAGTGGCTGCAAACGGGAGCGCAAGCTTCCGACACCGTCCGCAACCTGCTTTCCAAAGCAGGCGTTCTCACGAAGTTCCATGAGCAGAAGCACCAGAAGTAAGGTTTCCCTTTCGGGACAACCGAATAGAAGCAACGCAAACGGGTTAGGATGAATATCCTAGCCCCTTTTGCATCCAAGGCGAGGTGAATGGGATGGCGGATCAATGGTTCACGGTCGGAGAGATCGCCAATACGCACGGCATCCGCGGCGAGATCAAGATCGTGCCGCATACGGACTTCGCGGAGCGGCGGTTCGCGCCGGGCAGCAGGCTCTCGGTCCAAAAGGACGGGCAGCCGGGCGGGGTTCAGGTCGAGGTGCAGAATGCGAGATCGCATAAAAACGTCTATATCGTCAAGCTGAAGGGCTTCGACACCATCAATGACGTCGAGAAGTTCAAGGGAAGCCTGCTCAAAATCTCGGCGGAGCAGCGCGACGCGCTGGAGGAAGGCGAGTTCTACTATTCGGACATCATCGGGAGCGAGGTCGTCACCGAGGAAGGCGAGCGTCTCGGCGTCGTGACCGAGATTCTGCGCCCCGGCGCGAACGACGTCTGGGTCGTCGAGCTGGAGAACGGCAAGGAGCTGCTGCTGCCCTACATCGACGACGTCGTCCGCAAGGTGAACGTGCGCGCCCGTCAGATTACGGTACGGCTGCTGGAAGGGCTGATGTAGCGCCATGCAGATCGATGTGTTGACGCTTTTTCCCGAGATGTTCGATGGCGTCTTCGGCGCGAGCATCCTCGGCAAAGCGAGGGACAAGGGCATCGTCTCGCTGCAGGCGGTTAACTTCCGGGCTTACTCCGGCAACAAGCATAACACGGTGGACGATTACCCGTACGGGGGCGGAGGCGGCATGGTGCTCAAGGCCGAGCCGGTGTTCGCCGCAGTCGAGGATCTGCTTGGCGCAAGCGCGAATTTAGCGCTGCCGAAGGCAGAAGCTACTCCCCCTGCAGCGGCTCGTCCTCCTCGCGTCATCCTGATGTGTCCGCAAGGACAGCCTTTCACCCAGGCCAAGGCCGAGGAGCTGGCGCAGGAAGATCGGCTGATCTTCATCTGCGGCCATTACGAGGGCTACGACGAGCGCATCCGCGAGCATCTCGTCACGGACGAGCTGTCGATCGGCGACTACGTGCTGACCGGCGGGGAGCTGCCCGCGATGGTGATGATCGACAGCATCGTCCGCCTGCTGCCGGGCGTGCTCGGCAACGAGTCGTCGGCGGTGACGGACTCCTACAGCACCGGGCTGCTGGAGTACCCTCACTATACGCGTCCAGCGAGCTTCCGGGGCTGGGAAGTGCCGAAAGTGCTGCTGTCCGGCCATCACAGCCGGATCGACCAGTGGCGCCGGGAGCAGTCGATGCTCCGTACGCTGCGGCGCCGCCCGGATTTGCTGGGGGAAGCGCCGCTCAGCGACAAGGAGCGCCGCTGGCTGGAGCAGCGGCGGCTCGAGGAGCAGCAGGGTGCCGCGGATCATGGGAAAAAGTAGTCGATCCAACGCCAGGCTCTTGTCATGCAGCCTGGAATATGCTATGATTTGAAATGTTGTTTGCAAACTCGGACGGTCCTCTATCGGCAATGATCCGGCTCATAAGGCGAGCCTGGGTAGCTTATATGAACGTCTATGGTGGAAGGAGGCACTACTCATGAACATTGTACAAGCGATTACGCAAGAGCAGCTGCGCAAGGACATCCCGAGCTTCCGTCCAGGCGACACGCTTAAAGTGTACGTAAAGGTTATCGAGGGATCCCGCGAGCGGATTCAGCTGTTCGAGGGCGTCGTCATCAAGCGCCGCGGCGGCGGAATCAGCGAGACGTTCACCGTCCGCAAGATTTCTTACGGTGTTGGCGTGGAGCGTACGTTCCCGATCAACTCGCCGAAGATCGATCGCATCGAGGTGACCCGCCGCGGTAAAGTGCGCCGCGCGAAACTGTACTACCTGCGCGAACTGCGCGGCAAGGCAGCACGGATCAAAGAGATCCGCCGCTAGTCCGCCACAAGATGAAATGCAAAGAGGGGCTTGCCGAAAACAAGCCCCTTTTCGTGTACAGACGAAGCCCGCTCTACTTGCAGCTGAAGACGAACGAGAGCAGATAGAGAAAGCACCCCTCACGGGTCCGAGAAAGAAGGCGGAGCACAGATGGTGGACGAGCAGCTCCAGGAGCAGCAGCCGGAATCCGGCGGCAACAAGGCTCGGAAAGAGATATTTGAGTGGGTCAAGGCGCTTGCGATCGCGGCCCTGCTCGTGTGGATCATCCGCTGGTTCCTGTTCGCGCCATTCGCAGTGGACGGTCCGTCCATGCAGCCGAACTTCCATACGGGAGAGCGGCTAATCGTCAACAAGATCCTGTACGAGATGCGCGAGCCGAAGCGCGGCGAGGTGGTCGTGTTCCATGTCCCTCAGGAGAACCGAGACTTCATCAAGCGGGTCATCGCCCTTCCGGGCGACACGGTCCGCGTCGAGGGAGACGAGGTGTTCGTCAACGACGAGAAGCAGGACGAGCCTTATCTGAAGCAGGCGATCGCCGAGGCTCAGGCAAAAGGCGAGCTATGGAACCAGACGGGACCGAACTTTCCGAACGAGCTCGTGACGGAAGGCACGGTGCCTGCCGATTCGTTCCTGGCCATGGGCGACAACCGCAGCAACAGCGAGGACAGCCGCCGGATCGGCTACATTCCGTACGATCAGCTGATTGGACGGGCCGATGTCATTTTCTGGCCGCTGAACGATATTCAGATCATCAAGCATGGGTAGGCGAAAGCCTGCCCTACATTTTTTCATGAAGAGGTGTCCGTATGACGATTCAGTGGTTCCCGGGACATATGACAAGGGCGCGCAGGCAGATCGAGGACAAGCTCAAGCTCATCGACATCGCGATCGAGCTGCTGGACGCGCGCGTGCCGATGTCCAGCCGCAACCCGATGGTCGACGACATCCTGAAGGGCAAGCCGCGGCTCATCCTGCTGAACAAGGCGGATCTGGCGGATCCGAAGGAGACCGAGCGCTGGATGGCCTACTTCTCCGCACGCGGCTTCGCGAGCATCGCCGTCGATTCCTCCACGGGCTCGCGCGTGAACGAGATTCCCGTCAAAGTGCGGGAGATCCTCCACGAGAAGATTCAGCGCATGCTGGACCGCGGCATGAATCCGCGCGCCATGAGGGCGCTTATCGTCGGCATTCCGAACGTGGGGAAATCCACGTTGACGAACCGCCTTGCCGGCCGTCACATCGCCGCTACCGGCGACCGCCCCGGCGTGACGAAGGGTCAGCAATGGATCAAGGTCGGCAGCGAGATGGAGCTGCTCGATACGCCGGGCATCCTGTGGCCCAAGTTCGAGGATCAGCTGGTCGGCTACAAGCTGGCGATGACCGGCGCGATCAAGGAGCAGGTGCTCAACATCGAGGACGTCGCCTACTTTGCCGCGCGGGTGCTCGCCGAGCGATACTGGCCGGAGATGCAGGAGCGGTTCGGCCTCGGCGAGCCGCCGTCCGACTTGGATGACAACATGCAGATCGTGGCGGTCATGGAGCAGATCGGCCGCAATCGCGGCTGTCTGGTCAGCGGAGGAAGGGTCGACCTCGAAAAGGTATCCGGCATCATCTTGCGGGAGATGCGCGCCGGCAAGCTTGGACGGCTTACGCTGGAGGCGGCTCCGCCTGCAGGGCGCGAATGAGCCGTCGCAAAGCCTCCGGCGCAGCCGAACCGGAAGCGCAGCTTGCGCTAGGAGCGGCAGCTGACGCCTGCGCGGGTGCGGACGACGCCGGGCCCGGTGGTCCGTCGGAGCGCCCGGCGCTGGAGGAGTCCGAGGACCGGCTTGCTTACGAGAAGGATCTCTGGATGCAAGGATCCGATCTCGTATGCGGCGTGGACGAGGTCGGGCGCGGCTGCTTGTTCGGCGATGTCGTCGCGGCGGCGGTCGTGCTGCCGGCGGGCCTCGTGCTGGACGGCGTCCACGACTCCAAGAAGCTGAGCGAGAAGAAGCGCGAGCTGCTGTACGACGCGATCGCGGAGTCGGCCGTCGCCTGGGCGGTCGCCCGCATCGACGCGGCGGAGATCGACCGGATCAACATCCGCCAGGCTTCCCGGCTTGCGATGAAAAGGGCGGTCGAGGCGCTGGGCGTGAAGCCGGACCATCTGCTCGTCGATGCGGAGACGGTCGACCTCGACCTGCCGCAGACGCGGATCATTCACGGCGATGCGCTCAGCCAATCGATCGGCGCCGCATCAATCATGGCCAAGGTGACGCGGGATCGGCTTTGCAAGGAGCTTTGGGACCTGCATTATCCGGAGTACGGCATCGCGATACATAAAGGCTATGCGACGGCGCGCCATCGCGAGGCGTTGGCGCAGTACGGACCGACCGCGCTGCATCGACGGTCCTTTCTCGGCAAGATTTTGCCGGAACAGCAGCTCCAGCTGTTCGGATAGCTTGAGGCCTCGCCTGCATTCCGTGCAGGCGGGGCTTTTTTTTGCATGCAGGCCGGGACGGCGGCTCACAAACGGGAGCGCCGCGGTCGATATAACGGGATAGAGTTAGCCGCCTTGCCGGCGCAGTCATGCGGACGAGGCGGAAGCATTGCATCGAGCGGGGAGGCAGCAGATGAATATCGGATCGTTTCTTAAAGCGGTCGGCGACCTCCAGCCGGCTTCGAGCCGGCCGCTGGAGCTGCGCCCGGGACAGACCGTGCGCGCGACGGTGCTGGAGGCGCACGGGAAGGATGGAGCGCTGCTTCAGATCGGAGAGAGCCAGCTGCTCGCGAAGCTGGAGACGCCGCTTCAGCCGGGACAGACGGCCGTGCTTCAGGTGAAGGGGGAGACGGACGAGGGCGTGCTCGTGCTGCAGCTGGCGGCCAGAGCGACGAAGTCGGCGGCGGAGCCGGAAGCGGCGCAGTGGAAAGAGCTGGCCGGACGGCTCGGCCTCGGCGCGGGCGACAAAGGAGCGGCCGAGCTCGTCAAGGCCATCCGGGCGGCGGGATTGCCGCTGTCGGCGGAGACGGCGGACGGGCTGCGGACGGCTGCAGCGCTGAAGCCGTCGGGCATCGATCCCGGGGAGTGGCTGCGAGCGGCAGCAAGCGCGTTGCAGCGTGGCATGCCGCTGACGAGCGAGACGCTGCTGGCGCTGCGGCAGGCTCTTGCCGGTCCCCCGGTGCATGAGCTGCTGGAGCGGCTTGAGCAGGAGCTGGTGAATAGGGGCGTGGCCAAGCCGGCGCAAGCCGGCGAAGCAGCCGAAGCGGATGCCGCCGCGAAGCGTGGCTCGGGCGCTGCATCGGCAGGGCAGGCGCCGGTAGCCTCGGCTGCGGGCGGACGAGCCGCGCCGCAAGGGGGTGCGGTCCCGGCAGCTGCGCCGGCAGATCCGTCCGGCGCAGAAGCGGCGCCGCAAGCGGAAGCCGCGAAGGGAGGCGCCGTCCCGGTTAAGGCGGCGGACCATGCCGCGCGCTTGCTCGCGCTGCTGCAGAGCGGGCCTTGGCTGGAGCCGGCTGCGGACGGTGCTTCCGTGGGAGCGCAAGCGGCTCGCGGCGTCCCGGCGGAAGCTCCGTCCGGGAAGGGCGCGACGGCCGGAGCGGACGGAACGACCGCAGCCGCCGGAGCCAAGGGGGGCGGCGCGGCGGCGTACGGTTCGGCTGTGGCTTTGATTTCTCCGCAGGGGGGCGGGTCTCCGGCTGGAGGGGGAGCGGGAGCTCCGGCCGCCGGGCCTGCTTCCGAAGGCGGTGAGGCTCCTGCCGCCGCGAAGCCGTCGCCTCAAGGTGCGGTCAAAACTTTGCTGCAATGGCTGGGAGTCGGCCACGAGCAACAGCTGGCCCGCTCCTCTTCCCAGCCTTCGCCAGCCTTTGCCGACGTCCAGCATCAGCAGGCCGCCAGCCTCAAGGAAGCCGGCGGGGAAGCGGCCGGATCTCCTCTCGGGTCGAGGGCGGCAGACGGGGAAGCTGCCGCGACGAGAGCCGTAGACGTGCGAGGATCGGCCGCAGGACACGCGGACGCCTCTGCGTCGGCAAGGGCTGCTGCCGGCGAAACGGCTCGAAGCGGCTCGGAGGCTGCCGCGACCGCCTCAGCCGCAGCGGCCCGCACGGAGGAAGGGGATGCCGCCGGCTCGCGCGGCAGCATCCGCTTGGAGCAACCGCTGGCAACCGTCCGCCCCGGGCCGCTGCCGCTTGCGGCTGGCGTCGCGCTGGATCGGACGGAGGAAGCCGCGCTCAAGCCGGCGCTGCTGCAGCTGCTTGCGGCATCGGACGTGCCTCCGGGCGCGCGGGAAGCGGCGACCCAACTGCTGCAGCAGATTACCGGCCAGCAGCTGCTGCTGACGCCGGAGCGCAGCGGCGCGTTCTTTTCCCAGCTGACGCTGCAGCTGCCGGTGCGCACGGCGGACGGAGCGGCGACCGCCACCGTGCAGGTGCAGGCGCGCCGAGGAGCCAAGGGCGAAGTGGACGCGTCGAATTGCCGCCTGCTGTTCGATCTCGAGCTCGGGGAGCTCGGGACGACGCTCGTCGATGTCGCGGTCGTCGACAAGGTCGTCTCGCTGACCGTTTACGCCGACCATCCGGCTGTTCCGGAGTTGCTCGAAGCGGGCCGTCAGAGCTTGACGGAGCAAGTGCATCAAGCCGGCTACCGGCTGCTTGGCCTGCGGGCGGCCGATAGCCGCCCGCAGGCCGGGGGCGGGGGGGCCGATCCGGGAGCGTCGCTGCCGACCAGACCGGAGTGGGTGACGGATCGTTATCGAGGGGTGGATATGAAGATATGAGCGGGAATGGACAAGCCGATACAGGCGCCGATGCCTTATCGGGAGGCGAGGACAGAAGCGGCGAGCGCCGGCCTCGTTCCGAAGGGGATGACGCTCCGCGTGCGGCGGTCGCGCTCCGGTACGACCCGGCGGACGGCGCCCCTGCGGTCGTCGCCAAGGGCAAGGGACAGCTCGCCGACGAAATCGTGCAGCGAGCCCGCGAGAACGGCGTGCCCGTCCAGGAGGACCGTTCGCTCGTAGAGGTGCTGTCCAAGCTTGACCTGAATCAGCAGATTCCGGCGGAGCTGTACGAGCTTGTGGCGGAGCTGCTGAGCTTCATTTATCAGACGGACCGCAAAGCCGGAGCTCTCTCGGGGGCTCTGGCCGCTCCTCGCGGATCCGAAGGAGGCGCGCTCGGATGAACGAACGGCCGATCGGCAAGGCGGGGCGGAGCGGGCAGCGCGGTTCCGGGTCCGGGGACGCTACTCCAGCCGGCTCGCCGGGAAGCGATCGCCGGAGAGAATCCGGACGGATCGGCGAGGAAGCGGCCGCCGCCTGGCTGGAGCGCCACGGCATGCGCCTGCTGGAGCGGAACTGGCGCTGCCGGATGGGCGAGCTCGACCTGATCGCGGAAGACGGCGGAACGCTTGTCATCGTGGAGGTGCGGTCGGCGAGGACAGGCAGCCGCTACGGTACCGCGGCCGAGGCTTTGCATGGACGCAAGCAGCTCAAGGTTCGCCGGGTCGCCGGGGTCTACCTGCAGCAGCGGGGATGGAACGGCAGGACGATCCGCTTCGATGCGGCGGCCGTCACGCTGGATGCCTCTGGCCTCCGGGCGGTCGAGGTCGTGCATATCAAAAACGCCTTTTGAAGAAGCGGTGGCCGCTTCTCCAAAAGGCGTTTTTTTTTAAAGCCGTTTTTAGAGGCTTCAGCTCCAGCCGGGCAGGCGCCGATAATGAATCGCCTCCGCGACATGCGGCGCCTCGATCCTCTCGAAGCCTTCCATGTCGGCGATCGTCCGCGCCAGCTTGAGTATTCGGTCGTGAGCACGGACGCTGATGCCGAGCCGGTCGAACGCCTGCTGCAGCAGGCGGGCCGCCTCGGGCTCCAGCGTCGCGGCCCGGCGCAGCGCCGGGCCGGACAGCTCGCCGTTCCATGCGGTGCCGCTAGCGGGCGATCGCCCCTCCTGCGCTTGGACCGCTCGAGCCACGAGCCCTCTCATCTCTGCGCTGCCCATGCCGCTCTGGCTGCCGTCGAGAGCCGGCGGCCGCTGCACGTCGACGAGCAGGTCGAGCCGGTCGAGCAAGGGGCCAGAGATGCGGGCGCGGTATCGGTCGATCGCCGTCTGGGAGCAGCTGCATTCCGGCTGGCCGGAGGACCCGGCCTGCGCCCCAAGGTAGCCGCAGGGGCAAGGATTCATCGAGGCGGCGAGCTGGAACGAAGCCGGGAAGCGATAAACGGCTCTCGCCCTCGCAAGCGTCACCTCGCGGTCCTCGAGCGGCTGGCGCAGCGCCTCCAGCGCGCCTCGCGGGAATTCCGGCAGCTCATCGAGAAAAAGCACGCCTCGATGGGCGAGCGTCGCTTCGCCCGGCCGCGGAATCGAGCCTCCTCCAATCAGACCGGCTGCCGAAATCGTGTGATGCGGGGAGCGGAACGGACGCTTGTCCATCAGCGCGCCTCGCCTCTGCAGCTTGCCGGCGACGCTGCCTATTTTCGTCACCTCAAGCGCTTCCTCGCGGCTCATGGGAGGCAAAATGCCGGGCAGCCTGCGGATGAGCATCGTCTTGCCCGTGCCCGGTGGACCCGACAGCAGCAGGTTGTGCCTGCCGGCAGCGGCGATGGCAAGCGCGCGCTTGGCGGCATGCTGGCCGATCACGTCGGCGTAGTCCAATTCCGCGCCGAGGCCAGGCTCTGCGGATGCTCCCGAAGCCGTCTCCTCCTCGCGGTCCCGAAGCAGCGCGCCCCAGCCCCCGCCGCTGCGGAAGGCGGCAGCGAGCTCGGTGAGGCTGCGCGCCGAGTAGACGTCGAGTCCGCCGACAAGCGCCGCCTCGGCCGCATTGGCGGCGGGGACGAGCACGCGCCGCAGGCCGAGCCGGCGCGCCTCGGCCGCCATCGGCAGCACGCCGGGCACGGAGCGCAGCTCGCCGCTGAGGGCGAGCTCTCCGATGACGAGCGTCTCCTCGAACGGCCGCCCTTCCAGTTGGCCGCTTGCCGACAGGATGGCGGCGGCGATCGCCAGATCATACGCGGTCCCTTCCTTGCGCATGTCGGCCGGGGCCAGATTGACGGTGATGCGCTGCATCGGAAACTGGAAGCCGCAATTGCGCAGCGCGGCGCGGACGCGCTCGACCGACTCGCGTACGGCCGGGTCGGGCAATCCGACGACGGCGATCTGCGGCAAGCCGCTGGCAAGATCGACTTCGACGGCGACGAGCCGCCCGTCGACGCCTTGCACGCTGGCGCTTGTGAACGAACTGTAGGACATGACAAAAAGCACCCTCCCCGAATGACGGGCGAAGGTGCTTCCTTACTTCCCTGAAAAGTATATGGATAAGGATAGATTAATCCAGGTCCGTCCGAGCTGTCAACCGCTCTTCCAGGCCGTTCCAAATTTACCGAAACGCAAAAAATATTTTACGGGCGGGGCGCTTTTTTGCGCGAAGCGAGTCAGGGATTGTGATATAATGACAGATGTTTGTTTGATTAGTTCTAGCTGTTTCCACCCGAGTCAGAGGATTGGAGGATGTCGTGAATGAATATTCATGAGTATCAGGGCAAAGAAGTCTTGAAACAATACGGGGTCGCAGTCCCGGAAGGCAAGGTCGCCTTCACGGTGGACGAGGCTGTTGAGGCAGCCAAGGAACTGGGCACTTCCGTCGTTGTGGTCAAGGCGCAGATCCATGCGGGCGGCCGCGGCAAGGCCGGCGGCGTCAAGGTGGCGAAAAACCTCGACGAGGTGCGCGCCTATGCATCCGAGATCCTGGGCAAGACGCTCGTCACGCATCAGACGGGTCCGGAAGGCAAGGAAGTCAAGCGCCTGCTGATCGAGCAAGGCTGCGACATCAAGAAGGAATATTATGTCGGCGTCGTCGTCGATCGCGCTACGGGCCGCGTCGTCATGATGGCATCGGAGGAAGGCGGCACGGAAATCGAGGAAGTCGCCGAGCATTCCCCGGAGAAGATCATCAAGGAAGTCATCGATCCGGCCGTCGGCCTGCTGCCATTCCAAGCCCAACGTCTTGCATACGCTATCAATATTCCAAAAGAGCTCGTCCGCAAGGCGGTTCAGTTCATGACGGCCCTTTATACGGCGTTCGTGGACAAGGACTGCTCGATCGCCGAGATCAACCCGCTCGTCGTCACCGGCGACGGCAACGTCATGGCGCTCGACGCCAAGCTGAACTTCGACTCCAACGCCCTGTTCCGCCACAAGGACATCCTGGCGCTGCGCGACCTCGAGGAAGAGGACGCCAAGGAAATCGAAGCGTCCAAGTATGACCTCAGCTACATCGCGCTTGACGGAAACATCGGCTGCATGGTCAACGGCGCAGGCCTTGCGATGGCGACGATGGACATCATCAAGCACTATGGCGGCGACCCGGCCAACTTCCTCGACGTAGGGGGCGGCGCGACGAAGGAGAAGGTTACGGAAGCCTTCAAGATCCTGCTCTCGGACGCCAACGTCAAAGGCATCTTCGTCAACATCTTCGGCGGCATCATGCGCTGTGACGTCATCGCAGAAGGCGTTGTCGCGGCGGCCCGTGAGCTCGGACTCGAGCGTCCGCTCGTCGTGCGCCTCGAAGGCACGAACGTTGAGCTCGGCAAGAAGATCCTGAACGAATCGGGCTTGAACCTGGTCGCGGCGGACAGCATGTCCGACGGCGCCCAAAAAATCGTTGCGCTCGTAAAATAACGCCCTCGGGGCTGCAGAGACGAATTCTGTTAGGGGATGTGAATGTGCGATGAGCATTTTGATCAACAAGGATACCAAAGTGATCACCCAGGGCATTACCGGCCAGACCGGCCTGTTCCATACGAAGGGCGCCCTTGAATACGGAACCCAGATGGTCGGCGGCGTAACGCCTGGCAAAGGCGGCACGACGGTGGACATCGAGCTGGAGAACGGCGAGACGAAATCGCTGCCAGTATTCAACTCCGTACGCGAAGCGATCGACGAGACCGGCGCGACCGTGTCCGTCATCTACGTGCCGCCGGCGTTCGCGGCCGACTCCATCCTGGAAGCGGTGGAAGCCGAGCTGGACCTGGTCATCTGCATCACGGAAGGCATTCCGGTGCTCGACATGGTGCGCGTGAAGCGCTACATGGAAGGCAAGAAGACCCGCCTGATCGGACCGAACTGCCCCGGCGTCATCACGCCGGACGAAATCAAGATCGGCATCATGCCGGGCTATATCCATCGGAAAGGCCATGTCGGCGTCGTATCCCGCTCCGGAACGCTTACCTACGAGGCGGTCCATCAGCTGACGACCCGCGGCATCGGCCAGTCGACCGCAGTCGGCATCGGCGGCGACCCGGTCAAAGGCTCCGAGTTCATCGATATCCTGAACCTGTTCAATGAGGATCCGGACACGTACGCGGTCATCATGATCGGCGAGATCGGCGGCACGGCGGAAGAAGAAGCCGCCGAGTGGGTCAAGGCGAACATGAAGAAGCCGGTCGTCGGCTTCATCGGCGGCGCTACGGCTCCTCCAGGGAAGCGCATGGGCCACGCCGGCGCGATCATCTCCGGAGGCAAAGGCACGGCGAAGGAGAAAATCTCCACGCTTGAAGCTTGCGGAATCAAGGTTGCTCCGACTCCGTCTGACATGGGCTCCACGCTCGTGAGCGTGCTGGAAGAGAAGGGCCTGCTCGAAAAGTGCAAGACTCACTAATCGAATCGCTTGAACGGAAGGCAGGCAGCCTTCTTCTCCATATCGGGGAAGAAGGCTGCTTTTTTGTTGCCGCCTGGCGAGCTCTGGCGGCGCTGACGGCGCCTGCGCGCTTGCAATCTGCATTCTTGTGCCGCACAATAGGGATTGGCGCAGGTGCCGTCCTTTATAATAGAAGAAAGGGACGGTAGCCGATGATGGACGAATGGCTGGAACAGCAATGGACGGATGCGGAGCTTGAACGCATGCGTGAATTCGTGATCTCGATGCATGAAACGCCTGGCATCGGATGGCAGTCGCTCTATCGCGCGATGCAAGCGGAGCTGTGGCGGGAGCCGGAGCTGGCGACCGCCCAGCTGGCCAGGCTGGGCATCCGGCAAGCGCCGGCCGCAGAAGCGGCTCGCCGCTGGAGAGAGCGGCATGTGCCGATTGGGGAAGGGGCTTTGCAAGGGCTTCTTGGTCGCAGGATGACGATCTTGGATGCGGAGTATCCACCGCTTCTTCAGCGCATCCCGCAGCCGCCTTGGGTGCTGTATGCCGTCGGCCGAATGGAGCTGCTGGAGCGTCCATGTCTGGCCGTCGTAGGCACGCGTGGACCGACCGCTTACGGGAGGCAGGCTGCGGCCAAGCTGAGCAGGGAGCTTGCCGCCGCCGGCTTCGCCATCGTCAGCGGCATGGCGCGCGGCATCGACGGCTTGTCCCATGAAGCCGCGCTCGATGCGGGAGGAGCGACGATCGCCGTGCTCGGCACGCCGGTCGACACCGCCTATCCTCCGGACAACCGAGCGCTGTACCGTCGGCTTTGCCGAGAGGGTCTCGTGCTGTCCGAGTTTCCGATCGGGACTCCCGTCAAGCCGGGGATGTTCCCGCAGCGCAACCGCATCATAGCCGGCTTGTCTCTCGGCACGATCGTCATCGAGGCGGCTGCGGCGAGCGGCTCGCTGATTACGGCGGATCAAGCGCTGGATATGAACCGAGAGGTTTTTGCGGTGCCGGGACCGATCCACTCGCCCAAAAGCATCGGCTGCAACGCCTTGATTCGAGATGGACGGGCGAAACTGGCGGACAGCTCGGAAACGATCGCGCGCGACTTCTCCCATCTTCAGCCGGCCAAGCCGCAGGCGTCCGCTCTTCCGGAGGAACCGCAGCTGAGCGCAGACGAGCAGTTCATCTACATGCTGCTGCGGGACGAGCCGCGCTCGGCGGACGAGCTGTTCGAGGCTTCCGGACTCGCTTTTGGACTTTTGCAAACAGTTCTGATAAATTTATGTTTAAAACGTAAGATTGAACTGCATCACGGTTCCATATATATGGCATTGTAAGCAGCTTGCGAAAGGAGGACGCCAACATGGCCGATTCACTTGTCATTGTCGAATCACCGGCAAAAGCGAAGACGATTGGCAAATACCTGGGAAGCAAATTTATCGTGAAAGCCTCGATGGGCCATATCCGCGATTTGCCGAAAAGCCAGATCGGCGTCGAAGTCGAGAACGATTTCAATCCCAAATACATTACGATCCGCGGCAAAGGCTCTGTTCTCAAGGAGTTGAAGGATGCCAGCAAAAAGGTCAAGCGCGTTTATCTCGCGGCTGACCCGGATCGCGAAGGCGAAGCGATCGCTTGGCATCTGGCGCATTACCTGGACTTGGACGAGACGGACGACTGCCGTGTCGTCTTCAACGAAATTACGAAGCAGGCCGTCAAGGACGCGTTCAAGACGCCGCGCAAGATCGACATGGATCTGGTCAACGCCCAGCAGGCGCGCCGCATCCTGGATCGTCTTGTCGGCTACAAGATCAGTCCGTTGTTATGGAAGAAGGTCAAGAAGGGCTTGTCTGCCGGTCGCGTCCAGTCGGTCGCGGTCAAGCTCATCAGCGACCGGGAGAACGAGATCGAGGCGTTCGAGCCGGTCGAGTATTGGTCCATCACGGCCGGACTGCAAAAGGGCAAGTCGGCCTTCGAAGCGAAGTTCCACAGCTACCGAGGAGACAAGTCGGAGCTCGGCAGCCAGGCTGAGGTCGACGTCGTGCTCGCGGCGATCAAGGGCCGCGATTTCACCGTGGCCGAGGTAAAGGAAAAGGAGCGGCTGCGGAATCCGGCTCCGCCGTTCATCACGAGCTCCTTGCAGCAGGAAGCGGCGCGCAAGCTCAGCTTCCGCGCTTCCAAGACGATGTCGGTCGCCCAGCAGCTGTACGAGGGCGTCGATCTCGGCAAGCAAGGCACGGCCGGTCTCATCACCTACATGCGTACGGACTCCACGCGGATCTCTCCAGTCGCCCAAGAAGAAGCGAAGGTCTATATCGTCGAGAAGTACGGACCGGAGTTCTACCCGGAGCAGCCGCGCGTCTATCTCAAGAAGAACGCCAACGCCCAGGATGCGCATGAAGCGATTCGTCCGACATCGATGGAGTGGGAGCCGGATGCGGTCAAGGAGTACTTGAGCCGCGACCAGTATCGGCTGTACAAGCTCGTCTGGGAACGCTTCGTCGCCAGCCAGATGAGCTCGGCCGTGCTCGATACGATGACGGTGGACCTGAACGCCGGCGAAGCCATGTTCCGCGCTTCGGGCTCCAAAGTCAAGTTCGCCGGATTCATGAAGGTCTATGTGGAAGGCAATGACGACGGCACCGCGGCGGACGAGGACAAGTTCCTGCCCGCATTGGCGGAGGGAGAAAGCTTGAAGGCCGAATCGATCGATCCGAAGCAGCACTTCACCCAGCCGCCGCCGCGCTATACGGAGGCGCGGCTCGTGCGCACGCTCGAGGAGCTGGGCATCGGCCGCCCGAGCACGTACGCGCCGACGCTGGAGACGATCCAGAAGCGCGGCTACGTGGCGATCGAGGAGAAGAAGTTCTTCCCGACCGAGCTTGGAGAGCTTGTCATCCAGCTCATGGAGGAGTTCTTCCCCGAGATTCTCGATGCGGAGTTCACCGCCCATATGGAAGGCGATCTCGACCATGTCGAAGAGGGCAAGGAGGACTGGGTTCGCGTGCTCGCCCAGTTCTATGAATCGTTCGAGAAGCGGCTCGAGGTCGCCGAGGAAGAAATGAAGGAAGTCGAGCTTCAGGACGAGGTGTCCGACGAAGTCTGCGAGAAATGCGGAAGCCCGATGGTGTACAAGATGGGCCGCTTCGGCAAGTTCCTCGCTTGCTCCGGTTTTCCGGACTGCCGCAACACGAAGCCGATCGTCAAGAACATCGGCGTCGCCTGCCCGAAATGCGCGGAAGGCCAGATCATCGAGCGCCGCAGCAAAAAAGGGCGCATCTTCTACGGCTGCGACCAATACCCGGGCTGCGACTATGTCTCGTGGGACCGTCCCGCCGGCAAGCCGTGCCCGGAATGCGGCAGCATGCTCGTCATCAAGCGCAACAAGAGCGGCGCCAGGTATCAATGTCCATCCTGCGACTTCAACGAAGAGCTGCCGGAGGATCAAGATCTCGGATAATCCAACAGCGGGAAGCGGAAAGCGGGCATCGGCTTTCCGCTTCCCTGCGGTTGTTCGGGCCGTTTTTGACTTTAGGAAAGAGAGGAATCGCACTTGTCATCCATTCCCCCAGTTACCGTCATCGGAGCCGGACTTGCAGGGAGCGAGGCCGCTTGGCAGATCGCATCCCAGGGCGTCGAAGTGAAGCTCTACGAAATGCGTCCGGTGAAGCAGACTCCCGCCCATCATACCGATAAATTCGCCGAGCTCGTCTGCAGCAACAGCTTGAGGGCGAACGGACTTTCCAACGCAGTCGGCGTCCTCAAGGAAGAAATGCGCCGAATGAACTCGCTCGTGCTGGCGGCGGCCGACCGCAACGCCGTGCCGGCCGGCGGAGCGCTCGCCGTCGATCGCGACGGGTTTTCCGGCGATATCACCGGCACGCTGCGCGAGCATCCCCTCGTTACGGTAGTCAACGAGGAGATCGCCGATATTCCGCAGGACGGCATTACGGTCGTCGCGACAGGACCGCTCACTGCGCCGAGCCTGTCCGCTCAGATCAAGGAGCTCATGGGCGAGGAATATTTTTATTTTTATGATGCTGCCGCTCCTATCGTCGAGAAAGATTCCATAGATATGGATAAGGTGTTCCTGGCCTCCCGCTACGATAAGGGGGAAGCCGCCTATCTGAATTGCCCGATGAACGAGGAAGAGTTCGAGCGCTTCCATGAGGCGCTCGTCTCGGCGGAGACGGCCGCGCTCAAGGACTTCGAGAAGGAAGTGTACTTCGAGGGCTGCATGCCGATCGAGGTGATGGCCCAGCGCGGCAAGCAGACGGTGCTGTTCGGCCCGATGAAGCCGGTAGGCCTCGTCGATCCGCGCACGGGCAAGCAGCCGCATGCGGTCATCCAGCTGCGTCAAGACAATGCCGCAGGCACGCTGTACAACCTGGTCGGCTTCCAGACGCATCTCAAATGGGGCGAGCAGAAGCGGGTGTTCTCGCTCATCCCCGGACTGGAGAACGCCGAATTCGTCCGCTATGGCGTCATGCACCGCAATACGTTCATCAACTCGCCGAAGCTGCTGGAGGCGACCTATCAATTCAAAGGACGGGAAAACCTGTTCTTCGCCGGCCAAATGACCGGGGTCGAGGGATACGTGGAGTCGGCCGCATCGGGCATGCTTGCCGGCATCAACGCCGGCCGTCTCGCGCGCAGGCTCGAACCGCTCGTGCTGCCGAAAGAGACGGCTCTCGGCAGCATGGCCCACTATATCACGACGGCCGACTTCCGCCACTTCCAACCGATGAACGCGAACTTCGGCTTGTTCCCTCCGCCGGAGCAGCGCATCCGCAACAAGAAGGAGAAAAACGAGCATATTGCGAGCCGCGCCTTGTCCTCCCTGGAGCAGTTCAAGCTGGAGCGGCTCGGCGGCGGCCACTAACACGGCAAGCCAAAGGAGGAATTGGACGTGGAGATGCAGTTTCACGCGACGACGATCTGCGCGGTGCGACATGACGGCAAAGGCGCGATCGCGGGCGACGGGCAGGTCACTTTCGGAAACAGCATGATTATGAAAGGGTCCGCCAAGAAGGTCAGGCGCCTCTACCGCGGCAAGGTCGTAGCGGGCTTCGCCGGATCGGTCGCGGATGCGATCACGCTGTTCGAGAAGTTCGAGAGCAAGCTGGAGGAGCATCACGGCAATCTACAGCGCTCCGCGGTCGAGCTGGCCAAGGAATGGCGATCAGACCGAGTGCTGCGTCGCCTGGAGGCGATGCTGCTCGTCATGGACGACACCGGACTGCTGCTCATCTCCGGAAACGGCGAGGTGATCGAGCCGGACGACGGCATCCTTGCGATCGGATCGGGAGGCAGCTTTGCCTTGGCTGCGGCCAGGGCGCTCAAGAAGCATGCTCCGAGCCTGAGCGCGCGCGAGATGGCTCAAGCGGCGCTGGAGACCGCTGCGGAGATTTGCGTGTTCACGAACCATAGCATCATTGTCGAAGAAGTCTAAGCCTGACCGGTCGTGCCGGAGCAGCTGTCCCCTACACGAAAAGGAGTGATCTCGGGTGAAGGAAGCCATGACCCCGCGTCAGATCGTCGCCGAGCTGGACAAATATATCGTCGGGCAGAAGCAGGCCAAGCGCTCTGTCGCTGTGGCGCTGCGCAACCGTTATCGGCGCAGCCGCCTCGAGGAGAGCTTGAGAGACGAGATCGTGCCGAAGAACATCCTCATGATCGGGCCGACCGGCGTCGGCAAGACGGAAATCGCGCGTCGGCTGGCCAAGCTGGTCCGAGCCCCGTTCGTCAAGGTCGAGGCGACGAAGTTCACGGAAGTCGGCTACGTCGGCCGCGACGTCGAAGCGATAATTCGCGATCTGGTCGAGGTGTCCATCCGCATGGTGAAAGCCGAGCGGATGGAAAAGGTCAAGGACAAAGCGGAGGAGCTGGCGAACGAGCGGCTCGTCGAGCTGCTTGAGCCGTCCCGCTCCAAGCCGAAGAACGGCAAAAATCCGCTGGAGATGCTGTTCGGCGGCGCTCGCGAGCCGGAGCCGGAGGACCGCTCGTCCGAGCCGGAGCTGGCGGCCAAGCGGCAAGCGGTCCGTGTCAAGCTGCAGGCCGGCGAGCTCGAGAAGGAAATGCTGGAGCTGGATGTGGAGGATACGTCGCCGAACATGCTGGATATGCTCGGCGGACAGGGCAACGACATGATGGGCATGAACATGCAGGAGATCATGGGCCAGTTCATGCCCAAGCGGACCAAGCGCCGCAAGCTGTCCGTCAAGGACGCGCGCAAGGTGCTGACCCAGGAGGAAGCCGCGAAGCTGATCGACATGGACGACGTGATCGCCGAGTCGGTCAGCCGCGCCGAGCAGTCCGGCATCGTATTCCTGGACGAGATCGACAAGATCGCGAGTCCGTCCAAAGGCTCCGGCCCGGACGTGTCGAGGGAAGGTGTGCAGCGGGACATCCTGCCGATCGTCGAAGGCTCGACGATCATGACCAAGTATGGCGCAGTCAAAACGGATTACATGCTCTTCATCGCGGCAGGCGCGTTCCACGTATCCAAGCCGGCGGATCTCATCCCGGAGCTTCAAGGACGCTTTCCCATCCGCGTCGAGCTGACCTCGCTCAGCCTCGAGGATTTCATCCAGATCCTCAAGGAGCCGAAAAACGCGCTGACCAAGCAGTATGCGGCGCTGCTGTCCACGGAGGGCATAGAGGTCACGTTTTCCGATGAGGCGATCGCCGAGCTGGCGTCCATCGCTGCGGAAGTGAACCGCAATACGGAAAATATCGGCGCAAGGCGCCTTCATACGATTCTGGAAAAGCTGCTGGAGGACTTGAGCTTCGAGGCGCCGGACATGACGCTCGAGAGCTTGAACATCACGCCGGAATACGTCAGAGAGAAGCTCGGCTCGATCGCTCAGAACCGCGATCTAAGCCAATACATTCTGTAGAGAAGCAGAGGGGTTCGGGGGGCAACCATACCAATGACTTTATTGACCAAGACAAGGACGCTCAATCGCCTGCTGCAGCGAGCGGCAGGCAAGGCGCTGAACTTCAGGGAAATGGCAGAGGTGCTAAGCACGGTCATTCAAGCCAACGTATTCGTCGTCAGCCGCAGGGGCAAAATTCTCGGCTGCGCGGCGGTCGATCGATTCGATCATGAGCAGTTCCGCAGCATGGCGGCGGATGAACCGCGCTTTCCCGCCGACAGCAACAGCCGGTTTCTGATCATGAGCGAGCCGGCGACCAATGTCGAGCCAGATCCAGGCATCTCGTCCGTCTTTCCGTTCATGGGGACGCAGGAGATCATGAGCGTCGTACCGGTGACGGGCGGCGGGGACCGGTTGGGGACGGTCGTCCTCTCCCGGCCGAGCGGAGCGTTCGATGACGACGATCTCATCCTGGCCGAATACGGATCGACGATCGTCGGAATGGAGATTCTGCGCGAGCGGGCGGAAGAACTGGCCCTCGAGGCCAGAAGCCGGGCCGTCGTCGCCGTCGCGATGGGTTCCCTGTCATTCAGCGAGCTGGAGGCGGTCGAGCATATTTTCGACGAGCTCGAGGCGAAGGAAGGCCTGCTCGTCGCATCGAAGATCGCAGACCGGGTCGGAATTACTAGATCCGTCATCGTAAACGCGCTACGCAAACTTGAAAGCGCCGGAGTTATCGAAACGCGATCGCTTGGGATGAAAGGGACCTATATCCGCATCCTGAATCATCAACTTTTGGAAGAATTAAGCAAATTAAAGAATTGAATACAGGACGAAAGACCCAAAAAAGCCCTATCTTCATATAAAGATAGGGCTTTTTTCTCATTGTAATAAATATGGAAATTTAGGAAGATAAGCGTGTCGGCAAATCTCGACATTGAATTCTCATTTTTTTAATTTTCGATGTCGAAGAAAGAAGGATTGTCGAAAGAAATGTGGAATATCAAGTTATAGATAACGTCGTAGAAAGTGGTGAAGAGGCGTTGAATGTCTTGGGAGGCGCGGATTTCAGCAGGCTGGTCGGCGCGATGCGGGCTGCCGAATCCAGACAGCAGGTGATTTCAAACAACATTTCCAATGCGGAAACTCCGTTTTTCAAACGCTCGGAGCTCGTGTTCGAAGAGTTGCTGGCAGACCAGCTTGGGACGTCAGAAAGAAGGACTTTAGACCTAAAAAAAATCAATGAGAGACATCTTCCGGCAGGCCTCGGGACCCATATTCCGACTCCGCTTCTCGTGACGGATGAAACTTCCGTCATGAACAACAACGGCAGCAATGTCGATGTGGAAAGGGAAATGGCGCTGCAGGCCAAAAACCAGTTGAAATACAATTCCTACGTCCAGCAGATCAATCATGAGATTGCGATGATGCGGACTGCCATGGACGGGAGGGGATAAGCGATGAAGCTGAGCAACGGATTCGATATCAGCGCCTCCGCGCTGACGGCCCAGCGGCTGAGGATGGATGTCATCTCCTCCAATATCGCCAATGCCGAGACGACGCGCGGCTCTTTCGTCGACGGGCAGTTCCAGCCTTACAAGCGCAAGATGGTCGTGCTGGAGCCGATGAAAAACGGAAGCTTCGACTCCATGCTGCGCAGCGAGATGGGCGAGGCGGGCAAAGGCGTGAAAGCGACACGGATCGTGGAGGACCAGTCGCCGGAGAAGCTTGTCTATAACCCGAGCCATCCGGATGCGGACGCGAGCGGTTATGTCAGGATGCCCAACGTCGACGTCATGAAAGAAATGGTCGATATGATCTCGGCTTCGAGAGCTTACGAGGCAAACGTGACGGCGCTGAACGCGACGAAGGCCATGTTTGTCAAGGCGCTTGAAATCGGAAAGTAAGCCGGGCATGATCCCGTCGAAACAGGATGGAGGAGGAAACGTACGATGATTCAGCCGATCGCCCTCTCGCAGGTGAACCAGCCGGCATCGATCGCCCAGGCGTCCAAGCCTGCGGCCGGAAGTCCGAGCGAGCTTACCGAAAGCTTTGCAAGCATGCTCAAAAACGCGATCGACGGAGCAAGCGCGCAGGAGAATGCCGTACATAAGGTCAACAATGAGTATTTGATTGGCCAAACGGACATCTCGCAGGTCATGATCGTCTCGCAGCAAGCGCAGCTGAACCTGCAGCTCGTCACGCAGGTCCGGAACAAAGCGGTGGAGGCTTATCAGGAAATCATGCGCATGCAAATCTAGGATCTGCCTGAGGGTACAGCAATCTGCGGGGTGAAAACGTGAATGAAACGATAGCCCGATATAGCGCATCGGTGAAGAATTATTGGGGCGCGATGGGGAAAAGGCAGAAAATCTGGCTCGGCGCCACGCTCGGCGTGCTGGTCATCACCATAATCCTGCTGACGTCGATCTTGAGCAAGACGCAATACGAGACGGTATTCAACGAGCTGGATACGACGGATGCGCAAGCCATCATGAATTATCTGGACAGCAGCAGTGTCGCCTACAAGCTCGAAAACGGCGGCAGCTCGATCGCGGTGCCGAGCAGCGAGGCGGATCGGGTCCGCGTAGGAGCGGGATCGCAAGGCCTCGTCCAAAACGGCTCGATCGGCTTCGAGGCATTCAGTGCAAGCTCGTCGCAATTCGGCATGACGGACAACGAGTTCAATGTCCGCTATAAAAACGCGCTTAACGGCGAAATCCAGCAGCTCCTGAACGCGATGCAAGGCGTCTCCTCCACGAAAGTGGTCGTGAATCTGCCGAAGGAGAGCGTCTTCGCGCAAACCGAAGATGAGTCCGGAGCAAGCGCCTCCGTCGTCATGAAATTCAAGCCGGGCTTCCGCCCGAGTCAGGATGAGATCGACGGGTACTTCAATCTGGTCAAAACCTCCGTGCCTAACCTGATGGCAGAGAACATCACGATCACGAGCCCGCAAGGCGAGCTCGCCCCCTCCGACAAAGCGGGCGGCGTCCTCGGCAATTCGGGAAGCGCGGATTCGCTCTTCCAGATCAAGAAGAAATATGAGGCGGAGCTGAAACGCACGATCGAACAATTCCTCGGGCCGATGCTCGGGAGCGAGAACCTCGTCGTCAGCGTCACCAGCAGCCTGAACTTCGACCAAACGAATCGGGTCGAGGATCTCGTCAAGCCGCTGGACGACAACGGCAACAACGGAATCATCATCAGCCAGCAGGAAACGACCGAAAGCTCCGAAGGCTCGTCGGGACAGCCTGGAGGCATCGCGGGCACGGGCGAGACGGATGTGCCGAACTACTCCTCGTCCTCGACGGGGTCAAGCACCTCCGAAAGAAGCGACCGCACGACCAACTACGACGTGAACCGCATCAAGAATACCGTCGTCGGCGGTCCTTATGCGGTAAAGGATCTCAGCATCAGCGTAGGGCTGCCCACTACCTTATTAAACCAGGAAACGCAGGATCAAATCACCCAGTATCTGACTTCTTTCGTCCGGTCGCAATTGATCGATTCCGGCCAGGATGTAACCAATGACGAGCTGATCTCCAAAAAAGTTGCGGTCATCGGCCAGAACTTCGCCGAAGCGGCTTCGCCGTCCGGCGCGGCAGGGCTGTCCGGAGCCTGGTGGGCAGCGATCGGAGTCGCGGCAGCGGCGCTCGCGGCAGGCATCATCTTCGCGATCCGCAAAAGACGGCAGAATGCGGCCGCAGAAATGATCGAGGAGCTGCCACCGCGAGTCGAGTATCCTTCGATCAATCTGGACAGCGTCAACAACGACAGTCAGGTGCGCAAAAATCTGGAAACTCTCGCCAAGCGTAAGCCGGATGAATTCGTCAATCTGCTCCGCACGTGGCTTGTAGAAGAATAGGAGGGCTCATGCGATGTCAAAATCGATGCAGGCCCTGACCGGGCGACAAAAAGCAGCCATTCTCCTCATTACGCTCGGCCCTGAGGTGTCCGCTCAGATCTTCAAGAATTTGAGAGAGGAAGAGATCGAGCAGCTGACGCTAGAGATCGCGAACGTCCGCAAGGTCGACAGCTCGGAGCGCGACCAGATCATGAGCGAGTTTTACCAGATTTGCCTGGCTCAGGAGTATATCTCTCAAGGCGGCATCGCTTACGCGAAGGACATTCTCGAAAAAGCGCTCGGCTCGCAGAAAGCACAGGAAGTGCTGAGCCGCCTGACAGCGACGCTGCAGGTTCGGCCGTTCGACTTCGCCCGCAAGGCGGAGCCGACGCAGATCCTCAACTTCATCCAGAACGAGAATCCGCAGACGATCGCGCTCGTGCTGTCCTATCTGCAGCCGGATCAAGCGTCGCACATCCTTTCCTCGCTGCCGCAGGACAAGCAGGCGGATGTCGCCCGCAGGGTCGCCTTGATGGACAGCACCTCGCCGGACGTCATCGCCCAGGTCGAGCGCGTGCTCGAGCAGAAGCTTTCGGCGACGGTCACGCAGGATTACACGAATGCCGGCGGCATCGATTCGATCGTGCAGATCCTGAATGGCGTCGATCGCGGCACCGAGCGGACGATCCTCGACTCGCTCGAGATCCAGGACCCGGAGCTTGCGGAGGAGATCAAGAAGCGGATGTTCGTCTTCGAGGACATCGTCAGCATCGACAACCGCTCGATCCAGCGCATCATCCGCGACATCGAGAACGCGGACCTGCAGCTCGCGCTCAAGGTCGCGAGCGAGGAGGTCAGAGAAGCGATCTTCCGCAACATGTCCAAGCGGATGGCCGAGACGTTCAAGGAAGAGATGGAATTCATGGGTCCGGTGCGGCTGCGTGACGTCGAAGAAGCTCAGACCCGCATCGTAGCGACGATCCGCAGGCTGGAAGAAGCCGGAGACATCATCATCGCCCGCGGCGGAGGAGATGACATCATTGTCTAATCTCATCAAATCTTCCTATGTCCGGCCCAAGGGCGGCATTCAGCCGCTCGACCGATTCTATGTCCGTGCCGGCCTGTCGGCGCCTCTCCCAACGGGCGACGGCGAGGCGGGCGAAGCGCTTCTGCCGCAGCCTACCCTCGACGAGGCGACGGATCGGCTGCGAAGGCAGGTGCTGGACGACGCCCGCAGCGTTGCCGACGACACCATCGCGGATGCGGCGCGAAAATCAGCCGAGGTGCTGGATCAGGCCCAGCGCGAACTGGATGAATGGTGGCATGCGAGACGAGCGGACGACGACCGTCTGGTCGAAGAGGTTCGAGCGGCAGCCTACGAAGCCGGATTTCAGTCAGGCCGCGACGAAGCCGAGAAGCAGCTGCGCGAAGAGTGGGAGCAGCGCATCCAGGAGGCGTCGAGCATTTTGGAATCATCCTACGCCATGAGAGAGCAGATCATCCAGGAAGCGGAGCCCTTTCTCATCGAGCTGAGCTGCGCGATCGCCGAGAAGCTTGTCGGCAGGCAGCTGACGCTTGAGCCCGACTGGGCGGCGGAGCTTGTCAAAAAGGCGCTCTCCCGCCGCAAGGAGCACGGCGTCATCGTGCTCTGCGTCGCGCCGGCGCAGCTGGCTGCCGTCCAGGCGGCGCGGGACGAGCTCGAGCTGTCGATCGATTCGCAGGCCGAGCTGCAGATACTGCCCGATGCCAGCGTAAAAGATCACGGCTGCGTCATCCGCTCCGCTTTCGGCAGCATCGATGCCCGGATCGATACGCAGCTTGCCGAGATCAAGCGCGAGCTCGTGCAGCTGGCGCAGCAGCGGGAGAGCCAGGAGGCGGCTTCATGAGCAAGCTTGAGGCATCCCGCTATATCGAGCATCTCGGCGGCATCGATCCGGTGCGGGTCAACGGCAAAGTGACGCAAGTGATCGGACTGACGATCGAGAGCGAAGGGCCGGATGCGAGCATCGGAGACGTCTGTCAAATCTATCCGGGTAAGGGAGCGCCGCCGCTGCTGGCCGAGGTCGTCGGCTTCCGCGACAACCGTCTCGTGCTCATGCCGCTTGGCGAGCTCAACGCCATCGGCCCCGGCTGCGACGTCGTCGGGACCGGCAAGCCGCTTACGGTGCAGGTCGGCTCGGAGCTGCTGGGCAAGGTGCTTGACGGCCTGGGCCGGCCGCTGGACGGGAGCTTCATCCCCAGCCGGATGGTGCGCTACCCGACGACGGCACCGCCGAGCAACCCGCTGTTCCGTCCGCGCGTGAAGGAGCCGCTAGGCATCGGGATTCGGGCGATCGACGGGCTGCTGACGGTCGGACAAGGCCAGCGGGTCGGCATCTTCGCCGGATCGGGCGTCGGCAAGAGCACGCTGCTCGGCATGATCGCCCGCAATACGGCGGCCGACGTGAACGTCATCGCGCTCATCGGCGAACGGGGCCGGGAGGTGCTCGAGTTCATCGAGAAGGATCTCGGTCCCGAAGGGCTTGCCCGCTCGGTCGTCATCGTCGCGACATCGGATCAGCCGGCGCTGATCCGGATCAAGGGCGCCGTCATCGCGACGACGATCGCCGAATACTTCCGAGACCGCGGCTTGAACGTCATGCTCATGATGGACTCGGTGACGCGATATGCGATGGCGCAGCGTGAAGTCGGGCTGGCCATCGGCGAGCCGCCTGCGACGAGAGGCTATACGCCATCCGTGTTCGCAGGTCTGCCGAAGCTGCTGGAGCGAGCCGGCACGGGGCCGAGCGGGTCGATCACCGCTTTTTATACGGTGCTCGTGGACGGGGACGACATGAACGAGCCGGTGGCGGATGCGGTGCGGGGCATATTGGACGGACATATCGTGCTGAGCCGGGATCTCGCGCACAAAGGACATTTTCCGGCGATCGACGTGCTGAGTTCGGTGAGCCGCGTCATGAACGAGATCGTCGTCGAGCGCCACAAGCAGGCGGCGACGGCGCTCAAGCGCATGCTCGCTGTCTATAGAGATTCGGAGGACCTCATCCATATCGGGGCGTACCAGAGCGGGTCCAACGCCGATATCGACGAGGCGGTCGCGCAGATGGACTTCATCCAGAGCTTCACCCGGCAGCGGACAGACGAAAAGGACGACTTCGATGAGACCGTCCGACAGCTGACGGATCACTTCACTAGGAGCTGAACGAACCTATGGCGGCATTCCGATATGCCTATCAAAGCATCGTCAATCTCAAGCAAAGCGAAACGACGCAAGCCGAATGGGGACTCAGCGCCGCTCTCGGCCAGCTGAAAGCGGAAGAGATGTCCCTTGAGGAGCTGAGAAGCGAGCGCAGGCGATGGGAGGAGAAGCTGATCCGGCAGGGAGAGCGTGGAAGCACGCTGGACGAGCTGCAGCAGATCCAGCATTTCATCCGCCATCTGGACAAGACGATCTGCCTCAAGGAGAAGAAGGTCCAGGAGGCGGAGAAGGAAGTCGATCAGTCCCGGACAATCTTGTCGGAGCGGAAGGTCCAGGAGAAGATCTGGATGAGGTCCAAGGAAAAGGCGTGGCAGAAATTCAAAAGCGCCCTGCTGGCCGGAGAGCAGGCCGAGCTGGACGAGATCGCGGTCCAGCGGCATGCCCGCATGGCTCAGTCCTGACAGGTGCCAGAAGCGCTCGGGCGCAGGAAGACGGGGAAGCGCAGCGCCCCCGGGGGGGATGACAAGTGGCAAAAGATGAGATGGAAAAGCAAGGCTACAGCGGAATCGAACGAATGCTGTTCTTCGTTACGCCGCTTCTCTTTACGCTAGTGCTCGTAATGGTGCTGTTCGTCGTCTTCAATCCGTCGCTGAGGGATAGGCTGCTCGATGCCGGGAGGGACGTTCCGGTCGTCGGAGCGCTGCTGCCCGGGGATGCTTCCAGCGAGGAAGGCTCTGCCTTGGAGCAGGCGCAGGACGAGAAGAAGCTGTCGAGCTTGCAGGCGGAATTGGCCGCTGCCAAGACGAAGCTTGAAGCGGCGGATTCCGAGAAGATCGGCCTTGAAGCTCAGGTGAAGTCGCTGCAGCAGCAGATCGACGGCCTGATCGCAACGAGCGACGCCGAGAAGCTCAGCGCCGAACAGTATCAAAGCAAAATCGGCGAGCTCGCCGGCATGTTCGCCTCGATGACGGCCAGCAAGGCGGCCCCGATCCTCGAGAACATGACGCTGGAGGAATCGGTGCTCGTGCTCGGCACGATGGACAGCCGGGCGCAGGGAGCGATCCTGGCGAAGATGGATCCAAAGCGTGCGGCTCAAACCGCCGCTCGCATGAAGGACAGCGAACCGGTCAAGGATCAGCAGATCGCCGCGCTGCAGTCGCGTCTTCAACTGGAGGCGACCTCGACGGCGACGGCTTCGGCCGTCTTGAACCAGGAGCAGCTCACCAAGACGTTCGAGAGCATGAACGCCGCCCAGGCTGCGCCGCTTCTGCTCAAGATGGCCGACGTGAGCGCGAGCAAGGTGCTGCGCATCCTCAGCTCGGTGAGCGATGCGACCCGGTCTGCGATCGTAGCGGAGATGTCCAAGACGAACAATGAACTCACCTCCCAGCTGGTCTCCAAGCTGATGGCCGGGAAATGATCGAGGAGGGATGACGCATGGAAATGGCGATGACGCCGACAGCGGTTCCGACAGCCGGCACAACGGCGACGGGCGGAGCCGCCGCGGCAAAGCCGGGATCAGGCTCGGCCGCCGGAACTTCGTTTCAGCAGCTGATCGGCTCGGTGCAGCTCGGCGGACCATCCGCCTCTGCGGCGGGACAAGCCGGTGCCGTCAGCGCGGCAGCCTTTGCTGGGCAAGGAGATGCGGCGTCTCTGCTGCAGGCGGCGATCGCGCAGCTGGCCGGGATGATGCCCGGCTCGGCAGAAGCCGCAGCAGCCGACGCGACGCAAGCGACCGGGGCTGAGACGCTGGATGCGGCAGCGGGCGGCGAAGCCGGCGAAACGGCGCCAAGCGCGCTGCTCGGCCGGTTGGACGAGCTGCTCGACCAGCTGGCCGAGCAGCAGCAGGCGGACGCCCCGCTCTCGGACGAGGCGATGGACGCAGCCGCTTCGGAGCTTGGAGCGCTGCTGGCGCTGCTCGGCCTTCCCGTCCCGCAGGTTCAGCCGGCATCCGCCGGCACGGAACAGGCCGGCTCGGCAGAACCGGTGCAAGGGGCATCGGCGGGCAAGGCGCTCGTGCTGGAATCGCTGCTCGTGCTGCATCAAGCGCTGCAGGACGGCAAGCCGCTCAAGCTCGGAGCTTTCGACGCCTCCGCGCTCGTTCGGCAGCAGCTCGCCAAGCTCGGCGAGCTGCTGGACGGATCGGAGCGGTCCTCCTCCGGAGCCTCCGCCGAAGCTGCCGATGACGGACAGGCAGCCATCACCGTGAAGACGGCACCGGCCGCTTTCCTGGAGCGGCTCAGCGCCTCTTCGGCCCAAGTCCGGGCCGCGCTGGAAGCGAAGCCGTCGGCAGCTCCGGCCGCGGAAGCGACTTCTGCCGCCGATGCCTCGCCGGCCGCGGCTCCGGCTTCCGCTTCGGCGGAGCAAGCGCCGCCGACGAACGCTCCTGCCGCAGCGGTTCAGCCGCAGGCGGCTTCATCCGGGCCGCAGGCAGCCGCGATGCCGGTCGTATCGATGAGACGGTTCGCCGAGGAAATGGCGGACGTCATGCTCCAAAAGCTCGACATCACGGCAAGCGGACAGACGAGCGAAGCGCGGATCCTGCTCAACCCCGAGCATCTGGGACAGGTCGACATCAAGCTTCAGCTGCATCAAGGCCAGCTGACCGCCATTTTCCTCGCAGACTCTCCCGCAGCGCGCGAAGCGATCGAGAATCAGCTGGCCCAGCTTCGGCAGTCGCTGCAGCTTCAAGGGATCCAGGTCGATCGGATGGAGGTCGGAAGCGGCGAGCTGCAGACGAGCCTTTCCTTCGGCCAGCAGCAAGGCGGAAGCGGCGGCCGGGGACAGAACTTTGGAGACGGCGGCCGCTCGACGGAGCCGTCGGCGGCGCTGCGAGAAGCCGATTTCGCGACGCAAACGGCGATTCGGGAGCTCGGGGTCGGGCGATCGGTCAATGAGACGGCTTAGGCCGAACGGAGGAATGACAGCATGGCTCAAGGCTCTGTAAACGCGATCTATCCTTACATCAGCCAGAAAAACGCTTCCGCAGCGGCGACGAGCATGGACAACTCGACGATGGGCAAGGACGCGTTCCTTCAACTGCTCGTCGCGCAGCTGAAATATCAGGACCCGCTCAAGCCGGCGGACAATACGACCTATATCGCTCAGCTCGCCCAGTTCTCGTCGGTCGAGCAGCTGTCCAACATCTCCGGCCAGCTCAATCTGCAGGGGCAGAATCTCGGCCTGACATCGGACCTGATCGGACGAACCGTCCAGTGGGACGTGTATGACGCGGCCGGCAAGCTGGTGACGGAAAGCGGAATCGTGGAGTCGATCATTTTGAAGGACGGCATGCAATATATCATCTCTGCCGGCTCGAGCATCCCGCTCGATGCCGTCAAGCAGGTCGACGGCGCGGAGGCGGAAGCGGAGCCGGACGGTTCCGAGACGGAGCCCGCAGCGGCGGACTCGGCTGAGGCTTGAACGGACGATCCTTGGGGGATCGCGATGAATCCATGCAAGCAGGTCAACAACATCACTCATTCAGGAGGGTTTTCAAATGCTTAGATCGATGTACTCCGGCGTCTCCGGCATGCGCGGCTTCCAGACGAAGCTCGATGTCATCGGCAACAACATCGCCAACGTCAATACGGTCGGCTTCAAAGCCGGACGCGTCATGTTCCAGGACATCCTCAGCCAGACGGTCTCCGGGGCGAGCCAGTCGGAAGACGGCGTGCGCGGGGGCAAGAACGCGCAGCAGATCGGACTCGGCGTCACGGTCGCTTCGGTCGACACGCTCCACACGGCGGGCAGCGCGATGACGACGAACGTTCCGACCGACCTGCGCATTGACGGCGACGGATTTTTCGCCGTCCGTCCGGCCGGCATGGAAGACGGCTTCTACCTGACCCGCGCCGGCAACTTCTCCGTCGACGCGGCAGGACAGCTCGTGACGGCCGACGGCGGCCTCGTGCTCAGCTCCGACGGAGAGCCGATCTCGCTCGCCGGCATAAGCGCGTATTCGATCGGCAAGAGCGGCACGATCGTCGGCATCAACGCCGACGGCACGACCGGCGACGAGATCGCGACGATCGGCGTCGTGCAGGTGCAGAACCCGAACGGACTCGAGAAGATGGGCGCCAACCTGTACCGCTCGACCGTGAACTCCAACGTGGAGGAGCTGGCGATCGGCGTGCCGGGTGACGCCGAGACCGGCACCGGCACGATCGTGGCCGGACAGCTGGAAATGTCCAACGTGGACCTGACGAGCGAGTTCACCGAGATGATCGTGGCCCAGCGCGGCTTCCAGTCGAACTCCCGCATCATTACGACTTCCGATGAGATTCTGCAGGAGCTGGTCAATCTCAAGCGCTAACGGATGAAGCTTCGGGCCTCGCGCCTGCATCGCCGGCAGAGCCGGCGGCGACGCGGGGCCGTTCATCGAGAAGGGAGTCCCATGGTACAAGTAACGAGGCTGAACGGCAGCCGCCTCACCATCAACGCGCTGCTGATCGAGCTGATCGAAGAAACGCCGGATACGCTCCTTACGCTGACCACCGGCAAAAAAATGGTCATTCAGGAATCGGCCGAGGTGCTGACAGCCCGGATCGTCGAGTATCAACGGTCCATCGGCTTGCTGGCCGCTTCCGTGAAGGGCGCAGTGACGGAGGAATAACCGCGATGAAAAAAATGCTTCCCTGGTTGATTACGACCTTGCTGGCCATATCTCTGATTGCCGTCGTGGCGGTGTTTCTGTGGAATTCGGTCCTCGGCGATCCGAAGACGGCCGAAGGCGAAGGCAAGCCTGTCGCCGCCGCGGCCAAGCCGATGTCGGCGGAGGAGCGTCTCGGCGTGACGCTCGAGCTGAAGGACATCAAGCGGAACTTGAAGGACGAGAACAAGCTCGTCATCATCAGCTTCGCGTTCCAACTGGACAAAAAAGCGGCCAAAGAAGAGCTGGACCAGATCAAGGACATCGCGGTCAAGCCGATCATCAACCGCATCCTGGCCGATACGGCAGCCGCGGATCTTCAAGGCTCGGCCGGCCAGGACGCGCTTGAAGCGAAGCTGCTCAACGAAGTCAACAAGATTCTGCCGGAGGGCAAGCTGGTCAAGGTTTCGATAACCGACTATCTTCTCACGGACATTTGAGGCCCGGAGCATCAGGCAAGGAGGTGAGAGAGATTGGTAGATGTTCTGTCCCAAAATGAGATTGACGCGCTGCTGGCCGCTCTTTCGTCCGGCGAGATGGATGCGGAAGAGCTCAAGAAGGAAGAGAGCCAGCGCAAAATCCGCTCGTACGACTTCAAGCGCGCGGTGCGGTTCTCGAAGGACCATATTCGCAGCCTCACGCGCATTCACGAGAACTTTGCGCGGTTCCTGACGACGTATTTCTCCGCGCAGCTCCGCACATTCGTGCAGATCAACGTCGTGCAGGTCGAGCAGCTGCCTTATGACGAGTTCATCCGTTCGATTCCGAAAATGACGATTCTGAACATTTTCGAGGCGGAGCCGCTCGAAGGACGGATGGTGCTCGAGGTGCATCCGAACGTGGCCTTCGCGATGGTGGACCGGCTCCTTGGCGGTGCCGGGACCGCGCCTTCGAAAATCGGGGCGCTGACGGAAATCGAGACGATGATCATGGAGAAGATTTTCAGCCGTGCTTTTGAAAGCCTTCAGGAAGCGTGGAAGACGGTCATCGATATCTCTCCTCGTCTGGATTCGCTCGAGACGAATCCGCAATTCATGCAGATCGTATCCCCGAACGAGACGATCGCTCTCATCTCGCTGAGCACGAAAATCGGCGACACGACGGGGATGATCAACCTGTGCATCCCTCATGTCGTCATCGAGCCGATCATGCCGAGGCTTTCGGTGCATCACTGGTTCGTCTCGCAGAAAAAATCCAGAGTTCCGGAAGAAGTCGAGATGCTGGAGCAGAGGGTGCATAAAGCGAAGCTTCCGATCATCGCCGAGCTGGGCGAGTCCTCGATCACGGTCAGCGAGTTCATGAGCCTGGCGGTCGGGGACGTCATCTCCCTCAACAAGTCGGCTGGCGAAGGGCTGCATATCAAGGTAGGAGAAAAGCTGAAGTTCATCGGCAGCCCGGGATCGGTCCGCGACCGGCTCGCGGTTCAGGTCGAGGAGATCGTACGTGAAGGAGCGGAAGAAGATTATGACGAGTAAGGATTACCTGTCGCAGGAAGAGATCGACGCGCTGCTCCGGCAGAGCTCCGGCGAAGCGGAGCAAGCACCGTCCGGCGGCAGCGACCGGATCGAGGATTACCTGACCGGCATCGAGCAGGACGCGCTCGGCGAGATCGGCAACATCACGTTCGGCAGCGCGGCCACGGCTCTGTCTACGCTGCTCGGCCGCAAGGTCGACATTACGACGCCGCAGGTGGCCCTCATTCGGCGCTCGGAGCTCGGGGACGCATTTCCGAAGCCGCATGTCGCCGTGTCGGTCAGCTATGTCGAAGGCTTCGAGGGCATCAATTCCCTCGTCATCAAGACGAGAGACGCAGGCGTCATCGCCGATCTGATGCTTGGAGGGGAAGGGGAAGTCGGCCAGCAGGAGCTGAACGACATCCATATCAGCGCGGTTCAGGAAGCGATGAACCAGATGATGGGCTCCTCCGCGACGTCGATGTCGACGATCTTCAACCGCATGGTGAACATCTCCCCGCCAGGCATCGACATTCTCGATGTGGAGCAGGGCGGAGGGATGCAGCAGCTGCCTCCCGACGACGTGTTCATCAAGATCAGCTTCCGCCTCATGATCGGCGACTTGATCGATTCCACGATCATGCAGCTGCTTCCGGTCAATTTCGCCAAGCAGATGGTCGACTCCTTGATGGGCGGCTCCGGCGTGGAGGAAGCGGCTCCAGCCGCAGCGCCAGCGCCATCGGCTCCAGCCCCGACGCCAGCGCCGATGATGGAATCGCCGCAAGCCGCGCCAGCCGCCCACGCGCCGTCGCCTGCTCCGCAGCAAGCGTATTCGGCTCCTTACCCGGACCCGATGATGCCGGCCGCAGCGGCAGGTCCGCAGACGCTCGGCACGCCTGCCGGCCGCAACGTCAGCGTGCAGCCGGTCCAGTTCGGCGGCTTCCAGCAAGGAGGCTTCGCCCAGCCGGAAGAGACGAACCTGGGCCTGCTGCTCGACATCCCGCTCAAGGTGACGGTCGAGCTCGGACGCACGCAGAAGCAGATCAAGGATATTCTCGAGCTGTCCCAAGGCTCGATCATCGAGCTGGACAAGCTCGCCGGCGAGCCGGTTGACATCCTGGTCAACAACAAGCTGATCGCAAAAGGCGAAGTCGTCGTCATCGATGAGAACTTCGGCGTCCGCGTGACCGACATCGTCAGCCAGTGGGACCGCATCGCGAAAATACAGTAACTTACATCCTGGGAGGAAATGACAATGGCAAACCGTATTCTTATCGTGGATGATGCAGCCTTCATGCGAATGATGATTCGCGATATCCTGACCAAAAACGGCTACGAGGTCGTAGGAGAGGCGCAGGACGGCTCGCAGGCGATCGAAAAATACAAGGAGCTCAAGCCGGACCTCATCACGATGGACATCACGATGCCCGAAATGGACGGCATCGCCGCCCTGAAGGAAATCAAAAAGATGGATGCCAATGTCAAGGTCATCATGTGCTCGGCGATGGGCCAGCAAGCCATGGTCATCGATGCGATCCAGGCCGGCGCCAAAGACTTCATCGTGAAGCCTTTCCAAGCCGATCGGGTCATCGAGGCGATCAAGAAAACGCTGGGCTGAACGTGAACAGCGGAATCATCGCCTCGCTGCAGGCGGCCCCGGCCGCGTCCGGAGCCGCGGCGGCGAGCCCTTCTCCCAAGCCGGAAAGCAGCCTGCTCTTCCCTTCTCCCGCCGGCCAGCTCGACGCAGCCCCTCAGTTCACGGCCGGAAGCGTGACAGGGAGCCTGGTCTGGATGATCGTCGCGCTTGCGCTCGTCATCGGCCTCATCGTCCTGCTGATCCGCTTCCTGTCGAGACGCAACCAGCTCTGGAACGGAGGGCGAACGCTGCAGTCGCTGGGCGGCCTTACGCTCGCGCCCAACAAATCGATGCAGCTGGTGGAGGCGGGAGGGAAAATCTACGTGCTGGGCGTAGGAGACGACGTCGCGGTGCTGGATGTCATCGTCGATTCGGACCAGGTGTCGGCGCTCAAAGAAAAGCTCGTCGAGCAGGGGATGGGGAAAAGCCCGATCGGCGACTGGCTGAAAGGGCTGCAGGAGAGGCGGGCCGGCCGCAAGGACGGACAAGTTCCGGAGGAGACCGACGAGGCCAAGCGGTTCGAACGGATGCTTCAACAAAAGCTGGAGCAGCAGTCCAGCCAGCAAGAGCAACTCGAGCGGCTGCTGCAGCAATCTACGGACAGGGAACGGTTGAGAGAAGAATGAAAAGGAAATGGATGCTGTCGCTGCCCGCCATGCTCGCCTTATCGGCAGCCGCAGCCGCTACGGCTTTTGCCGAGCCTTTGCCGGGCATCGATATCAGCATCGGCGGAGGAGAATCAGGAGGGTCGAGCGCGATCTCGCTGGTCCTGATGATTACGGTCCTGACGCTTGCCCCGTCGTTCCTGATCCTGATGACGAGCTTCACGCGCATCGTCATCGTGCTCGGGTTCGTGCGCACCTCGCTCGGAACGCAGCAGATGCCTCCCAACCAGGTGCTGATCGGACTCGCGCTGTTCCTGACGCTGTTCATCATGTCGCCGACGCTGTCGCAGGTGAACGAGACCGCGCTGCAGCCCTATCTGAAGGGCGAGCTGACGCAGACCGAAGCGCTGGAAGAAGCATCGGTTCCGATGAAGGAGTTCATGTTCAAGCATACGCGAGAGAAGGACCTGCTGCTGTTTCTGAACTATTCCCAAGCGGAAAAACCGGAGACGTACGAGGACATCCCGATGACCGTGCTCGTGCCGGCCTATGCGATCAGCGAGCTGAAAACCGCGTTTCAGATGGGCTTCATGATCTTCATTCCGTTTCTCATCATCGATATGGTCGTCTCCAGCACGCTGATGGCGATGGGCATGATGATGCTGCCGCCGGTCATGATCTCGCTCCCGTTCAAGATCCTCTTGTTCGTGCTTGTGGACGGCTGGTATCTGATCGTGAAGTCGCTGCTGCTCAGCTTCGGAACCTCATGAGATCAGCAGGAGGGAATAAGGCATGAATTCAGACTTTATCATCGGCTTGGCCGGGCAAGCCGTTCTCGTCGTCCTGAAGGCCAGCGCGCCGATGCTCATTCTCGGCCTCGTGGTCGGTCTCGTCATCAGCATCTTCCAGGCGACGACGCAAATCCAGGAGCAGACGCTCGCCTTCGTGCCCAAGATCGTGGCGGTGTTCGCGGCGCTGCTCCTGTTCGGACCTTGGATTCTCAGCACGCTGGTTGATTTCACGTACAACTTGCTGAACAACCTGCATCAATACGTCGGGTAGGCGAGAGATGGACGTATTCCTGAAAGGATTCCCTGTCTTTCTGCTGATTTTTTGTCGAATCACTTCTTTTTTTGTCGTCGCGCCTGTGTTCGCCTCCCGCACGGTACCGGCGAGAATCAAGATCGGGCTCGGCTTGTTCGTCTCTTACCTGGTGTTCCTGACCTACGGCACCGGACAGGAAGTCGTGCCGAACGCCGTCTACGTGCTGACCGTCCTGCAGGAGATCCTTGTCGGACTGCTGCTCGGCTTCATCGTCTACCTGTTCTTCACGCTCGTCCAGACGGCGGGAGCGTTCATCGACTTGCAGGTCGGATTCGCGATGGCGAACGTCGTCGATCCGCTGACCGGCGTATCGGCTCCGATTACAGGCAATTTCAAGTACATGGTGCTGCTGCTTCTGTTCCTGACGATGAACGGCCATCTGTACATGCTCCAAGCGCTCATGAACAGCTATCGCTGGATGCCGCTCGACTTGCACCTGTACGCGGCGATCGCAGACGGAACGATCAGCGAGTTCCTGATCCGGGGCTTCTCCCAGTCCTTCCTGCTCGCCCTGCAGATATCGGCGCCGATCATCGTCGCGATGTTCTTGACCGACGTTGGACTCGGATTTCTGGCCAAGACGGCTCCGCAGTACAACGTATTCGTCATCGGAGCGCCGCTCAAGATCCTGCTCGGCGTGCTGCTTCTCGTGCTGCTCATGCCTTCGCTGGGCGTGCTGTTCGGCCACATTTTCTCCGTCGTGTTCGATTTTATCGGCGAGCTGTTCGGAGAGATACAAGGCGGAGCGCCGCCGTGATCGGCGAAAGGAGGGAGCCTATGGACCGCAGGCTGCGCTTTCAGGTCGACCTCCAGCTGTTCAACGGAGAAAAGACCGAAGACGCCACGCCGAAAAAGAAGCAGGAGGCTCGGGACAAGGGACAGGTAGCCCGTACGCAGGAGCTTGGCGGAGCGTTCATCATCCTGTTCGTCTTCGGAAGCTTCTACATGCTTGGCGGCTTCTACAAGGAAAGGATGTACCGGCTGTTCGGGAGTCTGTTCAACGACTGGCTCTACATGCCGCTGACCGAGGCGAACACGATGTCGTTGTTTTACGACATCATGATTCAGATCCTCATCCTGATCGCGCCGATCCTGGGGCTCGTGTTCCTTGCGGGCCTGGTCGTGAACTACGTTCAGATCGGCTTCCTGTTCACCGGAGAGCCGCTCAAGCCGGACTTCAAGAAGCTCGATCCGATCAAGGGGTTCAAGAACATCTTTTCCGCCCGATCCTTGGTCGAGTTCCTCAAGAGCATCCTCAAGCTTACGGTCGTCGGCGTTCTCGTCTTCTCGGCGATCTGGGGAGAATGGGACCGGATCCTGCTGCTCGCCCATGTGCCGGTGGAGCAGATCTTTTCCTTTACCGCCGGGCTCGTGCTCAAGCTCGGCCTGCAGTTCGGCGCTCTGCTGATCGTCATCGCGGTGCTGGACTACTTCTATCAGCGCTACGAGCACGAGAAAAGCCTGCGCATGTCCAAGCAGGACGTCAAGGACGAATACGTCAAGACGGAAGGCAACCCGCTCATCAAAGGCAAGATCAAGGAGCGCCAGCGCCGGATGGCGCTGCAGCGGATGATGCAGGAGGTGCCGAAAGCCGATGTCGTCATCACCAACCCGACGCACTTCGCGATCGCGATCAAGTACGAGGGCGGGAAGATGGAGGCTCCGGTCATACTGGCGAAGGGAATGGACTACGTCGCTCTGAGGATCAAGGAAATCGCCAAGGAGAACGGGGTCATGACCATGGAAAACCGGCCGCTGGCAAGAGCGTTGTACGATCGGGCCGAGATCGGGGATACGATTCCCGCGGACTTGTTCCAAGCGGTCGCGGAAGTATTGGCCTACGTGTACAAGCTGAAGGGCCGCAGCAAATCATCTTAACTTGAGTGAACCGGAGGCATTCGTCATGAAACTGAGGGACCTGGCAGTCTTGGTGGGGGTTATCGGCATCGTCATGATGATGGTCATCCCTGTGCCTACTTTCCTGATGGACGTCCTGCTCGTAATCAACATATCGGTCGCGCTCATCATTCTCTTAATAGCGATGAACACGAAAGAGGCGCTGGACTTCTCGATCTTCCCCGCGCTGCTGCTGATTACGACGCTGTTCAGGCTTGCCCTGAACGTATCGACCACGCGCAACATTCTCGTGCATGCCCATGCGGGCGAAGTGGTCATGACCTTCGGGAACTGGGTCGCCGGCGGCCAGGTCGCCATCGGCTTCGTCGTCTTCCTCATCCTCGTCGTCGTCCAGTTCATCGTCATCACCAAAGGCTCCGAACGCGTCGCCGAGGTCGCCGCGAGGTTCACCCTCGATGCGATGCCCGGCAAGCAGATGAGCATCGATGCCGACCTGAACGCCGGGCTCATCAACGAGCAGCAGGCGCGGACGCGCCGCTCCAAGATCGAGCGCGAGGCGGACTTCTACGGATCGATGGACGGCGCGAGCAAATTCGTCAAGGGCGATGCGATCGCCTCCATCATCATCCTCATCATCAACCTGCTCGGCGGCTTCATCATCGGCATGACCGTCAAGGGAATGGGCTTCGGCGAAGCGCTTCAGACCTATTCGATCCTGACGATCGGCGACGGTCTCGTCAGCCAGATTCCGGCGCTGCTCATCTCCACGGCAGCCGGCCTGATCGTGACGAGAGCGGCATCCGAGGGCAACCTGGCCCATGATCTCAGCTCGCAGATGATGCGCTACCCGCAGCTGCTTTATGTCGTGGCAGGCACGGTCGCGCTGCTCGGGCTGTTCACGCCGATCGGCATCGTCCGCACGTTCCCGATCGCCATCCTGATCGCCTTCCTCGGCTGGAAGATGCAGGGGGCGCAGAGCAAGCAGCTGCAGGAGCAGGAGCAGCTCGTCGAGGAGCAGCAGATCGAGGAGGTCCGAAGTCCGGAAAGCGTCGTCAGCCTGCTGCAGGTCGATCCGATCGAATTCGAGTTCGGCTACGGACTCATCCCGCTCGCCGACACGCAGCAAGGCGGCGACCTGCTGGACCGGATCATCATGATCCGCAGGCAATGCGCGCTCGAGCTCGGTCTCGTCGTGCCCGTCATCCGCATCCGCGACAACATCCAGCTGCGCCCGAACGAGTACGTCATCAAGCTCAAGGGCAATCAGGTGGCGCGCGGCGATCTGCTGCTGAACCACTACCTGGCGATGAGCCCGGGCTTCGAGGACGAGTCGATCATCGGCATCGAGACGACGGAGCCGGCGTTCGGACTTCCGGCGCTGTGGATCGACGAAGCGACGAAGGAGCGCGCGGAGATGTCCGGCTACACGGTCGTCGACCCGCCGTCGGTCGTCGCCACGCATCTGACCGAGATCATCAAGCGCCATGCGCACGAGCTGCTCGGCCGCCAAGAGGCCAAGGCGCTCGTCGACAACGTGCGCGAGGCGTATCCGGCGCTCGTCGACGAGCTGATTCCGTCGATCATGACGGTCGGAGACGTGCAGAAGGTGCTGGCCAAGCTGTTGAAAGAAAAAATTTCGATCCGCGATCTGGTGACGATCTTCGAAACGTTGGCCGACCACGGCCTCTACACCAAAGATCCCGACATCCTCACCGAGTACGCGAGACAGGCGCTGTCGCGCCAGATTACCCAGCAGTTCAGCTCCGGCGGAGGGTCGATGAAGGTCATCACCGTCAGTCCGGCGCTCGAGAAGCGCATCGCCGAATCGGTGCAGCAGACGGAGCAAGGCAGCTACCTCGCGATGGACCCGGTCGCTTCCCAGCAGATCTGCAGCCGCATCAGCGAGCAGGTGTCCCGCCAGATCCAGTCCGGGCATCAGCCGGTCGTGCTTGCATCGCCTACCATCCGCATGTATTTGCGGCAGATGATCGAGCGGGTCATGGGCGACGTGCCGGTGCTGTCCTACAGCGAGCTCGAGCCGTCGGTTGAAGTCCAGAGCGTAGGGACGGTGAGCCTATGAAGGTGAAGCGATATGTCGTCGCCTCCCTGCCGGAAGCGCTGCCGCTCATCCGCGGCGATCTCGGCCACGATGCGGTCATCCTCAGCACGAAGGAGATCAAGACCGGCGGCATTCTCGGCCTGTTCGGCAAACGCCGCATGGAAGTCATCGCAGCGCTGGATGGCCGATCCAGCGGAGGAGCGGCAGCCGCTGCCAAGCCTGTTCCGGCAAGGCCGGCGGCGGAAGCGCAGGCGGAGGATGCGCCGCGGGAAACGAACCTGGCTGCGGCTGCAGGCAAGCCGCGTGCAGAGCTCACGCCGCAGGAGGCTCCGATTCCGCCGCTTGCGGCAAAGCCTCCGGTCCGCCCGCCGGCAGCGGCTTCCGCGCCAGCGTCCGAAGCGTTGAATGACGAGCTGCTGCAGGAGATGCGCGGCCTCATGAGCTGGATTCGCCAGCTTGGGCTTCAGCAGGAGACGGACGGACGCAGCGGGCCGATCCGCCAGCTCATGGAGCGGCTGGAGCGGCAGGAAGTCGCCGCCGAGTGGCGTGACAAGCTTCTTCAGGAACTTCAGGCCGAGCCGGATTTCGATTCCTTTTCCCAGCAGCCCGAAGCAGTGCGGGAAGCGGCCCGAGGCGCGATCGAACGGTGGTTGTCGCCTTTCGAGTCTGGGGGCGGCATTCTCGACGAGGCGAGGACGATTCATTTCGTCGGGCCGACCGGCGTCGGCAAGACGACGACGATCGCCAAGCTGGCCGCCTGCGAGACGCTGCAGCGGCAGCGCTCGGTCGGCCTCATTACGGCCGATACGTACCGCATCGCGGCGGTCGATCAGCTCCGCACCTACGCCGACATCCTCGGAATTCCGCTCGAGGTCGTCTTTTCTCCGGCCGAAGCGGCCCGGGCCTACCAGCAGCTGGCCGACAAGGATCTCATCCTGATGGACACGGCCGGACGCAACTACCGCAGCGAGCTGCAGATCAACGAAGTGAGCAGCATGCTGCGGACAGGGGGAGCGAGCGAGACCTGCCTCGTGCTCAGCCTGACGGCGAGGACATCGGACATGAAGGCGGTCGCGCTGCCGTTCCTCGAGCATGGCGTGACCAAGGCGATCTTCACGAAGCTCGACGAGACCCGCGTCTACGGCGCGCTGCTCAATCTGGCGCTGTCGCATAACCTCCAGCCGCTCTATGTCGCCTCCGGCCAGACCGTGCCGGACGATCTGGAGCGCTTCAGCAGTCGGCGCTATGCCGCCCTGCTGATCGGAGACGGCGCGGATGGCTGACCAGGCGCAGGCGCTTCGCGACCTCATCCGCCGCCGCCATGCGGCCTCGGAAGCGGCAGAGCCGTCAAGAGCGACGCGCATCGTGACGGTAGCAAGCGGCAAAGGCGGGGTCGGCAAGTCCAATTTCAGCCTGAACTTCGCGCTGTCGCTGCAGAAGCTCGGCCGCAAGGTGCTGCTCTTCGACGCCGACATCGGCATGGCCAATCTCGACGTGCTGATGGGCGTATCGGCTCCGTATTCGCTGTATCATCTGTTCCGCGGCGAGAGGCCGATCCGCGACATCGTCCAGCTCGGTCCGGGCGGACTTCACTTCATCGCAGGCGGCTCCGGATTCCGCGAGCTGCTCCATCTGAGCGAGGAGCAGCTGCAGCAGGCCGATCGGGAGATCGAGCGGCTGCAGGCGGACTACGATTTCATCCTGTTCGATACCGGAGCGGGCCTGAGCAAGGAAGCGGAGCGGTTCATCGGCGCTTCCCACGAGAGCATCATCGTGACGACTCCGGAGCCCACTTCCATCACCGATGCTTATGCGCTCGTCAAGATGGTGACGCACAGCCGCCCGGACGCCAGCTTCCGGCTGCTCGTGAACCGGGCAGCGGATGAACGGGAGGGACGCGACACCGCGGAGAAGATGGATCTTGCCGCGCGGAGGTTTCTCGGCATCGGCCTTCCTTTCGGAGGAAGCGTAGCCGACGATCCTCATGTCGGCAAGGCGGTCCGGCGGCAGACGCCATTCACGCTGGCTTATCCGGACTGCAAGGCGTCGCGCGACGTGCTGGCGGCGGCCAGAAGCTATCTGGAGCTCCCTGCCGGGGATGCCTCCCGCACAGTCAAAGGCTTCTTTCATCAATGGTTCAATCGCAAACGCAACCTTTGACTTCAAGACAAGGAGAGATCGGCAGATGTCCCCCTATCGAGTGCTCGTCGTAGACGATTCGGCCTTCATGAGAGCCGTCATCAAGGATCTGATCGAGGAGGACCCGGCCTTCGAGGTGGCGGGCATGGCCCGCAACGGCATCGAAGCGGTCGAGGCGGCCTCCCGGCTCAACCCGGATGCCATGACGCTGGACTTGGAAATGCCCGAAATGAACGGAATCGATGCGCTGGAGGCGATCATGGCCTCGAATCCGCTGCCGGTCATCATGTTTTCGGGAATGAGCGAGGAGCACGCCTCGCTGACGATCGCCGCGCTCCAGCAAGGCGCGTTCGACTTCATCCGCAAGCCGGCGGCCAGCTCCCCTCCGGGCGAGATCAGCACGATCGGCCGGCTGCTTCGGGAGAAGCTGCATACGGCCGTCCTGATCCGCGAGCGAATCAGGCGGCAGCAAAAAGAGGCGGAGCTGGCGGCAGCGCAGGCGAAAGCCGCCGTGCCGCCTCAGCCGGAAAAGCCCGCCGCTCCGGCGGCCGACCGGGGAGCAAGAGAGGCAGAGCGGGCGAAAGCTCCGGCCAAGCGGAGCGGCACGGCGCCCGGCGCGCCTTCGGCACCGGCTCCGAAGCGCGCGGCGCCCAAGCTGGACAAGCCGGCCGGACGGGAAGCCGTACCGCCGCAGTCGGAAGCGGCGGCCGGGCGCCCGGCCCGAGGCCTCGCCCCGTCCCGGCCGCCGAAGCCGCCCGCCGCTCCGAAGGGAGCGGAGGCCGGCAGCCGCGCCTTCAAGCATCTCATCGCCGTGGGCACGTCGACGGGCGGACCGCGCGCGCTGCAGCAGCTGATCGCGGGATTGCCCGAGGATCTGCCGGCGCCGGTGCTGATCGTGCAGCATATGCCGCCGCGCTTTACGGCCTCCCTGGCGAAGCGGCTGGACGCAGCCGGTCCGCTTGCGGTCCACGAGGCCGTCGACGGCCAGCCGGTGCGGGCCGGCCATGTGTACCTTGCGCCGGGCGGCAATCATATGCGCCTCGACCGGGACGAGCAGGGATTCGTCATCCGGCTGTCCCAGGACGAGCCGGTAAGCGGGCACCGGCCTTCGGTCGACGTGCTGTATCGCTCCCTCGTTCCGCATGGCGCGCTGAAGCGCCATGGCGTCATCCTGACCGGCATGGGTAGCGATGGAGCCAAAGGCATGCTGGAGCTGAAGGATAGCGGAGCCGTCAGCACGATCGCCGAATCCGAGGAAAGCTGCGTCGTGTACGGCATGCCCCGCAGCTGCGTCGAAAACGGAAGCTGCGACACGGTGCTGCCGCTCGCGTCGATCGCCAAGGAGCTTGCCGTCCGCTGCCTCGGCTAACCGAACCGTCAACTTACAGGAGGTGTGGACCCGATTATGGATATGAACGCTTATCTCTCCATGTTTATCGATGAATCCCAGGATCACCTGCAAGCCCTCAACGAGAACTTGCTCAAGCTCGAAGGCGATCCGAACGATCTCAGCATCGTTCAAGTCATCTTCCGCTCGGCGCATACGCTCAAGGGGATGTCCGCGACGATGGGATTCGAGGATCTCGCCTCGCTCACCCATGAGATGGAAAATGTGCTCGATCTGGTCCGCAATGGAAAGCTGGCGATGGATGCGTTCATCTTCGACGTGCTGTTCAAAGGCTTGGACGCGCTCGAAAGCATGGTCGGCGACATAACGGCAGGGGGCCAGGGCAAGGCCGACGTCGGAACGATCGTCGGCGCGCTCAAGTCGATCGTCGACGGCAGCTATCTGACCCGGTCTCAGACGGCGGCGACAGCCGCGGCCGCAGCGCCGGCCGCGCCTGCGGCTGCGATCGACGAATTCCAGCTGTCCGTGCTGAAGCAGTCGATGGACAGCGGCCTCAAAGCGCTCCGCATCGACGTCTCGCTCGAGGAGAGCTGCGTGCTCAAGGCCGCGCGAGCGTACATGGTGTTCAACCTGCTGGAGGAAAAGGGAGAAGTCGTCAAAGCGATTCCTTCCGTCACCGAGCTCGAGCAGGAGCAGTTCGACCGCTCGTTCACGGTCATCTTCGTCACCGAGCATGACGCCAAGGGCTTGGAGGAAGCCGTAGCCGGTATCTCCGAGGTCGAGGCCGCTCGCGCCGAGGAGCTGGATGCCGGGACGCTCGAGAGCCTGGCCCGTCCGGAGCCTGCCGCCAAGCCGGCCTCCTCCGCGGCTGCGCCGACCGCGCAGCCAGGCAAGCCGGCCGAAGCGGCTTCTACCGGCGAAGCCCGCAAGCCGGCAGGAGGAGCGCCAGCCGCTTCCCGCACGATCCGCGTCGACATCGAGCGGCTGGACGCGCTGATGAACCTGTTCAGCGAGCTGCTCATCGACCGCTCTCGCCTCGAGCAGCTGGCGACCGAGATCGGTCGCGGCGAGCTTACGGAAACGGTCGAGCATCTATCCCGCATCAGCGGCGACCTGCAGAGCATCGTCCTCAAGCTGAGGATGGTGCCCGTCGATACCGTCTTCAACCGTTTCCCGCGGATGATCCGCGATCTTGCCCGCTCGCTCGACAAAAAAGTCGAGCTGGTCGTGACGGGAGCGGACACCGAGCTCGACCGTACGGTCATCGACGAAATCGGCGACCCGCTCGTGCATCTGCTGCGCAACTCCCTCGATCACGGGCTCGAAACGACGGAAGGGCGCCTGCAGGCCGGCAAGCCGGAAACCGGCACGATCTGGCTGCGCGCCTACCATAGCGGCAACCATGTGTTCATCGAAGTGGAAGAGGACGGACGCGGCATCAATTCCGCCAAGGTGAAGGCCAAAGCGGTCGAGAATGGAGTGCTTTCGCTCGACGAGGCGGCGAAGCTCACGGTCGACGAGGTGAACAACCTCATCTTCGCGCCGGGCTTCAGCACGGCCGACCAGATATCGGATATTTCGGGGCGGGGCGTCGGACTCGACGTCGTGCGCTCGAAAATTCTTTCCCTCGGCGGCAACGTCTCCGTCGAAAGCAAAGAAGGCGCCGGCTCCAAGTTCAGCATCCAGCTGCCGCTCACGCTGTCGATCATTACCGCGATGCTCGTGAAGCTCGGCTCCGAGAAATACGCGGTGCCGCTCACGTCGATCGTCGAGACGGGCATCGTGAAGAAGGAGGCGATCCTGACCGTGCACGGCAATCGGATGATGTCCTATCGCAACGCGGTCATTCCGGTCGTCTCCCTCAGCCGCGTGCTGGGCGCACCCGATTTTTGCGAGGACGACGAGGAAGAGAGCGAGTACATCGTCATCCGCAAGGGAGACAAGTGGGCCGCCGTCATCGTCGACGATTTCATCGGCCAGAGCGACATCGTCCTCAAGTCGACGGGAGCCTATCTCGGACAGACGCCGGCCATATCCGGCGCGACGATATTGGGAGACGGGCAAGTGGCCCTGATTATCGACCCGAACGCGCTCTTCAAATAAGCGAAGGAGGAAATGAATTATGGCTGAAGACATCAAAGTGATCGTGTTTTCGCTCGGGGAAGAAGAGTACGGCATCGAGGTCGAAAAAGTGAAGACGGTGGAACGGCTCATGCCGATCACGCGAGTTCCGAAGACGCCGCCGTTCATCAAAGGCGTCGTCAACCTGCGCGGCGTCGTCGTTCCGGTCATCGACCTGCGCGGCCGGTTCGGGCTGGCGGAGACGGAAGCGACGGAAGCGACCCGAATCATCGTCGTGAATTCCGGCGAGATGGAGGTCGGCTTCATCGTCGATCGGGCGAACGACGTGACGGACATCGGCAGCGATCAAATCGAGCTGCCGCCGGAAGTCGTGGGGGGCATCCAGGCGAAGTACCTTCGCGGCGTCGCCAAGACCGAGGGCGGACGGCTGCTCGTCATGCTCAACCTGTCTGAAGTGCTCAACAAATCGGAGCTCGTGCAGCTGGAACAGATGGAGGCTTGATCGGCGTGAAGCCATTCGACAAGCTCGCCGAGTTCGAGCTGGACGTGCTCAAGGAAGTCGGCAATATCGGCTCGGGCCATGCGGCGACCGCCCTGTCCACGCTGCTGGATCGCCCGGTCGACATGGCGGTGCCCAAGGTGAGCCTGGTGCCGTTCGAGGAAGTGGCCGAGCGGGTGGGAGGAGCCGAAGAGCTTGTCGTAGCCGTATTCCTGCGGGTAGACGGCGACGCTCCCGGCAACCTGTTCTACATCATGAATCCGGTCGCCGCCAAGCGGCTGCTGCGCAGGCTGGCCGCGATGGAGGTCGAGGAGGATCTCGAGTATTCGGACATGGAGCTGTCCGCCTTGAGCGAGATCGGCAACATCCTGGCCGGATCTTATCTATCCTCGCTCGCCGACTTGACGCGGCTCAACCTTGCGCCGAGCGTGCCGGCGGTAGCGCTGGACATGGCCGGCGCGGTGCTCGCTTACGGACTCATGCAGTACGGCGAGATGGGAGACGCGGCCCTGCTGGTCGAGACGCGCTTCCTGGGCGGAGGCGAGGAGATCGATGGACAGTTCTTCCTCATTCCGGACCCCGACTCCTTCGCAACGCTGTTCCGCTCGCTCGGAGTGGACGTGCCATGATCCAGCAGCCGATCGTCAAGGTAGCCATGGCCGATCTGAACGTTGCCGCGGGCGGAGAATGCATCCGAACGACCGGTCTCGGCTCCTGCGTCGGATTGACGCTGTACGACGCTCAGCGGAAGATCGGAGGCATGGCGCATGTCATGCTTCCGGATTCTTCCATAGCCCGCGAGTTTCCGTTCAACCGGGCCAAATATGCCGATACGGCGGTTCCGCTGCTCATCGAGGAGCTGGAGAAGGCAGGCGCGAAGCGGGAGCGATTGACGGCCAAGATGGCAGGCGGAGCCCAGATGTTCGCCTCCCTTGCGCAAAACGACTCGCTGCGCATCGGTCCTCGGAACGTGGAGAGCTGCGCGCAGCTGCTTACCCGCATCGGCATTCCGGTCGTCGCCGAGGATACCGGAGGGAACTATGGGCGCACGATCGAGCTGGACTCGGAGACGGGCATCCTGACGGTCCGCTCGGCCCAGAAAGGCACAAAGGAGCTGTGAGGGCATGGTAGGTTCATGGCGAATCAACGGCTGGATCGCGGCAGGAGGAGCGCTGCTCACGCTGGTGCTGAATGCCGGCCGCAATCCTTGGGACGTCGGCGGTGTGCGGGCGCTCGCAGCGGCGGCAGCGTTCTGGCTGCTCGCATACGCGCTGCGCTTCCTGCTCACGTTCACCCTTCCGGATCCGGCGTCCGCAGCGGGGGCGGACGAGTCCTACGCAGGGCGGGGAGCGGCGCTCGACCTCGAGGCTGCCGGCAGCGAGGAGCTGGAGGAGCTGCTGCGCGAGGGGTGGAAGGCGCCCGATGGCGAGCGGGTGCATGGCCAGCGGGAGCCCCATGCCGTCCGCGAGGAAGCAGGTTCCTTCCAGCGGCTGTCCCCTCCGCAGCTGAGCGCGGCGCGGGAGCAGCCGGCCGAGCAAGACCTGCTGCAGGCGGTGCGACAGTGGAATTCGGAAGACAAATGACGCTCGGCTGGAGTCCGAGCAGACGAAGTCAGGCAAGGTCCGATCAGACCTGCCGGATGGCGAAAGCGAAGGAGGCTTGAGGACGATGATTGAGCCTAAGGCGCCTCATTTATCCAACATGCCTATGTGGGAAAAGTGGAAAGAGGAGCAGGATCTCGACGCGAAAAAAGCGTTGATCGAGCAGTATCTGCCGCTCGTGGACTACGTCACGAACCGGATGGCGATCGGCCTTCCCAAAAACGTCTCGAAGGATGATTTGGCGAGCAACGGAGTCATGGGCCTCATCGACGCGATCGATAAATTCGATTATAAGCGCGGCCTGCAGTTCGAGACCTACGCCTCCTGGAGAATTCGCGGTGCGATCATCGACGGCCTTCGGCAAGGAGACTGGGTCCCGAGGTCGGTCCGCGAGAAGGCGAAGCGGATCGAAGAAGCCTATCAGCATTTGGAGCAGCACTACCTCAGATCGGTGAGCGATTCGGAAATCAGCACCTATCTGCAGGTGTCGGAAAAGGAATTCACGGTCATGCTGCAGGAAATCGCCGTCACGACGGTCTGCTCGCTCGAGGATCCGATCCGGGAGGAAGAGAGCGAGACCCGCATGTCGCTGCTCGTGGATGAAAAGGCCAAGAATCCCGACCATAAGGTCCACGAATTCTTTTTGAAAGAGTCGCTGGTGAAAGGCATCGAGAAGCTGACGGAGAAAGAGCGCATCGTCGTCTCCCTCTTTTACTACGAAGAGTTGTCGCTGAGCGAGATTGCCGAGGTCATGTCCCTTTCGCCTTCCCGCATCTCCCAGCTGCACTCCAAGGCGATCCTTCGGCTGAGAGGCGCGCTTTCCAAGCAGAAGGACCAATTGATGCAGAACTCCTAGAAGGAGGCTCGAACGATGAAGGAACAGCTAGACTTGCAGCAGCAGCTGAGCGTGAACGTCGCTCCCGACCAGATGACGGCGCTGCTGCAGTTCATTCGCTGCGAAGAGGATTTTGCCTGCACCGCCGCCGAGCTCGAGCGTTTCCTGCGAGCTTGCGGCATTACATATGGAATCCAATACGATCTGCTCCATGCGATTTCGAACGATCCATCCTCGTATAGCTTGCAGCAGACTCCTATCGCCAAGGGCCTCCCGCCGAAGACGGGCAAGGATGGGAGGATCGAGCTTACGATCGAGAGCAGCGCGGAGCCGAAGCCCGAACAATCGGACAACGGCAAGGTCGACTACAAGGAGACGTCGAGACTGCTCAACGTTCAAAAAGGCCAGCTGATTGCCCGCAGGCTGCCCGCGACGGATGGCGAGCCCGGCAAGACGGTGACCGGAACGGAGGTTCCTGGCCGCAGAGGAAAGGAAGCCCGCATCAAAGCGGGTAAAAATGTCGTGTGCAACGCGGATCGGACTCTCGTTTACGCGGCCATCGACGGGTTGTTCACGATAACCGGATCCGATACGATCAACGTGTTCCCCGTCTACGAGGTCAACGGAGATGTCGATTACCATACCGGCCATATCGATTTCGTCGGCACGGTCGTCATCCGCGGCAACGTGCTGACGGGCTTCCGGGTCAAGGCGGCGGGAGACATCCGCATCGTCGGCGGAGTCGAGGGAGCGGAGCTGGAGACGGAGGGATCGATCGAGATCACCGGCGGCATCATGGGCGGCGGCAAAGGGTCCGTGAAGGCGGGACATGCGGTTCGCTGCTCGTTCATCCAGGACGGCACGGTGTTCGCCGGGGAAGACGTGCTCGTCAGCCAAAGCATCATGCATTCGCAGGTGCGGGCTGGAAGGCATGTCGTCTGCGGCGGCGCCAAAGGGCTGCTGGTCGGAGGCGTCGTGCAGGCCGGAGAAACGGTGCAGGTGCGCACTGCGGGCAATTCGATGTCCACCGCCACGTCGATCGAGGTCGGCGTCAAGCCGGAGCTGCGCGAGGAGCTCAAGGAGCTGCGCCTCGCCGTGAAATCGAAAGCGGAAGCGCTCGACAAGACCGACAAGGCGCTGGCGCTTCTCGATCAGTTGGCGGCTGCGGGAACGATCGCTCCCGACAAGCTGGCTCTTCGGATCAAGCTGGCCGCGACGAAAAAGCAGGCGGTGCAGGAGATGGATGAGGCGCGGGAGCGCATCCTGGACATCGAGCGCTCGCTCGAGGACTCAAGCTCGGCGAAGGTCGAGGTGCGGGGCACCGTATTCGGAGGCACGAAAGTGATGATCGGACGTTACACGCGCTTCATTAAAGAGCCGACGTCCCGCGTGCAATTCCGCTTTCTTGAAGGCGAAATCCAGATGGGGTCCATCGTCTAGCCATGCCTTATCGACCGGTCGATCTTCAGGTGTCGGTGCCGAAGACGCAGGAAACGGGCATGCAGCAAAGCCAGCTTCAAAGCCGCTTGGCCGCAGAGGCGCGGCTGCAGGCGGAGCAGGCGGCCAAAAAGACGGAACAGGATCGAAGCCGCAGCACCGAGCTGGAAAGCCGGGCTGACGCCAAAATCGGCTATCGGCATGGAGAAGGCGGAGCCGGCGCTTCAAACAACGGGGATAGGAGCGGGCAGCCGGAGAGCGCGAAGCCGCCGGAGGATCAGCCGGCGCACCCGTACAAAGGCCGCCGTCTGGACATCCGCTTGTAAAGCGCGAGGGATCGCGAAAAAGAAAGGGAAATGAGGAAGACGGACGATGAACATGCAGCCCTGGCACTATATTGTCCTCGTCGGAGCGGTCGTGCTCGTCTGGTCCAATCTGCTGTCGCGCGGACGCGGCGCGAAAAAGAAGGAGAGTCGCGGCGCTTCGGAAGCGGGACTTCAGCAGATGGAGCTTGCACTAGAGCAATTCATGGAAAACATGGAGCAGAGCCAGCGCGATCTGACCGGCCTCGTGCTGTCGTCCAAGGAACAGGACATGGACGCAGCGAAACGCCGCGAGGAGCGGATCGCCGAGCTAGAGGAGCGCTGCGCCCGGCTGCAGCGCTCGATCGAGCAGCAAGAGGCGTCGATCGCCGCTGCGGCCTCTGCCGAAGCCGAGGAAGGACCGGCTCGGCTGGGCGCAGATGCTTCGCCCCAAGTCGCGAAGCGGGATGCCGGTGCCGCCGCCGAGCCTGCTCGCGATGCGCAGGGGGGGAGCTCGAGCATCCGGCAGCGGTTCCGGGTGCTCTTCGACTTGCATGAGCAAGGCTTGTCCATCGAGCAGATCGCGAAGCGGCTCGGGATGAACAAAGGCGAGGTGCTGCTGATCCAGCAGCTGGCCAAGCAGGAGGAGGCCCGCCATGTTTAGCCGTCCGTTCTGGGCCGGCCTCGGCCTCGGCATCATGGCCGGCGCTCTGCTGCTGCAGCTGCTGCTGGCCGGTCAGGCCGGCGAGCCGCTGCCGGATCCGCCGCCAGACGCGGTCTACACGGCCGAGGAAGCGGACCTGCTCGTCCAGGCGGCGGTCGAGCGGGCCAAGGCGGAGATGGCCGAAGCGGCGGAAGCTGCCGCCAGCTCGGGCCCGCAGGCCGAGCCCGAGCCTTCCTTGCCGCCCTCCGGCAGTCCGAAGCTTACGCCCTCCGCGCCACCGGCCGCGTCTCCTCCAAAAGCGGAGGCTAAGCCGAGCGCGACGCCGTCCAAGAAAACCGCGGCTGTCGTCATCCGGATCGAGCCGGGAAGCAGCCTGACCGATACGGCTTCTTTATTGAAGAAACACGGTTTGATCGCAAGCGAGAAAGGCTTTCTGGACTACATGGAGAAGCAGAGGCCGGTTCCGCTCGTACGCGCCGGCTATTTCAAGATCGAAGGCAAGCCCGGCCTCGGAGACTTGAAGGCGATCCTGGCCGGTCAGCCGATGGATCCCGGCGAAGGCAAGGCCTGGCTGGACAAGCAAGAGCGGTGAAGAGACGCACGCTTTCGAGCGAGAACGCCTCTTTTCTAGGACGAGCGGACAGTTGCGCTGGCAAGCCCGGTATGCTATAGTAATTGACGGTGTTAAAAACACACGCCGGTTAATTTGGTCAAGGGTGCTTCCGGAAGCGGGAGTCTTGGGCGAAGATGACATCGGCGGAGGACACAAATAAAAACCACTTAGGAGGTGTTGAAGATGGCAGTGATTTCCATGAAACAGCTGCTCGAGGCTGGTGTTCACTTCGGCCACCAAACTCGCCGCTGGAACCCGAAAATGGATCGCTATATCTTCACCGAACGTAACGGCATTTACATCATCGACCTGCAAAAGACGGTCAAAAAAGTAGAAGAGGCGTACAACTTCGTCCGCTCCATTGCGGAAGACGGCGGCTCCATCCTCTTCGTCGGCACGAAAAAGCAAGCTCAGGACTCCGTCAAGGAAGAAGCGGAGCGCTGCGGCAACTTCTACATCAACCAACGCTGGCTCGGCGGCACGCTGACCAACTTCTCCACGATCCAAAAGCGCATCGATCGTCTGCGCCAGCTGGAGAAATGGGAAGGCGACGGCACGTTCGACGTCCTGCCTAAAAAAGAAGTCATCATCCTCCGCAAGGAGAAGGATCGTCTCGAGAAGTTCCTCGGCGGCATCAAGGGCATGCGCAAGCTGCCTAGCGCCCTCTTCATCATCGATCCGCGCAAAGAGCGCATCGCCGTCGCAGAAGCCCGCAAGCTGGGCATCCCGATCGTGGGCATCGTCGACACGAACTGCGATCCGGACGAGATCGACTACGTCATTCCGGGCAACGACGACGCGATTCGCGCAGTCAAGCTGCTGACGGGCAAGATGGCTGACGCCATCGTCGAAGCCAACCAAGGCGAGCAAACGACTGCCTAAGCTGGCTTTGAAGGAATTCCCAACACGGTGAACGATAAGGGTGGTCAGAAGGTGAAAGCCTCCTCGCCGCCCTTTTTTTGAGGGACCATAGAGGAAACAACCCGCTCGAAGCGGACAACTTGGCCTGCATGCAGGCATCGGGAGGAACATCAGATGGCAGTCAATGCGAGTGCAGTCAAAGAATTGCGTGAAAAAACGGGAGCAGGCATGCTCGATTGCAAAAAAGCGCTGGAAGAAGCAGGCGGAGACCTGACGAAAGCGGCTGAGCTGCTTCGTGAGAAGGGCCTCGCCGCGGCAGCGAACAAAGCCGGCCGCGTCGCTACGGAAGGCGTCGTAGAATCCTACATCCATGCCGGCGGACGCATCGGCGTGCTGGTCGAGATCAACTGCGAGACCGACTTCGTCGCCAAGACGGACCAGTTCCGCGAATTCTGCAAGGATATCGCCATGCAGATCGCTGCTGTAGGTCCTAAATACGTTCGCCGTGAAGAAGTGGCGGCAGACGAGCTGGAAAAAGAGCGCGAGATTCTGAAAGCTCAAGCGCTCAACGAAGGCAAGCCGGCCCACATCGTCGAGAAGATGGTCGAAGGCCGCCTGAGCAAGTACTACGAAGAGTTCTGCCTGATGGAACAGCCTTTCATCAAGGATCCGGACAAGACGATTACGACGCTGCTGAACGAAAAGATCAGCACGATCGGCGAGAACATCTCCATCCGTCGCTTCGCTCGGTTCGAGCTTGGCGAAGGCCTCGAGAAAAAAGTCGACAACTTCGTTGAAGAAGTCATGTCGCAAGCGAAGCTGTAAGCCACTATCCATTGCTGGAGACGCTGCCGGTCCTATCGGCCGGCGGTCTCCGAACCGATACCGAACGCGAGGACAGGCGGGGCGGGGCTTCCGCCCCCGCCTGTTTTTTTTATGCGAAGCTTTTGTCCAGCGCCGCACTGCCAAAACTTTTTTTGCACCGAAATCTGTCTTGAACATGGGGGTATTGACGTTGGAGAATCCCGTCTATAAGCGCATCGTACTGAAGGTGAGCGGAGAATCGCTGTCCGGTCAGGCCGGCTACGGCATCGAAGCTGAAATCATCTCGTCGATCGCGCAGCAAATCAAGGAAGTCGTGGAGCTGGGCGTAGAGGTAGCCATCGTCGTCGGCGGCGGCAACATCTGGCGCGGCATTGCCGGCACGGAAAAAGGCATCGACCGGGCCACGGCCGACTATATGGGCATGCTCGCAACGGTCATGAACTCGCTCGCCCTCCAGGACGCCTTGGAATCCATTGACGTTCCGACGCGCGTTCAGACCTCCATCGCCATGCAGCAGATTGCTGAGCCCTATATTCGCCGCCGCGCGATCCGCCACCTGGAAAAAGGTCGGGTCGTCATCTTCGCGGCCGGAACCGGAAATCCTTTCTTCTCGACGGATACGACAGCCGCGCTGCGCGCAGCCGAAATTGAAGCCGAGGTCATCCTGATGGCCAAGAACAAAGTGGACGGCGTATACTCCGCCGATCCGTTCAAGGATTCCACTGCCGAAAAATTCGAAACGCTGACCTATCTGGACGTGCTCAACCGCAATCTCGGCGTCATGGACTCCACGTCCACCTCGCTCTGCATGGACAACAACATTCCGCTCGTCGTATTCGCGATTACGATCCCTGGCAATATTAAGCGGGTCGTGCTCGGAGAGAAGATCGGAACCATCGTGAAAGGAAGTGCCAACTGACATGCCGCAAACGATTAAAACCGATGCTGCCGACCGCATGGAGAAAGCGATCGGAGCGCTGAAGCGCGATCTCGCGACGCTTCGTGCCGGCCGTGCGACTCCTGCTCTGCTCGACCGCATCTCGGTCGAGTATTATGGCGCTTTGACGCCTCTCAACCAGCTGGCGAACATCAACACGCCCGATTCGCGCACGCTGTTCATCCAGCCGTGGGACAAATCGTCGCTGGCCGAAATCGAGCGCGCCATCATGAAGTCTGACCTCGGCATGACGCCATCGAACGATGGAGCGTCGATCCGCATCCAGGTGCCGATGCTGACGGAGGAGCGCCGCACGGAGCTCGTCAAGATGACGAAGAAATTCGGCGAAGAGGCGAAAGTGGCGATCCGGAACATTCGCCGCGACGCCAACGAATCCATCAAAAAGCTGGAGAAGACGGACATCTCCGAGGATGAATCCAAGCGCCATCAAGACGACATCCAAAAGACGACGGACAAATTCGTCGCCGAGGTGGATAAGGTGCTTGCCGCCAAAGAGAAGGAAATCATGGAAGTCTGATTGCGGCGAAAGCCAGGCTGCAGAACGGGCTTCAACGCCTGCGGGGAGGAAGGAAGATGATCGACAGACTGTGGTCAAAACGGGGCAAGGCATCTCCGCAGGAAGCGGAGCTTCCGTCCGGGGAAAATGTGCCGCAGCATGTCGCCATTATTATGGACGGCAATGGGCGATGGGCCCAGAATCGCGGCTTGCCGCGCATCGCCGGCCATCATACCGGAATGAAGGCGGTCAAAAAAGTCACGATGGCTGCGGACAGAGCCGGCGTGAAGTATTTGACCTTGTACGCTTTCTCCACGGAAAACTGGAAGCGTCCCAAGACGGAAGTCGATTTTTTGATGCGTCTTCCGCAGGAGTTTCTCGCGCTGGAGCTGGAAGAGCTGATCGAGAACAACGTGCAGGTGCGCATGATGGGATACCGGGAGCATTTGCCGTCTTATACGATCGAAGCTCTTGAGGAAGCGATCGAGAAGACCCGGCAAAATACCGGCCTCGTGCTCAACTTCGCGCTCAACTACGGCAGCAGGGCCGAAATGGCCGACGCCGTCCGGGCCATCGCCCGCGAGGCGGCCGAAGGCAAGCTGGATCCGGAGCGAATCGACGAGTCGTTGTTCGAAAGCCGTCTGCTCAGCAGCGATCTGCCGGATCCGGATCTGCTGATCCGGACCAGCGGCGAGCTGAGGCTGAGCAATTTCATGCTCTGGCAGCTTGCCTACAGCGAGCTTTACTTTACCGATGTCTATTGGCCTTCGTTCACGGAGGAGCAGTTCCAGGAGGCCATCATCGAATACCAGCGGCGGGGCAGACGGTTCGGAGGATTGTCCTAGCCCGCTCCAAGCGAGGAAAATTGCGATGAAACAACGGATTTTAACCGGCCTCGGAGCAGGCGCCCTGTTCCTGCTGCTGCTCGTCATCGGCGGCGTGCCTTACGAGCTGCTGCTGCTTCTGCTCGCCTTGATCGGTTTTTTTGAATTCGCGCGCCTGAACGGCATATCCCCTTTCCACCCGGCTGGGCTGCTCGGCTTCGCCGGGGTGCTTTTTTTTATGGTTCCGTGGGAAGAGCTGGGCGTTGACGTTCCATCCAGCAGCGCGGCGATATGGCTGCTGCTGCTGTTGCTGCTGTCGGTTACGGTCGTCAGCAAGAATCGCTTCGCTGTCGACGGGGCCGCTCTCTTGCTGCTCGGCGCCGTCTATGTCGGCTTCGGCTTCGCCGCGATGGGCGATGTCCGAAGCATCGAGCAGCATGGCCTGTACTTGAGCTTCCTCAGCTTTGCCTGCATCTGGTCTTCGGATATCGGAGCCTACTTCATCGGCAAGGCGATCGGCAAGCGCAAGCTGTGGCCATCGATCAGCCCGAACAAGACGATCGAGGGCTCGCTCGGAGGCATCATCGCGGCGATCGCGGTCGCGATCGCCTTCCAGCTTGCCGCGCCGGAAACGATCGGCTTCGGCCGGGCAGTCGCGATCGGAGCGGTCGCGGCGGTAGCCGGACAGTTCGGCGATCTCATCCAATCGGCTTACAAGCGGCATCGGGGGGTCAAGGACAGCGGCAAGCTGCTGCCGGGACATGGCGGCGTGCTCGACCGCTGCGACAGCTGGATCATCGTCTTCCCGCTGCTCGTGCTGACGGGACTGCTGCCGCTCTAGGACGGCCCTGCGCCGTTCGGGTACATACTTGCCACACAAGGAGTCGATCGCTTTGAAAACAATCACGGTGCTCGGATCGACCGGCTCGATCGGAACGCAAACCTTGGACATCGTCGCGCATCACCCGGACCGGTACGCGCTGGACGGCCTTGCAGCGGGATCGAACGCCGCGCTCCTGATCGAGCAGGCGCTCCGCTTCCGGCCGAAGCGCGTTTGCCTGGCAACGGAGGAGGCGGCCCGCGCCGCGCGCGAGGCGCTCCCTCGCGAGATCGACGTGCTGCAAGGCGAGGAGGGGCTGGTCGAGCTTGCCGCCGGCGGCAAGGCCGACACGGTCGTCACCGCGCTCGTCGGCAGCCGCGGCCTGCAGGCGACCTTGGCGGCGATCGAGGCGGGGCGCGACATCGCGCTCGCCAACAAGGAGACGCTCGTGACCGCCGGCCATCTCGTCATGGAGGAGGCCAGGCGCAAGGGCGTCTCGATCCTGCCGGTCGACAGCGAGCATTCGGCCATCTTCCAATGTCTCAACGGAGAACGTCGCGAGGATGTCAAAGCCATCACGCTGACGGCCTCGGGCGGGTCGTTCCGTGACCGTACCCGCGACCAGCTGCGCGGCGTCACCGTGCAGGAGGCCCTCCACCATCCGAATTGGTCGATGGGGGCCAAGATCACGATCGATTCCGCGACGATGGTCAACAAGGGGCTTGAAGTGATCGAAGCCCGCTGGCTGTTCGGACTCGACTACGACGACATCGGCGTGCTCATCCATCCCGAAAGCATCATCCACTCCTATGTCGAGTTCAACGACCACAGCATCGTCGCGCAGCTGGGACTGCCGGACATGCGCGTGCCGATCCAGTACGCGCTGTCCTATCCCGAGCGGCTTCCTTCGCCGACGGGCCGCCTGAGCCTGGCCGAGCTGGGCCGGCTCACGTTCCGGGAGATGGACTTCGACCGCTATCGCTGCCTCGCCCTCGCGTACGAGTGCGGCCGCATCGGCGGGACCGCGACGACGGTGTTCAACGCCGCCAACGAGATCGCGGTCGAGCGCTTCCTGCGCGGCGAGATCGAATTCCTCGCCATCGAGTCCATCCTGCAGCAAGTGATGGAGAAGCATGATCCTGCATCCGATCCGGATCTCGGATCGATCGCCGAGGCGGACCGGTGGGCCCGCCGTCTGGCGGCCGCCCTCTAAGTCGGTTCTCTTGTGCCGGGCTGGAGAATAATGATAATCTAAGGTACAGGCCTAAAGCGACAGGAGGCACCGACATCGATGGGTACATTGCAGGTCATCTTCATGACCGTTCTCGTGTTTTTCGTCATTGTCACCATTCACGAATGGGGACATTATTTTTTTGCGAAGCGCGCGGGCATCCTCGTCCGCGAGTTCGCCATCGGCTTCGGTCCCAAGCTGTTCTCCATCAAACGGGGCGAGACCCGCTTCACGCTCCGTCTCGTGCCGGCGGGCGGCTTCGTCCGCATGGCGGGAGAGGATCCGGAGCTGGTCGAGATCCAGGAAGGGCAGACGATCGCGATCCGCGTCAAGAACGGCAAGACGACGCGGCTTTACCTCGACAAGCTGGATGAGCGCAGCGGCGTCATCCGCGGCGAGGTCGAGGCGATCGACCTGGAGCGCGGGCTGTTCGTGCAGCTGCTCGTCGAGGGCGAATCCGAACGCTACGAGGTGCATCCTCAAGCGCTCATGATCGCCAAGGGACGGGAGACGCAGATCGCGCCGGTGGACCGCCAGTTCGGCAGCAAGACGGTCGGGCAGCGCGCGCTGGCGATCGCGGCCGGTCCGTTCATGAACTTCATCCTGGCGATCGTGCTTTTCGCCGCCTACATCCAGATGGCCGGCGTTCCGGTCGACAATCCGCGGCATCTGATCGTGAACAGCGTCGTCGAAGGCATGCCGGCGGAGCAGGCTGGTCTCCAAAAGGGAGACACGATCCAGAAAGTGGCAGGCGAGGACATCGGCGTCGACTTCAACCGGATGATCGAGATGATCGGCGCTTCGGCCGGCAAGCCGCTCGACATCGTCGTCGAGCGGGGCGGAGAGACGCTGTCGTTCAGGATGACCCCTAAGCTCGATGCCGAGACCAAGACCGGCAAGGTCGGCGTCACGGCCGGCACGCCGCGCCGCTCGGCGACGATCGCGGAAACGTTCACCGGCACGTTTACGCTGATGAAGGATATGACGGTGAGCATCTTCCAGGGCTTCGGCAAGCTGATTACCGGCGACTTCAAGCTGGATGACCTTGGAGGTCCGGTCCGCACGGCCGAAGTGACGGGCCAGATCGCCCGCCAGGGACTGACGCAGCTGACGAGCTGGGCGGCGCTGCTCAGCCTGTACTTGGGGATCTTCAACCTGCTGCCGATCCCGGCGCTCGACGGCAGCCGCCTCGTGTTCATCGGCATCGAGGCGCTTCGCGGCCGGCCGATCGATCCGGCCCGCGAGAGCATGGTCCATGTCATCGGCTTCATGATGCTCATGCTGCTGATGCTGGCCGTGACCTACAACGATATATTGCGACTTGTCAAAGGGTAGAGGGGAGCTGTCGGTTCAGCCATGTCGAAAGAAAAGCAGTTTGTCACGGAAATTACGCCGCAAGCGGAGGACTTCTCCCGCTGGTATATCGATGTCATCAAAAAAGCCGAGCTCATGGACTACTCGCCGGTACGGGGCTGCATCGTGTTCCGTCCCGAGGGCTATGAGATCTGGGAGCATATCAAGGAAGAGCTGGACCGCCGCTTCAAGGAAACCGGGCACCGCAACGCCTACTTCCCGCTGTTCATCCCGGAGAGCTTCTTCCAAAAGGAAAAGGAGCATGTCGAGGGCTTCAATCCCGAGCTGCCGTGGGTGACCGAGGCGGGAGGAGAGCCGCTCGAGGAGCGGCTGGCCATCCGCCCGACGTCGGAGACGATGATCGGCCATATGTACAGCAAATGGATCCAGTCGTACCGCGATCTGCCGGTGCTCATCAACCAGTGGGCGAACGTCGTCCGCTGGGAGAAGCGCACGCTGCCGTTCCTGCGCACGAGCGAGTTCCTCTGGCAGGAAGGCCACACGGCGCATGAGACCGAGACGGAGGCGCGCGAGGAAACGATGCGCATGCTGGGCGTGTACCGCTCGTTCGTCGAGGACTACCTGGCGATCCCGGTCATCAGCGGCGAGAAGACGCCGTCCGAACGGTTCGCCGGCGCTGTCGACACCTATTCCATCGAAGCGATGATGAAGGACGGTCGCGCGGTGCAGGCCGGCACGTCGCACTATCTCGGCAACAAGTTCGCCGTCGCGTTCGACATCAAATATCTCGACCGCGAGAACCAGCTGCAGTTCGCGCATACGACATCCTGGGGCGTCAGCACGCGCCTGATCGGCTCGCTCATCATGGTCCACGGCGATGACCGCGGCCTTGTCCTGCCGCCGAAGGTCGCTCCGACGCAGGTCATCATGATTCCGATCGGACCGCCGAAGTCCCGCGATGCGGTGCTTGCTCGGGTGGACGAGCTGTTCGGCCAGCTCAAGCAGGCCGGCGTGCGCGTGCGCGTCGACGACCGTTCCGACGTCAGCCCAGGCTGGAAGTTCAACGAGTATGAGATGCGCGGGGTGCCGATCCGACTCGAGCTCGGCCCTCGCGACATGGACAACGGCGTCTGCGTGCTCGTTTCCCGCGTCAGCGGCGAGAAGCGCGTCGTCAACCAGAGCGATCTCCTCGTCGAAATCGAGAACATGCTGGAGCAGGTGCACCGCGAGATGTACGACAAAGCGGCTTCGTTCCGCACGGAAAACACCTTCGCGGTCGATACGCTGGACGAGATGAAGGCGCTGTTCGAGCAGAAGCGCGGCTTCGTCACCGCCGGCTGGTGCGGCTCCGAGGCTTGCGAGAAGCAAGTAAAGGAAGAGACGGGCGCGACGAGCCGCAACATTCCGTTCGAGCCTTCGGAGCGCAAGGCGGCCTGCCTCTGCTGCGGCGACAAAGCCGAGCATACGGTCGTCTTCGCCCGGGCGTACTGAAGTCCAGGCTTGTCCGAAGCCAAGTCCCGCCAGGGGCTTGGCTTCGTTTTTTTGGCGGCATTTCGTGCGCCAAAGTGCAGCAATTTTTTATGTCTTTCTCCTTTTTGCGACGGTATAATAGAGGTTATGGTTGTTGAAGGCAAGGGTTCAAGCAGGGAGGGATGACATGAGCGAGGCCAAGCGGCAGCGCTTCGAGCTGTTGATGAAGCAGGCGGAGCTGGCGCCGGAGATGATCGGAGCCCATTTTCAGGACGGCCATATCGAGAAGGTGCTCGTCAGTCCGAGCAACCGCGAATGGACGTTTTGCATCACGAAAAGCCAGCTCGTGAAGCGGGATTCCTATAAGGTATTCTGTCAGACGATCAAGCAGAAGCTCAGCCATCTGGCGGATGTGACCTTTTGCTTTACTTATGAAGAAGCGATTTCGACGGACGAGCTGGCGCTGGAATATTGGCCGCTGTTCGTCGAATGGGCCCAGCGGGAGATGGCGTCGGTCAACGGCTGGCTCGCCAAGGCCGCCCCGTCCGCGAGCGGCGGCGTGCTGCAGATTCTGCTGATGGACCGGGCCGGACTCGAGCTCGCCAAGCGCAAGAAGATCGACGAGGCGATCGTAAGCTTCTACGAGGAGCGCTTTTGCCGCACGCTCAGGGTGAAGCTCGCTGCAGGCGAAAGCGCGCGCGAGCTGTACGAGCAGTTCGAAAAGCGCGTCGTGCAGGAAAACAGCGAGCAAGTCCAGCAGATCATGACGAGCGTCGCCTCCGAGGCGGTGCCGGAGCCGGAGGACGGCGACGTCAAGCTCGCCGTCGGCTACGACATCCGCGACGAGCCGGTGCCGATGATGAACATCGTCGAGGAAGAGAAGAAGATCGCCGTGCAGGGCACGGTGTTCGGCCTGGACGTCAAGGAGCTGCGCAACGGCAGCACGCTGTTCACGTTCAACGTCACCGACTTCACCGATTCGATGGCGATGAAGATGTTCGCCAAGACGAAGGAAGACGTCAAGGTGCTGTCCAAGCTGTCCAACGGCAAGTGGATCAAGGCGCGCGGCCGTGTCGAGTACGACCGGTTCATGCAGGAGCCGGAGCTCGTCATGATGCCGAATGACCTGCACGAGGTGCTCCCGCCCAAGGAGCGGACCGATGCGGCGGAGATCAAGCGCGTCGAATTCCATCTCCATACGACGATGAGCACGATGGACGCGGTCACGCCCGTGGACGCGTACATCAAGACAGCGGCCAAATGGGGGCACGGCGCGATCGCCGTCACCGACCACGGCAACGTGCAATGTTATCCCGACGCATTCAAGCACGGCAAGAAGAACGGCCTGAAGGTGCTGTTCGGCGTAGAGGCGAACGTCGTCAACGACGCCGTGCCGATGGTGCTGAATCCGCGCGAGGAATCGCTGAAGGATGCGACATATGTCGTATTCGACATCGAGACGACGGGCCTTTCGATCACGGCCTGCAAGATCATCGAGCTTGCCGGCGTCAAGTACAAGGACGGGCATGAGATCGAACGCTTCGCCACGTTCATCGATCCGCACGAGAAGATTCCGTATCATATCCAGCAGCTGACGAACATTACCGACGACATGGTGCGCGGCGCGCCGGAGCTCGCCCCCAAGCTCAAGGAGTTCGCCGCCTTCGTCTCCGACTGCGTGCTCGTCGCCCATAACGCCCGCTTCGATATGGGCTTCATCCAGGCGGCCTGCAAGGCGACCGGCATCCCCGAGCTGGACAATCCGGTGCTCGATACGCTGGAGCTGGCGCGCTTCCTGCATCCGACGATGAAGAACCACCGGCTGAACACGCTGTCGGACAAATATAAGATCGCGCTCGAAAGCCATCACCGCGCCGTCGACGACTCCGTCGCGCTCGCCGGCGTGCTGTACGGCCTCATCGGCGACGCGGCCGAGCGCAGCATCACGGGGCTGCACCAGCTCAACGATTATGTCGGCATGGACCTGTCCAACTCGCGGCCGTTCCACTGCAACATCTACGCGCTGAACGCGGCCGGCAAGAAGAATTTGTTCAAGCTGATCTCGCTGTCGCATACGAAGCATTTCAAGCGGGTCGCCTGCATTCCCAAGAGCAAGCTCAAGGAGATGAGGGACGGGCTGCTCGTCATTTCCGGCTGCGAGAAGGGCGAGTTTTTCGAATCGGTGCTCAACAAGACGGTCGAGGAAGCGGAGGACGTCGCGGAGTTCTACGACGCGCTGGAGATTCAACCCGTCGACTTCTACATGCATCTCGTCGACAAAGGGCTCGTCGGCAGCCGCGCCGAGATCGAGGAGGCGATGCGCAGGATTTGCCGGATCGGCGAAAAGCTCGGCAAGCCGGTCATCGCCACCGGCAACGTGCATTACCTGCATCCCCGGGACAAAATGTACCGCGAGATCACCATCATGGGCATCACCGGCTTCAGCCCGCTCAAGGACCAGCGCAAGCCGGACGCGCATTTCCGCACGACGGAGGAAATGCTGCAGGAATTCCGCTTCCTCGGGGAGGATCTCGCCTACCGGGTCGTCGTCACCAACACGGTGGAGCTCGCCGAGCGCTTCGAGGCTTACGAGATGTTTCCGGACAAGCTGTACACGCCGATCATCGAAGGAGCGGACGACGAAATCCGCGATACCTGCTACGCGACGGCCCGGCGCATGTACGGCGAGGAATTGCCGCAGGTCGTCATCGACCGGCTCGAAAAGGAGCTCGTGCCGATCATCAAGTACGGCTTCTCGGCGAACTATCTCATCTCGGAGCGTCTCGTGAAGAAGTCCAACGAGGACGGCTATCTCGTCGGATCCCGCGGCTCGGTCGGCAGCTCCGTCGTGGCGACGTTCCTCGGCATATCGGAGGTCAATCCGCTGCCGCCGCATTACCTGTGCAAGACCGACGGCTGCTGCCACAGCGACTGGATCCTCGACGGCAGCGTCTCCTCGGGCTTCAATCTGCCGGACAAGGCGTGTCCCAAGTGCGGCGCGATGATGCGCGGAGAAGGCCAGGACATCCCGTTCGAGACGTTCCTCGGCTTCAAGGGCGACAAGGTTCCCGATATCGACCTCAACTTCTCCGGCGAGTACCAGCCGATCGCCCATAACTATACGAAGGTGCTCTTCGGCGAGAAGGCGGTGTTCCGCGCCGGCACGATCGGCACCGTGGCGGAGAAGACGGCGTTCGGCTTCGCCAAAAAATATGAAGAGGAAAAGGGCCGCAAATGGCGCGGAGCGGAGCTCAGCCGCTTGGCGTCCGGCTGCACCGGCGTCAAGCGGAGCACCGGACAGCATCCCGGCGGCATCGTCGTCGTTCCCGACTATATCGAGGTCGAGGACATCACGCCGGTGCAGTATCCGGCGGACGATACGAACGCGGAGTGGATGACGACCCATTTCGACTACCATGCCTTCGACGCGAACCTGCTCAAGCTCGATATTCTCGGCCACGACGATCCGACGATGATGCGCATGCTCCAGGATCTGACCGGCATCGACCCGACGACGATCCCGATGAACGATCCCAAGGTGATGAGCCTGTTCAACTCGACGACGGCCCTCGGCGTGACGCCGCAGCAGATCCGCTCGAGCGTCGCCACGTACGGCGTGCCCGAGATGGGCACGAAGTTCGTCCGTCAGATGCTGGAGGAGACGCAGCCGAGCTCGTTCGCCGACCTGCTGCAGATTTCGGGGCTCTCGCACGGAACGGGCGTCTGGCTCGGGAACGCGCAGGAGCTGATCAAGAAAGGCACCTGCACGATCAAAACCGTCATCGGCTGCCGCGACGAGATCATGCTTTACCTGATCTACAAGGCCGGCATGGACGCGGGCCTCGCGTTCAAGATCACCGAGAGCGTGCGCAAGGGCAAGGGACTGACGCCGGAGTGGATCGAGGAGATGAAGCGCTGCAAGGTGCCTCAGTGGTACATCGACTCCTGCCTCCGCATCGAGTACATGTTCCCCAAGGCCCACGCCGCCGCCTACGTCATCTCGGCCGTGCGCACCGCCTTCTTCAAGCTCTATCATCCGATCGCCTATTATGCGACTTATTTCACCGTACGGGCGGAAGACTTCGATCTCGAGCTGCTTTGCCAAGGCTACGACGCCATCCTGGCGCGGCTCGTCGAGATCGAGCAGAAGGCCTTCGCCGCCTCCCCGAAGGAGAAGGCGTCGATCTCCATCCTGGAGATGGCGCTCGAGATGACGGCGCGCGGCTTCTCGTTCAAGCCGATCGACCTGTACCGCTCGGAGTCGACGCGCTGGACGATCGACGGCGACAGCCTCATCCCGCCGTTCGCGGCCATAGCCGGCATCGGCGACAACGCCGCCCGCAACATCGCCGCCTCTCGCGAAGGCGGGGAATACCTTTCGGTCGAAGACTTCCAGCAGCGCTCCAAGGCGACCAAGACGATCGTCGAGGTGCTCGGCGGAATGGGCTGCTTCCGCGGCCTTCCGGAGTCCAATCAGCTGTCGCTCTTCTAGCGGCGGCGCCGATTCTTCCAACGTTTTAGAGGAAAACAATTCTTGTCAGTCATCTGGGGTTATGGTATAATTTTTTTGGTAATCATGAGGATAGAAGTACTTTCTGAAGAGTGGGGAAACCCACTCTTCACGTTTTGTCCACTACTTTTTACGTTTGGATCAGGGGGTCTATCGGAGTTGAGCACATCCCGAATCAAGGCGGTCGTCGAAGAGATGATCTCGCCCTTTCTTCACGAAAACGGCTTCGAGCTTGTCGACATCGACTATGTCAAGGAAGGCAGCCATTGGTTCCTCCGCGTGTTCGTCGACAAGGACGGCGGAATCGACATCGACGAGTGCGGCCGAATCAGCGAATACCTGAGCGAGCGCCTGGACGAGAACGATCCCGTCTCAGACGCTTATTTTCTGGAGGTCTCCTCTCCGGGAGCGGAGCGTCCGCTCAAGAAGCCCGAGGACGTAAGCAAGGCGGTCGGCAAGCAGGTGTGCGTCACGACGTACGAGCCGGTCGACGGATTAAAAGAATTCGAGGGTCCGCTGCTCGCCTTTGACGGAGAGACCGTTTCCGTCCAGGTCGGACGCAAGAGCTACTCGATTCCATATGCCAAAGTGGCCAGCGCCCGGCTGGCTATCGTTTTCTAATTCGCGAAAGGGGGATTGACGGTTTCATGAGTATGGATTTTATAGAGGCGCTGAACGAGATCGAGCGCGAGAAGGGAATCGCCAAGGACGTGCTTCTGGAAGCGATCGAAGCGGCGCTCATCTCCAGCTACAAGCGCAACTTCAACACTGCCCAGAACGTGCGCGTGGACATCAACCGCCATACCGGCGTCATCAAGGTCTATGCGCGCAAGAATGTCGTGGAAGAAGTGCTCGATCCGCGCCTGGAGATCAGCGTCGAGGCTTCGCGCGAGATCAACCCGCATTACCAGCTTGACGACGTGGCCGAAATCGAGGTCACGCCTCGCGACTTCGGGCGGATCGCCGCCCAGACGGCCAAGCAGGTCGTCACGCAGCGTATTCGGGAAGCCGAGCGCGGCCTGATTTATAATGCTTATATCGATAAAGAAGAAGATATCGTCAACGGCATCGTGCAGCGCCAGGATACGCGCCACTTGTTCGTCGATCTCGGCAAAGTGGAGGCGGTGCTGCCGCTGACCGAGCTGATGCCCACCGACAAGTTCAAGCATGGCGATCGCGTCAAGTCGTTCATCACCAAGGTGGAGAATACGACAAAAGGCCCGCAGATCATTCTTTCCCGCACGCATCCGGGGCTGCTGAAGCGGCTGTTTGAGCTTGAGGTGCCGGAAATCTACGACGGCGTCGTCGAGATCCGCTCCGTAGCGCGCGAGGCGGGCTTCCGCTCGAAGATCGCGGTCCACTCCCGCAACGACGAGGTCGACCCGGTCGGTTCCTGCGTCGGCCAGAAAGGCATGCGCGTCCAGACGATCGTCTCCGAGCTCAAGGGAGAGAAGATCGACATCGTGCGCTGGTCGGACAACACCGAAGAGTACGTGGCCAACGCGCTCAGCCCGTCGAAGGTGCTTGAGGTCATCGTGTTCGAGCAGGAGAAGATGGCTCGCGTCATCGTTCCGGACTACCAGCTGTCGCTGGCGATCGGCATCAAGGGCCAGAACGCGCGCCTTGCGGCCAAGCTGACCGGCTGGAAGATCGACATCAAGAGCGAGACGCAGGCCGAGCAGGAGTTCGGACGCGAGCGGACCCAAGGCGCCGCGATGCATCAGGACTCCGTCACGATCGACTGAGCGGGAAAGGAGGGAATTCGCCGATGAGACCGAGAAAGATCCCTCTGCGCAAGTGCGTCGCGAGCCAGGAGATGCTGCCTAAAAAAGAGCTGATCCGGGTCGTCCGCACGCCGGACGGCCAGATCGGCATCGACTTGACCGGCAAGAAGTCCGGCCGAGGCGCCTATCTGAAGGGCACGGCGGAGAACTTCCGCCTCGCCAAGAAGACCAAGGCGCTCGACCGCGCGCTCAAGCAGACGGTGCCGCTGGAAATCTACGATCAGCTGGAGCGCGAGTTCGTCTCCGTCGAGGAGCAGTTCCTCGCCGCCAAGGCGCGGGAGGATGACGCGGATGGCGAATAAGGCTTTATCCAGCCTGGGAATGGCGATGCGCGCCGGCAAGGTCCTGACCGGAGACGATACGGTGCTGCGCGCCGTTCGGCAGGGCAAGGCTGCGCTCGTGCTCGTAGCGGCGGACGCTTCAGCCAACACCCTCAAGAAATACCGTGACAAATGCTCGTCCTACGGCGTATTTATGGCTGAAGCTTTTTCCCGCGATACGCTCGGGCATGCCCTCGGCAAGGAAGAGAGGGTGGTCGTCGCCATAACGGATCGGGGATTTGCCGACATGATTCGGGGTCATTTGAGCCAGAATACGGAGGTGGAGAATATTGACTAAACCACAAGACGGTAAAGAAGGCAAAGAGAAGCTTCGCGTCTACGAATACGCGAAGTCCCTTAACATGAGCAGCAAGGAAATCATTACGATTCTTAAGCGTCTGGATACGCCGGTCAACAACCACATGAGCGTCATGGAAAGCGGCATGGTCAGCAAGGTGGAAGGATTCTTCCGCGACATCAAAGCGAACGCCGCGGCGAAGCGGGCGCAGGGCGGCCAGCAGGCCGGCACGTCCTCCGCCCGCCCGACCGAAAAGCGGCCGGAGCAACAAGGAGTGCATACTATTCCACGTCAAGAGCAAACCCAACAACCAAACCAACAGGATCGACAGGTGACTATGAACACGACATCGAACAACAACCAAAGCAGCAACGGCACTCAGCAGCGCTCGTCCCAAGGCGGAAGCCGCAATGGACAGGGCGGACAAAATCGCAGCGGTCAAGGCCAAGGCCGTCCGCAAGGCCAAGGCGGCGGCCAAGGTCGTCCGGCAGGTCAAGGCGGCGGCCAAGGCCGTCCGGCGGGTCAAGGCGGCGGTCAAGGCCGTCCGGCGGGTCAAGGCGGAGGCCAAGGCCGTCCGGCGGGTCAAGGCGGAGGCCAAGGCCGACCGGCAGGTCAAGGCGGAGGCCAAGGCCGTCCGGCAGGCCAAGGCGGCGGCTACGGCGGCAACCGTCCGGGCGGCCAAGGCGGCGGTCAAGGCCGCCCGGCAGGTCAAGGCGGCGGCTACGGCGGCAGCCGGCCAGCCGGTCAAGGCGCAGGCGCAGGCACGGCTTCCCGCGGCGAGAGCCGCAGCACCGCTCCGGCTCCGCGCACGTTCGGCGACAACAAGCCGGCGGGCGGCGGGCAGCGCGACTTCAGCCGCAGCGGACCGAGCGGCGGCGCGGGACGCAGCGGCGGACCAGGCGGCCAAGGCGGCAACCGCCGCGGCGGCGGCAAGCCGGGCGGCCAGGGCGGACGCTTCGACGATCGCGGCGGAAACTTCCGCAGCCGCGGCAAGAACGGCCGCGGCGGCAAGAGCAGCCAGCCGCAGCGCGACAAGATCGACAACACGCCGAAAAAGATCATCGTCCGCGGCAGCATGACGGTGGGCGAGCTCGCGAAGCTGCTCCATAAGGACGCTTCCGAGGTCATCAAGAAGCTCATCTTCCTCGGCGTCATGGCGACGATCAACCAGGAGCTCGACATCGAGACGATCCAACTGGTCGCCTCCGAGTTCAAGGTCGAGGAAGTCGAAGTCAAGATTCCGGTCGAAGAGGACGATTTCGAGACGGTCGAGGAGAAGGACGAAGAGGAGAGCCTCGAGACCCGAGCTCCGGTCGTCACGATCATGGGCCACGTCGACCACGGCAAGACGACGCTGCTTGACGCGATCCGCTCGACCAACGTGACCAGCGGCGAAGCGGGCGGCATCACCCAGCATATCGGCGCGTATCAGGTCGAGATCAACCAAAAGAAAATTACGTTCCTCGATACTCCGGGCCACGAAGCGTTCACGATGATGCGCGCGCGCGGCGCCGAGGTGACGGACATCACGATCATCGTCGTCGCAGCCGATGACGGCGTCATGCCGCAGACGGTCGAGGCGATCAACCATGCCAAGGCGGCCAAAGTGCCGATCATCGTGGCGGTCAACAAGATCGACAAGCCGGATGCCAATCCGGACACCATCAAGCAGGAACTGACCAAATATGAGCTCGTGCCGGAAGAGTGGGGCGGCGACACGATCTTCGTGAACGTCTCCGCCAAGCAGCGCACCAATCTCGAAGAGCTGCTCGAGATGATCCTGCTCGTGGCCGAGGTCAACGACTATAAAGCGAATCCGAACAAGCGCGCGCGCGGCACCGTGCTCGAGGCCGAGCTCGACAAGGGCAAAGGTCCGGTCGCTCGCGTGCTCGTGCAGCACGGCACGCTCAAGATCGGAGATGCGTTCGTCGCCGGCAACACGTTCGGCCGCGTCCGCGCGATGATCAACGACAAGGGCCGCCGCCTCAAGGAAGCCGATCCTTCGACTCCGGTCGAGATCACGGGCCTGACGGAAGTTCCGCAAGCGGGCGATCCGTTCATGGTGTTCGAGGACGAGCGCAAAGCCCGCGCGATCTCCGAGCGCCGCTCGATCAAGCAGCGCCAGTCCGAGATGGGAGCGAACTCCCGCGTCACGCTGGACGATCTCTACAAGCACATCAAGGAAGGCGAGATCAAAGACCTCAACGTCATCATCAAGGCGGACGTACAGGGCTCGCTCGAGGCGCTGCGCGGCTCCCTGGAGAAGATCGAGGTCGAAGGCGTGCGCGTCAAGTCGATCCACAACGGCGTCGGCGCCATCACCGAATCCGACGTCGCCCTCGCTTCGGCTTCCAACGCGATCGTCATCGGCTTCAACGTCCGTCCGGAATCCCAGGCGGCCGTCGCGGCCGAGCAGGAGAAGGTCGACGTGCGCCTGCACAACATCATCTACAACGTCATCGAGGAAATCGAGCAGGCGATGAAGGGCATGCTCGATCCGATCTTCAAGGAAGTCGTCACCGGCCATGCCGAAGTGCGCAATCTGTTCAAGGTCAGCAAAGTCGGCACGATCGCCGGCTGCATGATTACGGACGGGAAAATCTCGCGCTCGGCCGAAGCCCGCGTCATCCGTGGCGGCATCGTCGTGCATCAAGGCAAGATCGATACGCTCAAGCGCTTCAAGGATGACGTCAAGGAAGTGTCGCAAGGCTACGAGTGCGGCATTACGCTGGAGAAGTTCAACGACATCCAGGAAGGCGACATCATCGAAGGCTTCACTCAGGAAAAGGTAGAACGCTAAGAAGAGGTGGTCCATCATGGCTAAAATCCGTGTCGGCCGCGTGGGGGAGCAGATCAAGAAAGAGCTCAGCCAGATCATTCAGACCGAGCTCAAGGATCCCCGCATCGGCTTCATTACGGTAACCGGAGTGGACGTCACGAACGATATGTCCCAGGCGCGCGTCTATTTGAGCGTGCTCGGGAACGACGATCAGAAGGAAGAGACGCTAAAGGCTCTGGCGCGGGGGACCGGCTTCATCCGCTCCGAGCTCGGCAAGCGGATCCGCCTTCGCCATACGCCGGAGCTGCTGTTCAAGTTCGACGGCAGCATCGAGTACGGCAGCCGGATCGAATCGCTTCTGACGAAGATCAACCGGGAGAACGGCGGCGAATGAGCGGCGCCATGCACCGCGATTTCAAAGCCGCCATGCATTTTCTGAACGAGGGAGACGACTATTTAGTCGTCTCCCATGTTCAGCCTGACGGGGATGCGATCAGCTCGACGCTCGCCGCCGCCTGGCTGCTCGGTCGGCTGGGCAAGCGCTTCGTGCTCGCCAACCAGGACCCGGTGCCGGACCGGCTCCGCTTCCTGAGCGGCAGCGAGGGCATCCGGAGCTTGGACCAGCTCGGCACGGACGTCCGCTTCAAGCGGATCGTCGCCGTCGACTGCGCCGATTACAAGCGGATCGGCCTGCTGGCCGATCGGTTCGCGGACGGCGCCGAGCTGCTCAACATCGACCATCATCCGACCAACGACGCCTATGGCGCCTGCAATCTGATCGTGCCGGAAGCGGCAGCGACCGCTCAGATCCTCTACGAGCTGATCGCCGAATCCGGGCATGCGTTGGATCCGTCCGCGGCGGAGCTGCTGTACACCGGCCTGCTGACCGACACGGGCGGCTTCCGCTATTCCAATACGGATACTCGGGTCATGCAGACCGCCGCGAAGCTGCTGGAAGCAGGCGCCGACGGCTACCGCATCGCGGACCGGCTGCTGGAGACGATGACGCTGCCGCAGCTCAAGCTGCTTCGTCTGGGCCTCAACCGGATGGAGTTCCGCTTCGGCGACCGGGTCTGCTCGATGCGGATCACGCCGGAGGACATGGCGGACACCGGCGCCGCGCCCGAGGATTTGGAAGGTCTCGTCAACTACGCCCGCAATGTCGAAGGCGTGGAAGCAGGCATCCTGTTCAAAGGCATGCGCGACGGAAGCGTCAAGGCCAGCCTGCGATCCGGCGGAACGCTCGACGTCGCCGCGCTCGCGTCGGCGTTCGGCGGAGGCGGCCATGTCCGCGCGGCCGGATGCCGGCTGGAGGGCGAGGTCCAGATCGACGCCTTGCTGGCTGCGGTCGGGGAGGCGCTGGAATCGAGATGAATGGAATTTTACCGATCTGGAAGCCCGCCGGCTGGACGTCTCATGATGTCGTAGCCAAATGCCGCCGGCTGCTGCGGACGAAGCGGATCGGCCATGCCGGCACCCTCGATCCGATGGTGACCGGGGTCCTGCCGCTTTGCATCGGACCGGCGACGCGCTTCGTCGAGTATTTGCAGGAGATGCCCAAGGAATATGAGGCGGTGCTGCAATTCGGCGTGGCGACCGATACGCAGGATCTGACCGGAGAGACGATCGAGCGTGTCGACAAGGTCGAGATCGGAGAGGAGCGGCTCCTGGAGACGCTCCTCTCGTTCGTCGGAGAGATCCGGCAGCTGCCTCCGATGTATTCCGCCGTCAAGGTCGACGGCAAGCGGCTGTACGAGCTGGCTCGCGAAGGCAAGACCGTGGAGCGCAAGCCGCGTCAGGCGACGATCCACGAGCTGGAGCTGCTGGAGGCGGACCTTCGTCCGGACCATCCTCGCATCCGTTTCCGCGTGCTCTGCTCCAAGGGCACCTATATCCGCACGCTGTGCGTCGACATCGGCGAGAAGCTGGGCGTGCCCGCTGCGATGGCGGAGCTGACGCGGACGCTGTCCGCAGGCTTCCGGCGCGAGGACTGCGTCACGCTCGAGGAGCTCGAGGCGCTGCGGGAGGAGGGAGCGGAAGCGAGCCGCCTGCTGGCGGCCGACCGCTCGCTTTCCGGCATTCCCGCCTTCACCGCGGCAGTGCCCGCCGTGCGGCAGGCGCTGCAAGGGCGCCGCATCCCGCTGGATTGGCTGGACGGTACGGCACCCGCCAGCGGCATGCTGCGGCTATACAGCCAGGGCGGCTTGTTCGCCGGTCTGTTCGAGGCGGAGCCGGAGGACGGCATGCTCAAGCCCGTCAAGGTATTCGCCCGTCCGGAAGAGGTCTGAACCTAAAGAGAAATGCAGGTGGGAGCAAATGGAGGTCCATGTTGTAAGCTATCCGCTGGAGTCGGATGCGAAAGAGAAGTGCGCGCTGGCGATCGGCCATTTTGACGGCGTGCATCTTGGCCATCGCTCCGTCATCGAGCGGGCCGTCGCCAAAGCGTCCGCTTCCGGCATGCGGGCGGCCGTCATGACGTTCGATCCCCATCCTCGCGAGGTGCTCGGGCGGGGCAGCGGCTATGCCGCGAGCCTCACGCCGCTGGACGACAAGCTGGAGCTGTTCCGGCAGGCTGGCGCCGATGCGGTGTATGTCATGCGCTTCGAGCCCGCCTTTGCCGAGATCAGCCCTCGCGCTTTCGTCGAAGAGGTGCTGCTGCGCCTCGGCGTCTGCCACGCGGTCGTCGGCTTCGACTTCCGCTTCGGCCACTTCGGTGAAGGCAGCGCCCAAAGCCTGAGCGAGCTCGGGGAAGGCCGCTTCGGCGTCGAAATCGTTCCAGCCTATAGCCGGGAGGGCCTCAAGGTAAGCAGCACGTACGTGCGCGAGGCATTGGAAAACGGGCAGGTCGAGCTGGCCGCCGAGCTGCTCGGCCGGCCTTATGCGGTGAGCGGCGTCGTCGTTCATGGAGACGCGAGAGGGCGCACGATCGGCTTTCCGACCGCGAACGTCCTGCAGGACTCCGCCTATGTCGTCCCGCGCCTAGGCGTCTACGCGGTCCGTGTCCACCTCCCGGAGCGGAACGGCTTTCCGGCCCAGACGCTGCCGGCCGTGCTCAACCACGGGATGAAGCCGACCTTCAACAAGGAAAGCATCGTTCCCGTACTCGAAGCCCATCTGCTGGATTTCGAAGGCGATCTGTACGGCCTGCGCGTGCGCATCGAATTCCTTCATTTCCTTCGCCCGGAGCGGAAATTCTCCGGCGTCGCCGAGCTCGTCGAGCAGCTGGGGAAGGACCGGGACCGGTCCGCCGAGCTGCTGCGGAGCTGACGGGGCATCCCGGTTTACTTTAGGCTCCGTTGATGCTATACTATGTCATGTTGTCCAAGAGGCTTCCTCTGGATACGCTGGCCCCGGCTTGGCCGGCCGCTCTCACCGGCGGCGGCGAGGCTGACGGCGACTTAGGCAACCATAACGAATTTGGAGGTGAACATGGATGGCACTTACGCAAGAACGCAAGCAAGAGCTCATCGAAGAGCACAAAACGCATGCAACTGACACGGGTTCCCCCGAGGTTCAGGTCGCTATCCTGACTCAGAACATCGTCAACCTGACAGACCACCTGCGGACGCACAAGAAGGATCACCACTCGCGCCGCGGTCTTCTGAAAATGGTCGGTCAGCGCCGCAAGCTGCTGGCTTACCTGAAAAACAACGATGTACGCCGTTACAGCGCTCTGATCGAGAAGCTTGGCCTTCGCCGCTAGGAATGCCGCTGTAAAAGAAGCAACCTGGTTTGCAAGCTGTCCGGGAATCCGGAAGAAGCGCAGCCGGGTTGCTTTTTATCATGAAGGAAACCCTACATGCACCCATACATAATTCGATCCAACAAATAGGAGGGATATCATGCACCAGGTTCAAATGACACTCGGCGGCCGCGAGCTCGTGCTCGAGACCGGACGCCTGGCCAAGCAGGCCAACGCGGCTGTAACGGTACGCTACGGCGATACCGTCATTCTCTGTACGGTGACCGCGTCCTCGGGTCCGAAGGATCTGGACTTCTTCCCGCTGACGGTCAACTACGAGGAGCGCCTGTATGCCGTCGGCAAAATTCCAGGCGGCTTCATCAAGCGCGAGGGCCGTCCGAGCGAGAAGGCGATCCTGTCGAGCCGCCTGACGGACCGTCCGATCCGTCCGCTGTTCCCGGAAGGGTTCCGCAACGACGTGCAGGTGCTCAATCTGGTCATGAGCGTCGACCAGGACTGCCCGCCTGAGATCGCGGCGATGATCGGCACAGGCGCCGCGCTGAGCGTGTCCGACGTTCCGTTCAGCGGCCCGATCGGCGGCGTCATCGTCGGCCGCATCGACGGCGAGTTCATCATCAATCCGACGGTGGAGCAGGAAGAGAAGAGCGACATCCATGTCGTCGTTTCCGGAACGCGCGACGCGATCATGATGGTGGAGGCCGAGGCGAACGAGGTCTCCGAGGAAGTCATGCTCGAGGCGATCATGTTCGGCCATGACGAGATCAAGAAGATCTGCGCGACGATCGACGAGCTGACCGCTTTGAGCGGCAAGCCCAAGATGGACGTCGTGCTCCATGCCGTCGACGCCGAGACGAGCGCGGAAGTGCGCGGCTTCGCGTCCGCCCGCCTCGTCGAAGCGATCCGGATCGAGGAGAAGCATGCCCGCCAAGAGGCGATTGACGCCGTCAACCGCGAGACGGTAGCCCGCTTCGAGGAGCTTTACGCCGACCAGCCGGAGCGCATGGGCGACGTGAAGGAGACGCTGTACGATATCGTCAAGGAAGAAGTGCGCCGCTTGATCACGCATGACAAGATCCGTCCGGACGGACGCGGACTGGACGAGATCCGTCCGATCGAGTGCGATGTCAACCTGCTGCCGCGCACGCACGGCACGGGCCTGTTCACGCGCGGCCAGACGCAAGCGCTCAGCATCTGCACCCTCGGCGCCCTCGGCGACGTGCAGATCCTGGACGGCATCAGCCCGGAGACGACCAAGCGGTTCATGCACCATTACAACTTCCCTCCGTTCAGCGTCGGCGAAGCCCGTCCGCTCCGCGCCCCTGGCCGCCGCGAGATCGGACACGGCGCTCTTGGCGAGCGCGCGCTCGCCAAAGTGCTGCCATCCGAAGCGGATTTCCCCTACACGATCCGCCTCGTGTCGGAGGTGCTGGAGTCCAACGGCTCCTCTTCCCAAGCGAGCATCTGCGCCAGCTCCCTGGCGATGATGGATGCCGGCGTGCCGATCAAGGCTCCGGTAGCCGGCGTGGCGATGGGCCTCATCAAGGACGGAGACCATTTCTCGATCCTGACGGACATCCAAGGCATGGAAGACCATCTGGGCGACATGGACTTCAAAGTAGCCGGAACGGCGGAAGGCGTCACCGCAATCCAGATGGACATCAAGATCGCCGGCATCAACCGCAGCATCCTGACGCAGGCGCTCGAGCAGGCTCGACTCGGCCGGATCCACATCCTCGGCAAGATGAACGAGATCATAGCCAAGCCGCGCGAGAGCCTGTCGCAGTATGCGCCTAAGATCACGACGCTCCGCATCAACCCGGACAAGATTCGCGACGTCATCGGCGCCGGCGGCAAGATCATCAACAAGATCATCGAGGAGACCGGCGTCAAGATCGATATCGAGCAGGACGGCATGGTCTACATCGCTTCGTCCAACGAGGAGATGAACAAGCGCGCCCGTGCGATCATCGAGGGCATCGTCAAGGAAGTCGTCGTCGGCGAGATCTATACCGGCACGGTCAAGCGCATCGAGAAGTTCGGCGCCTTCGTCGAGATCCTGCCGAACAAGGACGGTCTCGTCCACATCTCGCAGCTGTCGACCGATCGCGTCGCGAAGACCGAGGACGCGGTCAGCATCGGCGACGTCATCACCGTCAAGGTGACCGAGATCGACGGGCAAGGACGCATCAACCTGTCCCGCAAAGCGGTTCTGACGGCCGAGGCTCCGGCTGGTTCGTAGCCTGTCTTCCACAAGCCCACATCGAGAACCAGAGACTCGTCTCTGGTTCTTTTTTTGCTGAAAGCGTCGTTCGTTCCTCCATCCATGCGTCGTCCGGAGAAAGGGCCAAGCCGCATAATCGCCTCGTCCCGCTCATACATTGGGGGGAGAAAAGGTGGAGGGGGAGGCAGATGAAACTCCGTGCATGGAGCGCGGCGGCCGCATGCGGAGCGGTGCTGGTGCTTGCGGCGGCGGCCTGGAGCCCCGCCGGTACGTATATCCGTTCGCTGGGAGACGGCGAGCTTCGCGCGGCGATGGCCGCCAGCGACGCCGACCAGTCGCTGCTGGATCAGATTCGGAAGCAAGCGCCTGGCCGCAGCGTGCCGCCTATCGATGCTTCGGTCGACCGCTGGTTCCGAGCCATTCCCGGCTACGAAGGCCGAGAGGTCGACGTGGAGGCTTCGTATCGGGCCACGCTGCAGCGGCCGGAGGACGGCTTGACGTTCCGGTACAAGCCGGTCGCGCCGGCCAAAAAGCTGGCGGACTTTCCGCTGGAGCCGGTGTATAAGGGCAATCCGGCCAAGCCTGCGGCTTCGCTGATGATCAACGTGGCCTGGGGCAACGAATATTTGGAGCCGATGCTGGAGACGCTGCGGCGCAGCGGCGTGAAGGCGACCTTCTTTCTGGACGGCAGCTGGCTGAAGCGCTACCCGGAGCTGGCTCTGCGGATCAAGGAGGGCGGGCATGAGATCGGCAACCATGCTTACACGCATCCCGACATGAGCAAGCTGGGGGAGGCGGAGCAAAAGAGCCAGATCGAGCGCACGAGCTCGCTGATCGAGCAGACGCTCGGCGTGAAGAGCCTTTATTTCGCGCCTCCCTCGGGCAGCTTCAACGCGCTGACGGTGAAGACGGCGCGGGAGCAGGGCATGACGACCGTGCTCTGGACGCTCGATACGGTCGACTGGATGAAGCCGCGGCCGGAGGCGGTGCTCGCCAAGATTTCCCGTGGCCTGAAGCCCGGATCGCTCGTGCTGATGCATCCGACCTACGCCTCGAGCCAGGCGCTGCAGGGCATCATCGATTCGGCCAAGCAAAAGGGCCTCGTCCTCGGTCCGGTGAGCCAGACGCTTTCGGAGGCGCGGCTTGACGGCTCGGTTGAGAGCGGACGCTGATTTTGTTATGATGGTAATTAAACTTCGAGGAGGAGAACCGGTGAATCTATATCGACTTAGCAACGGGCTTCGCGTCGTCGCGGAACCGATCCCGACCTGCCGCTCCGTTTCGTTCGGCATCTGGGTGAAGACGGGCTCGCGCAGCGAAACCCCGGCCAACAACGGCATCTCCCATTTCATCGAGCACATGCTGTTCAAGGGCACCGATACGCGCAGCGCCAAGGACATCGCCGATCTGTTCGACGGCATCGGGGGCAACGTGAACGCATTCACGGCCAAAGAATACACCTGCTACTTCGCCAAGGTGCTCGACCTGCATCTGCCGCTCGCGGTCGACGCGCTGGCGGACATGTTCTTCCACTCGCGCTTCGACGAGGAGGAACTGGCCAAGGAGAAGAACGTCATCCTCGAGGAAATCTCCATGTACGAGGATACGCCGGACGACAAGGTCCATGACGAAGCCTCGCGGGCGTCGTACGGAGATCATCCGCTCGCTTATTCGATCCTCGGCCTGGAGGAGCGGCTGGAGGCGATGGGGCCGGACGACCTGCGCCGCTACATGCAGGATCAATATACGATCGAGAATACCGTCATCAGCGTAGCGGGCAATATCGAGGAGAAGGCGCTGCTCGCGCTGCTCGAGGAGAAGTTCGGAGGCATGAGCGCGCGCGGCGCAGGACGCGGCTTGACGCCTCCGGCATTCCAGGGCCAGTACCTGTTCCATCCGAAGCAGACCGAGCAGAACCATATCTGCCTCACCTTCCCGGGCTGCTCGATCGACGACGACAAGCTGTACGCGATGGTGCTGCTGAACAACGCGCTCGGCGGCGGCATGAGCTCGCGCCTGTTCCAGGAGATTCGCGAGAAGCGCGGCTTGGCCTACTCGGTCTACTCCTACCATACGTCGTACGCGGACTCCGGCCTGTTCACCGTCTATGCGGGCACGGCGCCCAAGCAGACGGCCGACGTGCTCGACCTGACGATGGAGCTGCTCGCCGACGTGTCGGCTTCGGGCCTGAGCGAGGCCGAGCTGCGCCGGGGCAAGGAGCAGCTCAAGGGCAGCCTCATCCTGAGCCTGGAGAGCACGAGCAGCCGCATGAACCGCAACGGCAAAAACGAGCTCATGCTCGGCCGCCACTTCACGATGGACGAGATCATCGAACGCATCGAAGCCGTGACGATGGCGGACATCCGCACGGTCACCGCCCGCATGCTCGACAAGCCGTTCGCAGTCGCGATGGTCGGAACGGAAGAAGGGCCGGCCGCCGCTCTCAGGAGGGATCGCTTTGCATCAAGTCCACTTTAAGCGACTGCCCGGCAACGAGGACGTGCCGCTTCCAGCGCGCATGTCCGCCGCTGCGGCTGGCTTCGACCTGCATGCGGCCGTGGCGGAGCCGCTCGTGCTCCAGCCGGGAGAGCGAGCGCTCGTTCCGACGGGCTTCGCGATGGCGATGCCGCCGGAGCTCGAGGCTCAGATCCGTCCCCGAAGCGGCTTGGCCTACAAGCACGGCATCACGTGCCTCAACTCTCCCGGCACGATCGACGCCGACTACCGGGGCGAGGTCAAAGTGCTGCTGATCAACCATGGCCAAGAGCCGTTCTCCATCGCGCGCGGCGAACGGATCGCCCAGATGGTGTTCCATTCCGTGCCGGCTGTGGCGATCGCCGAGGCGGCCGAGCTGCCGGACACGGCTCGCGGTGCCGGCGGCTTCGGCCATACGGGCAAGTAACCGATTCGCCGGTCCTTCTTTATGACTGTGGAGCCGCAGCCGCGGCCGTCCGATTCCAGGACGGCCGCGGCTGCGGCATTTTCGGGTTCGTCGGCGCGCAAGTCCGGGGCCGTCCGCCAGTAACCCCCGCCCGCCGTGCGGCATAAACTGCCCTATACCAAGCAAAACGGCTGCAGGCTCCGGCGGGCGGTCGTTTGCGATGGAATCGAAAGGAAGCCGCGCGACGCGATATTGGGGAGAGGATGTGACGCCAGCATGCTGACCGGCGTTCAGGTGCTGCTGATCGGCGGCGACGCAAGGCAGCTTGAGGTCATGCGCAGGCTGTCCGAGCTGGATGCTTCGCTTACGGTGTCCGGATTCGACGGGCTCCGCACCCTTCCCGGAGACAGCTCGGACACCGAGCTGCGGGAAGAACTGTTTGATAAGACGGATGCGGTCATACTGCCGGCAGTCGGCACCGACGATGCCGGCCTCATACCGGCAGCCTTCAGCGACAGCGAGCTGCGGCTGACGGGCGCCATGCTTGCCCGGCTGCCGAAGCATGCCACGATCTATGCCGGGATGGCCAGACCTTATTTGAAGGAGCTGTGCCGCGAGCACGGCATCGGCCTTGTCGAGCTGTTCGAGCGGGACGACGTCGCCATCCTGAATTCGATCCCGACGGCAGAAGGAGCCGTCAAGATGGCGATCGAGCATACCGACATCACGATCCACGGATCGACCTGCATGGTTCTCGGACTCGGCCGCACGGGGCTGACGCTGGTTCGCACGCTGCAGGGACTGGGGGCGACCGTGCTGGCCGGCGTGAATCGTCCGGAGCCGTTCGCGAGAGCGGCGGAGATGGGCGCGAAGCCTTTCTACACGCGGGATTTGCAAGATCATGCAGGCAACATCGACTTGCTTTTTAACACAATTCCCACTATGATAGTCACAGCGCAAATGATTGCCAGAATGCCTTCCCGCGCGGTCATCATCGACCTGGCCTCCAAGCCGGGCGGCACCGATTTCCGCTTCGCGGAAAAGCGCGGCCTGAAGGCCATTCTGGCGCCGGGACTTCCCGGAATCGTCGCCCCCGTGACCGCTGGTCGCATCATAGCGGATTGTGTCACTCAGCTGATTCTGGATGAGATCAGCGCGCGGGGGAATGCACAATGAACTGGAACGGACTTACGGTCGGCTACGCGCTTTCGGGTTCCCACTGCACCTTCGCCGAAGTGATGCCGCAGATCCAGCGGTTCGTCGACGCCGGCGCGGACGTCGTGCCGATCGTCACGCAGAGCCTGATGACGACGGATACCCGCTTCGGCACGGCGGCGGAGTGGAGGCGGCAGCTGACGGAGATCACCGGCAACGAGATCATCTCGACCGTCGTGCAGGCGGAGCCGCTCGGCCCGTCCAAGCGGCTGGACGTCATGCTCATCGCGCCGTGCACCGGCAATACGACGAGCAAGCTCGCCAACGCGCTGACCGACGGAGCGGTGCTCATGGCGGCCAAGGCCCAGATGCGCAACGGCCGTCCGGTCGTGCTGGCCATTTCCACCAATGACGGGCTCGGCCTCAACATGGCCAACATCGCCAAGCTCATGGTCGCGAAGAACATCTACTTCGTGCCGTTCGGGCAGGACGATCCCGTCAACAAGCCGAATTCGCTGGTCGCCCGGATGGATCTGGTGATGGAGGCATGCGAGCATGCGCTCCAGGGCAGGCAGATGCAGCCGGTTCTCGTCGAGAGGGCTTGACGAAGCAGGCAGCGGGTCGGAACGGTCTAATCGGGCCGTTCCGCCTGCGAGCAGCATGGATAGACAGCCGGCAGCGAGCCCATACGCTGGCGGCTTTTTTTACAGGCGGGGACCGAGGTCCCCGCCTTCAAGCGGGTTCATTCTGCTTGCACTAAGGGCAGAGAAGGGATGACATCAATGGGGGTACGGGTTTTGAAGTTCGGCGGAACGTCGGTAGCGACGCGCCAGACGAGGGAGCTCGTCGTGAACCACATCGAACGGGAGCGGAGCAGCGGGCATAACCTTGTCGTCGTCGTCTCGGCGATGGGGCGCACCGGCGATCCTTACTCGACGGATACGCTTCTATCGCTGGCCAGGGAGGAGGGAGGCGAGCTCCACGCGCGAGAGCGCGACCTGCTGATGGGCTGCGGCGAGATCATCTCGGCTGTCGTCCTCTGCAGCGCGCTGGCGGCCCGCTCGATTCCTGCCGTGGCGCTGACGGGCGGATGCGCGGGAATCTTGACCGGCAGCCAGTTCGGCGAGGCCCGCATCGAAGAGATCCGCACGGAGCGGATGCTGCGCCATATGGAGCGGGGCGAGGTCGTCGTCGTCACCGGCTTCCAAGGCCAGGATGCTCAGGGCGACTTGACGACGCTGGGACGGGGCGGCAGCGACACATCCGCGACCGCGCTCGGCGCGGCGCTGCAGGCGGAGATGGTCGACATCTATACGGATGTCAACGGCATCCTGACGGCCGATCCGCGCATCGTCAAGGACGCGAAGCCGCTGACGGTCGTCGGCTATGCCGAGATATGCAACATGGCGCGCCTCGGCGCCAAGGTGATCCATCCGCGCGCGGTCGAGATCGCCCAGCAGGCGCGCATTCCGCTGCGCGTCCGCTCGACCTTCTCCGACGAGGAGGGCACGCTTGTCACCGACCTGCCTACGGCGCTCAGCCTCGCTTCGCCGCTCAAGGACCGGCATGTGACGGGCATCGCTCACGTGCCGGGCGTGACGCAGATTTCCGTGCGCACGGTCGACGGCATCGCCGACACGCAGCTGCAGGTGTTCCAGTCGATGGCGCGGCATCATATCAGCGTCGATTTCATCAATGTGACGCCGGCCGGCGCGCTGTACACGGTCATGGACGATGACGCACCCAAAGCGGTGCGCGTGCTGCAGGAGCTCGGATTCGAGCCCGAGACGGTGAACGGCTGCGCCAAAGTGTCGGTCATCGGCGGCGGCATGCACCGCGTGCCCGGCGTCATGGCCAAGATCGTGGAGGCGCTTGCGGAGCAAGGCATTCCGATCCTGCAGTCCGCCGACTCCAATACGACGATCTGGGTGCTCGTCCGCGAGGAGCATATGGGGGGCGCGCTGCGCGCGCTGCACGCCAAATTCGAGCTGCATCTTTGACAGCTAGCATTTCCATCGGGCATACTTAGTATTCATTGGGGCTTGGTGCGGGAGTGGCATGCCGCCTTTGCCGAGGAGGGAACCTTCATGGTGGATTATGGCAGACTGATTACAGCAATGGCGACTCCGTTTACTCCGAAGGGCGAGGTCGACTGGGAGACAGCCGGCAAGCTCATCGACGAGCTGATCGACGTCCAGAAGTCCGACAGCATCGTCATCAGCGGAACGACGGGGGAATCGCCGACGCTGACGGACGAGGAGAAGGTCGAGCTGTTCCGCTTTGCCGTCTCCCGCAGCGCCGGGCGCGCGCGCATCATCGCAGGTACGGGCAGCAACGATACCGCCCATAGCATCCATCTGACGGCAGCGGCCGAGCAGGCGGGGGTCGACGGCGCGCTACTGGTCGTCCCTTATTACAACAAGCCGAGCCAGGAAGGGCTTTATCGCCATTTCAAGGCGATCGCCGAATCGACCTCGCTGCCTGTCATGCTGTACAACGTTCCCGGCCGCACGATCGTCAGCATGAGCCCGGAGACGACGATCCGGCTCGCGCGCGATGTCTCCAACATCATCGCGACCAAAGAATGCCATTCGCTCGAGCATGTAGCGGAGATCATCAGCGGCGCTCCGGACAGCTTCCTGGTCTATACGGGCGACGACAGCGCCGCGCTGCCCGCCCTTGCGGTCGGCGCGCATGGCGTCGTGAGCGTAGCGTCGCACATCGCAGGCGGCCGGATGAAGGCGATGATCGAAGCGTTCCTAGACGGCCGCACGGCCGAAGCGGCCGAGCTGCACCGCAGCCTTGTTCCGCTGTACAAGGGTCTGTTCGCGGCTCCGAGCCCGACGCTCGTCAAGAAGGCGCTGGAGCTCAAAGGGCTGCCCGTCGGAGGCTTGCGCCTGCCTCTGATCGAGGCCGATGCCGACGAAACCGAGACGCTTCGCCAGCTCCTGCAGGCTTATTGATTTTCCGAATGAATTCATTTCCGCCGGCCCTTCAGGGCCGGCTTTTTCGCGTTGCATGGCGGGGCTCGATCCGCAGCGGCCGGCATCCGAGAGCTTCGGCTTGTGTTCCATCTTTTGCATCATGTATAATATTCCTAAATGACTGGTGCGGCAAAGTGAATATGGCTTCAACCCCATCCGCGCGGCAGATGGGTGGATCCGTGCATAACGTTGCATGTATTTGGTCGTTCCCCGCATGGTAGCGGTTTTCGGCCGCGGTCCGACATCTTGGTATCGGCAGCTCGGCAGGAGCCCTGCATGCGAAAGACCGTCCCGGAGGGACGGCAAGCCGTCGCTGGCTTGCCCATGCGTTCGATCGTTAACTATTTCACATATATTAGGAGGTAAGATTTCCCTTGTCCAAAAAGAATCCCCAAGACAAGCTGCTCGTCTTCGCCCTAGGCGGCGTAGGCGAGATCGGCAAAAACATGTATGTCATCCAGCACGGCAATGACATCGTCGTCGTCGACTCCGGCCTGAAGTTTCCGGAGGAGGACATGCTCGGCATCGACATCGTCATTCCCGACATCACCTACTTGACCGACAACCGCGACAAAGTGCGCGGCATCATCATCACCCACGGCCACGAGGACCATATCGGCGGCCTGCCTTACGTGCTGCGGCATCTCAACGTGCCGGTCTACGCGACCCGCCTGACGCTCGGCTTGATCGAGGGCAAGCTCAAGGAAGCCGGCCTGCTCGGCGAGACCAAGCGCATCCTCATCAACGCCGACTCCGTGCTGGAGCTCGGCTCGATTACGGCGAGCTTCTTCAAGACGAACCACAGCATTCCGGACTCGGTCGGCGTCTGCCTCGATACGCCGGAGGGCACCATCGTCCATACCGGCGACTTCAAATTCGACTTCACGCCGGTCAACGACCAGTATGCCGACCTGCAGCGCATCGCCGAAATCGGCAAGCGCGGCGTCCTGGCGCTGCTGTCGGACAGCACCAACGCGGAGCGCCCGGGCATGACGCCTTCGGAGAGCAACGTCGGCGTCGAGCTGACCGAGATTTTCCGCAAGTCGCAGCAGCGCGTCGTCGTCGCGACGTTCGCATCCAACGTGCACCGCATCCAGCAGGTGTTCAACGCGGCGATGGCGACGAAGCGCAAGGTTGCGATCGTCGGCCGCAGCATGGTGAACGTCGTCACGATCGCCGGAGAGCTCGGCTATCTGAACATTCCCGAAGGCATGATTATCGAGCCGGAAGAAGTGAACAAGATGGCAGCCGACCGCGTCGTCGTCCTCTGCACGGGCAGCCAGGGCGAGCCGATGTCGGCGCTGACGCGCATGGCGCGCTCGACGCATCGCAAGATCGACATCTTGCCGGGCGATACGGTCATCATCGCAGCGACGCCGATCCCGGGCAACGAGCGCGACGTAGGCCGCACGGTGGACGAGCTGTTCCGCCTCGGCGCGAACGTCATCTACGGTCCGGGCTCCGTCTCCGGCGTGCACGTATCCGGACACGGCAGCCAGGAAGAGCTCAAGCTGATGCTCAATCTCATCAAGCCGGAATATTTCATGCCGATCCACGGCGAGTACCGCATGCTCCGCCAGCACGCCAAGCTGGGCGAGGCGGTCGGCGTTGATCCCGACAAGATCTTCATCTGCGATATCGGCGATACGGTCGAGTTCCAGGGCGGCGTCGGACGCAAAGGCTCCAAGGTTCCTTCCGGCAACGTGCTCATCGACGGCCTTGGCGTCGGCGACGTCGGCAACATCGTCCTGCGCGACCGCAAGCTGCTGTCGCAGGACGGCATCCTCGTCGTCGTGGTCACGCTCAGCAAGCAGGACGGGACGATCAAGTCCGGTCCGGACATCATCTCCCGCGGCTTCGTCTACGTCCGCGAGTCCGAAGGCTTGCTCGACGAAGCGAACCGTATCGTGACGACCACCTTGCACAAGCTCATGAACGACAAAGTCAACGAGTGGGCTTCGCTCAAGACCAACGTCAAGGACGCGCTCGGCCGCTTCCTCTACGAGCAGACCCGCCGTCGTCCGATGATCCTGCCGATCATCATGGAAGTTTGATCGTCCCCGCCTGCCTCCATTTCGGAGGCAGGCTTTTTCGTGCTTCGCGGCCGGCGTATGGGGCGATGCCTCCCGCTTCATACTAGGCAGGCAATTCGAAGGAAAACAAAGGAGGAGATGACGCATGAACGAGCCATCCACCCGCTTGCGAGCGGAGGCGGAGCCTGCGGCGGCTATCGACAAAGCGAAGCTCGACGCGATCCAGCAGCTGGGCCAGATCGCGGTGCCGGCTGCGGATCCGTCAAACGTGTTCTGCATGTCGATCATCGGCCAGATTGAAGGCCATATGGTGCTTCCGCCTCAAAACAAGACGACGAAATACGAGCATCTCATCCCGCAGCTCGTCGCCGCGGAGCAGAGCAGCAAGATCGAGGGCATCCTGATCGTCCTCAACACGGTCGGCGGAGACGTGGAGGCAGGTCTGGCGATCGCCGAGATGATCAGCTCGCTGAGCAAGCCTTCCGTTACGCTCGTGCTGGGCGGCGGCCACTCGATCGGCGTGCCGATCGCGGTCGCGGGCAACCGCTCGTTCATCGCCGAGTCGGCGACGATGACGATCCACCCGATCCGCATGAACGGCCTCGTCATCGGCGTGCCGCAGACGTTCGAATACTTGGACAAGATGCAGGAGCGGGTCGTGCGGTTCGTCACGTCGCATTCGCGCGTTCAGGAGAAGACGTTCAAGGAGCTGATGTTCAAGACGGGCGAGCTGACGCGGGACATCGGCACGACCGTCATCGGCGAGGATGCGGTGCGCCACGGCCTGATCGACGAGGTCGGCGGACTCGGCAAGGCGATCGCCGCGCTGAACGCGCTCATCCAGGAGCGCAAGCCGAAAGCGGACGCAGGCGCGGTTCCGTTCGTGCCGGCCGCATCGATGGCGGGGGCGGTTCCCGGAGCGGAAGGCGGCCTGCCTCAATGACCCTCTATACGATCATGCCGCTGGAACTTGTCCTGAACGGAACGGACGACGAGAGGGAGCCGTGGCTCGAGGCTCGGCTGGACGGCGTGCTGCTGCAGCTCGAGCCTCTCGAGCCCGGCTGGGGTAAGGTCGTCCGCATCGTGGACGGGCCGCTTGAAAGCTTTCTTGACCCGCGCTTCCAGCCGGGGGCGGTGCTCCCCTTCCGATAGGAACATTCCACCACCTATGGTATAATACTGAACCAGAGGTGAGAGGATTGGCCAAGAAAAGGCGGCGCAAAAGACGCACGTTCGGAGAAAACTTAAAATACGAGGTTTATGGAATCTTGCTCATAACGGTGTCGGTAATCGCCTTGTCAGGCGAGGCTACGGTCGGCAGATCGCTGACGAAGCTGTTCGCGCTCGTTTTGGGCAAGTTTCATTTTGCGCTGGCGCTCGTCGGAATCGCGGCCGGGCTATATGTGATGGTGACGAGGACTTGGCCGAAAGGCTGGACGTACCGCCGGACCGGCTTCCTGCTGCTGCTCATGGCGCTCACGCTCATGAGCTCGATGGGCGAGATCGACCGCAAGCTCGCCCCGGCGGACCTGGTCAGCGGCTCGGCCATATTCGCCCAGCTCGGACAGGACATCCGCGACGGGCTGCTGACGGACGGCACGGAGGCCGAGCCGGGCGGACCAATCGGAGCTTCGGTCAGCGGCGGCTATTTGGGAGCGCTGCAATACTCGCTCCTGTACACGCTGTTCGGCTACTTCGGCTCCAAGCTGCTGCTTATCGTCATGTTCGCCATATCGGCCATGCTCATCACGGGCCGCTCGTATGTCGAGCTTGGCCGGGTCATTCGGGATCGCCTGGGCCGGCTGGCCAAGCTGCTGCAGGCCAAGGCCGCCAGCAGGCCGCGCAAGCCGAAAGCTCCGAAAAGCGCCTCGGGAGCCGGCGCAGCCGCTGCTCCCGCCGGGGCACCCGGGCCGGATCATCTCGGCTACGGCCTCCATGCGGACGGCCATGACGACGACTTCGGGAGCACGGTCGCCGCGCCCGCGGCCAAGAGCCGCTCGCTCTTCTTCTCCTGGGGCAGCCGAGGCGGCGACGATGAGGACGCGGGCGGAGCGCCGGACAAAGAGTGGCTGATGGAAGAGTCCGCGCTGAATCAGGCCAAGGCCGCCTCCAAGCCGGCCGTCACGATGCGCGGCCGCCCGGCGGAGCCCCTTGCGCAGCCGGATGCCGCTCCATGGGAGGACGATGACGGGGAGGACTGGGAGGACGTCCGGCCTGTGGAAGCTTCGCCCGCGCCGTCCGCGCGCGCCGCTCATCTGGACGCGGCGCAGCGGCCGGAGCCCGGCGATGACGAGGATCCGTTCGGTGACTACGACGATGCCGACGTCTTCCCGTCCCCATCGCCTGCGGCCCATCCCGCCGAGCAGTCGGAAGCGCTGGCGGGGCCTGAGGGCGACGGCGACGGCGCTCCCGCGCCGGTGCTCGCAAGCAAGCCGTACCGCCTGCCGCCGCTGTCGCTGCTCGCCAAGCCTGCTTCGCCCGGCAGGGCGGGGGATTTGACGGACATCAACAACGATTCCCGCCGCAAGCTCGAAGCGACGCTCGAGAGCTTCGGCGTCCGCGCCAAGGTGCTCGACGTCGTGCCGGGACCGGCGGTCACGCGCTACGAGGTGCAGCCCGCCACGGGCGTCAAGGTCAGCCGCATCGTCGGCCTGACCGACGACATCGCGCTCGCGCTCGCGGCCAAGGACATCCGCATGGAAGCTCCGATACCCGGCAAGTCGGCGATCGGCATCGAGGTGCCGAACGCCGAGGTGGCCGTCGTCACGATGCGCGAGGTCATGGAGACCCCGACGTTCGCGAGCGCCTCGTCCAAGCTGTCGATCGCGTTCGGACGCGACATCGCGGGCCAGTCGATCGTCGGCAACCTCGCCAAGATGCCCCATCTGCTCGTCGCCGGCGCGACAGGCTCCGGCAAGTCGGTGTGCATCAACGGCATCATCACGAGCATCCTGTACAAGGCCGCGCCGGACGAGGTCAAGTTCATGATGATCGACCCGAAGATGGTCGAGCTGAACATGTACAACGGCATCCCGCATCTGCTCGCGCCGGTCGTCACCGACCCGCGGCGGGCGTCGCTCGCGCTCAAGAAGATCGTCGTCGAGATGGAGAAGCGCTACGAGCTGTTCTCCAAGTCCGCCACGCGCAACATCGAGGGCTACAATAGCCTGATGAAGGACAATCCGCAGGCCGTGCTTCCGTACATCGTCGTCATCGTCGACGAGCTCGCCGATCTGATGATGGTCGCCGCCAAGGATGTCGAGGACAGCATCACGCGGCTCGCGCAGATGGCGCGCGCGGCCGGCATCCACCTCATCATCGCCACGCAGCGACCTTCGGTCGACGTCATCACCGGCGTCATCAAGGCGAACATTCCATCGCGGATCGCGTTCGGCGTCTCGTCCCAAGTCGACTCCCGGACGATTCTCGACATGGTCGGAGCGGAGAAGCTGCTCGGACGCGGCGACATGCTGTTCCTGCCGGTCGGCATGTCCAAGCCGATCCGCGTCCAGGGAGCGTTCCTGTCGGACAACGAGGTGGAGGCGGTCGTCGAGTACGCCCGCTCGCAAGGCGAAGCGGAGTACAAGGAGGATCTGGTGCCGGAGCTGGACGAAGGCGGAGACAGCGGAGAGGGCGAGGAGCTGGACGAGCTGTTCGACCAAGCGATGCAGATCGTCGTCGAGGCGCAGCAGGCGTCCGTCTCGCTGCTGCAGCGCCGGATGCGCGTCGGCTATACGAGGGCGGCCCGGCTCATCGACCAGCTGGAGGCCAAAGGCATCGTCGGCTCTTACGAAGGCAGCAAGCCGCGGGAGGTCATGATGACGCTCGACCAGTTCCAGGCGAACCAGAAACATGCATAGAAGGGACTTGCCTTTCTCATACTAGGGACGGTTAAAACATCCCGTAGCAGAAAGGCAGATCCCCATGAAAAAAATGCGTTTGATCGTCATGACGGTCGCAGCCACGCTGCTTTTGCTCAGCTTGCATACGCTCAAGGAAGGCTGGCCGCAGCGCTCGGCCCAAACATTCAGCAAGGCGACGATCCAGCAGGGCGCCTCCGGCAAGGATGTCGTCGAGCTGCAGGGCCGCCTGCGCTTCCTCGGGTTTTACGAGGGCAAGATCGACGGGCAGTTCGGGCCGAAGACGAAAAACTCCGTGACTTGGTTCCAATGGAAGTTCGGCATGAAATCCGACGGCGTCGTCGGACCGAAGACGAAGCTGAAGCTGTGGGAAGCGACGAAAAGCTGGAAGCCGACCGCGGCGGATGTTCCTGGCGGGCAAAGCGCACCCGCCCGCAGCGGCGGCTCCGGCAGCGGCGGCTCCGGAGGCAGCTCCAGCAGCTCTGCCGGCAGCGCGATGGACAAGTCCAACAAGCTCGGCCTTACCGCCAACGACATCAAGATCATGGCCAACGCCGTCTACGGCGAGGCGCGCGGCGAGCCTTACGAAGGGCAGGTGGCGGTGGCGGCGGTCATCCTCAACCGGCTGAGGTCGCCGGAGTTCCCCAATTCGATCAGCGGCGTCATCTTCCAGAACCGCGCCTTCACCGCCGTGGCGGACGGCCAGATCTGGCTGACGCCGAACGAAAGGGCGAAGCAGGCCGTACAGGACGCGATTGGCGGCTGGGATCCTTCGGACGGCTGCCTGTACTACTTCAACCCGGTGACGGCCACATCCAAGTGGATCTGGTCCCGGCCGCAGGTGAAGACGATCGGCAAGCACATCTTCTGCATGTAGCATCAGCCGGCTGCGCCGGCTCGCGGGCAGCCGGGAGGGTCTCCTTCCCGGTTGCCTTCTCTGTTTGCGGGCCAAGGCCGCCTTGGGATAGAATGGAATGACAGCAAGCGGCTAGCTCCGATTGACCACTATGCAATGGCGGGAGGCGTTACCTTCTATGTCTTTTCAGCAAGCAACAACCGGCCGGCTCCGGCTGCACGTGCTGCCGACGAACCGGTTCAAGACGTATGCCATATCGCTGTTCGCCGGCGTTCCACTGCGCGAGGACACGGTCACGTCCACGGCGCTGACGCCGTTCGTGCTGCGCCGGGGGACGCAGAGCGCCCCGGAGACGATCGCCTTCCGCGAGCAGCTCGACGAAATGTACGGAGCCGGGTTCGGCTTCGACGTCTACAAGCGCGGCAGCTCGCAGATCGTGCAGTTCCGCATGGACGTCATCAACGACCGATTCGTCAGCGCCGGCAGCTCCCTGCTGGCCCGCTCGATGAGGTTTCTCGGAGAGGCGGTGACCGCGCCCGCGCTGGAGAACGGAGCCTTCCGAGCCAAGTACGTCGAGAGCGAGAAGAACACGCTGACGCGCAAGCTGGAGAGCATCATCAACGACAAGATCCGCTACGCGGGAGAGCGCTGCCTCGAGATCATGTGCGAGGGCGATCCGTATCGGCTGCCCTCGCTGGGCCGCATCCAGGATCTGTCGGGCTTGACGCCGCAAACCCTGCATGAAGCCTATGCCGCGTGGCTTTCCGAAGCGGTGCTCGACCTGTACGTCGTCGGGGATACGACGCTGGAGGAAGTCAAGCGGCTGGCGGAAGCCTCCTTCCAGCTGCCGCAAAGTCCTCCGACCGACTATGGAGCGCCGGACATCCGTCGCCGCAGCGGAGAGGTCAAGACCGTCGTCGAGAAGCTCGATGTGGCTCAGGGCAAGCTCAACCTGGGCCTCCGCACCGGCATCGCTTACGGCGACGACGAGTATGCGGCCGCGCTCCTGTACAACGGCATCCTCGGCGGCTTCCCGCATTCCAAGCTGTTCATGAACGTGCGCGAGAAGGAGAGCCTGGCCTACTACGCCTCTTCTCGCATGGACGGACACAAAGGGCTGCTGACGATCCAGTCCGGCATCGAGATCGCCAACTACGAGAAAGCGGTCGCCATCATCAAGGAGCAGCTTGAGAGCATGCGCCAGGGCCAGCTGTCGGAGCTGGAGCTGAGCCAGACGAAGGCGATGCTCGTCAACTCCTTGCGCGAGCTGCAGGACTCCGCCTACGAGATGATCGCCTTCGACTTCAACAGCGTCCTGTCCGGACGCAGGCGCACCGCTCAGGAGCTGCTTGACGCCGTGCAGGCGGTGGCGCCGGAGCAGATCATGCGCGTCGCCGCAGGCGTCGAGCTGGACACGGTGTACTTTTTGCGCGACCGAAAGGAGGGCTAGCCGCCATGCAGAAGCTGCATTATCCGGGAGTCGAGGAGACGCTGTACTACGAGCAGCTGCCGAACGGACTGAGCGTCTACCTGCTTCCGAAGGAAGGTTTCCAAAAGACGTACGCGACGTTCTCCACCCGCTACGGCTCCGTCGACAACCATTTCCGCAGCGGCAGCCAGCCGCTGACGCGCGTGCCGGACGGCATCGCCCACTTCCTGGAGCATAAGATGTTCGAGGAGCCGACGGGCGACATCTTCGCCACCTTCGCTTCCCAAGGGGCTTCGGCCAACGCGTTCACGAGCTTCGACCGCACCGTCTACCTGTTCTCCGCGACCGAGCAGATCGAGGCCAACCTGACGACGCTCCTCGACTTCGTGCAGCATCCGTATTTCACGGATCAGAACGTCGACAAGGAGAAGGGCATCATCGCGCAGGAGATCAACATGTACAGCGACAATCCGGACTGGCGCGTGTACTACGGGCTGATCGAGGCGATGTACCAAAAGCATCCCGTGCACATCGACATCGCCGGCACCGTCGAATCGATCTACAAGATCGACAAGGAGCTGCTCTACCTGTGCTACAACACGTTCTACCATCCGTCCAACATGCTGCTGTTCGTCGTCGGCGGCATCGATTCGGACCGGATCATGGAGCTGATCCGAAGCAACCAGGCGGCCAAGCCTGTCGAGGACATCGGCGAAATCGAGCGCTTCTTCGATCCGGAGCCGCAGGGCGTGCGCGAGCCGCTCAAGTCGATCCGGCTGCAGGTGTCGCTGCCCAAATGCCTGTTCGGCTTCAAGGAGAAGACGAACGGACTCGGCAGCGCCGAGCTGCTCGTCCGCGACGTGACGACGAAGCTCATGCTCGAGACGCTGCTCGGCTCCAGCTCGCCGCTCTACCAGAGCCTGTATGACGACAACCTGATCTCCGATTCGTTCGGATACGAGTACAACTGCAGCACGGACTACGGCTTCAGCATCATCGGCGGCGATACGTCCGATCCGGACCGTCTCGTCGAGCGGGTGAAGGAAGCGATCGGAGACGCGCTTCAGTCCGGCCTCGACGCCGCCGCGTTCGAGCGGACGAAGAAAAAGCGGATCGGCTCTTACCTGCGCATGCTCAACTCGCCGGAAGCCATCGCCGGAGAGTTCACCCGCTACAAGTTCCGCGGGCAAGACCTGTTCGAGCTTTTGCCGGCTTACGAGAGCCTGACGCTCGAGCAGGCGAACGCGCGGCTGCGGGAGCATTTCGACCTGAGCCAGCTTGCCGTATCGCTCGTGCTGCCGACCGCGGAGCAAGGAGCGGAGCCGAGCTGAAGCCGCTGCAGGAAATGAACGTGCTCGTCACCGGGGGCAGCCGCGGCATCGGCGCCGCGATCGCCCGGCGCTTCGCCCGGGAGGGCATGAATGTCGTGCTTCATTATCTCCATTCGCATGAACAGGCCAACGAGACCGCTCGCGAATGCCTCGCGCTCGGAGGCGGACGGGTCATGACGGTATCGGCCGACCTGCGCTCGCGGGAAAGCCTGGAGCGGATGCGGGAGAAGCTGGACGGAGCGGGCCTGCTCCCGGATATCCTCGTCAACAACGCGGGCATCTCGCATTACGGGCTGCTTTCGGACCTGACCGATGACGAGTGGGATGACGTCAGTGCGGTCAACCTGAGGGGCGTGTTCATCTGCACCCAGCTGTTCATGCCCGCCATGATCCGCAGCCGCTGGGGCCGCATCATCAACATCTCTTCGGTATGGGGAGTCGCCGGAGCCTCGTGCGAAGCGCTCTATTCCGCCACCAAGGGCGGCGTCAACGCCTTCACCAAAGCGCTCGCCAAGGAGCTCGCTCCTTCGGGCGTGACGGTGAACGCGGTCGCGCCCGGCGCGATCGACACGGAGATGCTCGGGGGCTTCGATTCCCAGGAGCTGAAGCAGCTCGAGCAGGACATTCCGGCGGGAAGGCTCGGCCAGCCCGACGAGATCGCTTCGCTCGTCTACTTCCTGTCGCTGCCGGAATCCTCCTACATCACCGGGCAAGTCATCAGTCCGAACGGAGGCTGGATCACCTGAGCGCTGAAACCTTTTGCCAGGACCGCTCGTCGTATAGCTGACGCGGACGCCGCGCACACTAATGCCGTTGATGATGCTATTCTCAACGACTTTAAGGAGGCGACCCGCATGTCTACTGTACTTTCGAACTTCGATTCCTGGAAGGAATTCCTAGCCGAGCGGCTGGAGCAAGGCAAGAAGCTCGGCCTGGACGAAGAAGCGATCGGCAACCTCGCGTATGAAATCGGTTCTTTCCTCGACGAGAAGGTCGATCCGAAGAACGAAGAGCAGCGCGTGCTGAAGGAGATCTGGGATGTCGGCGACGAGAATGAGCGCAAGACGATCGCCCGGCTGATGGTGAAGCTGGTCGGACATCGTTAATCATCGGCGTCATGGACAAGAGCTCCCGGTTACGGGAGCTTTTCTGTCATGCAGAACGAGCGTGCTCATTGCGGAATCGTGGCGAATCCTGTAGAATGTAGGCTTATAATGAAGGCGGTTCGTAGCGCCTGCAACCTTGGGACGGTGTGATTGATGGAATCGAAACAGTGGTATATGGAATACAAAATACATAAGAACCGGCCGGGCCTGCTCGGCGATATCGCTTCCCTGCTCGGCATGCTGAACGTCAACATCATTACGATCAACGGGGTCGAGGATCGCACCCGAGGCATGCTGCTGCAGACCAACGACGACGAAAAGATCGAGATTCTCGGCAAGATGCTGCAGAAGGTCGAAAACATCACCGTCAACAAGCTTCGTCCTCCGAGCTTGGTCGACCGCCTTGCCGTGCGCCATGGACGCTACATCGAGCGCGACTCGGACGACCGCAAGACGTTCCGCTTCACGCGGGACGAGCTCGGGCTGCTCGTCGACTTCTTGGGCGAGATCTTCAAGCGCGACGGCAACCAGGTGATCGGACTGCGCGGCATGCCCCGTGTCGGCAAGACGGAATCGATCATCGCCGGCAGCGTCTGCTCCAACAAGCGCTGGACGTTCGTCAGCTCCACGCTGCTCCGTCAAACCGTGCGCAGCCAGCTTTCGAGCGAGGAGATGAATCCGGACAACATCTTCATCATCGACGGCATCGTCAGCACGATCCGTTCCAATGAGAAGCACCATTCGCTGCTCCAGGAAATCATGGAGATGCCTTCGACGAAAGTCATCGAGCATCCGGACATCTTCATCCGCGAGTCCAATTTCGATTACAGCACTTTTACGACCATCATCGAGCTGCGCAATACGCCGGACGAGGAGATCACCTACGACTCCTTCACCGTCAATTATAACGACTTTTAATCGGAAAGGAGGCTATGCCTGACATGTCTGAACTGGGCCAAACCCTGCGGACCGCGAGGGAAGAATCCGGCTTGTCCCTGGACGAGCTGCAGGAGATGACCAAGATCCGCAAGCATTACCTGATCGCGATCGAAGAAGGCAACTACAGCGCGCTGCCGGGCAGCTTCTATGCTCGCGCGTTCGTCAAGAATTACGCCGAGGCGGTCGGCTTGAACGCGGAGGAGGTGCTCAGCTATTACAAAAACGAGCTGCCCTCCGCTCCGCAGACAGCCGCCGCCGAGCCGGCGACCGCGCCTCAACCGCCGCGCAAGGCATCGACGTCCAGAACGATGTCGGAGCGCTTCGGCAAGCTCGGCTTCTCCGTCCTGATGTGGGCGTTCCTCGGCCTGATCGTCTTCCTGCTCTGGATGTTCGTCATCCGGGATGACGGCACCAAGAGCGCCGATTCCACGGACCAGACGCCGCTGACGACGTCGACGCCAGGGCCGAACGACAGCCGGCCGACGGCTTCCCCGGGCAGCGGAGCGATCGCATCGCCGAGCCCGTCGCCAACGCCGACGCCGACTCCGACGCCTCCGGCAGGCGCGGTGACGTTCGACCGCAAGTCGGGCGGAGTCGACTATTACTTCGTCACGGGCCAGCCGACGCTTCAGCTCAAGTTCTCGGGAGGCGCCTGGCTGGAAGCCCGCAAGGGCGGAAAATCCGGCGACCTTCTCTACAATAAGAACGTCACCGCCGAGGACACGATCGAGATTCCGCTCGACTCGATCATCTATGTCAATACGGGACGTGCGGACAACACGGAGTTTTACATCGACGGCACGCTTCTGGAGGACGGAGACCGTTCAGGACCGAAGCGCTTCCAGTTCGAGCCGGCCGCGGACGATGCGGCTTCTTCCTCGGACGAAGCCGATGCCGCGAACGATTCAAACGAGTGAGACGCTCTTTCGCTTCTCTCGCCGCAACGCTCGCACCCGCGAGCCCAAGGCTAAAAGGCGCTGCCTTCTTTCGGGAAGGAGCGCCTTTCTGCGCCCCGGAGGCGCGTTATACATTCGCTTTCGGATGATTTATAATAGAGAACGATGAATACGCAAGGAGGATTGGACCTATGAGTTCGGAAAGTTCGTTCGATATCGTATCCAAGGTAGACCTGCAGGAGCTGAGCAACGCCATCGACCAAGCGGAAAAGGAAATTGAGAACCGCTTCGATTTCAAAGGGAGCAAGAGCAGCATCAAGCTGGAGAAGGAGGAGCTGATCGTCGCCTCCGATGACGAGTACAAGCTGAAAAGCGTCATCGACATCCTCCAGACGAAAATGATCAAGCGCGGAGTGCCGATCAAAAACATGGACTTCGGCAAGATCGAGGCCGCCTCGCTCGGGACGGTCCGCCAGCGGATCAAGCTCAAGCAAGGCATCGGCCAGGACGACGCCAAGAAGATCAACGTGCTCATCCGCGATTCCAAGCTGAAGGTGAAGAGCCAGATCCAGGGCGACCAGCTGCGCGTGACGGGCAAGAGCCGGGACGACCTGCAGGCGGTCATCTCGCTGCTTCGCGGAGCGAATCTCGAGCTCGAGCTGCAGTACACCAATTATCGCTGACGGCCGGCGTTCCTGCTTTTGACAGGCCGCTTCCGCTTCGATTATACTTGTGAAGTTTGAAACGTCAGGGAGGGGAAGGGCTTGAACCTGGCCAACAAGATCACGCTCGCGCGCATCTTCTTAGTGCCTGTCATCCTGTTTTTTCTATTGATCCGTTTCGATCTGGGCATGGTCCGGTTCGAAGATTTCGAGCTTACATACACGCAGATCATCGCGGCCTTGATCTTCATCATCGCCGCGAGCACCGACGGGCTGGACGGCTATCTGGCCCGCAAGAACAAGATGGTCACCAATCTGGGCAAGCTGCTCGATCCGCTTGCGGACAAGCTGCTCGTGGCGGCTGTGCTCATCTCGCTCGTTCAGATGGACAAGCTTTCCGCGTTCATCGCCATCGTCATCATCAGCCGGGAGTTCGCGGTGACCGGGCTTCGCCAGGTCGCCTTGCTCGAGGGCGCCGTCCTGGCGGCCAGCACCTGGGGCAAGTGGAAGACCGGGGTGCAGATCGCGATGATCATCGCGCTGCTGCTCAACAACTTCCCGTTCGCGCTGGTGGACATCCGCATGGACCTGATCCTCAGCTGGGCCGCGGCCCTCATCACGATCTGGTCCGGCATCGACTACTTCGTCAAGAACCGCAACCTGATTCCCGTCGAATAGTCCACAAGGTCTCTTTCCTCTCCGGGAAAGGGACCTTGTCCGTTATCGACAGTCCATCCACGACAGGAGTGAAGCGCTGTGAAAGCCGAAATCATCGCCGTAGGAACGGAACTGCTGCTTGGACAGATCGTCAACACGAACGCCCGCTATCTTTCCCAGGGCCTCGCTGCCCTCGGCATCGACGTCTTCTTCCAGACTGTCGTCGGCGACAACGACGCCCGCATCCGCCAGGCGATCGAGACGGCGCGTTCCCGCGCCGACCTGCTGCTGTTCACCGGCGGGCTCGGCCCGACGATGGACGACCTGACCAAAGACGTGCTTGCCGGCTATCTCGGCCGCCGCATCCTCATCCACGAGCCGACGATGGAAGCGATGGAGCGGTTTTTCGCCTCCCGGGGCAGCCATATGGTGGAGAGCAATCGCCGGCAGGCCAACTGGATCGAGGGCAGCGAGCCGCTGGAGAACGAGGCGGGGCTTGCCGTCGGCAATGCGCTGGAGCAGGACGGCACCCGCTACATCCTGCTGCCTGGCCCGCCCAAGGAGATGGTCCCGATGTTCGAAGGACCGGCGACGCGCTGGCTGCTGGCCGAGATCGGCGCGGGGGCGCCGCTCCACTCCCGCATCCTGCGCTTCGCCGGCATCGGCGAGTCGCGGCTCGAGCATGAGCTGATCGATCTGATCGAGAGCCAGAGCGATCCGACGATCGCCCCCTATGCCAAGGAGGGAGAGGTCGCGATCCGCCTCTCCAGCAAGTCTGCCGACGAGGCGCAGGCGCTCGACCGCATCGAGCGCATGGCGCAGCGGATCCGCGAGCGCCTCGGCGCGCATATCTACGCGGAGGAGGACATCTCGCTCGAGGAGGCGGTGCTGCGAAGGCTGCGGACGAGGCGGATGCGGGTCAGCGTGGCGGAAAGCTGCACGGGCGGCCTGCTGGCCGAGCTGATTACCGGCATCCCCGGCAGCAGCGGCGAGTTCCTCGGCGGCATCGTCACGTATACGAATACGATGAAGCACAAGCTGCTCGGCATTCCGCTTGCCCAGCTGGACGGTCCGGACGCCCCCGGTGCCGTGAGCGCGTCTACCGCGGCGCTGATGGCGCAGCGGGTGGCGGAGACGACCGGTAGCGACTGGGGCGTGTCGGTCACCGGCGTGGCGGGACCGGGCTCTTCGGAGGGCAAGCCGGTGGGGCTCGTCTATATCGGCATCGCCCGCAAGGGCGGGGAGGTCCAGACGCATGAGCTGAATGCGGGCGGCAACCGCGACATGGTGCGTATCCGCGCCGCCAAGCACGCCCTGTACCGGCTCTGGCTGGCGCTTGCGGAGTAGCTGGCGCGCCGTGCGGGCGCTTGCGGAGTAGCTGGCGCGCCGTGCGGGCGCTTGCGCGGGCCGGCGCCGATGGCGTACAATAGAAGCAGTTGACGGAAGAACCGCAGCGAGTCGGACCAGCTGCGGTTCTTTGTCTTTCTCAGGGCGGCGGCGGGACTCGGGGAGGGACGGAGCGCGCTTCAAAAAAAGCGAATGTATGTTCGAAAAAAGTCTTGGCAAACCGCTTCAAGTAGACTAAAATAGAACTATAAATCGACGAATGAAGGATGTGGATCTCTTGTCAGATCGCCGCGCAGCTTTAGATATGGCGCTTCGCCAGATTGAGAAACAGTTCGGAAAAGGCTCCATCATGAAACTAGGCGAATCCGCCCAGCTGGCCGTAGAGACGGTCTCCAGCGGCGCGCTCGCATTGGATATCGCGCTCGGCATCGGGGGTTTCCCTCGCGGCCGTATTATTGAAGTCTATGGACCGGAATCGTCCGGCAAGACGACCGTCGCCCTGCACGCGATCGCCGAAGTGCAGCGCACGGGCGGACAAGCCGCCTTCATCGACGCGGAGCATGCGCTGGATCCTCTCTATGCCAGCAAGCTCGGCGTCAACATCGACGAGCTGCTGCTGTCCCAGCCGGATACGGGCGAGCAGGCGCTGGAGATCGCCGAGGCGCTCGTGCGCAGCGGCGCCGTCGACATCATCGTCATCGACTCCGTCGCGGCGCTCGTGCCGAAGGCCGAGATCGAGGGCGAGATGGGCGACACCCACGTCGGCCTGCAGGCGCGCCTCATGTCGCAGGCGCTGCGCAAGCTGTCCGGAGCGATCAGCAAGTCCAAGACGATCGCCATCTTCATCAACCAGCTCCGCGAGAAGGTCGGCGTCATGTTCGGCAACCCGGAGACGACTCCAGGCGGACGCGCCCTGAAGTTCTACAGCAGCGTGCGTCTGGACGTGCGCCGCATCGAGAGCATCAAGCAAGGCACGGACGTCGTGGGCAACCGGACCCGCATCAAGGTCGTCAAGAACAAGGTCGCGCCTCCGTTCCGTCAGGCCGAGCTGGACATCATGTACGGCGAAGGCATTTCCCGCGTCGGTAGCATCATCGACATCGGCGTGGAGATGGACATCGTGCAGAAGAGCGGCGCCTGGTTCAGCTATAACGGCGACCGTCTGGGCCAAGGACGGGAGAATGCCAAGCAGTTCCTCAAGGACAACGAGGCGGTCGCGGGCGTGATTGAAGGCAAGATTCGCGAAGCGCACAACCTCAACGCGGCTGCGGACCGCGCCGCCGGCGCCGAAGTCTCCAAGGACGAGGAGGACGAGTTCGAGGAGCTGGAGCTCGACGTCTGATTTCCTTTCCGCTCTGCGGAAATACCGGCATGGCAAGCATCCCTGATGGAGTCAGGGATGCTTTTTCTTCATTAAAGGACGAGGGAGGCGGCGGCTGGGATGGAGGAGCAGGAAAAACGGATTACGCGCGTCGAGCAGGATGAGAAAAAGGCATCGATCTATTGGATCTATATCGAAGGCAGCGAGGAGCCGGAGCTGTCCGTGCATGAGGACATCCTCGTCAAATACCGCCTGCTCAAGGGTGCGCTCATCGAGCCGAAGCTGATGGCGCGCATCGCGGAGGAGAACGCCCGATACCGGGCGTATGCGGCCGCCGTCTTCTACGTCGGCTTCAAGATGCGGACGACAAAGGAAATGACCTCTTATCTGAAGCGAAAGGAATTCGAGGAGGAGGACATCCGCCACGCGATCGAGCGGCTGCAGCAGGAGCGCGTCATCGACGATCGCGACTATGCCCGCATGTTCGCTTCCCAGCGGCTGCGAGGCAGCCAGAAGGGCAGGCGGCTCATCCGGATGGAGCTGGAGCAGCGCGGCATCCCCAAGGAGACGGCAGGCCGCGCGGTCGAAGCTCTCGACGACGAGGAGGAACGGCGGACCGCGCTCAAGGCCGGAGAGAAGAAATGGCGCAGCCTGAAGGGAGATGAGCGCGACAAGCGCATGAAGCTGACCGGCTTTCTGCTGCGAAGGGGCTTTTCGAGCGATCTCGTACGGGAGACCGTGCGGCATATCCAAGGCGCTGCCGGAGGCGAGGACGAGGCCGACGGGGGCTGGCTTGACAATTGATTTTATGGAAAGCTACAATAATAAAGCATCCATCTGGCATGGGATGCCTTTCCTTCCGTAAATGGGTTCAGGTTTTTTGTCTCCATTTCTACAGTCGTAAAGCACAGTATGGATCCGAATGGCAACAATTGAATATCATTCCCGGCTGATGCCTTGGTGAATGCAACGAGGAGGTGAACAAGATGGACACCATCTGGTGGATCTTGATCGTTCTCGTTGTTGGCGCGATTACCTTTGGGATTGGTTACTTCGTCCGAAAGTCGTTTGCCGAGGCTAAGATTTCCAGTGCCGAGCAGGCCGCCCTCCAGATCGTCGAACAGGCGAAAAAGGAAGCGGATGCGGTGAAAAAAGAAACGGTGCTGGAAGCGAAAGACGAAATCCATAAACTCCGTTCGGAAGCGGACAAGGACATTCGGGAGAGACGCAATGAGAATCAGCGTCTTGAAAGGCGCTTGCTGCAAAAAGAGGAGTCGTTGGATAAGAAAATTGAGGCACTCGAACGCAAAGAAGAATTGGTAGCCAACAAGGAGAAACGAATCGAGGAAACGCAAGAGCAGATTGACTCCATCTACCGTCAGCAGCAGAGCGAGCTGGAGCGGATTTCCGGCCTGACCACAGAGGATGCGAAGACGATCATCTTCAACAACGTGGAGCAGGAGGTCCGTCATGAGACGGCGCAGATGATCAAGGAGCTGGAGCAGCAAGCCAAGGAAGAAGCGGACAAAAAAGCCCGCGACATCATCTCCCTGGCCATCCAGCGCTGCGCCGCCGATCATGTCGCGGAAACGACGGTATCCGTCGTGACGCTGCCGAACGAGGAGATGAAGGGCCGCATCATCGGCCGCGAGGGCCGCAACATCCGCGCGCTCGAGACGCTTACCGGCATCGACCTGATTATCGACGATACGCCGGAAGCGGTCATCTTGTCCGGATTCGATCCGATTCGTCGGGAGATTGCCCGCACGGCGCTGGAGAAGCTGGTCGCCGACGGCAGGATCCATCCCGCCCGGATCGAGGAGATGGTCGAGAAGTCCCGCCGCGAGGTGGACGAGCGGATCCGCGAATACGGCGAGCAGGCGACCTTCGAGGTCGGGGTGCATGCGATCCACCCGGATCTCATCAAAATTCTCGGCCGCCTGAAGTACCGGACAAGCTATGGCCAGAACGTGCTGAAGCACTCGATGGAGGTCGCTTATTTGACCGGCCTGATGGCTGCCGAGCTGGGCGAGGATGTCACCTTGGCCAAGCGTGCCGGCTTGCTGCATGATATCGGCAAGGCGCTCGACCATGAAGTCGAGGGCTCCCATGTCGAGATCGGCGTCGAGCTGGCCCGCAAGTACAAGGAGCATCCGGTCGTCATCAACAGCATCGCGTCCCATCATGGCGACTGCGAGGCGACCTCGGTCATCGCGATGCTCGTCGGAGCTGCGGACGCGCTGTCCGCTGCCCGTCCGGGAGCGCGCCGCGAGACGCTCGAGACGTACATCAAGCGTCTGGAGAAGCTCGAGGCGATCTCCGAATCGTTCGACGGCGTCGAGAAATCGTACGCCATCCAGGCTGGGCGCGAGGTTCGCGTCATGGTTCAGCCCGAGAAGATCGACGATACGGAAGCGTTCCGCCTGGCGCGCGACATCACCAAAAAGATCGAAGGGGAGCTGGATTATCCGGGACATATCAAGGTCACGGTCATCCGCGAAACCCGTGCGGTCGAATACGCCAAGTAGGCGACCCAGACCATCCCGCTCCTGCCGGAGCGGGATTTTGTCATGACAGGAGGCAACAAGAATGAAGGTTCTGTTTATCGGCGACATCGTCGGCAACGTCGGCCGAGCGGCGCTGCGCAAGGCGCTGCCCGCGCTCCGAGCCAAGCACAACCCGGATATCGTCATCGTCAACGGCGAGAACGCCGCCGCCGGCCGCGGCATCACCGCCGCGATCGCCAAGGAGTTTTTCGACTGGGGCGTGAACGGCATTACGATGGGCAACCACACGTGGGACAACAAGGATTTGTTCGATTGGATCGACGACGAATCGCGGCTCGTCCGTCCGGCGAACTTCTCGAGCGAAGCTCCGGGCATCGGCTCCACGGTCATCAAGGCCGGCAGCAAAAAGCTGGGCATCCTCAACGTCCAGGGACGCACGTTCCTGCCTCCGAACGACTGCCCGTTCAAGACGGCCGACGCGCATCTGGAGCGGCTGAAGCGCGAGACGAGCTGCGTGCTCGTCGATTTCCATGCCGAGGCGACATCGGAGAAGATCGCGATGGGCTGGTATCTGGACGGCCGGGCTTCCATCGTCGTCGGCACCCATACGCATGTCCAGACGAACGATGACCGGATTCTGCCGGAGGGCACGGCTTTCCTGACCGATGTCGGCATGACGGGGCCGATGGACGGCATCCTCGGGATGGAGCGCGATGCGGTGCTGCACAAGTTCTTGACCGGCTTGCCGTCCCGATTCGTCGTGGCGGAGGGAGACTGGCATCTGCACGGCGTGCTGGCTGTGCTGGATGAAGCGACAGGACGGGCGCAGCGGTTCGAGAAGATTCGGCTGACGGAAACGTCGCTCGCGATGTTTTAGGCTGCCTCTTGACCTGACATCGCCTGGCAGGGGTAATGCCGCTGCGGAAGCAGGAATTTTTTGTCCTCTCTCGAATAGGTTTAGGGATATAGGGATACGCCACTATTCCTGAGGAGGTACTCGACATGGACGTCTTAAAAGTTTCCGCAAAGTCCAATCCTAATTCCGTAGCAGGGGCGCTGGCAGGAGTTCTCCGGGAGCGTGGTGCGGCCGAGCTTCAAGCGATCGGGGCAGGCGCCTTGAATCAAGCCGTCAAAGCGGTCGCGATCGCAAGGGGATTCGTCGCGCCGAGCGGCGTTGACCTGATCTGCATCCCGGCTTTCACCGATATCGTCATCGACGGCGAGGACCGAACCGCAATCAAGCTGATCGTAGAGCCTCGCTGAGCGGAGCATAAGTCGCATAGGCAACGACCTGTTTACGGTGTAAGCAGGTTTTTTTGCGTTTTCGTCGAGCCGGCGGCATAACGTAGAGGAAAGGCCGGCATCGGGGGCCGCGAACGGACAGGAGGCGGACGAATTGAACGTGAAGGAATTGGGCCAAGAGTGCCTCATCGCAGATTTCCACTGCGACGTGCTGAGCAAGCTGCTGGCGGATCCCGATCTAGATCCGATCGACTCGGCCAACAATCACGGGCCGGTCACGATCGACGCGACGCTCGACCGTCAGCGGGCGGGCGGCTACATGCTTCAGGCCTATGCGGTCTATCTGACGGAATCGAAGCCGAAAACGATGGATGCGGTGCTCCGGTCGATCGATCTGTTCGAGCGGAAGATCGCCGCTCATGCCGGGTACCGGAAGGTCCTCGGACGTCGCGATCTGGAACGGGCGCTGCAGGAGGGCAAGATCGCCGCGTTGCTGACGCTGGAGGGAGCGGATGCGCTGCAAGGAGACGGGACGCTTCTCCGGACGGCGTTCGCCCTTGGGGTGCGCGTGCTCGGGCTGACGTGGAACTACGCCAACTGGGCCGCGGACGGCGTGCTGGAGCCGAGGCAAGGAGGGCTGACCGTCAAAGGCCGGAAGCTGGTCGACGAGGCGCGCGATCTCGGCCTGGTGCTCGATGTCTCCCATCTGACCGACACCGGCTTCTGGGAGCTCGTCGAGCGGACCGAACGGCCGCTGATCGCTTCCCATTCCAACTCGCGGCGCATCTGCCCGCATCCGCGCAACCTGACCGACGACCAGCTGCGCGCTCTGATCGCCATGGACGGCCGCATCGGACTGACCTACGTGCCCTATTTCATGACGGATCGCGGGCAGGCCGAGGCGCGCGACCTGCTGCCTCATATCGAACATATCTGCTCCCTCGGAGGGGAAAACCAATTGATGCTGGGATCGGATTTCGACGGCATCGAGCAGTATGCGAAAGGCTTGCGCCATGCCGGCGAAGCGGTCCATGTGCGGCAGGAAGTCGAGCGGGCCTACGGCGCGACGTTCGCCGAAAAGCTCCTGGGCGGCAACGCAGTCCGCTTTTTATTGAAAAACCTCCCGGATTAAACGGATATGACCGCTTTATCAGGAATCTTTATCACTTTCATTGGAATGCCGAATGCGGCAAGTTCCGATATTTCCTTGCATTTTTCAATAGCGAGGCATAAAATTTAGAAGGATTGAAAGCAGTTCTCACAGCAGATGAGGAGTTGGACTTATCGTGATTAGTCAGCTGTCTTGGAAGATCGGGGGCCAGCAGGGAGAAGGCGTGGAAAGCACGGACCGGATCTTCTCCACCGCCCTCAACCGTCTCGGGTACTATCTGTACGGATACCGCCACTTTTCTTCGAGAATCAAGGGCGGCCATACCAATAACAAGATTCGCATCAGCACGCAGCCGATCCGAGCGATCTCGGACGATCTCGATATTCTTGTCGCATTCGATCAGGAGAGCATCGACCTCAACGCGCCGGAGCTGCGCCCCGGCGGAGTCGTCGTCGCCGACGCGAAATTCAAGCCGGAGCTGCCGGAGGGCATCGACGCCCGCCTGTTCGCCGTGCCGATCACGGCGATCGCCGAAGAGCTCGGAACGTCCCTCATGAAGAACATGGTCGCCTCCGGCGCTTCATGGGCGCTGCTCGGCCTGCCGCTTGAGGTGTTCAACCAGGCGGTCGAGGAAGAGTTCGGACGCAAAGGTCCGGCGATCGTCGAAAAGAACGTCGAAGCCGTCAAGCGCGGCGCCGAATTCGTCCTCGAGCAGGCAGGAGGACCGCTGGAGGCGTTCGCGTTGGAGCCGGCCGACGGCAAGCAGAAGCTGTTCATGATCGGCAACGAGGCGATCGGCCTCGGCACCGTAGCCGCGGGCTGCCGCCTCATGAGCGCCTATCCGATTACGCCGGCGTCCGAGATCATGGAATACCTCATCAAGAAGCTGCCGAAGTTCGGCGGCACGGTCGTGCAGACGGAGGACGAGATCGCGGCCGTCACGATGGCGATCGGCGCGAACTACGCCGGCGTGCGGACGATGACCGCATCCGCCGGCCCCGGCTTGTCCCTCATGATGGAGGCGATCGGCCTCGCCGGCATGACGGAGCAGCCGCTCGTCATCGTCGACACGCAGCGCGGCGGTCCTTCGACCGGACTCCCGACCAAGCAGGAGCAATCCGACCTCAATGCGATGGTCTACGGCACGCACGGCGAGATTCCCAAGGTCGTCATCGCCCCGGCGAGCATCGAGGACTGCTTCTACGATACGGTCGAGGCGTTCAACATCGCCGAGGAGTACCAGGTGCCGGTCATCCTCATGACGGACCTGCAACTGTCGCTCGGCAAGCAGAGCTGCGAGCCGCTGGACTACGACCGCATCGAGATCCGCCGCGGCAAGCTGCAGCGCGAGCTGCCTGAGCTCGAGCCGAACGTGCTGTTCAAGCGCTACGAGCTCACCGAGGACGGCGTATCGCCGCGCTCGCTGCCGGGCGACAAGGGCGGCCTGCACCATGTGACCGGCGTCGAGCACGACGAGACCGGACGTCCGTCCGAGAACGCGCTCAACCGCAAGCGGATGATGGATAAGCGTCTCGGCAAGCTGGCCAACCTGCTCATCCCCGAGGCGATCCGCGTCGACGTGCCGCATGAGCGCCCGGACATCCTGATCGTCGGCATGGGCTCGACCGGCGGCACGATCGAGGAAGCGCGCACCCGCCTCGAGCGGGACGGAGCTTCGACCGGCCAGATCCAGATCCGGCAGATCCATCCGTTCCCGGCGGAGCAGCTGGCTCCGTACCTGGAGGCGGCCGGCACCGTCATCGTCCTGGAGAACAACGCGACCGCCCAGCTGGCGGCGCAGATCAAGCTCCATTGCGGCCGCGCGGACAAGATCCGCAGCCTGCTCAAATACGACGGCAATCCGTTCCTGCCGTCCGAGGTTTATGAAGCGTCGAAGGAGATGAGCCAAATTGGCCACATTTAAGGAATTCCGCAACAACGTCAAGCCGAACTGGTGCCCGGGCTGCGGAGACTTCTCCATCCAGGCCGCCATCCAGCGGGCTTCGGCGAACGTCGGACTCGAGCCCGAGCAGCTCGCCGTCATCTCGGGCATCGGCTGCTCGGGCCGGATTTCCGGCTACATCAACGCGTACGGGCTGCACGGCATCCACGGCCGCGCGCTGCCGATCGCCCAAGGCGTCAAGCTGGCGAACCGCGAGCTGACCGTCATCGCCTCCGGCGGCGACGGCGACGGCTTCGCGATCGGCATGGGGCATACGGTGCATGCGATCCGGCGCAACGTCAACCTGACCTACATCGTCATGGACAACCAGATTTACGGGCTGACCAAGGGACAGACTTCCCCGCGCAGCGCGGAAGGCTTCAAGACGAAGTCCACGCCGGAGGGCTCGATCGAGTCGGTCCTCTCGCCGCTGGAGATCGCCCTGTCGGCGGGCGCGACGTTCGTGGCGCAGTCGTTCTCGAGCGACCTCAAGCAGCTGACCGCGCTGATCGAGGCCGGCATCAAGCATGAAGGCTTTTCGCTTATCAACGTCTTCAGCCCCTGCGTCACGTTCAACAAGGTCAACACGTACGACTGGTTCAAGGAAAATATCGTGAACCTCGACGGCGAGGCCGGCGAAGGCTATGACCCGTCGAATCGCCTTGCCGCCATGACGAAGATCATGGAGACGAACGGACTCGTCACCGGCCTGGTCTATCAGGACACGAAGCGCCGCTCCTACGAGAACCTCATTACCGGGTTCAAGGAGCAGGGACTCGTGAACCAGGACATCAAGATTTCCCGCGAGGACTTCGCGAAGCTGGCCGCGGATTTCGTCTAGCGTGCCGAATGAAGGCTTAAAAGAAACGCTTGGACAGACCCTTCTGCGATGCGGAGAGGTCTGGACAAGCGTTTTTTTTCATTGCGGACCAGACGGCTTCGGCGATCGATGGACGTGTGCGGGGGATGCCGAAGGGGCGAAACGCGGCCATTCGACATGACCATTCGAGAAAGCTATAATGAAACAAGACAAGTCTGCCTCCGTTCATTCCCGGAAGCGGGTTGTTTGTTCTGAATGTCGGAGCGGGTTTCGACTCGCCATTCCGTCCAGAAAGCAAGTCGAGAAAGGGAGATCATCATGACCAAAACCGTACCTGTAGGCGTCTCCGCGCGCCATATCCATTTATCGCAAGCCCATGTCGAAGCGCTCTTCGGAGCCGGCTATGAGCTGACCGAGTTCAAGCCGCTGTCGCAGCCGGGGCAGTTCGCCGCCAACGAGACGGTCGCCGTCAAAGGGTCCAAAGGCGCTTTCCCGAAGGTGCGCATCCTCGGCCCGGCGCGCAAGGCGACTCAGCTCGAAATTTCCCGCACGGACGCGTTCGCGATCGGCGTGCCTGCGCCGGTGCGCGAATCCGGCAACATCGCCGGCTCGGCCGGCATCACGATCACCGGTCCGGCCGGAGAGCTCACGATCGAGGAAGGCGTCATCGTGGCGGCGCGCCATATCCATTTCCATACGGATGACGCGGCTCGCTGGGGCATCGAGGACCAGCAGCTGCTGAACGTGCGCGTCGGCGGCGAGCGCGGCCTCGTTTTCGAGAATGTCATCGCCCGCGTGTCGGACAGCTACGCGCTGGACATGCACATCGATACGGACGAGGCCAACGCGGCCGGCGTCAAAAACGGCGACACGGCCGAAATCGTCGGCTGAAGCCGGAAGGTCCGAGAAGCGGCAGGCCGGAGCCGTCCGCCATCCGGCCCATGCGGCTGCCCGAAGCGGGCAGTCGTTTTTATGTCCGCGGAGTGGTATAATGTGGACTTGGACAACCAGACCAAGCGGTGCTACGCCGCATGGCTCTACATACACGTCAGCAGACAGGAGCGATTGACAAATGGCAGAACAGCAACCATCGGCGCTGAAGCCTGGGCAAGTGCATGACCACGGACCGAACTGTCCCGTCGAAGTCTACGATACGCGGGAGCTGCTCGTGCGCGACGACATCATGCAAAAGGCGCGCGAGCTCGCCGGGCTGATCTTCTCCTCCGACGAGGTGCAGCAGTTCCGCAAGGCCGAGGATCAGATCAAGGGCAACGACCGGGTGCAGGGACTCATGTCCACCCTGAAGAAAAAGCAGAAGGAGCTCGTCGCCTTCGAGCAGACGTTCAAGAACCCGACGATGGTGCAGAAGATCGAAGGGGAGATGGACGACCTCCAGAACGAGCTGGACGGCATTCCGATCGTCAGCCAGTTCCAGCAGAGCCAGGCGGACATCAATTACCTGCTGCAGATGGTCGTCTCCATCATCCAGGATACGGTCGCGGAGAAGATCACGCTCGACGGCGCCCGTCCGGAAGATCCCGAAAGCTGCGACGAATAGAAGGAGGCGGGACGGCATGAGACCATTCGTATTCCATAACCTGACGAAGCTTTACTTCGGAGAGGGACAGCTGCAGCAGCTCGCCAAGGAAGCGGACAAGCTCGGCCGCAAGGTGCTGCTCGCCTACGGCGGCGGCAGCATCAAGCGCAGCGGCTTGTACGACCAAGTGCTCGGCGTGCTGGCCGAAGCCGGCTGCAGCGTCGTCGAGCTCGCCGGCGTCGAGCCCAATCCGCGCCTCTCCACCGTGCATCGCGGAGCGGAGCTGTGCCGCGAGCACGGCATCGACTGGGTGCTCGCCGTCGGCGGCGGCAGCACGCTTGACTGCGGCAAGGCGATCGCGGCGGCGGCCCGCTACGAAGGCAGCTTCTGGGATATCGTCAGCCGCAAGGCTTCCGTTCAGGAAGCGCTGCCGCTCGGCACGATCCTGACGCTGGCTGCGACCGGCAGCGAGATGAACAGCGGCTCGGTCATCACCAACGAGGAGACGCAGGAGAAGCACGGCTGGGGCAGCCCGCATGTGTTTCCCCGCTTCTCGATCCTCGATCCGGCGTTCACGGCGACCGCGCCCAAGGATCATACGGTCTACGGCATCGTCGACATGATGTCCCATGTGTTCGAGCAATACTTCCATCATGACGCGCTGACGCCGGTACAGGACGGCTTCTGCGAGTCGGTGCTGCGCGCGGTTGTCGGTACCGCCCCCAAGCTGGTCGACGATCTCGCCAATCTCGAGCACCGCGGCACGATCCTCTACGCCGGCACGATGGCGCTGAACGGCGTGCTGGCGATGGGCACGCTCGGCGACTGGGCCAACCACGACATGGAGCATGCTCTCTCCGCCGTGTACGACATCCCGCATGGCGGCGGCCTGGCGATTCTGTTCCCGAACTGGATGACCTACGTGCTGGACGACAACGTCAGCCGCTTCAAGCAGCTTGCGGTCAACGTCTTCGACGTCAAGGACGACGGGCGCGGCGATCGCGAGATCGCGGAGGAGGGTATCCGCCGCCTGCGCGAGTTCTGGAGCTCGCTCGGAGCGCCGTCCCGGCTGGCCGACTACGGCATCGACGAGAGCCGGCTCGAGGAGATGGCGGGCAAGGCGGCTCCCGGACGCAAGATCGGCCATTTCCGCAAGCTGGATGAGCAGGACGTGCAGAACATCTACCGCATGTCGCTCTGATCGCGAAGACGGAAGCCAAAAAAAACAGCCGCGCCATGGGCGCGGCTGTTTTTTGCTGCGAATGCTTATGCGGCTGCGGTCGGATGCTCGGAACGTTCGGCTGCGCGGAGCAGCCGCAGCGAAGGCAGGTAGGAGCGCAGCGCGACGGCTGCTGCGGCGGCCACGATGTTCTTGAGCAGGTCGGGCAGCAGAAACGGATAGCAGCCGCCGGCCATCGCTTTGGCGAAGCTCATGCCGGTCGCCTGCATCAGCCATGGGATGCCGCCCACGTAGGCGAGCAGAGAGCCGAACAGCTCCATGACGATCAGCGTCCCGAGGAACGTCCGCACGGGGCCGAGCTCCGCGGTGCGGGCGAGCAGGCGCGGCACGATCAGCCCGATCAGCAAGGCGCACGCCGGGAAGATCCATAGAAATCCTGCCGTCGGTCCGGCAAAGAGCGAGAGTCCGCCTTTATAGCCGATGAGCGGCAAGCCGGTCGCGGTAAGGGCATAGACAAGCATGAGGCTGAGGAAGCTGTCCCTGGCCCCGAGGAACGAGGCTGCGAGCGCTACGGCCATCGTCTGCAGCGTGAACGGCACCGGGGAGAAGCCGAGCTGGATCTGGATGGCGCTGAAGACGACGAACAGGGCGGCGAACAGCGCGATGAAGACGATGCGGCGAAGCGGAGATACGGTGGGCACGAACAATCTCTCCTTTGGTGATGTCGGAACTTCAGATTGATAGGTTAACCTTGATATGATAGATTTGGTTGACAGAACGGATTGTAGCATAGCCTTCCCGGTTTGAGAAGCCGGACCGGGCCTTTTTTTGCAGACCAGGCCGAAGCCGGCAGAAGGATGGAATCAGGACATGCAAAGGGCGCAAGCAGCGGAAGAACGTCTTGTCCGTTGGGACGGGCATATCGTGCAGAGAGTCGTTCAGGAGCGGCTTCGAACGATATTAGGGCCGGCCAGCCTGGAGCTGCGCCAGGGAGAGTGGCTCGCTCTATGCGGCAGCAACGGCTCCGGCAAGTCGACGCTGCTTCGCGAATTGGCGGGCTTCGGCGCTTCGCCTGACGGAATCCGGCATCAGCGGTTCGCCGCCGCGCCTTTCGCCGAACGGCCTTTTGCCGTCGTGCTGCAGCAGCCCGATGCGGCGCTCGTCGGATCGACGGCGAGGGAGGATCTTATTCTCACGCTCGAGTACGCGGGCATGGAAGGATCGCGGATTTTGAGCACGGTGCAGAAGACGTTGAAGCGCTTCGGCCTGGAGGCGCTGGCCGACACGCCGGCGGAGCGGCTCTCGGGCGGGCAGAAGCAGCTCGTCGCCATCGCCGGCGCGGTCGCGGCCGGCTCGCCGGCGCTGCTGTTCGACGAGGCGACGTCGATGCTGGACGCGGAATCGGCGCGGCTCGTGCTCCAGCAAGTGCGGCAGCTTCACCGGGCCGGGGCGGCCGTCGTATGGTGCACCCAGCGGCTGGACGAGCTGGAGAGAGAGGACCGCGTGCTGGCACTGGCGGACGGCAAGATTGATTTCGACGGACGCGCCGATGCGTTTTTCGTTCGGGAGGGCGGAGAGGCTTCGGCCTGCGAGCGGGTCGGGCTGGCCGCGCCTTATGCCGTGCGCGCGGCTTGGGCGCTGCAGGATCGGGGCCGGAGGCTGAGCCGGCTGCCGCTGCGGCTGGAGGAGCTCGCCCCGGCGCTGGAGCCGTCGTCTGGCGAAAGGCATGCCGCCGAAGCGTCGGGAGCGGTGTCCGACGGGGCAGATGGAGGCGGACCCGACGGCGCGGAGCAGAAGGAGTCTGCGCGCGGCGAGCGCTCCGTCGCGATCGATCGCCGCCGGCGCGGAATGGAGGACGCCGATCTTGCCGATGCGGCCGAATCAGGCTTGGCGGTGGAGCAGTTCCGTCCCGACGCGGCTGACGTGGGCAAGGGAGCCGCGACGGAGCTGCGGGTGCCGCCAGGGCGCATCCTGCTGCTCGTCGGCAGCAACGGCTCCGGCAAGTCGACGCTGCTGGAATCGCTGGCCGGGCTGCGGATGCCTTCGACGGGAACGATCCGATACGGTCCCGACCGGCTCTGGCTCGGCAAGCGGCCGAACCGGGCCGTGCTGCTTCGGCTCGGCGCGACGCTCCAGCAGTCCGAGACGCAGTGGTTCGCGCGGACGGTGAGGGAAGAGCTCGAGTACTCCGCGCGGCCGTTCCGGCTGACGGCAACCGAGCGGGACGGCGCCATAGCGGAAGCGCTGCGGCAGGCTGTCTTGCCGCAGCGGCTGCTGGAGCAGGACCCGCTGACGCTGAGCGGAGGCCAGCAGCGCCGGCTCGCGTTGGCCTGCGCGCTCGTCGGCGGGCCGGAATGGCTGCTGCTGGACGAGCCGGCGGCCGGATTGGACGCCGAGGGGATCGAGCGGCTGGCGGAGCTGCTGCGGCGGCACCGGGCGCACGGGGGCTCGGCCGTCGTGTCGGCGCATAGCCTTGCGGCGCTGCTGCCGATCGCCGACGGCGTCGCCGTCATGGAAGCAGGCGCGCTCAAGGAGACGCTGCCTGCGAAAAGCTATGCCCGCCAGCTTGCCGCGCGCGGGGATGGCGCCGCTCCGCCGCAGCTGCTCGCAGCCGCGCGCTTCGGCGCGGCGGAGGAGGGACGCCTCTGGCTCGAGCCGGAGGAGCTGGCGGAGCGGCTGGCGGGCGCGGATCTCGCTGCGGAGTCCGACTGCGCGGCCGAAACGCCCGCAGATGCCGACTCGCCCGACTCGCCGGCCGAGCCGCAGCCCGACGCAGCCGGCGCGCAAGCGCGCCTGCCCGGCAGCGGCCTGCCCGACCCGCGCGCGCTAGTCGCGTCGTATTTGCTCGTCGGCGCCGGCGTCATGGCCCAGAGCAATTGGACCGGCCTGACGCTGGCGCTCGCCGGAGCGGTGCTGCTGGCGGCCAGCCAGCGGGAGCGCATCCGGCTTTATTTGCCGCTGGCGCGCGGTTATGCCGTCTTTGCGCTGACGCTGGCGGCCATCGCCGGCATCCAGCTGTCGCCGATCGGGTTCGATGCGCCGTCCGCTGCGCTGACGCTGTTCAAGCTGACGCGCCTATTTGCCGTGCTGCTGCTCGGCCTGCCGCTGCTCTCGCTGCTGCCGCCCTTCCGGCTGCAGCGGGCCGCGGATCAGCTGCTGCGGCCGCTCGCCCGCTTCGGCGCGCCGGTGTCGCGAGTGACGCTGTCCATCTCGCTGCTGTTCCGCTTTTTGCCGCTGCTGGCCGGAGAGTGGGGACGGTACGCGCGCATTGCGGCGGCTCGAGGCAAGCTGGCGGCGCGTCCAGGCAAGGTTCCGGCGGCGATGCTCTCCCGCATCGTGCTGCCGTTCCTGCTGTCGCTCATCCGGCTCGGCGACTCGGTGGCCGACGCGCTCGAGGCGCGCGGGTTCGGACATGGCGCGGCCGGCAAGACGGCGGCGTTCCGGCTGCGGTTCACCCGCGCGGACTTGCTGCTGCTGGCCTGCGCTTCGGCGGCGTGTCTGCTGCTGCTGGCGCTGCGCTAGCTGCGGGAGTTCGCACGCGGCGCGCCAAGGGCGGCGCCGCCTCAAAAAAAGATGTACACGCCGGTTCCGTTGGACCATAATGTGGATGCGGCCGGACGAAGCCACTTCGTCCGGCAAGATCATTCGAAGAAGCGAAGGTGCATCAAGTGCAAGCAGAAGGACGGCCAGGAAGGGCCCGTCTGCTGAAATTCGGCATGGTCATGAGCCCCCGAGTCTGGCTCAACGCGAGGATCGACCTTGCGGCCACCTGCCTGTTCAGCTTGTTCAACGTCGTCATCAACCAGTTTTTCATCACGTTCGCGCTCAAGCAGGGGGCGAGCAACGCGGAGGCGGGCCTGCTCGCCGCCGCGCCGGCGGTCGGACTGATCTTCTCCCCGCTATGGGCGGCGCTCATCGAGCGCAGCGGCAAGCCGAAGCCTTACGTCGTCCTGCCGAATCTGATCGGACGGCTGCTCATCCTGCTTCCGGCGCTGTTTCCGGATCCGCAGGTCTATGTGGCGACGGCGTTCGCCTTCCAGCTGCTGATGGGCATTCAGGCGCCGGCTTACGCGGCGTTCCTGCCCAAAATCTATCCGCCCGACCTGCGGGGACGCCTGATGGGCTATGTACGGATGGCCTCCGGCGTGCTCATGATTCCGATGTCGTATCTGGTCGGCATCTGGGCCGAGGCGTCCGGTCCGTCCGGCCCGCTGGCGGCGGCATCGCTCATGGGCGTCGCGTCGATCCTGCTGTTCCAGACGATGAAGCTGCGCAAGGAGCCGCCGCGCCGGACGGCGCCGCCGCGCTTCAGCCCCCGGTCCCAATGGGAGCTCGTCAAGAGCAACCGGCCGCTGGCGGCGTTTCTCGGCGCGACGATGTTCGCCGGCTTCGGCAACATGCTCGCCTATCCGCTCTACCAGATCTTCCAGGTATCCTACCTCGGCCTGTCCAATGCCGAGATCGGCCTGACGCGTGTCGCCTACTTCACGGCGCTGCTGCTCACCTACCTGATCGCGGGGAGGATGCTGGACCGGTTCGACATCCGCTATACGCTGCTCGCCGGCATCGGCGCCTATGCGGTCGTGCCGATGCTGTACGGCCTCTGGGGCACGTACGAGGCCGTCATGCTCGGCAACTTTATCCAGGGCATGGGCGAGGCGATCTGGGACATCGGCATCCTGGCGTTCATCTTCCGCCTCGCCCCTGGACGCGAAGGCGCCGTCTTCTCGATCCACCTCATGCTGTTCGGCATCCGCGGCACGGTCGGGCCGCTGCTCAGCACCGGCCTGTCGGACCATCTGACGCTGAGCTGGATGCTGCTGTTCGCCTCGGCATGCGGCTGGATCGGCACGCTGCTGTTCGCCGCCGGCATGCTGCGGCGCAGAGGAGGCGTGGAGGGCGGCGCAGGCTGAACCGCATTTTATAGAAGCCTTTTCCAGCCGATGCTCGTCGTAGCAGAAAGAGGCGCCGTCCCGGTTCCCGGATTTCGCGGGAATCGGGACCTGCGCCCGATCAGGCTGAAAAGGAGGCCGACATGCCGTTCACGTTCTCGCATCCGCTGTTCGCGGTGCCGCTGCGCCGGCTCGCGCCGAGCCTGAGCCTGTCCGGCCTGCTGCTCGGCAGCATGACGCCGGACATGGAGTACTTCGTCGCCATGGAGCCGTTCCGCTCGATCGGCCATTCCTGGCCGGGCTTCCTGCTGCTGGGCGTGCCGCTCAGCCTCGCGGCCGCAGCCGCGTGGCACTTCTTGCTCGCGCCGCTGCTGCCGCGGCTGCTGCCCGCCGCGCTGCGGCTCGACCGCTATGCGGCCGACCGAATCGCCGGACGGCGCTTCGCGCTGGAATCGCCGCGCGCCGCCGCCTGGTTTCTGCTTTCGCTCTATATCGGCTTCCTCAGCCATCTGTTCGTCGATGGGATGACGCATACGTACGGCTGGCTGGTGCTTTGGCGCCCCGACCTCTTTCACGCGCATCATGCGGGGCTGCCGGTGTACCGCTGGCTCCAGTACCTGCTGTCGATGCTCGGCCTGCTGGCAGGCGCGGTTTGGCTGGCAACGGACTACGCCCGCTGGCGCCGATCCGCCCGCGCCGCTGCGAGCTCCGCCGCTCGGCCGCTCGCCTTGCTCGCCCGCTGGATGCTTGCCGCTGCGCTGGGCTTTCTCCTGTTCGTGCCCAAGCTGCTGCTCGCCCCGTCGCCCGACAATCCGGTGCTGTGGCTGGTCGCCGCCTGCAGCTCGGCGCTGTACGGCCTGTTCGCGGCGGGCTTGCTGCTGGGCCCCGGCCGCCTGCCGCTCAAGCTCGCCGGCTCCGCGCTCGTGCCGCTGCTCGCGGCGGGCTACAAGGCGGTAATGATGGCCCGCGACGTCGGAGGAGAACGGTTTTCCGCAGCGGAGCTGCCGCTCTGGCTCTTGTACATATGGCTGCTGTCGATCGCCTTCATCGCGCTTTCCGCCTCTGCGAGGCCAGTCCGCGCGACGGCGAGCGGGACGGCGCAGCATCCGCAGCGGCGATCCGGCCCGGCTGTCTGACGGACCCCGAGGGGTCCTTTTTTTTTTCGGCCGCGTTCCGCTCCAGCATGCCGATCGGGCCGCCGGATGATGAAACGAATGGAAATGGTTTATACTTTTGTAAGAATTGCTTCCTCAATCGTTTAGAACTGTCGGTTACACTGAAACAGGCGCGGCAGGACCAAAGCATCGGGGGGGTGATCCGTTGTCGATCCGCATCAGGCTGCTGCTGTCCTACATCGCGATGGCAGCCATCCCGGTCGTGCTGCTCGGAATCATGATGATGACCGTCATCTATCTGCTCGGCTACGACGACGTACGGGACTTCTTCGAGGAGAACCGCGACAAGACGTACCGCCAGTCCGTGCAGCTGGGCGAGATGTGGTACGTGCTCAACCACGACGCGGACAAGCTGCTGGACGAGTCCTACGTCGCCGACATCGACGAGCGGCTCGAAGCGGTGGGCAGCGGCTTCGTGCTGACGATCCCAGGAAGCGGGCTGTACGTCTCGGAACTGGCGGAGGCGAGCGACGACCCGAAAGCCTGGTTTTCGGACCGCAAGAACCATTCCGTCGACAAGACGGTCGGCGGCTTCTCGTACAGCGTCTATACGTTCGACTTCCGCTATGGAGACGGCACCGCATCCGAAGCGGCGCTCATCTTCCGCAAGGACGACATCCCGGTCATCTGGCGGCCGGTGAGCGCCCTCGGCATGCTGCTGCTCGTCGGGCTGGTCAGCGTGTTCATGACGGTCGTCGTCTCGCGCAGCATCGTGCGGCCGCTGTCGACGCTGCGGGACGCCGCGCTGTCGCTCAAGGAGGGCAACCTCGAGCCGGTGCCGCTGCCCCGCTCGCGCAACGAGCTCGGCGAGGTCGGGACGGCGTTCGAGGAGATGCGCCAGCGCCTCAAGGATACGATCCTGCAGATGCAGCAGTACGAAGAGAACCGCAAGATGCTGCTGTCGCACATCTCGCATGACCTCAAGACGCCGATCACCGCCATCAAGGGCTACATCGAGGGCATCATGGACGGCGTCGCCAACACGCCGGAGAAGCAGGAGAAGTATATCCGCACCGTTTATGCCAAGGCGGACGGGATGGATCGGCTCATCGACGAGCTGTTCCTCTATTCCAAGCTCGACCTGCACAAGGAGGAGTTCCACTTCGCGCGGATGGATTTGCGGGCGTTCGTGGCGCATTATATGGAGGACCAGCAGTTCGAGATGGATAAGCGCGGCATCGCGCTGTCCATGGAGGAGGGCGAGTCCTCGGTACCTGTGCTTGCGGACCCGGAGAAGCTGAGCCGCGCGCTCGGCAACATGCTCGACAACAGCGCGAAGTACATGCCGATGCGCGACGGCGGCCGCAGCGAGCCTCCCTCCGTGTGGGCGAGGCTGGAGGCTAGCGGCGGCATCGCGAGGCTGACGCTCGAGGACAACGGGCCCGGCATCGAGACGGCTGCGCTGCCGTATCTGTTCGACCGCTTCTATCGGGCGGAGCTGTCCCGCAGCTCCGAGACCGGCGGGAGCGGCCTCGGCCTGGCGATCGTCCGCCAGATCGTCGAAGAGCATGGCGGCACGATCGCGGCGGCCAATCGTCCGCAGGGCGGAGCGGCGTTCATCATCGAGCTGCCGCTCGCCGCGGAACGGGAGAAGGAGGCGGAGCCGTGAAGAAGATCCTCATTATCGAGGACGAGAGCTCCATCGCGGAGCTTCAGAGGGACTATCTGGAGAGCTACGGCTTTTCCGTCAGCATCGAGCATCGGGGCGACGTCGGGTTGCAGCGGGCGCTCAAGGAGCCGTTCGACCTCGTCGTGCTGGACGTCATGCTGCCGATGCTGGACGGCTTCGAGATCTGCCGGCGCGTCCGCCAGGAGAAGGAGGTGCCGATCCTGATGATAACCGCCCGCAAGGAGGATATCGACAAGATCCGGGGCCTCGGTCTCGGCGCGGACGACTATATGACCAAGCCGTTCAGTCCGGGAGAGATGGTCGCGCGCGTGAAGGCGCACCTGAGCCGCTACGACCGCCTCACCGGGCAAGCCGGCGCCCAGGAGCAGATCCGCGTGCGCGGCCTGCTCATCGACAAGGCGTCGCATCAGGTGTCCGTCAACGGCGAGGAGAAGAGCCTGACGAACAAGGAATTCGAGCTGATCCAGCTGCTCGCCTCCCATCCGGGCAAGGTGTACAGCAAGGAGGAGCTGTTCGAGCGCATCTGGGGGTATGACTCGCTCGGCGACATCGCCACGGTGACGGTGCACATCCGCCGCCTGCGGGAGAAGCTCGAGGAGTCGCCGTCCGAGCCGAAGTACGTCGAGACCGTCTGGGGGGTCGGCTACCGGCTGCGCGCATAGGGCGTGTTCGCATGCTTCGAAGCAATCACGCCTTGACGGGAGCATCGCGGCCAAGGCCGCGTTATCCATAGAGAAGGGTTCATCGCATATAGAGAAAAGGAGTGGATGGCGGCTTGAAGAGCATCATCAATTTTTCCTTGAACAACAAGTTCGCGCTGTGGATCATGACGATCATCGTCCTGTTCGGAGGCATCTATGCCGGCACGAACATGAAGATGGAGACGATGCCGGACATCACGGTGCCGATCGTCAGCGTGACGACCGTCTATCCGGGGGCTTCCCCGGAAGAGATCATGAACGAGGTCACCCTGCCGATCGAGCAGGCGACCCGTAATCTGGACGGCGTCAAGGACGTCATGTCCACCTCGATGGAGAACGCTTCGTCCATCATCATCGAGTACGACTTCAGCAAAGACATGGAGAAAGCCCAGGACGAGGTGCGCGAGGCGCTTGACGGCCTCAGCCTCAAGGACGGCGTCCAGGAGCCGGGCGTATCGCGTCTCAGCCTCAACGCGTTCCCGGTGCTGTCGCTCAGCATCTCCAGCGACAGCCAGGATCTGGTGGCGCTCACCAAGACGGTCGAGACGGAGATCCTGCCCGAGCTGAAGTCGCTCGAAGGCGTCGCCTCCGTGCAGATATCCGGCCAGAACGTCAAGGAGGCCGAGCTCAGCTACAAGGCCGACGAGCTGGCCAAGTACGGCCTGACCGCGGAGTCGGTGCAGAACGCGATCAAGGCGTCGGCCGTCACCGCTCCGCTCGGCATCTTCCCGTTCGGCGACTCCGAGAAGTCGGTCGTCGTGGACGGCAGGGTCGCGACGGAGCAGGACCTGCTGAACATTGAGATTCCGCTTACGCCTTCATCGGCCGGCGGCGCGGCAGGCCAAGGCGCTGGCGGATCTGCCGGAGCAGGCCAAGGCGCAGCCGGAGCAGGCCAAGGAGGCGCCGAGGGCGCGGCAGGAGCGCCGGCAGGCGGCATCAAGCTGCCGACCGTCAAGCTGAGCCAGGTCGCCGACGTGACCGTGCTCGACAAGGCGGAATCCATTTCCCGCACGAACGGCAAGGACGCGATCGGGGTGTCCATTGTCAAGGCCGCCGATGCGAACACGGTCGACGTCTCGGACGCCGTCTCCAGCCGCATGGCGGAGCTGGCGCAAGACCACGAGGGACTGAACTCCACCGTGACGCTCGACCAGGGTACGCCGATCAAGGAGTCCGTCGAGACGATGCTGTCCAAGGCGGTGCTCGGCGCCGCGTTCGCCGTGCTCATCATCCTGATCTTCCTGCGCGACCTGCGCTCGACGATCATCGCCGTCGTCTCCATCCCGCTGTCGCTGCTGATCGCGGTGCTCGTCCTGCAGGAGATGGACATCACGCTCAACATCATGACGCTCGGCGCCATGACCGTCGCGATCGGGCGGGTCGTCGACGACTCGATCGTCGTCATCGAGAACATCTACCGACGCATGGCGATGTCCGGCGAAAAGCTGGAGGGTAAGGCGCTCATCCTCGAATCGACGCGCGAGATGTTCGTGCCGATCCTCGCCTCCACCGTCGTGACGATCGCGGTGTTCCTGCCGCTCGGCCTCGTCACCGGACCGATCGGCGAAATCTTCCTGCCGTTCGCGCTGACGATCGTCTTCGCGCTGCTCGCTTCGCTGCTCGTCGCGATCACGATCGTGCCGATGCTCGCCCACATGATGTTCCGCAAGGGGCTCAAGGGCTCGAAGCACGAGGACAAGCCGAGCCGTCTGGCGAACCGCTACAAGAGCCTGCTCAACTGGACGCTCGACCACAAAGGCATCAGCTTCGGAGCCGCGACGCTGCTGCTCGTCGGCAGCCTGTTCCTGTTCCCGCTCATCGGCGTCAGCTTCATCCCGAGCACGGGCGACAACTCCATGATCGTCACGTACAATCCGGCTCCAGGCGAGAAGCTCGAGGACGTGGAGAAGTACGCGTTGGACGCGGAGAAGAAGCTGCTGGAGCGCGAAGGCGTCGAGGTCGTGCAGTATTCGATCGGCGGCAGCAATCCGATGAATCCGGGCGCTTCCAAGCAAGCGCTGTTCAACCTGCGGTACAGCCCCGACTACAAAGAGTTCGACGCCGAGAAGGAGCGCGTCATCGAGCTGCTGAAGGAAAGCGGCAGCCAGGGCGAGTGGAAGCAGCAGGACTTCACCGGCGGCGGGCTGGGAGGAAGCAGCCTGACCGTCACTGCCTTCGGACCGGACATGAAGGCGCTCGAGCCGGTCGTCGCCGACCTCAAGCAGAAGCTGGAGGGCGTCGAGAATCTGACCAATCTCGATACGAGCCTGTCGGAAACGTATGAGCAGTACCGCATCGTCGCCGACACGAAGAAGCTGAGCGAAAACGCGCTCAGCGCCGGCCAGCTGGCGATGGCGCTCAGTCCGGTCCGCGAGCGGCCGCTCGCGGCGACGATCGAAAAGGACGGCCAGAAGCTGAACGTCTACGTCAAGACCGAAGAGCGGACGTTCTCCGACAAGGCCTCGCTGGAAAGCATGCCGATCGTCACGCCGCTCGGCACGACGGTCAAGCTGTCCGACGTGGCGACGATCGAGGAAGGCACGTCGCCGAACACGATCACCCGCAAGAGCGACCGCGTCTACGCCGACATCACGGCGGACGTCACGTCGAGCGACATCAGCAAGGCGTCGCGCGACGTCCAGACGGTCATCGACGAGCTGCAGCTGCCGGCGAACGTCGATGTCGAGATGGGCGGGGTCACCGAGGACATCAATGAATCGTTCCGCCAGCTGGGTCTGGCCATCCTCGTGGCGATCGCGGTCGTCTACCTCGTACTCGTCATAACGTTCGGCGGCGCGATGACGCCGCTGACGATCCTGTTCTCGCTGCCGTTCACGGTCATCGGCGCGCTCGTCGGCCTGCTCATCGCAGGCGAGACGGTCAGCGTCACGGCGCTGATCGGCATGCTCATGCTGATCGGCATCGTCGTCACCAACGCGATCGTGCTCATCGACCGCGTCATCCACATGGAGCGGGACGGCATGAGCGTGCGCGAAGCGCTGCTCGAAGCGGCGGGCACGCGCCTGCGTCCGATTCTGATGACCGCGCTCGCCACGGTCGGCGCGCTGCTGCCGCTGGCGTTCGGCTTCGAGTCGGGAGCGCTCATCTCCAAAGGGCTCGGCGTCACCGTCATCGGCGGCCTCATCAGCTCCACGCTGCTGACGCTCATCATCGTGCCGGTCGTCTACGAGTTCCTGAACCGCCGCCGCGCCAAGCTGCAGCGCCAGGACGGCGTCCGCCCGGCTGCGGAATAGCTTCCCCCGAGCATCCTGCCCTTGCCGGCAGGATGCTTTTTCTATTTGCGGGCAAAGCTAGGGGAAACGGAAAGGAGGCCTTGCGCATGAGGAAGATGATCGCAAGACTGGTGATCGTAGCGGGCCTGCTGGCCTCCGCCTCGGGTCTTGCCGACGCGACGTCGGGACAGGCGGACGGGAGGGCTCGCGAGGCCGTCATGACGCCTTCGCACGCGGCTCCCGCCTATGCGAGATGGGGCAGGGTCGCGGTCGAGCAGACGATGCGGAAGTTCGGAACGGGCATTCGCGATTACCGCTTCGAAGGCGCGTTTCCGGATCAGAGCGGCACGGTCTCGTACCGCTTCAAGCTCGTGCTGGAGCCGAAGCCCGGCGCGCCGTCCGCGGTCGTCTGCCGCGTGCAGGTTGAAGAGGGCCGCTTGCTGGAGGTAGAATGGACGGAGAGCGCTCCGTGAGGAGCGACAGCCAGCCGATATCCAAGGAGGAGAAAGCGAAATGCTGATCACGACGACGCCGTCCGTGGAGGGACGGCCGATCCGCGAGTACGTAGGTATCGTGAACGGAGAGGCGATCATGGGAGCGAACGTAGTGAGGGACTTCCTCGCCTCGATCACGGACGTGGTGGGCGGCCGCTCCGGCGCGTACGAGGGCAAGCTGAAACAGGCGCGCGACCTCGCCATCGAGGAGATGCGCCAGCAGGCGTCGAGTCTCGGCGCCAACGCGATCGTCGGCGTCGATCTCGACTACGAGGTCGTTCGCGACGGCATGCTGATGGTCACCTGCAGCGGCACGGCCGTCCTCCTCTGATGGACTTCCTCTACCGGATCGCCGAGGAGAAGATTCGCGACGCGATGCAGAGAGGGGAGTTCGAGGAGGTGGCGGGCAAAGGAAAGCCGCTGGAGATCGACGATCTGGCGCATGTGCCGGAGGAGCTTCGGGCCGGATACCGCATGCTGAAGAACGCCGGCATGGTGCCCGAGGAGGTGCAGCTCTCGCGCGATATCGCCGGCCTGAACGGCTTGCTCGCGCTATGCCGCGACGAAGAGGAGCGCCGCAGCCTCGGCAAGGAGCTGTCGCTCAAGCGGATGAGGCTGCAGGCGATCTCCGGCTCGCGCGGCTGGGAGCATCTGGCGGCGCATGCGGAGTACGGGGACAAAATCAGGGAGAAGCTGGAAGGGGAGTCGACAAGGTGAGCAAGGTGCAGACGACGGAGGAGCTGCTGAAGCGGCTCGAGCAAGGCGAAGCGATCAATCTCGTGGACGTGCGCGAGGACGAGGAGTGGGAGGACGGGCATATCGCCCAGGCGCGCCATGTCGCGCTCTCCCGCTTGCAGGAGAGCATGGACGAGCTGCGCCCCGAGGACGGGACGATATGGCTTATCTGCCGCAGCGGCGCTCGCAGCGGGCGGGCCTGCGACTATCTGAGCGCGGTCGGCTACGACGTAGTCAACGTCGAGGGCGGCATGCTGTCCTGGCCGGGCGAGATCGTGACCGGGCGTTAGGCGGCTCTCGGATTCCTCTATCATTCAAAAAAGGGACGCAAGCGGAATTCATTTCCGCTGCGTCCCTTTTGGTTTTTCAAGCGAAGGAGGAGGTGCCCATGCCGTCGTCCAGCGTGACCCGGTTGCGTCCGTCCTCCTTGGAGCGGTAGAGGGCTTTGTCGGCGCGTCCGATCAAGTCCGCGGCTGCGGAAGGTCCCGCCGCGGCCGATTCCTCGCCGAGCTCCCGGCCGGCTCCCGGCCGAGCCTCGTCCCGGAGCGCGCCGGCCTCGACCGAGGCGACGCCGATGCTCAGCGTCACGCACGAGGCGGCGGGCGAATGCTCATGGAGCATCGCGGCGTCCTCGACCGCCCTCCGGATCGCTTCGGCCGCGCGTGCCGCATCGTGGCCGCCGAAGCCCGGCAGCAGCACGGCGAATTCCTCGCCGCCATAGCGCGCCGCCGAGGCCGGAGCCGGAGGGGCGCTGTCCTCGATGAGCCGGGCGGTTTGCTTGAGGATGCGGTCCCCCTGCTGATGGCCGTAGCGGTCGTTGTAGGCTTTGAACGAATCGATGTCCAGCAGCAGCAGGCTGAACGGGGCTCCGGAGCGGCGCGATTCGGCCAGATGTCGCGCCAGCTGCTCGTCGAAGCGGCGCCGGTTGGCGATGCCGGTCAGGCCGTCGAGCTGCGACAGCCGGCTCAGCTCGTCGTTGAGCGCATGCAGCTCCTCCTGCGTCTGCAGCAGGTCCTCTTGGTGCCGGACGAGCCGGATATAGAGCCGGTTCACCTCGTAGATGATCGCGCAGATGATGGCGAAGGCGGAGACGAGCGAGTTGACCCGGGCCAGATACCAGCCGAGCGAGTAGCGGGCGCCGGCGAACACCGTCAGCGCGATGTCGAGCATGAAGGCGAGCATCGCGACGGTCAGCCACAGATTGAGCACGGTGCGGCCGCGCTGAAGCACCCATAGCATGACGAGCGCGACGATGCTGAGCAGGCTGATGAACGGGCCGATCGCCAGGCTGAGCATCGGCGTGAACTTGCCTCGGACGACCAGCACGGGCAGATGGTCATGGGCAAGCACGGCGACGAGAGACAGCGCCGTGACCAGCGCGATCGTGACGGCTCCCGTCCACAGGGCGAGCCGCATGCTGCCTCGTCCGGCGGGCCGTCCGCGCTCCAAGCGGGCGACGACCAGGTAGGCGATGATGCCGACCGGGAATCCGGCATGCCAGAGGGACCAGAGCCAGACGGCGCTTTGCGGTCCGGCTCCGAGCAGGCCCGTGTCGGAGAAGACGCCGGGAAACGTCAGGATATGCGGGATGATGATGAGGCCGCTGTACAGATAGGTGGCGGCGAGGACGAGCGTCGCCCGGCTGCCTGCGGCGCGGTACTGGCTGAACAGCAGATGCGCCGTCAGCAGGTCGGCGAAGATGAACCAGGCGATGAACGCCGGCAGGAACGGCTCGATCGTGCCGATCTGGTGCTGGCCGAAAGGCAGGGCGGCGATGGAGATGGCGGCGAGCAGCGCGGCGGAGACGGCTGCGGCTGACCTCTGCTTGCGGCTGGAAGGCAGCTGCAGCAGCTGGGTCGTCATTCGTTCGGTCATGTCGGGAAAAGCTCCTTCTTGTTGTCCTTGAAGCGCTTGGGCCGCGCCTCCTTCCGTATATCGGCAGGAAGGACGCAAAACTTGCTCCTTCGGCGCCGGCCGCGCGCAACTTTTGCGCTGCGTCCGCATAATCCGGCCTTATGGCGCCATAGAGTAGGATAAGCGATTCTATGAAACTAGGGAAGGCTGCGAGAGTCTGAGGCCAGGCGGAGCGGCGAAGGGGGAGGCCGAAGATGGAAGGACCAAAAGGAGCGGCGCTTGATTTGGGCATCCAGGGGATGAGCTGCTCGGCATGCGCGGCGCGCATCGAGAAGTCGCTCGGGAAGCTCGGCGGCGTGCAGGAGGCGGCGGTCAGCTACGCCTCCCGCCGGGCCTGGATCCGCTATGCGCCGGACGAGACGGACGCGGAGGCGATCAAGGAGCGCGTCCGCCGTCTCGGCTTCGGCGTCTCGGACCCGGGCGACCGAAGCGCCGAATATGCCGCGATGCGTCTGCTGCGCCTGCGGCTGCTCGTTTCGGCGCTGCTCACGCTGCCGCTGCTGTGGGCGATGGCCGGTCATTACGAGGCGCTCTCCTTCGTCCCGGTTCCCGCGTTCATCCGCAGCGGCTGGGTCCAGCTCGCGCTCGCCACGGCGATCCAGTTCGGCGTCGGCCTGCCCTTCTATCAAAACGCGTGGAGCGCGCTGCGGGCCGGCGGCGCCAACATGGACGTGCTCGTGGCGCTCGGAACGTCCGCCGCTTATTTGTACAGCCACTACGTCGTTTTCGCCCACGGAGCTGCCGGCTCTCATCCGGACGGGATGCTGCCGCTGTATTTCGATACGGGAGCGGTCGTCATCACGGCCGTGCTGCTCGGCAAATACATGGAGTCCCGCTCGGCGGCGCGGGCGCTGCGGGAGAGCGACGGATACGCCAAGCTCAAGGCCGAGGAAATCACCGTGCTGCGTGCCGACGAGGCGCGCCGCGTGCCGGCGGCCAGCGTCCGCGACGGCGATATCGTGCTCGTCGGGCCGGGAGGGCTCGTGCCGGTGGACGGAATCGTGACGGGAGGGCAGTCGGAGGTGGACGAATCGCTGCTGACGGGCGAGAGCCGGGCCGTTCCGAAGCGTCCCGGCAGCCGCGTCTGGGCGGGCACGACGAACCGGGGCGATACGCTGCGCATCCGCACGGAGACGACCGGGGAAGGAACGCTGCTGAGCCGGATCGATGCGCTGCTGCGCCAGGCGCAGGCGTCCAAGACCGGCATCCAGCGCAAGGTCGACCGCATTTCCGCACGGTTCGTGCCGCTCATGCTGCTCGCTTCCGCCATGACCTATCTGGCCTGGGCGCTCTGGCTCGCGCCGGGAGACGGCTCCCGGGCGGCGCTGAGCGCGCTGGCGGTGCTGCTGGTCGCCTGTCCGTGCGCGCTCGGTCTGGCGACGCCGATCTCGCTCGTCATCGCCTCCGGCAAGCTGGCGCGCCGCGGCATCGTCGTCAAGGAGGCATCGGCGCTGGAAAGCCTGGCCAAAGTGGAGGTCGTGCTGCTCGACAAGACGGGTACGCTGACCGAAGGCAGGCCGTGCGTCGCCGGCATGCAGCCTGCTCCGGGCTGGAGCGCGGCCGCCATGCTGAAGCTCGCCGCGGCCGCCGAGGCGGAGTCGCCGCATCCGTATGCGGCCGCCGTGCGCGAAGAAGCTCGGCGGCGCGGGCTCGTGCCGCCGCCGGCCACGGGCCGCCTCGAATGGACCGGCTACGGCGTGGCCGCGGACTGCGCGGAAGGCCGGATCGCCGTGGGCGGCCGGCAGCTGGCCCAGCAAGAGCGCTGGAGCGGCATGAAGCGGGCGGAAGGCTTTGCGGCGATCCGCGAGGCGGGGGGAGAGACGGTGCTGTTCGTCGCGCTTGGCGGCGAGTGCATCGGGGCGATCTCGCTCGGCGACCGGCTCAAGCGGGAGTCGCCGGAGGCGGTGCAGGCGCTGCGGACGGACGGCCTGGACGTCTGGCTGGCGACGGGAGACGCCGCCGGACCTGCCGCTGCCGCCGCGAAGGAGGCGGGCATCGCCCGCTGGAAGGCCGGCATGCTGCCGGAAGACAAGCTGCAGCTGATTCGCGCGCTGCAGCGCGAGGGGCGCGTCGTCGCGATGGCCGGAGACGGCTGGAACGACGCTCCGGCGCTCGCTGCGGCCGATGCCGGATTTGCGATGGCCGGCGGCACGGACGCCGCGCTCGCTGCCGGCCATGTCGCGCTGCTGCGGTCGAGCTTGACGGGCATCCATGCCGCGGTCGCGGCAAGCCGGCTGACGATGCGCAACATCAAGCAGAACCTCGGCTTCGCGTTCCTGTACAACATCGTCATGGTGCCGGTCGCCGCCTGCGGCCTGCTGGAGCCGTGGATGGCCGGCGCGGCGATGGCGCTCAGCTCGGTCACCGTCGTCGGCAACGCGCTGCGGCTCTCCGGGCGCCTGGCGAGGGAGCTGCGCTGAACGGAGAATACGGCATGGCGAGAGCGCCGCTGGCGGGGAGCCGCGCTCGTAGGAAGAGGGGAAATAGTCCAAACAGGCGTCATGCAGGCGGGAGTAGTCCCTCGCTGCAATGACGCCTGTTCGGCTTGAGTCAGCAATACTAGTGTAAACATAAGGCTCCGCGCGCCGCAGCGGCAAACCGCCGCAACACGCGTCATCCCTCGAGCATGCCGCTCAGCTCCTCCTCGCGCACGACGATCGGCAAGGCCGGCAAAGGCCGCTTCGCCGCCGCCTCGACGAGCTCGCGCGGCCGGACCGGCTCGGCCCGCTCAAGCAAGCCGCTCCAGCGGGCGAGCAGGCCGACGACGCGCTCGGGCCGCACGCCGGCCTCCCGCAGCGCCTGCAGCGACGTGCCGCCGTGGCGCTTGGCAAGCCGCTTGCCGTCGGGTCCCATCAGCAGCGGGACATGCGCGTAGCGCGGCGGGGCCAGGCCGAGCGCCTCGAGGAGCAGCAGCTGGCGCGGCGTCGAGTCCAGCAGGTCGCTCCCGCGCAGCACATGGGTGATGCCCATGGCGGCATCGTCGACCGCGACCGCAAGCTGGTAGCTGAAGATGCCGTCCGCCCGGCGCACGACGAAGTCGCCCCCGGCTCCGGGCGGCGTCTCTTGCGGACCGGCGCATTCGTCGTCGAACCGGACGATCCGCCCCGGCGGCACGGCGAACCGGAGCGACGGCGGCTTGCGCAGCGCCCTCTCCCGCCGCTCCTCCTCCGTCAGGCAGCGGCAGGTGCCGGGATAGGCCGGCCCTTCCGAGGCCAGGCCGTGGGGCGCGCTGGCGACGGCCGCCAGCTCCGCCCGGCTGCAGTAGCAAGGATAAAGCAGTCCTTGCCCGCGCAGCCGCTCCAGCGCCTGTTCATAGAGAGCATGCCGTTCGCTCTGCGTATAAGGACCGCGCGGGCCGCCCCGATCGGGGCCTTCGTCCCAATCGAGCCCGAGCCAGCGCAGGTCGCGCAGCGCCGCCTCGGCATAGTCCGGCCGCGACCTGGGGCCGTCGATATCCTCCATGCGGAGCAGGAACGAGCCGCCGAGGCGGCGGATCTGAAGCCAGGCGAGCAGGGCGGTACGGGCATTGCCGAGATGCATGAGCCCCGACGGGGTCGGGGCGAAGCGGCCGGCGATCATCGGATACTTCCTCCTCGCGGCGGAAGCCTGCGGCTCCCGCGATTTCAACTTCGGGCTTGGGCGGGCCCGATCTGACTGGTATGATAGCATGAGAGATTGCGGGCTGCAATTTGAGAGGAGAGGACGACGATGGACGACAGGACGACAGGCTGCGGCCCGGGAGCCGGCGGGAAGGACGCGCCGGACGCGCCGGACGCATCGGCGGCGGAGCGCATCCGCGAGCTCGGACGGCGGCTGGACGAGGCGCTCGAGGCGGAGTCGGAGCAGCGCGTGCTGGAGCGCAGCCGGGAGCGGCTGGACCGAGAGATCCTGCAGCTCGAGCGGGAGCAGTCGGAGCGGCTGGATCGCCTCGGCAAGGAGGCGGCGGACGTCGAGCGCTTGTCGCGGCGCAGCTGGAGCTCGCTCTGGCTGCGACTCACCGGCGACTTGGACGAGCAGCTGGAGCTGGAGCAGCTGGAGGCCGAGCGGGCCGCCGCCGAGGTCAAGGAGGGAGAAGCGGAGCTGCGCGAGCTGCGGGAGATGCAAGCGCGGACGAGCGTCCGGCTCGGCGAGCTCGCTCCTGCGTCAGGCAGCAGCGAGCCGATCCGGATCGAGCGGGAACAGCTCGTCCTGGCGGCTTTCCCGGCCATCGCCGCCGGCGTGCGGGAAATCGACGGGCAGCTCCGCGCCAAGCAGGCGCTGCTCGCGGAGCTGCGCGAGGCGATCCATGCGGCTGCCGCGCTCGCCTCGCAGCTGGAGCTGGCGGTGGACCGGCTGGACGCGGCGGCCGGATGGGGCACGTACGACATGCTCGGCGGCGGCATGATCGCCACGGCGGCCAAGCACAGCCGGCTCGACGAGGCGCAGGAGGCGCTGCTCGGCGCGCGCTCGGCGGCGCGGCGGCTGCACAAGGAGCTGGCCGATGTGGGGCAGGCCGCTTCGTTTGACATCCCGATCGGCGACGGAGTCCGGCTGGGCGATTATGTGCTGGACGGGCTGTTCATGGATTGGCATGTCCAAGGCAAGATCAACGGCGCGAGGGAAGACAACGACCGCCTGCTGGGCGAGGCGCGCCGGCTTCGGCGGCGGCTGGAGACGGAAGCGGCCCAGGCGGAGCAGGACCTGTCCGCGCTGCGCATCCGCCGCGCGTCCCTGCTGGATTCGGCGGTCTGACGAGGACGGGGAGGAGTCCTTCCCGAGTTCAACGATAGAATGGAGCTGCAAGCATGCTGCGCATCATGGCGATGGATTCAGCCGGCCGACTCCGCAAGGACGTCGGGCTCGGCGAGCTGAAGGCGCTGGACCCGGTCTGGTTCTGGGCCGACATCGGCGAGCCGGACGAGGCCGAGACCCGGCTGCTGGACGAGTATTTTCATTTTCACCCGCTGGCGATCGAGGACTGCCTGCATCTGCTGCAGCGGCCCAAAGTGGACCATTACGACGACGTGCACTTCTTCGTCCTGCATGCGCTTGAGCCGGAGACGCTTCGCGTGCAGGAAGTGAACCTGTTCCTCGGCCCGAACTTCGCGGTGACGTTCCACTTCGCCGCCTGCACGGAGATCGACGAGGCCTGGCGGGCGGCCCACGTGCATCCGAAGCATCCCCGAAGCGGCCATCTCGCCGCCGCGCACACCGTCATGGACCGGCTCGTGGACCGCTATTTCCCGTCGGTCTACGAGCTGGAGGACCAGCTGCTCGACGCCGATCCCGGCAGCGGAGGCTATTCCGACCGTACCGGCATCGATCAGGTGTTCGAGATCCGCAGCAAGCTGCTGCGCCTGCGCAAGACGATCGTGCCGATGCGCGACCTGCTGTACCGGCTGACGACGATCGAGGCGATTCCGGGGCTGAAGGAGTACCGGGCCTTTTTCCACGACATCTACGACCATCTGCTCAAGCAGGCGGAGACGCTGGAGGCGTGCCGGGACATGACCGCGGACATGCGCGACAGCTACATGAGCTACAGCTCCAACCGGATGAACGGCATCATGAAGACGCTCACCGTCATCACGACGATCTTCATGCCGCTGACGTTCCTCGCGGGCATCTACGGCATGAACTTCGTCCGCATGCCCGAGCTCCAGTGGCGATACGGCTACTTCGGCGTCCTGGCCGGCATGGGGCTGATCGCGGCGGGCATGTTCGCCTGGTTCAAGCGCAAGGGATGGTTCGACTGAGCGGGACGGGCAAGCATACGGGAAGAGGTGGAACGATGGAAGGAACAAGCAGGCTGCCGGTCGACGACATCCTGCCGGGACTGCTGGACGCGCTCGAAAAGCAAGGCCGGGCCGTGCTCGTCGCGCAGCCCGGCGCGGGCAAGACGACGCGCGTGCCGCTCGCGCTGCTCGGCGCGGACTGGCTCGGCGGTCGCAAGGTGCTGATGCTCGAGCCGCGGCGCCTCGCCGCGCGCTCGGCGGCGGCGTTCATGGCCAGGCAGCTCGGCGAGGAGCCGGGCGGCACGGTCGGCTACCGCGTGCGGCTCGATACCAAGGTCGGGCCCGCTACGCGTATCGAGGTCGTCACGGAAGGCATCCTGACGAGGCTGCTGCAAGAAGATCCGGCGCTCGAGGCGTACGGGGCGGTGCTGTTCGACGAGTTCCACGAGCGGCATCTGCACAGCGATCTCGGTCTCGCGCTCTGCCTGCAGTCCGCCGCGCTGCTGCGCGAGGACCTGCGGCTCGCCGTCATGTCGGCGACGCTGGACGCCGCCCGCGTGGCCGAGCTGCTCGGCGGAGCGCCGGTGCTGGCGAGCGAAGGCCGCCAGCATCCGGTCGAGACGCGGTACCGGCCGCGAGCGGCAGGCTCGAGGCTGGAACACGCGACGGCTGCGGCCGTGGGGGAGGCGCTGCGCGACTCCGCGGGCGACGTGCTCGTCTTTTTGCCGGGCATCGCGGACATCCGGCGGACCGGCCTCGAGCTGAGGCGGGCGGGACTGCCGGATGGCGTCGACGTGCGCCAGCTGCACGGCGGCATGCCGCTGCAGGAGCAGGACGAGGCGGTCGCCGCCTGCTCGCCGGGCCGGCGCAAGGTCGTCCTCGCCACGTCGATTGCGGAGTCGAGCCTGACGGTCGCCGGGGTCCGGTCCGTCGTCGACGCCGGACTGATGCGGGTGCCGAGATTCTCGCCGCGCACCGGCATGACGCGGCTCGAGACGGTGCCGGTGTCGCAGGCGTCCGCCGACCAGCGGCGCGGCCGCGCGGGACGTACCGCGCCGGGCTGCTGCTGGCGGCTGTGGAGCCGGGAGGCTCATGCCTTGCTGCCGGCCTACGGCACGCCGGAGCTGCTCGAGGCGGATCTCGCGCCGCTCGCGCTGGAGCTGGCGGCGTGGGGGACGGCCGATCCGTCGGAGCTGGACTGGCTGGACGCGCCTCCGTCCGGCGCTTACGAGCAGGCCTGCGCGCTGCTGGAGCGGCTCGGCGCGCTGACGGCGGAGCGCCGCATCACGCCGCATGGCCGGCGCATGGCCGCGCTCGGCGGGCATCCGCGGCTTGCGCATATGGCGCTGTGCGCGGAGCGGCTCGGCTGGAGCGAGGCCGCCTGCGAGCTGGCGGCGCTGCTCGGCGAGCGGGATCTGCTGCGCGGCGAGCGCAGCGCCGACCTGCGGCTGCGCGTCGAAGCGCTGCGCGCGGCGGGACGCGGAGGCGGGAGCGATCCGGCGCTGGCGGCCGCCGCCTCGCGGATCGCGGCCGAAGCGCGCCAGTGGCGCCGGTCGCTGGAAGCGATGAGCCGGGCCGGTTCGGCCGCGTCCAAGCGACCGGCCGGCGGCGAAGGGGGCCGCTCCGCGAGCGCCCGCAGCGGTTCCATGCCGCTTGAGCCGGGCTCGGAGCCGCCCGACATCGGGCTGCTGCTCGCGCTCGCCTATCCCGATCGCATCGCGCAGCGGCGCCCGGACGGCCGCTACGTGCTCGCGATCGGCCGAGGAGCGGCGCTGGCGTCCGTCCAGCCGATTTCCTCGGCGGCATATCTCGTCGCCGCCGACCTCGACGACGCCGGGGTGGAAAGCCGCATCGACCTGGCCGCGCCGGTCGAGCTCGCGGCGCTGGAGGCGCTGCTGCCGGAGCTGTTCGAGCCGGAGCAGGCCGTCGAATGGGATGACGCCGCGCAGGCGGTGCGCAGCCGGAGACGGACGCGGCTCGGCGCGATCGTCGTCCGCGAGTCGCAGCTTGACCGTCCGGACCCCGAGCGGGTCACGGCGGCGCTGCTGCAGGGCATCCGGCGCCAAGGCCTGCGCCTGCTGCCTTGGTCGCGCCAGACGCGCCAGCTGCAAGCGCGCATGCAGCTCATGCATGCGGTGCGGCCCGATTGGCCGGATGCGTCCGACGAAGGGCTGCTCGCCACGCTGGAGGACTGGCTCGCGCCGCATGCCGCCGGCATCCGCAGCGCCTCCGGGCTGCAGAAGCTGCCGCTGGCCGAAGCGCTTGACTCGCGGCTCGGCTGGGAGCGGCGCCGGCAGCTCGACTCCTACGCGCCGACGCATCTGGCCGTGCCGAGCGGCTCGCGCATCCCGGTCGACTACAGCGACCCGCAGGCGCCTTTTCTCGCCGTGCGGCTCCAGGAGCTGTTCGGCATGAAGGAGACGCCGCGCGTCGGCGGCGGCCGGCTTCCCGTCGTCCTGCACCTGCTGTCACCGGCTCAGCGTCCGGTGCAAGTGACGCGCGACCTGGAGAGCTTCTGGAGCTCCACGTACTTCGAGGTGCGCAAGGAGCTCAAGATGCGCTATCCGAAGCATGCTTGGCCGGACAATCCGCTGGAAGCCCAGCCGACGAGCCGCGTCCGGCCGAAGGCTTGAGCCGATCATCGAAGCGAAAGGAGACGGGACGATGAATGCATGGCAGGGAGCGATCCTTCTGTACGCGGCGGCGTTGAGCGTCTATGCGTTCGCGCTGTTCGGCATCGATAAAAAGGCGGCGCGGCGATCCCGCCGGCGCATCCCGGAAAAAAGGCTGTTCGCCGCAAGCTTCCTAGGCGGAGGCTTCGGCGCATGGATCGGCATGTCGGCGTGGCGGCACAAGACGAAGCATGCCTCCTTCCGCATCGGCGTGCCGCTGCTGGCGCTTTGGAACGCGGCCGCGCTTGGCGTTCTCGCCTGGCTCGTCCGCTGAACGCTTCTCGCAGCAACAACCGAGCGAGCTGCCCCTTGGGGGCGGCTCGCTTTTTCGATCAGGCGCGTCCGACTTCTTTGCCGCGACGTTCCGCCGGCCCGCGCGGCCCCGTCCTCCCGCTTGGCTCCGTACCGAATCGTTCTTGCAGGCGCGAGCGCCGCCATGGTATAGTTTTCTTTCGCTTTTGAATTGGAATCCCTTAGGAGGTAACTGACCATGAGCGCTCAAAGTGCCTATCAAGCGGAAGAAACGCGGCTTGCGAAAGCCGTGGAGGACATCAGGGGCCAGCTCGGCAGCATCGGCCCGCGCTACACCGGCGACGACTTCACCGAGCAGATGCTCGACCTGCAGCGCGAGGAGCGCCGCCAGCGGCTCGAGATCGCCCGCAAGGAAGCGTACTTCGGCCGGATCGACTTTCAGGAGGAGGGCAAGACGCAGCCGCTGCCGCTGTACATCGGCAAGGCCGGCGTCGCCCGCGCGGGCTCGGACGAGCTGCTCGTCATCGATTGGCGGGCGCCGGTCGCGAGCCTGTTCTATTCCTTCAGCGGCGGCGAGGCGCCGGTGAACTACGACTCGCCGGACGGTGAGATCGGGGGCACGGTGCATCTCAAGCGCAACCTGATGGTCCGGCAGGACGATTTGCTGCGGCTGGTCGACAGCTTCGTGCGCGGGCAGGAGGACGATGCCGTCACCGACGAGTTCCTGCTCTACCGGCTCGGCGAGAGCAAGGACAACAAGCTGCGCGACATCGTCTCGACGATCCAGCAGGAGCAGGACAAGATCATCCGCGCCGACAAGAACCTGGCGCTGTTCATCCAGGGCGTGGCCGGGTCGGGCAAGACGACGGTCGCGCTGCACCGGCTCGCGTTCCTGCTGTACCAGTATGCAGGGCGGATCCGCTCGGAGCGGATGGTCATCTTCGCGCCGAACCGCATGTTCCTCGACTACATCAGCGGCGTCCTGCCGGAGCTCGGCGTCGGCGACATCGTGCAGACGACGTTCGCCGACTGGGCGATCGACCTGCTCGAGCGCGAGGTGACGCTGCGTCCGCCGGCGGAGACGCTCGCCTATTGGTTCGAGCAGCCCCATGCGCCGGAGGAATACGCCGAGGCCTCCGGGCGGCTCAAGGGGAGCGCGGCATTCAAGGAAGCGCTCGACGTCCGGCTCGCGGAGCTGGAGGCTTCGCTGCTGCCGGCCGAGCCGTTCGAGCCGCTGCCGGGCCTTCAGCTGTCCGTCGCCAAGATGAGGGAATGGCATGAGACCGATTACGGCGAGGAATCGATCATGCGCCGCAGGGAACGGCTCGTCAGCCGCGCCAAGCGCTGGCTCGAGTCGGAGCTCAAGCAGCGGGGCATCGCCGACAAGAAGCTGCGCGCCAAAGCGACGAGCAAGCTGAACGCCTTTTCCAAGCGCGTCCCCGCCTACAGCGCTCCGCAGCTGTACGGCAAGTGGCTGGAGGGCAAGAGCGGCGCGCAGCTCTTGCCCGCCAAGCTCGCCAAAGCGACGGCGGCGCGCCTCAAGCAAGGGGAAGCCGAGGCGGAGGACCTCGCTCCGCTCGTCTACCTGCACATCCGCCTGCACGGCCTCGGACGGCCGTTCTACGACCATATCGTCATCGACGAAGCGCAGGACTACTCGCCGTTCCAGCTCGAGGCGCTCCGCCTCTGCCAGCAGCAGCCGTCGATGACGGTGCTCGGCGACCTGCAGCAAGGCATCCACGCTTATGCCGGCATCGCCGACTGGAGCGAGCTGAGCGGACGGTTCGGCGAAGGAAGCACCGGCTATTTCGAGCTGGACCGCAGCTATCGCTCAACGACGGAGATCATCGACTTCGCCAATCGCGTGCTGGCGGGCATGGGCAGCACAGTCAAGCCGGCGGTGCCGGTGTTCCGCAGCGGCGATCCCGTCGTGCTGGAGCGGGTCGGCGCCGAGCAATGGGCGTCGCGGCTTGCCGCGGTCGTCTCGGACTGGCAGCGCGAAGGCCGCTTCCAGACGATCGCCGTCATCGGCCGCACGGAGCGGGAATGCGCGGACGTCCAGGCGGCGCTGGAGGAGGCCGGCATCGAGGCGGCGCTCGTCCATGCGCGCCAGCCCGCATACGGCGGCGGCCTGACCGTCGTGCCGGCCTATTTGTCCAAGGGGCTGGAATTTGATGCCGTGCTCATCGCCGACGCGAGCGCCGAGGCTTACGGAGCGGCCGACGCCAAGCTGCTGTACGTCGCCTGCACGAGGGCGCTGCACCGGCTCGGCTTGCTGCATCGCGGCGAGCCCGCCGTCCTTCCCGGCTGAAGAAGGGACAAATCGGGGCATACAGGGTAATACCGGGTAAAGCCGGCTTGCCGCAACCGCGCCGGCTGCGGCTGCGTATTGCACGGCAGCGCCTGGACCGCGCGGCCCGAGCTTAGCCGGAGCCGGCGGCGCAGGCGATCCCGAAGGAGGAAGACGACGCATGGAGACGGACAAAGACACGATAGGAGCGCTCGAAGAGCGCCCGGAGCAGCCGGCGGCCCGGCTGGAGACGCGCGAGCAGCTGCAGGCGGCGATGGCGGAGATCGAGCAGTGGGAAAAGGAGCAGAAGAACCTGATGATCTGGGACCGGATGGCGAGGCTCCCGTTCAAGCTGCTCGACCGGCTGACGCCGAAGATCGTGCACGAGAAGCTGGGCCAGGCGCTGGACGAGCTGGGCAGCTACATTCAGAACGGAGGCAAGTATCTCGTCGCGGGGCGCAAGGTCGGCGAGCTGCTGCGGGAAGCGGACCGGAGCCAGGGCGGCAGCGGCGACGGCCCTTATCCGCTGTCGGCGATGAATGCGGCTTCCGCCCGGCTCGCGGAGGAACGGACGCGCTTCGCGACCGCTCAAGGCGCGACGACCGGCTTCGGCGGCATCTTCACGCTGGCGATCGACGTGCCCGCCGTGCTCGGGCTGTCGCTGAAGGCGATCCAGGAAATCGCGCTCAGCTACGGGTATGACCCGACGCTCAAGGAGGAGCGTGTCTTCACCGTCAAGGTCATGCAGTTCGCGTCCTCGGATATTGTCGGCAAACGTGCTATCCTAGAAGAGATGATGCGGGACGCTGCGGATGGCGGCAAGGCGGCCGGCGAAGCCGTCTCCCGCATCCAGGGCTGGCGCGAGGTGATCGCCGTCTACCGGGACAACTGGGGCTGGAAGAAGCTGCTCCAGGCCGTTCCGGTCGCGGGAGTGCTGTTCGGAGCGTTCATTAATCGCGGCATGCTGCAGAACGTGACGGAATCCGCGATCATGCTCTATCGCAAGCGGCGGATCATGGAGAGGCTGGCAGAAAGCGGGGAATGACAGCATGAGCGGCGACAGCGGCCGGAGAGCGGAGCAGGCGGAGGCCTGGCTGCGACAGTTCGGCATGGAGAACGAATGGGATGAGGAGCGCGTCGCGGCCCGGATCGCGGCGGTGAAGGCCGCGATCGGCAGCGGAGAAGGGTACGAGCCTTCGGCGGAGGAGCTGGCTTGGGGAGCGCGCGTCGCGTGGCGCAACAGCAGCCGCTGCATCGGACGCTTGTTCTGGCCGTCGCTGGACGTCATCGACGCGCGCGGGGTACGGAGCGAGGAGGAGGCGGCGGGAGCGCTGCTGCGCCACCTGGAGACAGCCGCCAACGGCGGCCGCATCCGCTCGGTCATGACGGTGCTGCCGAGCGCGGATTCCGGAGCGGACATCCGCGTCTGGAACCATCAGCTGCTCCGCTACGCCGGCTATCCAGCCGCGTCGCCAGGAGAGGCGCGGCGGGGCGATCCGGCTTCGGATGCGTTCACCGCTCTCTGCCTGGAGCTCGGCTGGAGGGGAACGGGCGGCGACTTCGACCTGCTGCCGCTCGTCATCAGCGCGGCCGGGAGAGAGCCGCGCTGGTTCCCCATTCCGCAGCATCTCGCGCCGGAGGTGGCGATCGAGCATCCCGAGCACCCGGGCATCGGCCGCCTCGGCCTGCGCTGGTACGCCGTGCCCGTCATTTCCGACATGGCGCTGGAGATCGGAGGGACCGTCTATCCGGCGGCTCCGTTCAACGGCTGGTACATGGAGACGGAGATCGGCGCGCGCAACTTCGGCGACGCGGACCGTTATGATCGGATCGCCGCCGTCGCCGACGCGCTTGGCCTTGACCGCAGCCGCAACGCGACGCTCTGGAAGGATCGGGCGCTCGTCGAGCTCAACGTGGCGGTGCTGCATTCGTTCCGCCAGGCGGGCGTCAGCATCGTCGACCATCATACCGCCGCCGACCAGTTCGTCCGCTTCCAGCGACAGGAGGCGGAGCACGGTCGCGAGACGAGCGCCCGCTGGTCGTGGCTGATTCCGCCGCTGTCGCCTTCGCTGACGCCGGTCTGGCATGACGGGGGGATGCGCGAGCTGGAGCTGTCGCCGCGGCTGCTGCCGCAGGACAAGCCGCCTCGGCTGCAGCGGCTGGAGCGCCTGAGCGAGAGCCGCGCCGGAGCTGCGGCAGCCGCGGGCTGTCCGGTCGGCATGCCGTCCGATCCTTCGGCCGAGCCCGCGGACGAATCGTCTCCTGCGGCGGCCGGCTGCCCGTTTCGAGGCCATTGATCGGCCGTTTTTCCGCGTGCGGCGTCTCCAATTCGGATTGACAGCCTGCAGCAGAATGGGGTACAATATTCCTACTGCCTAACTTGCCTATATCCCGAAAAAAAGCATACGAATGATCGGAGGAGCCTGCCACCAGCGGGCTCTTTTTGTCTTTTTTCGGGTAAATCCAGGCCATAGGCCGATGTTTCATGGCATTCCAGGAAATACTGGAACGAATGCCAGGCTCCATTCCGACCGTAAGGAGGCTGTACCTTGCCACTGCTTCATGTCCTCTTGCTTCTACCGTTTTTGCTGGCGGCGGCGCTTCCTTGGCTGAGCCGGCTCCTGCCGAGGCTGCATGCGGGCTGGATCGCCCTTGCCGCTCCGGTCCTGCTGCTGGCGGCGTTCCTCGGGCTGCAGGCGGAGGGAGACGGGCCGCGCCGCGCCGCGTCGATGCCGTGGATGCCGAGCCTCGGGGTCAACATCGAGCTGCGGCTCGACGGCCTCGCGATGCTGTTCGCCCTGCTCATCAGCGGCATCGGCGCGCTCGTCGTGCTGTACTCGATTTTCTACCTGGACCGCCGCCGCGAGGCGGTCGGCCGCTTCTACGCCTGCCTGCTCCTGTTCATGGGCGCGATGCTGGGCGTCGTGCTGTCCGATCATCTGATCGTCCTCTACGGGTTCTGGGAGCTGACGAGCGTCAGCTCGTTCCTGCTCATCGCCTTCTGGCACGGACGGCAGGCTTCGCTCGCGGGCGCGCTCAAATCGCTGCTCGTCACCGGCATGGGAGGCCTCGCCATGCTGGCCGGCTTCCTGCTGCTCGGCCTCGCCGGCGGCAGCCTGCGCGTCACGGAGCTGATCGCGTCCGCAGACGCCTTGGTTGCGAGCCCGCTGCTCGTGCCGGCGATGGGGCTGATCCTGCTCGGCGTATTCACCAAGTCGGCGCAGTTCCCGTTCCACATCTGGCTGCCGGACGCGATGGAAGCGCCGACGCCGGTCAGCGCCTACCTGCACTCGGCGACGATGGTCAAGGCCGGGCTCTACCTGGCCGCCCGCCTGACGCCGCTGTTCGCCGGCCAGCAGCTCTGGTACGGAGCGCTCACGGCGGTCGGCCTCGTCACGCTGATCTACGGCAGCTTCCGCGCCATCAAGCAGACCGACCTGAAGGCGCTGCTCGCGTATTCGACGATCAGCCAGCTCGGCCTCGTGACGGCGCTGCTCGGGCTCGGCGCGGTCTATCCGGCCGGCTCGGCCTCGCCTTACGCCGCTTACGGCGCAGCCGCGGCCGCAGCGGGGCTGCTGCATCTGCTCAACCATGCCGCGTTCAAAGGCGCGCTGTTCATGACGGCGGGCATCGTCGACCACGAAACGGGAACGCGCGACCTGCGGCGGCTCGGCGGACTGATCCGGTTCATGCCGGTCACGTTCGCGATCTCGCTCGCCGCGTCCTTGTCGATGGCCGGCGTGCCGCCGCTGGGCGGCTTCCTCAGCAAGGAGCTGTTCTTCGGCTCGGCGCTGAACGCCTGGCGCGCAGGCGAGGGCAGCCTGGCCGCGCTGCTGATTCCTGCCGTCGCCTGGACGGCCAGCGCGTTCACCTTCGTCTATAGCGGCATTTTCGCCTGGCGCACGTTCGGGGGAGCGGCGCGGGAGACGCGCGAGGCTCCCGTCCATGAGCCGTCCTGGGGCCTGCTGGCGCCGCCGCTGCTGCTGGCTGCCGCGGCGCTGCTGCTCGGACTTGCGCCGTCGCTCGTCGCCCCGGGCCTGCTGCAGCCGGCGCTGCTCTCGATGCATCCCGCGGCGCCGGAAGCGTATGGCAAGCTCGCCCTCTGGCATGGCGTCACGCCGGAGCTGCTGCTGACGGCAGGCGTCTTTGCCGTCGGCGGCCTGCTGCTGTACGCCGCTCCGCGCTGGGCTCCGCTGCACCGGGCCGTGCGCGCGCCGCTCAGCTGGAACCGCTTGTACGAGGGCCTGCTGCAGGGACTCGACGCCGGCTCGGAACGGCTGACCGCTTCCTATATGGGAGGGGGCATGCGGCGCAGCGCCGGCTACATCTTCGTCGTGCTGGCCGTTTTCCTGACCATCGCCGCCGCCATGGCCGGGGGCATCCCGATCGCGCTGTACGGCATGGCGCCGGTGACGCTGTTCGAGGGCATCGCCGTGTTCGCTTTGATCGCGGCCACGCTCGCCGTGCCGTTCGCGCAGTCGAGGATGATGGCGATCATCCTGACCGGCTCGGTCGGGTACATGGTCGTGCTCTTCTTCGTCCTGTTCCGCGCGCCGGACCTGGCGCTGACGCAGATGATCGTCGAGACGGTCTCGGTCACGCTGTTCCTGCTCTGCTTCTATCATCTGCCGGCGCTCAAGCGGGAGCGCATCCCGCGCCGCACGAAGGCGGCGAACGGGCTCATCGCCGGCGCGGCCGGGCTCGTCATGACGCTGGTCGCCCTCGGCGCGCTGTCGAACCGGAAGTTCGGCTCCATCTCCGACTATTACTTGACCAACAGCTACAAGCTCGCCGGGGGCAAGAACGTCGTGAACGTCATCCTCGTCGACTTCCGCGGCTTCGATACGATGCTGGAGATCGTCGTGCTCGGCATCGCCTCCTACGCGATCTACGCGGTCATCCGGCTCAAATGGCCGGGAGAGGCGATGGAGGAGGGGGGCGGATGGGGAGAGAGGGAGTTCCGCCTCGTCTATGAGGATGCGCGCAGCAACGACGTCATCCTGCAGACGCTGGCCAAGGTGATCCTGTTCCTCATCCTGACCTTCTCGTTCTACCTGCTGTTCGCCGGCCATCATCAGCCCGGGGGAGGCTTCATCGGCGCGCTCATGACCGCATCGGCGCTCGTGCTGATGAGCATCGCCTTCGGCGTTCGGACGATCCGCAAGGCGCTGCCGGTCAACTTCCGCATCGTCAGCGCCTGCGGCATCTCGCTGGCGCTGCTGACGGGCATCGGCTCGTTCGTGTTCGGCAAGCCGTTCCTCAGCCATTCGTTCGGCTACGCCCAGCTGCCGTTTTTCGGGCAGAACGAGCTGGCGACCGCGGTGCTGTTCGATCTGGGCGTCTATCTTACTGTCGTCGGCATCACGATGACGATCATTCTGGCGATCGGGAGGGACAAATAAATGGAGCTGCTGCTCGCGCTCGCCGTCGGCGCCCTGTTCGGCGTCGGCGTGTACATGATCTTGGCCCGAAGCCTGCTGCGCGTCATCCTCGGCCTGTCCCTGCTGACGCACAGCGTCCATCTGCTGCTGCTGACAATGTCCGGCCTCAAGAGCGGCGCGGCCCCGCTGCTCGGCCAGCAAGCCGAGCGCTACGTCGATCCGCTGCCGCAGGCGCTCATCCTCACGTCGATCGTCATCAGCTTCGGCATGACGTCGCTTTATTTCGTCCTTGCCTACAAGGCGTACAAAAAAATCGGCACCGACGACACGGAGCTGCTCAGGAGGGAAGCGAATGACTAATCTCGTCGTGCTGCCGCTGCTGCTGCCGCTCTGCACGGCGGTGGTGCTGCTCTTCTTCAAGGAAAAGGTGCTGACGCAGCGCATCGTCAGCTTAGCCGGCATCGCCGCGACGGCCGCAGCGAGCGTCCTGCTGCTCGCGAAGGCGGGAGCGGGCGGCCTGCAGACGCTGGCGATGGGCGGCTGGGCCGCTCCGTTCGGCATCGTGCTCGTCGCCGACTTCTTCGCCGCGCTGCTCGTGACGGCCGCTACGGTGACGACCGGCTTCTGCCTCGTGCAGGCGATGGGCACGGTCGGAGCGGAGCGGGAGAAGTTCTATTTCTACCCGTTCCTGCAGTTCCTGCTCGCCGGAGTGAACGGCTCGTTCCTGACCGGAGACCTGTTCAACCTGTTCGTCTGCTTCGAGGTGATGCTCATCTCCTCGTATGCGCTGCTCGTGCTGGGCGGCACGAAGCGGCAGCTGAAGGCGACGCTGTCGTACATGCTCGTCAACATCATCTCGTCGACGCTGTTCGTCGCCGGCGTCGCTTACCTGTACGGGATGATCGGCACGCTCAACATGGCCCATCTGTCGGCCCGCATCGCCGAGGTCGGCTCCGGCGGCATGCTGGACGTCCTGTCGGTCTTTTTCCTGATCGTGTTCTCGCTGAAGGCGGGCCTGTTCCTGTTCTTCTGGCTGCCGGATTCGTACGAGGCTCCGCCCGCAGCCATCTCCGCGCTGTTCGCCGCGCTGCTGACCAAAGTCGGGCTCTACGCGCTCATCCGCACGTTCACGCTCATCTTCCCGACGGGACACGGCTTCGCGGCGCAGGAGTGGATCGCCTGGATGGCCGGAGCGACGATGCTGCTCGGCGCAGCCGGCGCGCTGGCTGGCAAGGACGTCATGAGCGTCCTGAACTACAACATCGTCATCAGCGTCGGCTTCCTCGCCTTCGGCCTGGCCGTCTCCAGCGAGACGTCGCTGCAAGGCGCGGTGTTCTATCTGATCCACGACATGGCGGTCAAGGCGCTGCTGTTCCTGCTCGGCGGCATGATCGTCGCGGCGGCCGGCACGGGCCGTCTGGACGAGATGGGCGGACTGATCGGACGCATTCCGCTCGTGGGCTGGATGTTCCTGGTCGCCTCGCTCGCCGCGGCCGGCATCCCGCCGCTGAGCGGGTTCGGCGGCAAGCTGCTGCTCGTGCAGGGCGGCTTGCAGGCCGGCTCGCATCTGCTCGCCGGCATCTCGCTGGCGACGAGCCTGGTCGTCCTGTACACGCTCGTGCGCTTGTTCATGCGGGTTTTCTGGGGCGAGGCTCCGGCAGCGGCGCCTGCCGAGACGGCCGGAACCCGCATCAGAGCGGCCCACGCGGCTTCGGCCGCGGTGCTCTGCCTGCTCGTCGTCCTGATGGGCCTCGGCTCGGAATGGATGGTCCAGGCTTCCGCGGAGGCGGCCCGCACGCTCGCCACGCCGACCGACTATATCGATGCCGTGTGGAAGGAGTGAGCCCCGATGGCTTCCCAGTTTCTCATCAATCTGCTGATCGCTTTCCTGTGGATGTTCCTCTATGACGATCTGAGCCTGCCCCGCTTCGCGGCGGGCTTCGCGCTCGGACTGCTGTTCATCGGGCTGCTCAACCGCTTCCTCAAGCGCGATTTCTACCTGCGCAAGGTCAAGGCGGTCCTGTACCTGCTCGTCATCTTCATCCGCGAGCTGTTCCTGTCGAGCTTCACCGTCATCTATCAGATCATGAAGCCGAAGCTGACGATCCGGCCCGGCATCGTGGCGATGGAGACGCAGCTCAAGACCGACGGGGAGATGACGCTGCTCGCCTGCCTCATCTGCCTGACCCCCGGCACGCTGACGCTCGACGTGGCGGACGACCACCGGACGCTGTACATCCATGCGATGGACATCGGCGATGCGGAGCAATTGCGCCAGCAGATCCGCACGACGTTCGAGCGGGCGATCATGGAGGTGACGCGCTGATGGTCGACATGCTGCTGCAAGCGTCGCTCGTCCTGCTCATCCTTTCGATCGCAGGCTGCATGTACCGGCTGCTCAAAGGCCCGTCCGTGTCCGACCGCATCGCCGCTCTCGACACGATCGGCATCCTGCTGCTCTCGATGATCGCCGTATTCGGCATGCTGCAGGGTACGACCGTCTATTTCGACATCATCCTCGTCATCGGCATCGTCAGCTTCATCGGCACGACCGCCTTCGCGCGCTATATCGAGAGAGGGGCGGTGATGGAGGATGAATGATGCGCTTGCGATCGCATCGGCCGTCATCGTCCTGCTCGGAGCCTTGCTCAGCCTGTTCAGCGCCTTCGGCCTGATCCGGCTGCCGGACGTCTACCTGCGCTCCCACGCGGCGACCAAAAGCGCCACGCTCGGCGTCCTGTTCATCCTGACCGGTGCCTTCCTGTACTACGCGTTCGTCCATGACGTCGTCAGCGTCAAGCTGCTGCTCGGCATCGTGTTCGTCTTTCTGACCGGACCGGTCGCCGGGCATCTCAACGCCCGCGCCGCCTACCGGACGGGCGTGCATCTCTGGGAGCGGAGCACGCGCGACGATCTCAAGGAAGCGCTGCAGCAGGAACGGGAGCAAGCGCGAAAAAGGTCGGAGCTGGAAGACAAGGCTCGATAGCGAAATAACGACATGAGCGGAATCCCTTACAATTGCCTCATTTATGACCGAAAAAGTCATAGGTGGAGGCAATTTTTATTTTTTTGTCGATTTACAGAAGGAAAAATGGGAATTCGAGGGAAGAAAGGAGGAGTTGTACATTATTGCCTGAGGGGGTTCACGCGTTGTTCAAACGGATTGAAAAAGAAAGGGAGCTGGCCTTGTTCCATTACATCTGGATGACCGTATGGAAGGAAAAAGGCTATGAATTCGAGTTCCCCGACGAGGTCCTGGACCGCCGGCTGATCGTCGCTCCGGACGGAGCCTATTGCGGCACGGCCGAGATCAGGCCCTATGCGTCCGAAGCGGAGGAGCTGGAACGCATCGCTCCGTTCTCCCGCCTCGGCGAGGTCGCAGAAGACCCGGAGAAGGTGGTCGTGGCGGATCGGATCGCGCTTCTTCCGAACTATCGCGGCAAGCAGATCCAAGCGCTGCTCTCCAGCATCGTCTACATGTCGGAGCAGCGGGGAGCGAGGTGGTGCGCGGCTCTGCTGGAGCCGGTATTTTGCCGGGCGCTCCGCATCACGTTCAAGGTTCCGATGACCATCGTCGGACCGAAGCAGCCCTATAAGGGCGATTTTGTCGTGCCGGTTCTTTTTCCTGTGGAAGAAATCTATCGCGACCCGGAGCGGCACGAATGGCTGTCTTATGCGCATGCGCACGAAGTGAGGCAAGCCGTGCTGGCCTGAGAGGACGAGAGAGACATCCCGGACGAGGATGACAGGCCTTGGAAAGGGAAGGTTGGAATGGAAAGGAAGCTTGCTGTGCTGGACAAGCGCAACCGCTTGTTCGTGAAATTGCTGTGGAGCCTGCTGGCGCTTGGCGTCGCGGCCGATTTGGCCGCCGGATTGCCGAGCTCGATGATCTGGCTGCTCGTCGCGGCGGGCTCGCTCACCTGCGGGCTGGCCACGGCGCTGACTTATCTGCGCGTGCTCCCCTCGCTCATCATGTATCTGGTTCCATGCATCCTGACGCTCATCACCGTGCTGCTGATCGTCAGCGATCCGGCTCCGATCGTCAGCACGTACTTCATGGTCTACGTGAACGTCGCGGTCATGACGCTGTACGCCAATTACAAGCCGATCGTGTTCTCCGGGCTGCTGGGCATGGGCGTCAGCACGTACTTGTTCCTGACTCCGGAATTCCGGGATCGGCTGTTCCCCGGCGAGTCGCTCGCCTATCTGTACCTGTACCTGATCTTCCTGACGGTCAGCCTCGCGTTCGCGATGCGCTTCAGCGAGAAGCTCCAGCAGCAGGTCGCGGACGAGGCGGAGGCGGCCGCCGCGGCCGGCCGCGAGTCGTCGCTGCTGCTCGACCGGCTCAAGGAAACGGTGCTGACGCTGGACGGCTTCAGCTCGGCCTATCGGGAGGACATGCTGGCCGCCGGACGCATCTCCCGCGAGGTGACGGAGGCGTTCGGCGAGATGAGCGCCGCCTCCGAGCACCAGTCCTCGGCCATGCACCGCATCTCCGAGTCGGTGGATTCGGTCGAGCGGGCGGTCATCGGCCTGGCGGACGGCACCTCCTCGCTGTCCGTGCTCTCGGAGGAGACGGCGGGGCTTGCCGCCGGCGGCGAGGACGGCATGCGCCGGCTGTCTGCCGCGATGGACGAGACGGAGTCCGTCATGGCGACGCTCGGGGAGCTGATGGAGGAGCTGCAGGAGCAGAACGACCGCATCGGGGAGATCAATGCCCGCATCGGCGACATCGCCTCCCAGACGCGCCTGCTGGCGCTCAACGCCTCCATCGAGGCGGCCAGGGCCGGCGAGCAGGGACGGGGCTTCTCCGTCGTCGCCGATGCGGTCGGCAAGCTCGCGGACAGCTCCGGGGAAGCGGCCGGCGACATCGCCGCGATACTCGGCCGCATCGGCGAGCGCGTCCACAGCATCGCGACGGCCGTATCGAGCGGCCGCGGCGCGGTCGCCGTCAGCTCGGCCCACACGGCCGAGGTCGGCGCCTCTATCGTGCGCATCCTCGCCAACTGCGAGCAGGTGCGCGGCCATGCGGCGACTGCGGTGGACGCCTCTTCGCGGCTCAAGGACGACTATGGCCGCATCGCCGACGAGACGACCGCCGTCGTATCGGCGACCGAGCAGAATCAGGCATCGATGCAGGAGGTGGACGCCAGCATGTCGGACCAGCATGCGCGCATCTCCGGCATCGCGGACGGCTACGAGCAGCTTGGGCGGCTCGTGCAGGAGCTTCGCCAGCTGGTCGACAGCCGCAGCGCCGCGCGCGGCTGACGCTTGCTCGTCATCCCTTCCATGGACTTGGTGGGGATGATGGTAGTTGATATGGTAATTTCAAACATCTTTTCCTCGTTTATTCCGACTCTATGTGGTAATATATTCCTATTGATCGCGATGATGATAGGTAGAAATGGAGTCAACTTCAGCATGCTGGCCTTATTGGGACGAGTTGCCGTGCTATTGATGGTGTATGGATTGTTCTTTTTTGGACCGTTCGGCATCTATTCCGTCGGAATGGCGCTGTTCCTCGTCGGCGCGCGCTGGTCGCTGGCGCTGCTGGAGGATAAGCCCCGCTGGAGCCGGACCGGCCGTCGGCGGCGGATGTAGGACGCTGCGGCTGCGGCATGGTCCGCGGAGCCGCAGCGCCGGCGCCGCGCAGTCCCAAAAAAAGAGGCTCTCCCGCTTCCAGGCGGGAGAGCCTCTTTTTGGCATGGCGTCGGGAGAGGCTATATCGCTTCCGAAGCGGACAGGTCCTCGCGGATCAGATCCGCCGTCAGCTGGCCGCTCAGCGTCACCATCGGCACGCCGCCGCCGGGATGCGTGGAGCCGCCGACGAAGTAAAGGCCGCCGAGCAGCGGGCTGCGGCTCGGAATCTTGAAGCCGCCGTTCAGCTTGCGGTCGGTGACGACGCCGTAGATCGAGCCGCCGTTCGCGCCGTACAGCGCTTGCAGGTCGTCCGGGATGAACTGCTCCTCGTACTCGATATGAGCGCGAAGCCCTTCGGCGCCCATCCGCTCCAGCTTATCCAGCACGAGCTCCCGATAGCGGGCGCGATGGGCTTCCCAGCTCTCGCCTTCCTTCAGCGGCGGCACATGCGTCAGCACGAACCAGTTCTCGCAGCCGTCCGGCGCTTGGGTCGGGTCGGTCTTGGACGAGATGCCGACGTAGACGGTCGGATCGTCGGTCGGAATCTTGTCGACGAACATGTCGTGGAACTCACGCTCCGGATCGCGGGAGAAGAAGAAGTTGTGATGCTTGAACGCCTCGTAGCTCCGGTTCACGCCGAGCAGCAGCACGTGGCCGGATACGGCAGGCTCGTACTTGGCGAGCTTTTCCGCCTGGCGCTCGGCGCCCGGCACGTCCCGCAGCAGCGAGCGGTGGGCCGGGATCGCCTCCAGGTTGCAGACGACGGCATCGGCCCGCAGCTCCTCGCCGCCGGAGAGGCGCACGCCGACGGCGCGTCCGCCGGCCTCGAGGATGTCCGCCACCTCGGCGCCCGTCCGCACTTCCGCTCCCAGCTCCTCCAGCAGCCGCAGCTCGGCGCGGGCGATCTCGTACATGCCCCCCTCGACGAAGTAGATGCCGAGCCCCATCTGCACGTAGGCGAGCTGCGTCAGCACGGCCGGAGCGGCATACGGGGAGGAGCCGACGTACATCGTGAAGAAATGGAAGATCTGGCGCAGATGCGGATGCTTCAGATGCTGGCCGGTGAGCTGCGCGACCGTCTTCATCGGATCCATCGCCAGCAGCTCCTTGAGCGTATGCTGCTGGCGCAGGTCGGTCAGCCCGGACAGCGAGCGGCTGTAGAAGCTCTTCATGCTCAGGTCGTACTGCTTGCGGCTGTAGTCCAGGTAGCCCAGGAAGCGCTCGCGGTCTTCCGGCGACAGCTCGCCGATCGCCTCCAGCATCTGCGGCAGGTCGCCGACGAGGTCGAGCGTCGCTCCGTCCTCGTACAGGCCGCGCCACTGCGGCTCGACGCGCTTCAGCTTGACATAGTCATGCAGGTCGCGCCCGGCGGAGCGGAACAGCTGCTCCAGCGTCCAGGGCATCGTCAGGATCGACGGCCCGGTGTCGAACCGGTACCCTTTGCCGGAGCGGAGATTCAGCTTGCCTCCGGCCCGTTCGTTCTTTTCGAGCACGGTGACCTTGTGTCCGTCCGCGCTCAGGCGGATCGCAGCCGACAGGCCGGCGAGACCGCCTCCGACAACGATGATCGATTTGCTCAACTCTAGTTCCTCCTCTAGTCCATTCGGTTTTGAGTCGCCATGGATCGTCCATACTAGTTGGGACCGGGCCAATCTCCCGATTTCCTCTTTTACCCATTGTGAACGCATTCCCCTCCGCGAATACGCGGGGATTTCAAAAAAAATCGCAGCATCCTGACGAGGAGGAATCAGCATGGATGCAGGATGGTGGATCACGGCCGGTTCGCTGGCGCTGGGCAGGCTGCTGACGGCGGAGAAGCGCCTGATTGCGGCCGCGCTAGGGGGCGCGCCGGCCCGCGCGCACGGCCGCCTTCACGGCCGCGCGGGGGCGGCGGAATCTTTTCGCCGGGCTGGCTCGTCAGCGGACAAGGAGCCGGCGCGATCCCCGCGCTGGAGCGTCATCGTCCCGGCGCGCGACGAGGCGGGCAATCTCCGCCTGCTGCTGCCGCTGCTGCTCCGCCAGACGGTGCATGCGGACATCGTCGTCGTTGACGACGGCTCGGAGGACGGCACGGCCGCAGTCGCGGCGGCGCATGCCGGCGTGCGGACCGTCCCGGCCGGCGACCTGCCTGCGGGCTGGCGGGGCAAGAACTGGGCGTGCAGCCGCGGGGCCGCGGCCGCGGAGGGGAGCCGTATCGTCTTTCTGGATGCGGATGCGCGTCCGGCACCGGACTTTCTCGAGGCGCTCTCGGCCGTCTGCTCTCCCGGAGCCGTCGTTACCGTGCAGCCGTGGCATCGCGCGGCCAGCCGCCGCGAGCAGCTTTCGGCGATGCTGAACGCCGCCGTCATCGCCGGCTCGGGCCGGTTTGCCGCTTGGAGCCGCATCGGCGGCTCCCGTCCGGGCTCGTTCGGCCCGTGCCTCGCCTGCTGGCGGGACGATTACGAGGCGGTCGGCGGCCACGAGGCGGTCAAGGGGGAGATCCTCGACCATGACCGCCTGGCGGCGCGCTTCGCCGATTGCGGCAGGCGGAGCCTGGCGCTGCTCGGAGGCGACCGGCTGGCCTTCCGCATGTATGCGGAAGGCTGGGGCGAGATGACGGCCGGCTGGAGCAAGAGCATCGCGCTCGGAGCCGGCGGGACGCCGGCAGCGGCGCTGCTGCTCATGATCGGCTGGGTGAGCGGCTTGACCGGAGCGGCGGCGGCATGGACGGAGCAGCTGCTGCGGGCGGCGGCCGCGCTTGTCCACGGCGCGCTGCCCGATCTCGGGTCGCTGGCCGCAGCGGCGCTGCTGTATGCGCTGGCCGCCCTCAGCGCTCGGCGGGCTTGGCGGCATGCCGGCTCGTTCGGCTGGCCGGCCGCGCTGCTGTACCCGCTGCCGCTGCTCTATTTCTTCGCCGTGTTCGCCCACTCGCTCTATCGGTCGTTCTTCCGCCGCCGCGTAAGCTGGAAAGGAAGGGATCTCGATGTCGGTTGAGCTCGGCCCGGCAGGCGTCATCCTGATCGATGCCGCCGTCTGGCTGCTGCTGCACGCGCTGGCCGTAGCCTTGGTGATCCGCATCCCATGGGAGCGGTTCGCTTCGGACGGCCCGTTGACCCGCCTGCGCGGCTTCGAGGCCGACGGCCGCTGGTACGAGCGGACGCTGCGCATCCAGCGCTGGAAGGACCGGCTGCCGGACGGAGGGGGCTGGGTCAAGTCGGGCTTTTCCAAGCGCCGCCTGCGGTCGGGCCGTCTGGAGCATCTCGAGCGCTTCGCGGCGGAGACGCGGCGAGGCGAGCTGACCCACTGGGCGATGATGCTTCCGCTGCCGTTGTTCGCGCTGTGGAATAACGCGTTCGGCATGGTTATCCTGACAGTTTATGTGCTTATCGCGAATCTTCCGTGCATTTTCGTGCAGCGCTACAATCGGGCTCGCCTGCTGAAAGTCATGTCGCGGCCAAGCCGATTGTGCTATTCTAGGAAAGTGATATCCGGCCATCTGGAAGAATAGGGTAGAGGGAGCGGTCTTGCGGCAATGGAATTCGACGTGCAGTACATAAGCTTTTTTGTGATCCAGACGGATGGAGAAGGAACGGATTCCGGCAAGCGGTTCCGTCATTTCCAGACGATGGACGGCGAGGACTACGAGGACAGCCCGCTCAAGGATTTCCTGAGCGGCGAGTTCGCGCGCATCGTGAAGCGCAAGGCGGAGCGCCATCCGCCCTCCGAGTCCGTGCCGACCAAGCTCGGACGCTTCCGGGTCGAGCCCGGCTACGAGCTGGACAGCAATCCCGACTACAATTTGCTGCAGCGGCTCCGCACGGCCGATACGGCCGAGCGGTTCCACGGCATCGCCGACGAGCTGGTGCGGATCTACATGGATACCTCGGCGGTTCGCGGAGGGGCGCTCATCGCCGTGCAGGCGACGCTGAGCAAGCTGTTCGACGCGCCGTTCCTGTTCGTGCTCAAGTGCGACTTCGAGTCCAAGATCGCCCGCATCGCCGACGAGCGCAGCCTCGTCGCGAACGTCGAGATGGCGATCAGCGCGCGCACGATCAAGTCGATCCAGTACCCCCACATGCCGGAGGAGGGGATGCTGGAGCCGTGGGAGGTCAAGATCCATCAGGCTTCGCATGCCCGCTACTTCGAGGACTTCCTCAAGTTCGTCAGCTACGAGCGGCCGCTGCCCGAGGTGATGGGCGATCAGGTGCTGGACATGGTGCAGCAGTACATGACGGACAAGTGGCAGGACGACGCGAGTCCGCAGCGCAAGGAAGAGGAGGAGGCGGTGGAGATTTGGGCCGCTTCCGACAAGCGGGAGCTGCTCGAGCGCTGGACGCCGGAGCAGGTGTACGAGGCTTCGGCCGCGCTCGTGGAGCAGAAGGAGGACCTGGCGCTCAGCTTCAAGCTCGGCGGCGTGCAGGTCAAGGGCCTGCTTACCGACTTCGGGCGCTCGCTGCACTTCGCCCGCCACAACGGCAAGTACGTCGCCGTCATCGAGGGAGACGCGTTCCAGTTCGAGCGCGGCCTCTCGCCGGTCGAGCTGCTCCATCCGCCGGAGCTCTCGCAGGTGATGGAAGTCATCGGAACCTCCGAGCCGGAGGCCGCGGCGGCCGCGGCATCGGCTGGCGCCGCGGACGGGGCATCCGGACCGGAAGACGACGGTGAAGTGCCGTGGTAAGGCGGCCGGCCAACGTCTATTTTGCAGAGGGAGGATCAAGCCTATGAAGCAAGTGATGTTCATCGAGCTCGGCATGGGCACGGATCTGCACGGGCAGGACGTCACCAAGGCGGCCGTGCGGGCGGTGCGGGACGCGATCCGCCGTAACTCGATGCCGGGCCTGAGGACGGTGCTGCCCGGAGGCAGCCTCGACCGGATGAAGGTTCGCGTCAAGCTGGCGGTTCCTTGCGACGAAGACCGGCTTGACCTGGAGGCCGTGCGGGCCGAGCTTCCTTACGGGGAGGTCGAGATCGCGGTCATGCCCGGAGGCATGCTCACTTCAAGCGGCATCGTGCTGGAGGACAAGCAGGACCGGAACGACCTGATCTATGTCGTGCTCGCCGCGGTCGAGGCCGGCTACTAAAACGAACTCAACATGCAGGGACAGGAGTGGAGCGATTGGATTACATCAAGGCGATCGTCCTCGGCATCATCGAGGGATTGACGGAATTTTTGCCGGTCTCGTCGACCGGCCACATGATTTTGGCTGGCGATCTGATGAACTTTACGGGGGACAAAGCAGGCACCTTCGAGGTCGTCGTGCAGCTAGGCGCCGTGCTGGCCGTATTCTTGCTTTATTTCAAGCGGTTCATCAGCTTCCTGAAGTTCGACTTCTCCAAAGGCTCGGGCCTCAACGCGCTGCATCTCGTGCTTGGCATGATTCCGGCAGGCGTCATGGGCGTCGTGCTGCACGGCTTCATCAAGGAGTATCTGTTCGGGCCGACGACGGTGCTGCTCGCGCTGATCGCGGGCGGCTTGCTCATGATCGCCGCCGAGCAGTACCAGAAGCGGCATACGCCCTCGGCGGAGACGGTCGACGACATTACGTACAAGCAGGCCTTCGGCATCGGCGTCTTTCAGATTTTGGCGCTATGGTCCGGCTTCTCCCGTTCGGGCTCGACGATCTCCGGCGGCATCTTCATGGGCACGAGCCAAAAAGCGGCGGCCGACTTCACGTTCATCCTGTCGGTGCCGATGATGATCGGCGCGACGGGCGTCGACCTGTACAAGAGCCGCGATCTGCTCGTACGAGAAGATTTCGGGCTGCTTCTCGTCGGCTTCGTCGTCTCGTTCGTGGTCGGCCTGATCGCCGTCGTCACCTTCATCAACTTGATCAAAAAGCTCAAGCTGAGCTGGTTCGCCTACTACCGCTTCGTCTTGGCGGCCTTGTTCTTCTTGTTCGTCATGTAGCTTCATCCGCGCGTACAAAGGAAGAACGACGAAAAAAGCATCCGTTTCCCCCGGTGGGGACGGATGCTTTTTTGTCTCATCGCGCAAGCGTCAGATTTTGTAGGAGCCGCTGCGGTCGCCCTGCTGCGCCGGCGTGCGCGGCGCCGAGCCTTGCCGGCTCGAAGCGAAGTTGCGCACGGTCGAGAACAGCTTGTCCCTCGCGCTCTTGTTCCGCATCAGGTAGGTCACGCCTGCTCCAATCACCGTTCCGAGTACTTTTTTGTTCATGTTCGGTTCCTCCCTTGTCGTTCGTTCTGCTCTCTTTTCACCCGTTTACCCGATCGAGAAACTTTAGCGGTGAGAGATGAAGTTCGCGATGCGAACGATCCCGAACCGGGTATAGAAGGACGAGAGGCATGCTGGAGCCTGGACGCAGGGACCAGGGAACCCAATCCGAAAGGGAGCGATCAACAATGGAATCGAACGAAACGATGGACCCGATGAACGGAACGATGGCGGGCGGCACCGGTCAAGGAGCGGCGATGGACGCGACGGAGATGGAGCGCAAGATGAAGGAATGCTTGGACGCCTGTCTCGCCTGCATCTCCGCCTGCAACCACTGTCTGGACGCCTGCCTGGAGGAGGAGCACGCCGCGATGATGAAGGCGTGCATCCGGCTCGACCGCGACTGCGCCGATCTATGCGGCATGGCCATCCAGATGATGACGCGCAACAGTCCCTTCGTCAAGGAGTTCATGCTGCTGTGCGCCCAAGCCTGCGACCTTTGCGCCGAAGAGTGCGCGAAGCATGACCATGACCACTGCCAAGCTTGCGCCGAAGCCTGCCGCGCCTGCTCCCGGGCTTGCATGGCGATGGCAGTCTGAACCGGCGCTTGGCGGAACGGCCGTCCGGCCTGGGCAAGCCTGCAAGGCGGAGGCCGCGGACGGCCAATCGCCGCGCAGGCCCACTCCGATAGCTGGACGGAACCAAGACGAAGCGGCCGCCGGCCGCTTCGTCTTTTGGCGATCCTATCGGCGCTGCAGGGAGCGCTAGAGGAGGAAAATGGCGACGATCGTGGTGACGACGAGTCCGAACGCCACCGGCTTCAGGTTGCGCCGCGCGAGCTCGAACGGGCTGACGCCGCAGATCGCCGCCGCCGGGATGAGCGCCCAAGGAATGAGCGTGCCTCCGCCGACCCAGATGGCGGCGATCTGGCCGAGCGCCGTCAGCACGTCGGTCCCGTGGCCGAGCGCCGTGCCGAACAGGCTGGCGACCGATCCGGCGAGGGAGATGCCCGAGAAGCCGGATCCGTCGAGGCCGGTGATGGCGCCGACGGCGGCGAGCGTGGCCGCCGCGACCGCTCCGCTGACCGGCACCGAATGGGCCAGCAAAGCGCCGAGATCGTTGACGATGCCGTGAGAGCCCGCAGGCAAGGCGGAATCGCCGAACAGCGCCGGCAGCGCCGAGTCGCCGAGATAGAAAAAAGCGGCGATCGGGATGACGGGGCCGAACACCTTGAAGCCGAACGTGAAGCCCTCCACCAGATACGTCGTGGACCGTTCCAGGCCGCGCCCGCGATGGGCGAGCAGCGACAGTGCCGCGACGATGAGGGCGGCGGTGCCTCCGATCAAGGCGGTGGCGTCTCCTCCTTGCAGGTCGAGGCGGAACAGGAGATAGACATCGAGGGCGAACAGCAGCGGGATGGCGATCGCTGCCGCGCGCTTTGCCGCAAGCGGCAGCGCCTTGCCGGCGTTGTCGCCGGCTTCTTCGGGACGTGCGTCCGCGCCGCCTTCTTCCGGCGCGCCGAACAGCGACCCGGCACCCGGCTGCACGAGCCCGTCGCGCCACGCGCCGGTCTTCCTATCGCGCTGCATGAGCCAGAACGCGGCTACCGTCGTCGCAACGCCCATGACGATGACGAGCGGCACGCTCGCCTCCATGACCTGGGCGACGCCGATGCCGGCCGCGTCCGCGGTCAGCTTGGGCGCGCCCTGGATGACGTAATCGCCGGACAGGGCGATGCCGTGGCCGAACAGGTTCATCGCCATCGCCGCTCCGAGCGCCGGCAGGCCGACCCGGAGCGCGACCGGCAGCAGCACGGCGCCGATCAGGGCAACGGCCGGCGAAGGCCAGAAGAAAAAGCTGACCGTCATCATGATGAGGCCGATGCCACAGTACGCCATCGCGGGCGTCCGCAGCAGGCGGGCGAAGGGGGAGACCATGATCTCGTTGATGCCGGTGGCGACGAGCAGGCGGCTCATCGCCACGATGATCGAGATGATGAGGATCGTGCTTGACAGCTCCTTGATCGCGTAGATCAAGCTGTTGAACAGGCCGCCGACGGCGCCGCTAGCCGTTCCGGAGGCGATCCAGCCGATCGCGCCGATGCCGAGCAGGCAGGCGATCGTCGTATCGCGGCGGAGAGTGAGCAGGACGATGATGGCGCCGACGAAAAAGAGGTAAAGCCAGTGGATGGAACCGGCGGTGACGTCCATAGGATCGGTCCTTTCGCGGTTAGGCTAAAGCATCCTATGCCGGACCGGGACGTGACGTTCGCTCAGGGACGGGCAGGCTCGACGACGCGGAAGCTGCCGGGAGAAGCATCGGCGAAGAACGGCGATGCCGCTCCGGCCGCATACAGGCGCAGCACGTGCATGGCGCGCGTGCAGGCCGTATAGAACAGCTTGCGCAGGCGCTCCTCGCCGTAAGCGTCCGCGCTCGCGTCGTAGAGCAGCACGGCGTCGAATTCGACGCCTTTGGCCAGATAGGCCGGGATGACGAGCATGCCGCTTTCGAACTTGGCCGTATCCTTGGTCACCCGCTTCAAGCTCTCGAGGCCCGGAATCGCCCGCAGCGCTTCCCAAGCGGACTGCGATTCCCCTTCGGTCCGGCAGATGACCGCGATCGAAGCCGCTTCGCCTGCCGCCAGCTTCAGCAGGTCGGCGCCGAGCAGCCGGTCGCGCTCCTCGGCGCTGCCGGCGCGGACGAGCACGGGCAGCTCGCCCGGCCGGTCGAACGGCTCGATCGCGGTGCCGTCCGGCAGCAGCGAGCGGGTGAATTCGACGATCGGCCGGGTCGAGCGGTAGCTGCGGCGCAGCACGATCGTTTCCGTCTGGTCGGGACCATATAGCCGCTGCAGCCATGCGCTGGCCGCAAGCTCCGTGGAGTGGGCGAAGATCGCTTGGTTGAAGTCTCCGAGCGCCGTGATCTTCGCCATCGGGAACAGCCGCTTGAGGAAGTGGAATTGGAACGGCGAAAAATCCTGCGCTTCATCCACGATGACGTACCGGATCGACGTGTTCATGCGGAAGCCCTGCACGAGCTCGGTCAAATAAAGCAGCGGGGCGGCGTCTTCATGGAGCAGGCGGCCGTCGTCCAGCGCCGAAAGCGTGCGGGCTGCGATCTCGCTCCAGCGCTCCTCCGCCGCATTCTCCGCCTGCTCGCCGCGGAACAGGTCCTTGTACAGGCCGGCGGCGTCAATCCAGGCGAGGCTTTCGGCCAGGCGTCGCAGCGGACGGAACGCCCGGCGGGCCACCTCGGTCCGCAGCAGCCGCTCCTCCAGCACGCTCTCCTCCTCGTCGGCCCCGGCCCGCTGCCGGCGCAGCGTCTTGTGGATCTTCCGATACTGGTCGTCGTCGAGAAACTCGATCTCCTCGCGCACCCAGTCGGCTTCCCGCTCCGCCGTCTCCAGCCGCTCGAGCTCCTCGAGCAGCCATTCCTTGAGCAGCTCGATCCGATTGGGCAGCCGGATGGAGGCGTCCATGGCGTAAAAGCGCTCCGTCAGCTGGCTGCGCCCGACAACGACGCGGCCGCGCAGGCGGAAGCCCTTGAAGCGCATGCCGGAGCGGAGCAGTCCGCTGGCGAACGCCTCAATCCGCTCCAGGAACCGCACGGAGCTCTTGCAGGAGATGGAAGCGGCGCGCAGCCGGATCGAGTCGTCTGCCTCCGGCCCTGCGAGCACGGCTTCAAGCTGCTCGGCGGCGTCCTCCAGCTCGTAGCGGCGGCCGAGGCGCAGCTCCAGATAGTCCTGGAACGTCGTCTGCTTGATGTTCTCCTCGCCAAGCTCCGGCAGGACGGACGAGATATAGCTGCTGAACATCGGGTTGGGGGAGAAGAGCACCATCTGCTCGGCGGAAATGCGGGACCGATGCTTGTAGAGCAGGTAAGCCACGCGCTGCAGGGCGGCCGACGTCTTGCCGCTGCCCGCCGCTCCCTGCACGATCAAGAGCCGCGCCCGGTCGTTGCGGATGATCGCGTTCTGATCCTGCTGGATCGTGCCGACGATCGCCTGCATCTGCGAGCTGGACGTGCGGCTCAGCACGTCCTGCAGCAGCTCGTCGCCGATCGTCATGCCCGTGTCGAACATGGAGCGGATGCGGCCTTCGCGGATGGAGAACTGGCGCTTGAGCGTCATCTCTCCGGCAATCTCGCCTCCCGGCGTCTCGTAGCGCACCGCGCCGGGGCCGTAGTCGTAGTAGAGGCTCGCGATCGGCGTCCTCCAGTCATAGACGAGGAACGTCTCCCCATCGTCCGCGAGGAAGGAGGCTACGCCGACATACGCCTGCTCAGGCGTTCCGTCCGTTCCTTCCTCGACGAGATCGATGCGTCCGAAGTACGGAGCGGGCAGCAGGCGGCGCATTTTCTGCAGGCCGCTGCGCAGCGCGCGATGGCTCCGCTCCCGCTCGGACAGCACCTCGGCCTGCTGCTTCATGCTGACCGCCGTCTCGATCCGGTCGTCGCTCTCCGCCAGGTTGACGGTCACGTCGTCCCAGAACTCCGAACGGATTCCGACGACCTGCGCCTTCAGCTCCGAGACGATCGGCTCGTCGCGGGCGATCCGCTTCTTCAGCTGCCCGCGGACCGCGTCGACTCGAGCCTGTTCCTTTTTCCATTCGCCAGCATCCATGGAGGGACACATCCTTTCATTCGTCGCACCGGCCTGTCCCAGCTGCGGATCGAAGCTTGACAGAAGGCCGCTATTGTAGTAAAATAGAATAGAATTTTACTACCCTGAATATCGCTCTATTTTTTGCATGACTTCCTCAGTTTACTACGGGACGCCGTCCCGATTCAATCCTTCCCGCATGCGGGTAGGATTTTTTTGCGTTCCGTCCCCAAGCAGTCATGTTCCCCGTCCGCCGGCGAATTCCTTCCGCAGAACCACCGGCTTGGAAGGCATAATTTCCGCCTCCGGCCGATAGGATGGATCAGCTGCGCGTCCCTTGGCGGCAGCGCCGCCAGGCGCGGGACGGAACGGGGAGGAGGTGCGCGATGATCCGATTCAACGCCGTCTGGGTCGCCGGGCCCGGGCTGCTGAGGCGCTACCGGAGGGAATGCTCGCTGGCCGAGCGGCAGCGCGACCCGTCGTTCCCCCGCATGCGCCTGCTGCTGCGCAAGGTGCCGATTCCGTTCGAGGCATTCGGTCAGCTGAGCTTGGGAGAGCGCGAACTGGAATTCGAGCCGCTGCGACCGACCTTCTCCTCCGTGGCGGTATTCCAGTTTTACGGACTGAACCGGACGCTGACGTTCCGGTTCGACTATGCCGACCTGTACGTCTCTCCGGTGCCGCCGCTGCCGGACCAGCCCTTGCCGACCTGGGGCGACTGGGTCAGGCTGACGAGCCGCAGCTCCAGCATCGAGTACGTTCTCGCCGTGTCCAGCACGGGAGCTCGCCTTTATCCTTGGCTGGCCAGCCGGATCGAGCCGTTGCCGGGTTCGCACTGATGCGCGATTCAGCCGTCGCCGCTGCGTCCAAATAGGGGTAACAGACAAGCGGGAGGCGGGATGAAGATGACGATTCAAATCAATTCGACGCTGCTGGAGGCGCTGCAAGGGGACTTGACTCAGGCCGAGGCCGACATTTTGGTCAGCGCGGCCAACTCGAGCTTGAAGGGCGGCACGGACGGGGCGATCCTACATGCGGGAGGCATCGCCATTCATGACGAGCTGACGCTCGTCCGCAACGAGCGGGGTGGCTGCGATCCGGGCGATGCGGTCATGACGACGGCGGGCAAGCTGCCGGCCGCCTACGTCATCCATGCCGTCGGACCGATCTGGCAGGGCGGCGGCACCGGGGAGGACAAGCTGCTGGAGTCCTGCTACGGCCGCTCGATGGAGCTGGCCGAGGAGAAAAGCGCCACCAGCATCGCCTTTCCTGCGCTCAGCACCGGTCTTTGCGGCTTTCCGAAGGACCGGGCGGCCGCGATCGCTTTCGCTGCGGTATCGGACTATTTGAAATCGCATCCGGATACGTCGATCAGGCGCGTCAGCTTCGTCTGCTCCGACGAGGAAGACTGCCGGGAGCTGGGCAAGCAGATCAAGCTGGCGTACACGTCGAGCTGAGTTCTGGCGAATAACGTACCCTTATCGGGCTTCGCCGTTGGCGAATAACGTACCCTTATCGGGCTTCGCCTTTGGCGAAGCTTTTTCATTCACCCGGAATCGAGTATGATAGGTCTATTCGAGCTTGGGAGGACAAGAGGCATGGAATGGAAGCTGATTCACGCGGAAATGGCCCGCACGGAAGAAGACGGATTCGTCGGCAAGGTGCACTTCGAGGTATCGGGGCATAAGAAGCCCTATGAAATCGCTCTGCAGAGCAAGAAGGGCAAGGACTGGGCGTACGGCCTGTTCTTCCTGAACGAGGCCGGCCCCGAAGAGGAGATCGAGCAGGTGGAGGAGGAGCTGGAGGAGAACGACGAGATGTACGAAGCGCTCGTCGAGGCCGCCCGCTCCTCCTACGCGCCCGAAGGCTGATCTAGCTCCAGGTGCGGGACATGCGCACATGCGGAATGCCTGCATCGAGGAAGATGTCCGGAGAGACCGGCGCGTAGCCGAGCTTGGCGTAAAACCCTTCGGCCTGGACCTGGGCGTCCAGCACGGCGCCGCCGTAGCCTTGCTCGCGGGCGGCTTGTTCCATCGCCCGCACGAGCGCGGCGCCCGTGCCGCGGCCTCGCCGCTCGGCTCGAACGGCGATGCGCTGAAGCTTGGCCATGCCTTCCTCGAACGGCTTGACCCGTCCGGTGCCAACCGTGGCGCCGTCCTCGTCGAGGAGCAGCAGGTGAAGGCATCGGTCCGGGGCGGCGTCGTAGCTGTCCCACTCTTCCTCGGGGGAGACCCCCTGCTCGAGGACGAATACTTCCTTGCGGATCGCGAGGCACTGGGCCAGCTGATCGGGCGTTTTCACTACGATGGCTTGCATCAAGTTGGATCCATCCTTTCCCGTAACCGCCTGTGGACAGGCATCGACTCGTATTCTAGCAAGGATCGCATGCCTCTGCAACGAAAACGGCTTTTCGAGAATTCGACGGCGAAAAAGGAGAGATGGCGATGGGGATGGGAAGGACGATCGCGATCAGCGACATCCACGGCTGTCCGGATGCGCTTCGCCGGCTGCTCGGCAAGGTCGGCTACGAGCCGGCGGCGGATCGGCTCCTGCTCCTGGGCGACTACGTCGGGCGAGGGCCGGACAGCAAGGGGGCGCTGGACGCCCTGATCCGGCTCAAGGCCGAGGGCGGGAAGAGCGTCGTGCTGCTCAAGGGCAATCACGATCACCGGTTCCTGGAGCTCATCAAGACCGGGCACCCGGGGCTGGCGCGCAGCTTTCTCGAGCATGGGGGCAAAGCGGCGCTGTCGAGCTACGGCGGCTGGCCGCAGGAGCACAGCTGGACGCCGGGCGAGCTCGACGACGCGCTGCGCCTCATCCGGCGGCGGCATCCCGAGCATGTGAGGCTGCTTCAGGGATTGGAGCTGTACGCGGAGGATGACCTCCGCATCTATGCGCATGCAGGGCTCGATCCCGCCTGGGGCAAGCGCTGGAAAAAGCAGCCTGCGCCGATGTTCTACACGGTTCGCGAGCCGTTCTTGCGCCATCCGGTCGCTGCCGGGAAAACGGTCGTGTTCGGCCATACGCAGACGCGCAAGCTGCAAGACGGCGCAGGTGTCTGGAACGCGGGCGACAAGCTCGGCATCGACGGCGGCTGCGCCTACGGCTATCAGCTGAACGCGCTGCTGCTCGATCCGGACGGCGGCTGGCAGGAGGAGAGCGTTCCGGCCAACCTCGGCTTCGAATCGGCCGGGTCGTGCTTCATCGGCCGTCCTCCAAGGGTATAGGTAGACAAACCTACACGAACGCTTAGGAGGAAGCCGATATGAACCATTTGAAGCCATCGCAGATCGAGAAGCTGAAAGCCGCCCTTCTGGAGGAGAAAGCCGAGCTGGAAGCGCATTTTCAGCTGAACGCCGAAACGACGGGGGACGGCGGGCCGGCGACGATGCAGGAGGCCGACGGAGAGCTGTCGAGCTATGACAACCATCCCGCCGATGCCGCGACGACGACGTTCGAGCGGGAGCGCGACATGGCGCTCGACGAGAAGCTCGGCAAGAAGCTGGCTCAAGTGAACCGGGCGCTGAGCCAGATGGAGGACGGCACGTACGGCCTCGACGCCGAATCCGGCGAGCCCATTCCGTTCGAGCGTCTGGAGGCGATACCATCGACCCGCTATACGGTGCAGAACGTTCCGCAACAGGAGCCGGCGCCCGAGCGCCCGGTCGAGGAGCAGGTCATGACGCTTCCGCCCAAAGGGGCAGGCGAAGGCCGCCAGTCGCATGCCGGCCGATTCGACGATGCGGGAGCTTGGCAGGCGGTCGAGGAATATGGCAATGCCTCCGCGACGGTCGATCCTCAGGCCGAGGCCGAAGCGGCGAATGAAATGGAGAAGCTTCGTTGAGCCAGGAGGCGACAGGCAGGACCGGATGCTCCGGTCCTGCTTTTTTTGCGCCTGCTGCAATCGCCTTGCAGCGCGGGCTGGCGGCCTCTCGATGAGAATCCTTAGAGCGGAATGAGAGAAGCTTAACGCTTCTGCCGGCTCATTTCCGGTACACTGGGACGACGACTGGACAGGAGGAATGACATCATGATGACCAAACGCTGCCTCTTCTGCGACTCGCCGGTGCCCGTGAAGGTCGGCTCCGGGCCGGCGGAGCGCTTCATCGGCTGCGACTGCGCCCCGGGAGCGGACTACGGCATGACGGCGGACCAATACGAGGTGCTCGGCTCGCTTTCGTATCCGCGCCAGCGAGAGCTGTTTCCGCTCGCGTCCGCTTACATCCGCGAGATGACCGGCCTCGGCCGCGACGTCGTCGTCACCGCCGAGGAGGTGGAGGCGCTGCCCGCCTCGCCTCACGTGCCGCTTACGGTCGAGGCCAAATGCGCCAAGCTTCTCGCCTATTTGCGCCGCCAGTGCGCCGGACCGGGAGAGCCCGTCATCGTGCACCGGCTCGCGCGCAGCTTTAACCTCACCTACTCGCAGAACCTGCAGGAGATGGTCTACGTCATCGAGAAGCTGCGGGACGAAGAGCTGCTCGAGCGGACCGGCTCGGTGTTCTCGCTGACGCCCAAAGGCTGGGAGCAGGCTGAGCTTGCCGCAGCAGGCGGGCTGCAGAAATATTGCGTCGTCGCCGGGAGCGGCGACGACGAGGCGGATGCGGAGTGGACGGGCTACGTGCTGCCCCTGCTGCAGCAATGCGGCTACACGCCGAGAGTGCTCGGCCGCGACGGCGACGCCGACGGCGAGCGCCCGCTCGAGCTGCTGGCACGGGCAGACCTCGTCCTCGCCGAGCTGTCCGGCGATGCGGCGTCCGCTTGCCTGGCCGGCGGGTACGCGCTTGCCGCGGGCATCCCGCTGCTCTGGACGTCGCGCCAGGGAGCAGCCGCGCCGCCGGCATGGACCGGCGCGGCGGCGCTGCGCTGGCAGGACGCCGAGGAGCTGAGCTCGCTGCTGCTGCAGCGGCTGCGCTCCGACGCAGCGCTGGCCGCCGCTCCCGGAGCTTGACGCCGAGTCGCCAGGGGCGGTACGGCCGGACGTCATGATTCTTTCCGGCAAGATTGCCGCAAGCTCCGCGGGACAAACGATACGGTTCGGGGTAAGGTGGAGAAAGGATAGCGCCGACCGCGAGGCGGCATGCTATTCGGACGAACCGCCACTTCGGGAGGGACATGCGGATGCAGGCGATGGAATCGAAGGAGCTGCGGCTCGAGGAGGACGAGCTCGGGCTGCTGCAGGACTGGGGCATCAAAGGCGTGCACGTCGAGCAGGCCGGCCGCGAGCGGCTGCATTGGAGCGCGGACGGCGAGGACCGGCCTGCGGCCGTTCTGTCCTGCACCAAGAGCGTGCTGTCGGCGCTCATCGGCATCGCGATCGGACAGCGCCTGATCGGCGGCGAAGAGGATCCGATCGTCGCGTACCTGGATGTGGAGGAGCCTGGCCTGGCCGAGGCGCTGCGGGACGATCCGCGCAAGCGCTCCATCACGATCGCGCAGCTGTTGAACATGACGAGCGGGCTGGACTGGCCGGACTTCGACAAGCCGTACCGGGAGCTGAAGCGCGCGGAAAATCCGGCTTCCTTCGTGCTGGGCCGCCCGCTCGCGCATGAGCCGGGAGCCGTGTTCGCCTACAATACGGGCGGCTCGCAGCTGCTGGCGATCGCGCTTGAGCGGGCGTGCGGAAGGAGCCTCTCCACGTTCGCGCGAAGGCATCTGTTCGGACCTTTAGGCGCCGGACCGGTCCGCTGGAGCCGCCTCGCCGGCGGGCAGGAGGGGGGCGCGGGTTTGTCGATGACGATGCGCGGCCTGGCGAAGCTCGGCCGTCTGTACGCTCAGGGCGGCCGCTGGCAGGGCGAGCAGATCGTTCCCCAGGAATGGGTGGAGGCGTCGGTGAAGCCTCGCCATAAAGGATTGCTCCATTACGAGCCCCAGGTATACGGCTGCTACGGCTATCACTGGTGGGTGTCGCCGCAGGACAAGCAGCCTGGGCCGAATTACTTCTTCGCGTTCGGGTACGGGGGTCAGTACCTGTTCGTCGTGCCGGAGCTGGAGGCGGTCGCAGTCGTGCGCAAGAGGCCGGAAGGGCGCAACAAGGCGATCCTCTCCCGGCAGCTGTTCGAGCGTCATCTGCTGCCTGCGCTGCGCGACGGATAGCGGGAAGCGAAAATGGGACATGCTAACGGCGAGCCTGCCCGGAAAGGGCAGGAAAGACCTAGGGCAGGAGGCAGGAAACCCATGAATTCCATGAATCCGAACGGACAGCAGCCGCAAGGCGATTCGAGCTTGACCATGACCTACGAGCAGTTCCAGGAGCAGCAGCGCCAGCGCCGCGATCAGGAAATGGTCGAGGGCAGGCAGGCGCTTCTGCGGGCAGGCGCGGACAGCAGCTCCGAAAAGGTGCGCGGCCTCATCAATACGATGCAGGAGCTCGTGCAGGAGCTGAGCATGACCGAGAACCAGATCCAGGTGCAGGCCGACGCCCAGCTGCGGCAGCTGCGCAAGCTCAAGGAGCGCGCAAGCTCCGTCGAGGCGGAGGTCCGCTCCTCGCTCGGCGGCTCGGCGCTGCATTGACCCTATTTTCCGCGCATGCGCCCCGCTTTCCGCAGCCTCCGACACGTCGGAGCCGGAAAGCGGGGCTTTTGCTTGGCGGCGATGGAGCGGCCGGCGGCATCTATGCTATGCTGGATAGAGCCGAAAGGAGGCCTGGCTATGATGAATGCCGATTTCTTGCCGGTGCGCGACCTCGAGGGCCATCTGCTCTTGTCCATCAAAAAGCCGGAGTTCGGACTTACCGTATCGACCCGCGAGCTGGTCTATCACAAGCCGCATGTCAATTATTACCTCAAGCTGGACGATATGGTCAGCCTCGTGCCGTTCGAGCTGCGCCGGACAAAGGAAATGACAGCCGGACACAGCCGCGGCGGCACGGCCGAGTATGCGATCAGCGGGGCGGACGTTCCGGTGTACCGCATCCATGTCAGCGCGGCGGTCGTTCACAATCGCAGCGGCCGCTTCCAGACGGGCGCGATGCAGTTCATCCTGCCGATTCCGCCGCGCATGCTCCAGCTGATCGGCGCCCATAGCGGCATGAGCCGGCTGTAGCGCTTGAGGCAGCCGGCCGCCGGGCGGCGGTTGGACTTGCCTGCATTCGGGTACAAACAAAGGACGACAGCAACCCGAAAGCGAGGAGATTCGAATGGATGCATTGTATACGGCGCAAGTACGGGCAAAAGGCGGCCGCGGAGGGAAGATAAGCTCTTCCGACGGCGTTCTGGAGCTGCCGCTCGCGATTCCCAAAGGACTCGGAGGTCCCGGCGGAGAAGCGACGAATCCGGAGCAGCTGTTCGCCGCCGGCTACGCGGCTTGCTTCGAGGGAGCGCTTCAGCTGGCCGCCCGCAAAGCCGGCGTCGAGGCCAAGGAAGCGGTCGTGACGGCGCAGGTGTCGATCTTCAAGGACGAACCGAGCTACAAGCTCGGCGTCAAGCTGCAGATCTACGTGCCGGAAGCCGATCTCGCCCAGGTCCGCGACCTGGCGCAGCAGGCGCACCAGGTCTGCCCGTACTCCAAGGCGACGCGCGGCAATATCGACGTGGAGCTCGAAGTGCTGGAGGCCGAGCCGTCTCGTTGAGATGAAGACTACAGGATCGAAACAACCGAGAGCCTTTCGCCAGCTGGCGGAAGGTTCTTTTTCGCCTGATATTGAATAAAAATAAATTAAATAGTATATTTATGCTTATTGAAGCCAAGACGACCGGGAGGTAAGCGAAGTGAAAGCCTATTACGAGATCGAGGAAGCGGCGCTGAACAGCTGGCCGGCGCTGCAGACGAGCAGCTGCGGGGGATGGCTCGTCAAGTCGAACGGCGGCTATACGAAGCGTTCGAATTCCGTGCAGCCGCTCCTTCACCTGGGCGGAAGCCTGGAGCAGCTGGAGACGAAGATTCGGCGCTGCGAGGACATCTACCGTCTCACCGGACAGCCGGCGATGTTCAAGATCACTCCGTTCGCCGAGCCTGCCGAGCTCGATGCGGAGCTGGCCCGGCGCGGCTACCGGGTCTCCGATCCGTCAGTCGTCATGACGGCGGAGATCGGCCGGCTGAAGCCGGAGTGCGCCGGTGCGGACGCGCTCGTCTCGAGCGATCCGAGTGCCGCGTGGCTGCGGCTCATGCAGGAGTGGGGAGGCTGCGGGGAAGAGGAGCTGCGGCTGACGGAAAGGATGTTCGAGGCCTCCACGCTGCCCCGCCAGTTCGCGCTTCTCCATGCCGAGGGCCGGCCGGTGTCGCTCGGCTTGGCGGTGCTCGACGGACGCCTGCTCGGCTTCTACGACATTTTGACGGCGCCGGACAGCCGGGGCAAAGGCTATGGCCGGAGGCTGCTCCGCCATCTGCTGCATTGGGGGCTGGAGCAAGGCGCCGACCAGGCCTTTCTGCAAGTGCTGGCCGGCAACAAGGCCGCCGAGCGGCTCTATGCCGGACTTGGCTTCCGCGAAGCCTATCCCTACTGGTACAGGGTGCAGGAAAGCGATCCTGTCAAGTCTTTACTTGGTTGAAACGAGGGTGATATAGTAGTCAGGCTGTCTTTTTTGGAGGGCAGCGCTGAGCCGACATCAGAAAGGACTGCTTCCCCTTGTCTACGACCGAAGAAACGAAGCCCGAGCTTATTCCCACAAAGATCTGGAAATGCCGCAATGCCGACTGCAAGGCGTGGGTGCGCGACGAGTTCGCCGCCGACTCCCAGCTCTGCCCGATGTGCAAAGGACCGATGCTGCGCAGCATCCGGCACCTGCCTGCCGTCGTGAACAAAATCAAGCGCAAGCCGAAGCCGAAAGACGAATACGGCCTCTGACCTTCCGCGCGCCGCCCTGCGATACTTGCGCCAGGCCGTTCCCGCCGCTCCGCCGCCTTCGGCCGGAGCGGTTTTTTGCTGCTCGCGGCGGCATGCCTTCGGCCTCTTCGTATGCTACAATAGAGGGCGAATCAAGACCACACCCGTTTCGGGAAGGAGGGCGCCGGATTTGGAAATCAGACAGGAGATCGGGGCCGCTCGAGCGTCCGAGCGGCATCCGGAACATTCGGAACATCTGGAACACCCGGAGCACGGAGCCGATTGCGGATGCTCGGAGCCGCGCAAGAGCCATCATTCCGAAAAGACGAAAACGAGCCTCATCAGCCGCTTGAACCGCATTGAGGGCCAGGTGCGCGGCATCAAGGGCATGATCGAGAAGGATACGTACTGCGACGACGTGCTCAACCAGATCAGCTCGATTCAATCGGCGCTGAACGGCGTCGGCAAGCTGCTGCTGGAGCATCATATGAAGTCCTGCGTGGCGGAGCGGCTGCAGGAAGGCGACAGCGCAGTCATCGACGAACTGATGGTGACGATGAACAAGCTGATCCGCTGAGCGGACGCAAGGCGGCCGGAGCGAACTTTTTCCGGCCCTCGCTCGTCTACAGCAGCAGGAAAGCATATCCAGATAAAAGGAGCAAGGCGATGGAACATAAGTTTGAGCTCGAAGCCGCATGGTCGGGCGGAAGATGCGGGGCGGGAACGATCCGCAGCGGCGCGCTGGAGTCGGCGGTCTCCATTCCCTCCGGCATGGACGGGCCCGGCATCGGCACGAATCCCGACGAGCTGCTGCTCGGCGCGGCGGCGACCTGCTACGTCATCTCGCTGGCCGCGATGCTGGAGCGCTCCGGCATCGTGCCGACGCAGCTGACGCTGCGCTCGACGGCGGTCGTCGAAACGGATGATGCCGGCCAGCCGACGTACCGCTCGATCGAGCACCGTCCGCTCATCATGCTGGAGGCGGGAGCGGACGCGCCTGCTGCGGAGCGTGCCGCCCGGATCGCCCTCAAGGCGGAGCAGTCCTGCATGGTGACGCGAGCTCTCGCCGGCAACGTGCGGGTGGAGGCGAAGCCCGAGGTGCGGCTGAGCGGAGACGGAGGTGGCGGCGCATGAAGAAGCCCGGCATGAATTCGAAAGGCAACGGCAAGCCGCCGGAAATCATCGGGCGCGACGAGGAGAAGGACTATGTCGTGCGGCGGCAGTTCATGTTCCGCCTCAATCTGTTCTTTTTTGCGGCGTTCGTCATGTTCGGCATCCTCATCGTGCGGCTGGCGGTGCTGCAGTTCATCGACGGGCCGGAGCTGAAGCTGATGCGCGAGGATCAAGGGACGCGCGACGTGTCGATCCCGCCGTTCCGCGGCAACATCCTCGACTCCGACAAAAAGCCGATCGCCTACTCGACCTCGACGCAGACGCTGACCTATACGCTTCAGGCGGAAAAGGACAAGCAGATTGCGATCGACATGAGCGTCAAGCTGTCCGAGGTGTTCAAGAAGTTCAACGACGATCCGGAAGCGCAGATGACGCCGGAGGAGATCCAAAAGAACATGGACCTGAACTTCCGCACGAATACGATCTCCGTGCCGCGGCGCATCCGCTCCGACCTGTCGAACCGCGAGATCGCCTACATCACGGAGAACAGGGAGCAGTTCCTCGGCGTCGACATCGTCGAGGAGAGCGTCCGCAACTACAGCGAGGACCGCGTCGCCACCCAGCTCGTCGGCTATCTCAAGAAGTACAAGTCGGCCGGCGACCTGACGAAGTACAAGGAGATCAAGGAGAAGAACGACCCCGTCAACAAGTATCTCCAGGAGGAAACGGTCGGCTTCGACGGCCTGGAGTACATGTACCAGGAGCAGCTGCGCGGCATCAACGGGCTCAAGACGTATCCCGTCGACCGCACGAACAAGGTGACGGGAGCTCCCGTGGTGCAGCCTCCGCAGCGCGGCAACGACCTGGTCCTCAGCATCAACCGCCAGGTGCAGCTGACGACCCAAAAAGCCATCAGCGACCAGCTTGAGGTGCTCCAGAACGCGACCAGCCGGCCGCTGAACGAGGGCAACGCCGCGCGCATGGGCTTCGCGGTCGCGATGGAGGTCGACACCGGCAAGGTCGTGTCGATGGCGAGCATGCCGGACTACGACACGAACATCTGGAAAGGCGGCTCCGTTCCGCCGGACAAGTACGAGCCGATCAAGAACTTCGTCACCAACGGCACGATCCGAACCGTCTTTCCGAACTACAAGGATCCGAAAGTGCAGGCGAAGCACACGCCCTCGCTCGTCTACCTCGGCTCGACTCAGAAGCCGCTGTCGATCCTGATCGGGCTCAATGAGAAGCTGTTCACGGCGGGAGAAAACTACCGTGATGTCGGTCGTTATGTTTTCGGCAGCAAAGGGAATGAAGTGACGATCTGGAATGCCAGCCGCAAGCCGAACGGCAACATCGACGCTCGCGAGGCGCTCGCCAAGTCTTCCAACGCCTACATGTCCGAGATGATCGGCGAGCGGCTGCTCGACAAGTACGGGGGCAGCAAGGCGGTCGAGGTCTGGGACGATTACATGAAGCAGTTCGGGCTCGGCGTGCTGACCGGCAGCGGCTTGCCGTACGAGCAGCCCGGCGTCGAGGACTATTTCCATGAGGCCAAGACGGCAAGCAACCAGTCGGCGCTCGTCCGGGCCTCGTTCGGCCAGCTCGGCAAGTACACGACGCTGCAGCTCGCCCAGTACGCCTCGATGCTCGCCAACAAGGGCAAGCGGATGAAGCCGCTGTTCGTCAACGAGATTCTCGATCCCAAGGGCGATGTCATCGAGAAGGTGCAGCCGGAGGTGCTGAACAAGATCAGCTTCCCGGATGCATATTGGAACACGATCTATGCCGGCATGAGCAGGGTTTCCGTTCAAGGCTTCGAGGGCGTTTCCTACTCTTTCCTGCGCAAGACGGGCACGTCCCAGCAGCAGGTCGCCGGCGGCAAGCTTGTCGAGAACTCCGTGTTCATCGCCTTCGCTCCGGCCGACAAGCCGAAGCTGGCGATCGCGATCATCATTCCCGAGGGCGGCTACGGCGGGTACGGCGCCGCGCCGGTCGCGCGCAAGATCTTCGATGCGTACGACGAGGCCGTCGGCTTGTACGGCACGCCCAAAAAAGCAACCGGGACGAACTGATGGAACCGAACCGCTCCGATGATCTGCGCTGCGAGCTGTGCGGGCGAGTCGTTCCGGCTCTGACCGAGCATCATCTGACGCCGCGCGAGCAGGGCGGAGCGATGCTGGACAAGGCGCTGCTCTGTCCGGCCTGCCATCGCCAGATCCATGCCCTGTACACGAACCGCGACCTCGTGCAGCTCGGCCTCACCCGCATCGAGGCGCTGCGCGCCGATCCGGCGATCGCAGCTTATGTCCGCTACATCCGCAAGCAGCCGCCCGGCGTGCTGCCGGCGCTGCGCAAGTCCGCGCGCGTGAGGCGCCGCTGAAACCAATTCGCCGAGGCTGCTTGCGGCGTCCAAGGCTCTGCCCGTCCGACGGGCAGAGCCTTTTTGCGATGTCGGCATTTTTTTTCTTTAAATGTAAACCTTTTTGCTATAACCTGCGTATATACGTGGTGGATTGGCTGAAAGCATATGAAATGGAAAAGGTGATGGGGAATTGGAATCTTCCATGAAAGTCGTATTGGTTCAAAAGCTGCCAGGCGGCAGCCTTCGCAAGATCGATGAGCGCAGCTGGTCGGCGGACATGCTCGCCGCGCTGCATCATATCAATTATCTGACCATCGGGGGAGAAGAATTCGAGACGGTCGAAGGCAGGCTCAACGTCGACGAAGGCGTGATGGAGCTGCTGCTGATCTCGGCACCCGGCGGCTCCAGCTAGAGTCCGAGAAAGGAGACGATCATGAGCGAATCGATGAAGCATCCCACCCCGCCGGCTGCTCCCAAGCCGCCGAAGGTCATGGCGACGACGCTTGGCCTCGTCCTGCTGGCCGGCAGCGCGAGCTCGGCCGTCTCGGCCGCGGCGCCGTCGGCAAGTCCGGCTGCGGCCGGCGGCTCGCCGAAGCTGGTCGAATGGTCGAGCGACAAGGTCAAGGCTTACTACGATCCGGCGCAGGACTGGAACCTGCCGGAGCTGCAGCCGGAGGAGGACGGGGCGGCAGAGGGCGAAGGAACGGGCGCGAGCGGCTCCGTCAGCTCGGGCGGCGGCGGCACGACGGTCATTCATAACGGCGGCGGCTTCGGCTGGGACGACATGCTGCTGTACCACCTCATTTTCAATCGCGGCGGCGGGTACTCCTCCAGCGCTTGGGGCTCCTCGCATCCGGCCTATCATCCTTCCACGGGCCAGCTGTACAAGCGGCCGGCCTACGACAGCACCCGCTTCCAGAACAAGCCGACGGTCGGCTCGTCCGTCCGTCCCAAGACGTCCTCGGGCAGCGGGAGCATCACCCGCCGCTCCACCTCCTCGTCGAAGGGCAGCATCGGCGGCAATTCGAGCGGCTACTCGTCGGGCCCAAGCTCCAGCAAGTCCAGCGGATTTTCCGGATGACCGCCCCTGCGCTGGAAGCGGCGCGCCGCGAGCGGCTTGACCGCGCCGATGCCGTAGCCCGCTTGGCGGAGCTCGGCTTCGGCTGGGCCGATCTCGAGCAAGAGGAGTACTGGCTCGATGAAGTCGTCGCCATGGACGCGGACGTGTACGAGCGGCTGGAGCGGGCGGCATCGTCGTTGTGGGCGATTTTCGACCGTACGGTGCGGTACATGCACGGCCGACGCGAGCTCTATGCGCTGATCGGCATCCCGCCGATTCTCTGGAACATGCTGGACGGGCTGGAGCTGCCTCCGCCAGGACAGATCAGCCGATACGCGCGATTCGACTTCGCGGTCGGTCTGGATGGCGGCATCAAGCTGCTGGAGCTCAACGCGGATACGCCGACCGGATATGCCGAAGCGGCGGCCGCTACCCCCTGGCTCTGCCGGCAGGCAGGGTTGCGCTCGCCCAACGAGGCCATGGCGCAGCGGCTGGCGGCGGCCTGGAGCGAGGAGCGCCCGGACGCCGTCGCCTGCGCCGCCTACGGGTCGCATGCGGAGGATACCGGCACGATCGATCTGCTGGCCCGGCATAGCGGACTCGAGCTGCGCAAGCTCGATCTGCTCGACCTGTCGGTCGAGCATGGCGTCGTGCTGGACGGCGACGGCGTGCCGATCCGGCGCATGTTCGCCCTTTATCCGAAGGAATGGATGGCGCTCGATGACGGGGGGGAGGCGCTGGCCTATGCGATCGAGACCGGGCAGCTGACGCTGTTCAATAGCCCACATGCGATCCTGCTTCAATCCAAGGGGCTGCAGGCGCTTGTGTGGGGGTTGCATGAGCTCGGCATGCTGTACGGCGAGCAGGAGCGCGAGGCGATCGAGGCCTATCTGCTGCCGACGTACACGAAGCCGCTGTTCGACGGCAGCTATGTATCCAAGTCGATGTTCGGCCGCGAAGGCGGCTCGGTCAAGCTGTACGGGGAAGGCGGGGGGTTGGAGATCGAGGACAAGGACGGCTTCGATACGAGCGTCTTTTTCCCGACCGTCTACCAGCGCCGCGCGGATCTGCCGGAGCTGGAGCTCGGCGGGTCCAGCTATCGCCTGCTGACGGGGCTGTTCATGCTCGGCGGCGAGCCGTGCGGCCTGCTGGGCCGGGCCGGCGGCCTCATTACCGGCAACACGAGCCATTTTGTACCGATAGGAGTGAAAGAACGATGAACGTTTCCGATATCCGGCCCGGAGCGGTCCGGGGCATGCGCAAGCGCGTCGCCGGCGCGATCGGCGCGGCCCTGCTGGCGCTGGCGCTGGCGGGCTGCTCGACCAGCTCGAACAGCGTGTTCGACACGAGCAGCGGCGGAGCTTCCACGTCGGCCGCCGGCCAAAGCGCAGCGGCCGATACATCGGTCGTGCCTTGGGACTACCGCGTCGCGGAAGCCGAGGTCGGCGACCTGATCGGCGGCGACATGACGATCCTGCCGGACAACCAGCTGATGGCCAACGACAACCAGTATGCGACCGGAGAAAAAATTTTCACGCTGCAATACATGACGGCCAACCTCAAGGAGAACAGCGAAGGCAAGGCCTCCGTCAGCCTGTCGGCGTGGACGCCGATCAAGTCCTACCGCGACAAGGCGACGGCGGACGCCGATCTGGAGCGCCTCAAGCTGAGGCTGAAGACGAAGGTCGACCTCGTCGGAGTCTACAAGACCGAGCTCGGCGGCAAGAGCCGCCAGTTCGCCGTCATCGAGCTGCCGTCAGGCCAGGTCGTCAAGCAGCCGATCGACGCGGACCGCTATGCGTCGCTCAAGTCCGCCAAGCAGGCCGACGTCATTTTGGAAGAAATCCATGACTTCAGCGAGTTCGATCTCGCATACAGCAAATTCAGGGGGTGGGCCGCATCATAGCCGTCAATCTGCTCGTCAGCATCATCGTCATCATCGTCCTTCAGCTCGTCGGAATGCTCATCTTCAGCTGGATCACGCCCTACAAGGATCTCGAGGAGCTGAAGCGGGGCAACGTCGCCGCCGGACTCGCGATGGGCGGCAAGTTCCTCGGCACGGCCATCCTGCTCGGGGTCGCCTCCTATACGAACCATTCGATCTGGTACTTGATGCTGTGGTTCGCGGTCGGCTATGTCTGCCTCGTGCTCGCCTATCTCGTCTTCGAGCTGGCGACGCCGGGCTTCAAGGTGTCCCAGGAGCTGCAAAAAGGAAACGTGGCGGTCGGCATCCTGCTCGCCGCCGTCTATGTCGGAACCGGCTTCGCAATCAGCAGCCTCATCATCTGAACCCTCGTTCCGGTCCGCCTTCGGCCCGCATTCCTCGCGAATGCGGGCTTCTTCGCCGTTGTGCTATACTGGGTAAAGATTTTGCAAAAGATGCTAGAGAAAGAAGGAATCCGCTATGAATCGTCCCTTGTCCTTCGGACAGAGGCGGGAGGGAAGGAGCCTGTTCGCCGGGCTGTTCCTGCTGCTGCTGCTGAAGCTGCAATGGATGCGCATGGAGCTGTTCGGCGGCATCGAGCCGCTCGCGCTGGCCGCGGACGCGCTCTCGCTGCTCGCGCTGCTCGGCCTGTTCGAGCTGGCGACGCCGAGGCGGGGCAAGGGTCCGGCCTACTGGGCGTTCAATCTGGTCCTCTCCACGCTTCTGTTCGCGGTAACGCTCTATTTCAAGAACTTCGGCACGGTCGCGACCTACACGGCGCTCGGCAATCTGGGCCAGGTGCTCGGCGTGCGCGAGAGCGTGAAGGGCACGATCCGGCCGCTGGACTACCTGTACTTCGCCGATCTGGCAGCCTTCGCGGCCGTATGGGCCGCGCGCCGCAGGAGAGGCAGCGCCCCCGACGGACGCCGGAGCCTGTACAAGCCGCTCGCGGCGGTCCTCTGCCTGGCCGGCGCGGCCGGATCGCTGTGGTTCGTGCGCGAGGCGGAGGCGACCAAGAGCGAGCTGGCCCAGGCGGAGAGCGTCGGGCTGTTCAACTACCAGGTCGTAAGCGCGATCAAGTCCTACGAGGAGGACAAGGAGATCGCCTCCGGCAGCATCGCCGATACGATCGCGCAGACCAAGGCGCTCCAGGCCTCCTATCCGTATGGCGGCGCCGGAGCGGGCGGCACGCCGGACGGCTTCGGCGCCATGCGGGGCATGAACCTCATCGTCGTCCAGCTGGAAGCCTTCCAGAACTTTCCGATCCGGCTGAAGCTCGGCGATCAGGAGGTGACGCCGGTGCTGAACCGGCTCGTGGACGAGGGCTGGTACGCGCCGCATTTCTTCCAGCAGATCGGGCAGGGCAATACGTCCGACGCCGAGTTCATCGCCAATACGTCGATCTATCCGACCGGCACGATCGCGATGAGCACGGGCTACGGCAACCGCCGGCTGCCGAGCCTGCCGCGGCTGCTGCAGCAGCAGGGCTACAGCGCCTACACGTTCCACATCAACAACGTCGGCTTCTGGGACCGCAACAAGCTGTATCCGGCGCTCGGCTTCGACAAGTATTACGACAAGCCCTACTTCCATAACGATCATTTCAACAGCTTCGGCGCCTCGGACGAGGAGCTGTACCGGACGGCGGTGGACAAGCTGTCGGAGACGGCGGCGGAAGGCGGCGCCTTCTACGCGCATCTGGTCACGACGTCCAATCATTCCCCGTTCCGCATTCCGAAGGACAAGCAGGCGCTCACGCTCCCGGACGAGCTCGAGGGAACGGTCATCGGCGACTATTTGCAGTCGGTGCATTATACGGACTGGGCGGTCGGCCGCCTGATCGACGGGCTCAAGGAAAAAGGGCTTTGGGATCGGACGGCGCTCGTGCTGTACGGAGACCATTTCGGCCTGCAGCCGCAGGATACGGATCCGGCGCTGATCCAGGAGCAGCTCGGCATCAAGTACGACAAGCGGGTCAGCCGCCTCAACATTCCGCTCGTCATCCGCTATCCGGGCCAGCAGCCCCGCACGATTGAAAACACAGGCGGACAGATGGACCTGCTGCCGACGCTCGCCAACCTGCTCGGCATCCGGCCGGAGGACGGGGGCGTGCTGCCGTTCGGCCGGGATCTGCTCAACACCGGGCGGAACGTCATCGGCATGAGGTATTACTTGCCGACGGGATCGTTCTTGAACGACGAGATTCTGTTCGTCCCGGACAAAGGCTTCGAGGACGGAGAAGCGATCGACCTCGATACGCTGCAGCCGGTGGCGGACTTCTCCAAGCATCGCGAGGATTACGAGTACATGCTCCAGCTGATGGCGCTGTCCGACGATTATGTGAAGCTGCTGCCGAAACGTTGACCCCTAAGGAGAGGTGAAGCTCATGAACGAAAAGCAAACGTATCTGTTCGTCGGCTCCTATGCCCAGCCGGCAGGACCAGGCGTCCATCTGTACCGCTGGAACGAGGAGGAGCTGGCGCTGGAGCTGCTGGCGGAGGCGGACGGCCTCCGCAATCCGACGTTCCTGCATGTGGACCCGCAAGGGGGCAAGCTGTACGTCATATCCGAAGGCGCGAACGCGGCCGGAGGCAAATGCGGCACCGCCGTCTCCTACCGGTTCGATGCCGGCGAAGGAACGCTCGAGCGCATCGGAGAAGCGCCGACGACCGACGGACCGACCTGCCATATCGAGCGCAGCCCGGACGGCCGGCGGCTGATCGTCGTCAGCTATCACGGCGGGATGGCGGGACTGATGGAGCTGGAGGAGGACGGCCGCATCGGACGCCGGCTCGACCAGCCGCAGCATGCGGGCCGCAGCGTCGATCCGGAGCGGCAGGACCGCCCGCATCCGCACTCGACCCGCTTCAGCCCGGACGGCCGCTGGGCGTTCGTCCAGGATCTCGGCCTCGACCTCATCCGGACGTACCGGCTGGAGGACGAGCGCATGGTTCCGGTCCGCGACAACCCGATCCATCCCGGAGCGGGGCCGCGCCATCTGGCTTTCCATCCGGGCGGGCGATATGCCTACGTCATCAACGAGGTCGATTCGACCGTCAGCGTGCTCGGCTACGAGCCGGAGACCGGGGCGCTCGAGGAGCTCGGCTACGTGTCGACGCTGCCTGAGGGCTGGCAGGGGGACAATACCTGCGCCGAAGTGGCGGTTTCCGCGGACGGGCGGTTCGTTTACGGCTCCAACCGAGGCCATGACAGTCTGGCCGTCTTTGCCGTCGGGGAGGGCGGCCGCAAGCTGGAGCCGATCCAGCACGTTTCCGTCGAAGGCCGTCACCCGCGCCATTTCGCGCTGCTGCCGGGCGGACGCTGGCTGCTCGCCGCCAACAAGGATACGGACTCCGTGACGATTTTTTCCGTCGATGCCGAGAGCGGCAAGCTGACTTATGCCGGCCGGAAGCAAGGCGTTTCGCAGCCGGTCTGCATTCAGCCGTTTCAAGCTTGATGCGGCGCGATTAAGTATCCTTTATAAGCATCGGGGCCATGCTGGTCTTGATGGGGATATGGAATCGAAAGGGTGAGAGCCATGCAAGCAGACAAGCTTCTCGAAGGAAAGGTCGCCATCGTCACCGGCGGAGGCTCCGGCATCGGCCGGGCGTCGGCGCTTGATCTGGCGCGCCGCGGCGCGAAGGTCGGCTTCCTCGACCGGACGCCGGAGGAAGCGGAGAAGGTCAAGGCCGAAATCGAGCGCGAAGGCGGAGAGGCGTGGGTCGCGCCGACGGACGTCAGCGACGCCGAGGCGGTCGAGAAGGGCATCAACGAGATCGCGGAGCGCTTCGGCAGGCTCGACATCGTTTTTGCCAATGCCGGCATCAACGGGGTGTGGACGACGCTGGAGGACATGGAGGTCGAGGACTGGGACCAGACGCTCGGCATCAATCTGCGCGGCACCTTCCTGACGCTCAAATATGCCGTCCCGCATCTCAAGAAGCAAGGCGGGGGCAGCATCATCATCACGAGCTCGATCAACGGCAACCGCATCTTCAACAATACGGGAGCCACCGCCTACAGCGCGTCCAAGGCCGGCCAGGTCGCGCTCATGAAGATGGCCGCGCTGGAGCTCGCCCCGCATCGGATCCGCGTCAACGCCGTCTGCCCGGGCGCGATCGAGACCAATATCGACGACAACACGGAGCGGACGGAGGAAGCCGAGAAGGCGAAGATTCCGGTCGAATATCCGGAGGGCTCGCATCCGCTGGCGGGCAAGCCGGGCAAGGCGTCTCAAGTGGCCGATCTCGTCACTTACCTGGCGTCCGACCTGTCGTCGCATGTGACGGGGACCGACATCTACATCGACGGAGCGGAGTCGCTGCTGTAGGCGGCGACCTTCTTCCTCCGAGCGGTCGATTGAAATAGAAGCTGCCCCGCCGGTCCATCCTATGGACCGGCGGGGCAGCTTTTGGTTGGAACGGACTTAGAAGGCCGACCGGAATGGGGTCAACGATCGGACACGTCAGGGGCCAGGCGAAACCGGGCGATCCAAAGGCCCGGAGCCGGCTCGAAGCGGCCGTCGGGCTTGAAGCCGGAAGAGAGGTAGAGAGAGACGGCAGGGGCGTTGGCCTCGCCGGTCGAGACGAGAATTGTCTTTCCGGAGTGGAGGGCGAGCGCTTCCTTCAGCAGGAAGCGGCCGATGCCGCGCCGGAAAAAATCCGGATGCACGACGAGCCGGGCAATCGTTGCGCTGCCGTCAGCCTCCGGCTCGACCGCAACCGCTCCGGCCAGCCGATCGCCTATACGGCAGCCGTAAAACTCAGCCGGGCAGGCAAGCAGCTCCTCGTGGCTCTCGTTCATGCCGGGAATGGCGTCGAATCCGATTTGTTTCGCCTCCTCGCGGTACGCTGCGGTCTGCAGGAGGCGCAGCTCCCGCGAGACGTCCGCGTCGGCGACGTCGATCTTGTGCAAGCTCAGGTCCATGGTCGTTCTCCTATCGGGTCAGGTTTTAGGATGCTGGCGCGCGCGTTCGCGAAACCGGCGCACTTTGAGCAGATTGCCGCATGCTTTGTCGTCGCAATAGCGCTTGGACCGGTTTTTCGTCTCGTCGTAGTAAATCCACTTGCAGTCCGGGTTATCGCAGATGCGCAGCCGTTCCGCTCCGCCGCTTGCCAGCATGTCCGCGTAGGCGGCGGCGACGCGGAAGCGGATCGCCTGCCAGTCCGAGGCGAGCGGACGCCGCTCCAGCCGCAGAGCGTTTTGCTCCAGCTGCAGGTCCAGGCGGAAAGGAGCTTCCTGCAGCTCCGCCTGGAAAGGCTCCAGCTCCGATGCGGTCAGCGGAAGCGAGTCGCGACGGGCGCCAACGAGTGCGGCGGTGAGGCGGCGGAGCTCGTCCCGCAGGCGTTGAAGCTCGGCCAGCTCGGTCGGGGTAGGCTCGGGCATCCGGGCAGCGTCCGGACCATGCTTGCTCCAGAACCATTGCCTCCATGAGGCTTGAAAAAGACGGTCCTCGCTCGCGCCGCTGCCTCTCCAGTCATGCCAAAGGCTGTTTGCGAAGTCTTCCCAGATCATGGCAGTTCCTTCCATGGGTCAAGTGGTAACGTCCTAAAAGAGAAAAGGTGGTTACAAAAGAAGCGGTCCAGGGTATAGTAAGGACAGCAGCGGGTAACGATCAAACCTCAATTCCATCGTTACCGACAACATCGCCATTATAACGTGGCCAGGGAAGGGAGACAAGCGCAATGGGCTCGAACCGGGAGAAGACGAATTTGGTGGAGAAGGCATGGGAATTTGCGTACAGCAAGGAGGACTGGTCGCCGCCGCTGCAGGCCGCCCTCGAGGGCGTGACGGAGGAGCAGGCGGATTGGCGCCCGCAAGGAGCCGCAGCCAACACGATCCGCGAGACGGTCCATCACCTGATCTTCTACAAGGAGGCCTTCCTGCGGGCGTGGCGGGGAGAAAGCGGCGCGAGAGCGGAGGGCGTGACCAATACGGATACGTTCCAGGCGCCCGCCCTCGGGGCGGAGGGAGCGGCTTGGGAGGAGACGCGGCGCAGGCTGGAAAAGGCGCATGCGGACATCGCATCGATTCTCCGCGAGTGGGAGGACGACAGCAGCTACGAGAAACGGATCGGCAGCAACTCGGAGGCGGGAACGTGGGTAAACAGCCTAGCGGTTCACGATGCGTATCACGCCGGACAGATCATTTTCGTCCGCAAGCTTCAAGGGTCCTGGGCTCCGACGCGCTCGTTCAGCTAGAGCGCAGCGGCGGTCTGGCGCGCAGGCGGAGCGGGCGATAAGTACGGGTGGCGCGGATGCCGCGCCGCCTGTCTCGAAGACGCATGACAAGCAAGCAGCGCGAAGAGGCGAGGCCGGACGTTCCGGGCTCGCCTCTTGCTTGTTGCTTGGGCGACGCAAGCGCGGGGAGTCGGCCGCGCCGGACGGTCCGGCTCCTACGGCGTCGTACGCCTCGGCCGCGCCCCGGCCTGGGCGAGACGCTCCAGGCGCGGCTCGGCCGCAGCCGCCTGCTCGGAGATCGCGAGCCGGCTGCAGCCGAGATAAGCGCGAAAATCCGCGAAGGCCAGCGCCAGGCTGCGCTGGCTGTCCCGGGTCAGGCGGACGCCGGGCTCCGTCCACCAGCCGAGCACGGCCCGGTCTCCGCCCGGCAGCCGGCCCGGCTCCATGCGGGCGATGAACGCATCGCCCTGGAGCACCGGCAGCGTGTAGTACCCGTACTCCCGGATCGCCGCTGGCTTGTAGACCTCCCAGATATAGGAGAAGCCGAACAGCTCGCGGATGAGGCGCCGATCCCAGAGAATGTTGTCCAGCGGCGCGAGGAAGGAGGTGCGCGGCGGCAGCGAGGTCCAGCGCTCGGCGGAGTCCGAATCGAGCCAGCGCTCCAGATCGGCGGTACGCGCGTAATGAGGCGCGCTCAGCCCTTCGGTCTCCACCTCGACGAGCAGGCCCTGCTCCGTCAGCTCGCGGAAGATGCGCGCCCGCTCGGCAGCCTTGAGGAAAGCGGTGCCGACCCAGGCGTCCGACATGCGCGGAGAGAGCAGCCCGACGCCTCCGACCCGCCTCAGCACCCGCCAGCGCGCATAGTCCTCGTCTGCGGGATGCGGGTCCGGAGCGCCAAGCAGCTCCTCGGGGAAAAGCTTCTCCGCCAGCTGGTAGACGCGCTGGTTGCGCTGCTTGCGGTCGATGACAAGCTCTCCCCACAGGTACATGCTCTCCATCGTCGCCTTGGCCTGGCGTGCCGGCGACCAGGCCCAGTCGAGCTTGACGCCGCTCTCCAGCTCGCGCGAGAGCAGCGGCCCCCTGGCCTCCAGCGCCTCGCGCACGACGGGCACGAACGCCGCGACCTCGGGGATGGAGCCGTAGCGCGTGCGGGCGGCGTCGCGGGTTCTTCGGAATGCCGGCCAGTCCGCGGACGGGTAGATGCTCATCACTTTGTCCATGCCGTCGACAAGCAGCCGATCTCCATACAGCAGATCGTCGAGCTGGCTCGGCTCGAAGCGCTCCACGCGGGCTTGCAGCACCAGCTCGGCGTTGCGGCCGGCCGGGTCGAGCGGGTCGAACTGGATGCAGCCCGCCTGCCGGATATAGTCCATGATGCCGGACTTGCCGCGGTAGCGCCGCTCCGGTCCGAGGCCGTGATAATCGAGCAGGAAGCGGCGGGCTTCCGTGCGGGACAGCTTGAGCTTGCGATGAGCCATGCGGTCGACTCCTCCTCGAACGAATGTTCTATTTTGCTTAGTATAACGAATTCCGCCTCGTGAAGAAAGGGCAAAATCGATTCCGGCGGGAAGGCGATCGGGAAAACTCGGCCCCGCCGGTTTTTTGCAGCGCGACCCGCCCGAAAGGATAGGGAAGGAAAGGCAGGGAACAATGACCAAGGTGCGGGGGCTCGCGCTGAACATATGATTGAGCCTGCTTGTACATTTGTTCAGCGCGGTGCTATGATGGAGGCAGTTCAAGAATGGAGTGGTTATGACATGCAACAGCAACAACAGCTCGCCGGAATGATCGACCACACGCTGCTGCGCGCGGACGCGACCGCCGCCGAGATCGCCAAGCTGATCGAGGAGGCGCGCAAGTACGGCTTCGCCTCCGTCTGCGTCAATCCGACGTGGGTGCGCACGGCCGCCGAGGCGCTTGCGGGCACCGACGTGAAGGTATGCACCGTCATCGGCTTCCCGCTCGGCGCGACGACGAGCCGCGTCAAGGCGTTCGAGACGGCGGACGCGATCGCTTCCGGCGCCGGCGAGATCGACATGGTCATCAACATCGGCGCGCTCAAGGACGGTCGCGACGCCGATGTCGAGGCGGATGTCCGCGGCGTCGTGGAGGCGGCCGAGGGCAAGACGATCGTCAAGGTCATCATCGAGACGAGCCTGCTGACCGACGAGGAGAAGGTCCGCGCCTGCGAATGCTCCGTGCGGGCGGGAGCGGACTTCGTCAAGACGTCGACGGGCTTCTCGACCGGCGGCGCGACCGCCGAGGACATCGCGCTCATGCGCCGCACGGTCGGACCCGACATCGGCGTCAAGGCTTCGGGCGGCGTGCGCAGCCTCGAGGACATGCAGCGCATGGTGGCCGCAGGCGCGACGCGGATCGGCGCCAGCTCCGGCGTCAAGATCATGGAAGGCGGCCGCTCGGAAGGCAATTACTGATCCAGCAGGCTCGGCTGCAGCCGAAAAACCCCGGTTTTTCGGCTGTTTGGTTTGGAGGCGGACAAGTTGCCCGCGCGGCGGCGATTCCGCTATGATAGAGCAGCAGGAAGGACCAGGAAAGGACTTGATGTCATGTTCAAACGCATCCATATCATCGTCATGGATTCCGTCGGCATCGGCGAGGCCCCCGACGCGGCCTCGTTCGGCGATGTCGGCGCCGATACGCTCGGCCATATCGCCGAGACGCAGGGAGGCCTGCGCATGCCCGTCATGGGCAGCCTCGGCCTAGCCAATATCCGCCCGTTTCAGGGCATCGAGCCGGCGGACGAGCCGCGGGCGTTTTACGGAAGGATGCAGGAGGCGTCGAGCGGCAAGGATACGATGACCGGCCACTGGGAACTGATGGGCCTGCGCATCGACACGCCGTTCCGCGTCTTCGAGCACGGCTTCCCGCAGGAGCTGATCGACCGCATCGAGGCCTATACGGGGCGCAAGGTGATCGGCAACAAGCCGGCCAGCGGCACCGAGATCATCGACGAGCTCGGGGAGGAGCATATGCGCACCGGGGCGCTCATCGTCTACACCTCCGCCGACTCCGTGCTGCAGATCGCCGCGCACGAGGAGATCGTGCCGCTGCCCGAGCTCTACGCGATCTGCGAGTTCTGCCGGGAAATCACGCTCGAGGACCCGTACATGCTCGGACGGATCATCGCCCGTCCGTTCGTCGGCGGTCCCGGCACGTTCAAGCGGACGGCGGGACGCCACGACTACGCGCTCAAGCCGTTCCAGCCGACGGTCATGAATGCGCTTCAGGATGCCGGCCGGGACGTCGTCGCGATCGGTAAGATTTCCGACATTTTCGACGGCGAAGGCGTGACGCGCAGCATCCGCACCGCGTCCAACGCGGAGGGCATGGCGAGGCTGACGGAGGTTTGCGGGGAAGACTTCACCGGCATCAGCTTCCTCAACCTGGTCGATTTCGACGCGCTGTACGGCCATCGCCGCGATCCTGCGGGCTACGGGCGGGCGCTGGAGGCCTTCGACGCCCAGCTGCCGGCGGTGATCGAGCGGCTGAACGGCGACGATCTGCTCCTCGTGACGGCCGATCACGGCAACGATCCGACCTACCCCGGCACCGACCACACGCGCGAGTACGTGCCGCTGCTCGTCTATTCGCCGCGCTTCGCGGGCGGACGCGAGCTGCCGCTGCGCCTCACGTTCGCCGATGTCGGCGCGACCGTCGCGGACAATTTCGGCGTCGCCGCTCCGGAGCACGGCAAGAGCTTCCTCGGCGAGCTTCGCTAAGCCGACGGCTATCCAACCTACGAACAGGAGATGACCCCATGAGCGTCCATATCGGAGCCAAAGAAGGACAGATCGCGGAAACGGTGCTGCTGCCGGGCGATCCGCTGCGCGCCAAATATATCGCCGAGACGTATCTGAGCGAGATCGAGCTGTACAACGAGGTGCGCGGCATGCTCGGCTACACGGGCACGTACAAAGGAAAACGGATCTCCGTGCAAGGCTCGGGCATGGGCTTGCCGTCGATCAGCATCTACGCGAACGAGCTCATCCGCAGCTACGGCGTGCGCAACCTGATCCGCGTCGGCACCTGCGGCGCGATGCAGCCAGGCGTCCGGGTGCGGGACGTGATTCTCGCACAAGCGAGCTGCACCGACTCCAGCATGAACCGCAACCAGTTCCTCGGCTACGACTTCGCGCCGATCGCCAGCTTCGGCCTGCTCAAGTCCGCCTACGAGCATGCGACGGCGGCCGGCATGAACGTGCATGTCGGCAACGTCTACAGCACCGACGTCTTTTACAAGGAAGATACGACGGCCGTGCAGCGGCTCATGGACCACGGCGTGCTCGGCGTCGAGATGGAGACGACCGCCTTGTACACGATCGCGGCCCGCCATGGCGCGCAGGCGCTGACCGTGCTGACGGTGAGCGACCATCTGCTGACCGGCGAGGAGACGACCGCCGAGGAGCGCCAGTCGACCTTCAATGACATGATGGTGGCGGCTTTGGAGACTGCGGCCGGACTTTGAGCCGATGCCGATTCGGCGCGGCAGGCGGTTCGATCTTTAATGACATGAAACGACGGCGCGAATCCACAGGTTTATTAAATGTCATGAACTAAATCAAGCCGCCTGAAGAGGCGGCTCCGACAAGGATTTCGCCAGCCATTGGCCAACCGAAAGATGATTAATGATGTAAAATAAAAACCAGGTTAACGAAGGGGGAGCGCCCGTGAGAATGGTCGAGCTGATCGAGAAGAAAAGAGACGGCGGAGAGCTGACGACGGAGGAGATCCGCTTCATCGTCGATGGCTACACGGACGGCCGCATCCCGGACTACCAGGTGAGCGCATGGGCGATGGCGGTCTTTTTCCGCGACATGACCGATCGCGAGCGGGCCGACCTGACGATGGCGATGGTCGAGTCGGGAGAGACGATCGATCTGTCGGACATCGAGGGCGTCAAGGTGGACAAGCATTCGACCGGCGGAGTCGGCGACACGACGACGCTCGTGCTCGCTCCGCTCGTCGCCGCTGCGGGCGTGCCCGTAGCGAAGATGTCCGGTCGCGGCCTCGGCCATACCGGCGGCACGATCGACAAGCTGGAGGCGATTCCGGGCTTCCATGTCGAGCTGACCCGCGAGGAGTTCGCCGCCCGCGTCAACGAGTCGTCGATCGCCGTCATCGGCCAGAGCGGCAATCTGACCCCCGCCGACAAGAAGCTGTACGCGCTGCGGGACGTCACGGCCACCGTCGAGTCGATCCCGCTCATCGCCAGCTCGATCATGAGCAAGAAGATCGCCGCCGGCGCCGACGCGATCGTGCTTGACGTGAAGACCGGCGCCGGCGCGTTCATGAAGGACGAGCAGGATGCCCGCCGCCTCGCCGCGGCGATGGTCGCCATCGGCAACCAGGTCGGACGCAAGACGATGGCCGTCATCTCGGACATGAGCCAGCCGCTTGGGCTTGCGATCGGCAACGCGCTTGAGGTGCGGGAGGCGATCGACACGCTGCGCGGCGAAGGTCCGGACGACCTGCTGGAGCTGTGCCTGGCGCTCGGCAGCCAGATGGTCTATCTCGGCGGCGCCGCCGGCTCCATCGAGGAGGCCGAGGCGCTGCTTAAAGACCTGCTCGCGAGCGGCAAGGCGCTGGACAAGTTCAAGGAGTTCATCGCGAACCAGGGCGGCGATCCATCCGTCGTGGACGATCCGGACCGGCTCCCGGCAGCGCCGTACCGGATCGAGCTGCCTGCCCGCGAGAGCGGCTTCGTCTCCGGCATGACGGCGGACGCGATCGGCACGGCGGCGATGATCCTCGGCGCCGGACGGGCGACCAAGGAGTCGGAGATCGACCTGTCGGTCGGCATCGTGCTGCGCAAGAAGGTCGGCGACGCCGTGCAGGCCGGCGAATCCTTGGCGACGATCCATGCCGCGACGGAGCAGGTCGGCGACGTTCTCGAGCGCCTCTACGCGGCGATCGACATCGCGCCGTCGGCGCAGTCTCCGGTGCTCGTGCGCGGCATCGTAACGGAATGATCGGATTCATCGGAAAGAGAGGCGAGAGGCGTTGACGAGAACGATCTGGAAAGACAAGCTGGACCCGGCCTACCTGCTCGACCAGCTGAAGCTGCTGCTGGAGACGCCGAGCCCGAGCGGGTTCTGCGCCGCCATCATGGACAAGATCGAGGCGGAGGCGCGCCGGCTCGGATTCCCGTTCGAGCGCACGCCCAAAGGAAACGGCCTGATCGACCTGGGGGGCGAGGACGGTGAGCCGCTGCTGCTGACGGCGCATGTCGATACGCTCGGCGCGATGGTGCGCTCGGTCAAGTCCGACGGCAAGCTGCGCATGACGCCGATCGGCGGCTACGACATGTCGACCGTGGAGGGCGAGTACTGCCTCGTCCACACGCGCGACGGCCGCGTCTACGAGGGCACGGTGCTCTCGACGATGCCTTCGGTCCACGTCTATCCCGAATCGCGCGCGCAGAAGCGGGACGAGGCAAGCATGGAGGTGCGCCTCGACGCCGACAGCTCGAGCCGCGCCGAGACGCTCGCGCTCGGCATCGCGCCTGGTGACTTCGTCTCCTGGGATCCGCGCGTGCGGATAATCGGCAGCGGCTGGATCAAGTCGCGCCATCTCGACGACAAGGCGAGCGTCGCCGCGCTGCTGGCGCTCATGGAAGCGGTGCGCCGCGGCGGGCTGCAGCTGAAGCGGCCGGTCAAGCTGCTCGTCTCGACCTATGAAGAGGTCGGCCACGGCAGCTCCTGGGTGCCGGCCGATACGGTCGAGATGATCGCCGTCGACATGGGGGCGATGGGCGACGACCTCAGCGCCACCGAGAAGGATGTGTCGATCTGCGCGAAGGACTCCTCCGGTCCGTACGACTACGACATGACCTCTCGCCTGATCGCACTCGCCGGCGCCCAATCGATTCCGCATGCCGTCGACATCTATCCGTTCTACGGCTCGGATGCTAGCGCCGCGCTGCGGGGAGGCGCGAACATCCGCGCCGCGCTCATCGGCCCGGGCGTGCACGCCTCCCACGGCATGGAGCGCACCCATGCCGAGGCGGTGCTCGGAACGGCCGCGCTGCTGCTGGCATACATCATGGACTAATGGAAGCAGTGGCCGCGCAAGCGGCCGGCAGCTTTCGAAGCGGAAGCAGGAGGGAGCCGGATTGGCGCAGCTTTACTTCAAGTACGGCACGATGAACAGCGGAAAGTCGTTCGAAATCATCAAGGTCGCGCACAACTACGAGGAGCAGGGCAAGGCGGTGCTCATCTTCTCGCCGGCGATCGACACTCGCACCGGCAAGGACGAGGTCGGCTCGCGGGTCGGCTTCAAGCGCAAGGCGATCCCTGTCGGCGAGGACACGGATCTGTACCGGCAGGTCGCGGCGCATCAGCCGCCGGGAGCCGAGAAGCGGATCTACTGCGTGCTCGTGGACGAAGCGCAGTTCCTCAGCCGCAAGCATATCGACCAGCTGACGCGCGTCGTCGACGAGCTGGGCGTTCCCGTCATGGCGTTCGGCCTCAAGAACGATTTTCGCAACGAGCTGTTCGAGGGCAGCTACTACCTGCTCGCCCAGGCGGACAAGATCGAGGAAATCAAAACGATCTGCTGGTTCTGCGACCGCAAGGCGACGATGGTCATCCGCTATGTGGACGGCCTGCCGGCGAACGAAGGCGAGCAGATCCAGATCGGCGGCAACGAGGACTACAAACCGGTATGCCGCAAGTGCTACAAGGCCGCCTTCGCGGAGCAGAAGCAGGAAGAAGCGTAGCCGGACGCTCCATCGCCCCATCGCTCCATCGCTCGACGCATCGCGCCAGGCAATACGTTCAAAAGGCACGGAAAAAGCCTCCGCAAGCCGCCCAGAAGGCGGGCTTGCGGAGGCTTTTTCGCGATGATCGGGCTCGGGCGCGTCAGCCGCCCCGGTTCTTGTCGCGCTTGGCCTTGCGGCTGAGCCGCAGCACCCAGATGCCGACGCCGGCGACTACGGCCGCTGCCAGCACATAGAACAGAATGGCGTACAGCCTGTCCTCGAATGGGGTCATCATCATGTCGCTTCGCCTCCGTTCCTCTTTTTCATCTTTACCCCATCCGGCCGGCTTTAAGCCTCGCTTCCTTCCGAACGCAGGAACCTTTGGCGGCTGGCCGAATATCCATACAGAAAGAAGAGGAAAGCAAGCCCATCTCATCGTCAAGGAAGGTCAGAGGAGCATGAGAGTGCATGAATTCATCATCCAGGCCGATTTCGGCCGTGAAGACCTGACGCGCCTGTCGGCGGAGGCGGCGACGTTCCAGTCCGACATCAAGTTGGAATTCGCTAGCGGCGACAACATCAACATCGTCGATGTCAAAAGCCTGCTCGGCATGCTGCTCCTGCCGATCCGCCGAGGGACCGAAGTGTTCCTGCGCGTGCGCGGAAAAGACGAGGAAGAGGCGTTCGCCGCCATGCTGGACGCGCTCGAGAAGGAATAGCCGGCTGCGGGAGGGCGGGCTAAGGCGCGGTCGAAGCCGAAGCGGACGAGGCGCAGGCGCCGCCAGGCGGAGCCGGCTCCATGTCGCCGGCCGCTTGGGCAGCGACGGCTGCCGGCGGTTCTGCGGAGCGTTCGCCGCGCAAATAGACGGCAAATCCGCCCATCATGACGGCTCCGCCGATAAGCTGGAGCGCGCCGAAGGTCTCGCCGAACAGCATCAAGGCAAGCAGGCTGGCGCCGATCGGCTCGGCAAGCACGGTCATCGAGACGGTCGTCGCCCGCAGATGCTGCAGCAGCCAGTTGAAGAGCAGATGGCCGAAGACGGTCGGGATGACGGCAAGCAGCAGGAAGATCATCCATTCGCGAGGCGGGTAATCGGTCATGGAATAGCCCAAGGCGCCGTTGTAGCCGGCGAACAGCACCGTCGTCACGCCGAAGACGACCAGGCTGTAGACGAATGCCGGCATCCGCTCGAGGAGCCGTTTGGCGAGGATCATGTTGAAGGCGATCGCGACGGTCGACAGCAGCGACAGGGCGTCGCCGAAGAAGGCCGTGCGAGAGAGGCCGAAGTCGCCGGAGCTGACGAGCACGGCGCCTCCGATGGAGATCGCCATGCCGACGATGGCCAGCTTGCCCAGCCGGTCCCGCAGGAAAAAGAAGGCGAGAGCCGCCACGAAAGCGGGCTCCAGCGTCAGCATGATGGTCGAGCTGGCGATCGACGTATAGGAGAGCGACGCCATCCAAAGCAGGAAATGCAGCGCCAGGAAGAAGCCGGCGCCGGCGAGCAGCGCCCAGTCCCGGAGCGTCAGCCTGCGGATCGCGGGCAGCTGCTTCCACGCGAACGGAAGCAGAAGCAGGAACGTGAGCAGCATGCGGTACTGACCTTGCACGGATACCGGCGCATCCGAGTAGCGCACGAGGATCGGGGCGAAGGAGATCGCGGCCATGCCGACGAGCAACGGGACGACAAGCGGAAATCGAGGTCTAGTTGTAAGGGCCATAACGTCCATTGTACGATCCGCTCCAGTCTCGATCAAGCTTCGGCTCGATTGTTTGACAGTGATAATTATTATCAATTAGACTGGACATATGCGGGACTTCAAGCGAAGAAAGAAGGAATGCAGATGCTGGTCATCCAACGAAGGATCAAAGTGAAGGAAGGACACGCCGGACAAGTCGTCGAGCGGTTCAGCAAGCCGGGTCCGGTGCAGGAATTCGACGGGTTCGTCGATATTCAGATCCTTCAGAAGGTCGTGGGGCGCGGCGAGGAGGAGGTCATCGTCCAGATCCGCTGGGAATCGGAGCAGGCTTGGAAAAACTGGGAGAAGAGCGACGTCCATATCCAGGGCCATCGCAACAGCCGCGGGCAGGAAAAGCCGGAGTACGTGCTGGATACGGAGGTTTCCCGCTACGAGCTGGCGGCGGTCAAGGAGCCGATCCGCAAGGGTACGTGATTTGTCACATTTATAGCCCAAAAGAGCCATCATCGCCCTGATCCGATCCGTTACACTAGGAGCAGGAAGGAGTGGCTTTGAACGATGCACGCAGAATCCTCGACTCCGGTAGACTGGTTTTATTTAAGCTTATTCGCCGTCCTTATGATCGGCATGCTCGTTTTGTTCTGGATCGGCTTCAAGAAGCTCGACGACTCCGACGAGGAAGACGAAGACTTCGGCGACGGCCGACCGGCCGCACCTGCGACGGGCGACAGCGGCGCATCGCTGTCCTATGACAAAGACCGCTCCTAGGAGCGGTCTTTGTCATAGGGGCGGCGGCGCGGACGGCCAGGCGGCGAGCCAGCCCTCGAGCTCGCCGATCGCGTCGATGATCCCGTCCGGACGGCTGGTCCGGGACGGGCTGTACTGGCGCAGCGCCAGTCCTTGGCGGACCCAGACCGCCCGCATGCCGAGATGCTTGGCCGGCACGATGTCGTTGTCGATGCGGTCTCCGACCATGAGCGACTGGGCGGGCGGACAGCCTGTCGCCTGCAGCGCGTATTCGTAGAGCTTGGGGTCGGGCTTGGCGAGGCCCAGCTCGGCGGAGGCGAACACCTCGTCGATATGCTCCAGCAGGCCGTAGGAGCGCAGCCGGTCCGCCGTTCCGGCGCTCTGATTGGCGATGATGCCGATCCGATAGGAGGCGCGCAGCCGCTGCAAGAGGCCGAGCGCGCCCGGAAACGGCCGGTCAAGCTCCTTGCGGTACTTCATCTCGGACCAGATCGCACGGCGCAGCTCGTCGCCCGGGAACAGCGCCTGCAGGATGTCCGCCATCGGGAACGGGGAAAAGCGGCGATGCGCTTCCATCCACAGCTCGCGCACCTGCTCGCGCTGGACGGCGATGCCTCGGCGTCCGGCGGCGGCGATGAGCTGACGGGTGATGTCCTCGATCGGCTCGGATTCGTCGACCAGCGTCTCGCCGACGTCGAAAAAGATCCATTTCAGGGGAGAGGTATTGGTGTCCATAATCCGTATCGTATCATGTCCTGCCGATCGCGAACAAGGAGAAGCAAACAGATGACGGAAACATTTGGCTTGTGCTATAATACGATTCGTTCCACAACGTAAGCGGAACTTATTTTCGTGGTTAAATAGGAGAGTCGGGGAAGAAGGATGAGTTCAGTCTTGGAGAACCGCATGGCTATGACTCAGCTTACGAGCCAGATGGGGAAGCTGCTCCGGGACCGCTTCGGCAAAGGGCCGGAGTCGATTTACGTTTCCGCCAACGAGGTATGCGTAAGCATGCATTTCCGCCAGTTCGTCAGCGTCGTGGAGAAAATAATGCTCCAGCAGAACAAGGACGAGGCCGTACGGGATACGCGGCAGCTGGTGATGGACCTGCTTGTGCCGGAGTTCAAGGCTTTGATCCTCCGCACGCTTGGTCTCGAGCTTCAGCACATTTATTACGACTGGAATCTGGACAACCATTCCGGAATCATGATCGGCCTCGTGGACAGCTCGCTGTTCGACCGGTACCAGGAATCGTATCGCGGCAAGGAGTATATCCATCGCCAGGTCGAGCGCATCTCGGCCGAGGCGGAGAAGATGCCCGACGCCATGCATTCGTTCTGGACGAACGCGCGCACGCTCGTCATCGTCCGATCCGGCATCCTCATCAAGCTCGAGAAGGAGCTGTTGAGGGCAGGCTACGAGCCCGCTCTGCGGGTCGCCAAGCGGGCGCTCGAGAAGTCGCTGCTGGTGACGGAGGTCGATATGAACCAAGCGCTCGGACGGACGCCGGACGGGATCTACCTGGACTGGAAGTTCGATCAGGACCAGAGCATCATCGTATTCACTTTTCCATCCGAAACATCGACTTAATGAACAGATGGCCATTGCCACGCTGAACATGAGCCGAGGAGACAGCTGCCCCATGGCGGCTTGGTTCCGAGGCTCTTTTTATTTTTCGGACAAGGAAAGGAGAGAAAGTAGGAGAGCATGATGGGGAAAACAGGCAACAACGAGGAGCAGAGCGTGCCGCGCGCGCAGATGCGGAGGATGCAGGACGAGCTCCAGCTCGTCCTGCAGGAGCTGAGCGCAGCCGTGCAGGCGGATGCTTACTACATAGCGGACGAGACGGGCGAGGGGGACTGCGTCGTCGCCCTCTGCCACAGCGGAGAGCCGGTGCTTCATCTGGGCATGGTCCTGCCGCCTCCGGAGGCTCCGGAAGCGGACGAGGATGTCGTGCTCCGCTTCCATCGCATTCAGGCCCGCATCGCCGCAAGGCCGTCCGGCCTCAAGAAGGTCGGCATGCTGCGCAAAGAGCGGCCGTTCAGCAGCGAGGACAAGGATGTCCTGCTCCGCGCCGCCGACTCGCAGTCCGTCGCCCTGCCTTCGGAGGGCGGCTCGCTTCGATCGCAGGACAGCGGCGAAGCCGGCTCGGACCCGTCCATGGCCCAAAAAGGAGAACGGCTGCGCTCGCTCGCCTTTGAAATGATGAATGGAGTGACCAGCATCGATGGAATGGCGCAGCTGCTGGCGGACACGCCGCTCGACCAGGGCCAGCTCGACATGCTCGAGGAGCTGCGCATGAACGCGGAGCATCTTGCGTCGCTGGTCCAGTCGCTGATGCTGCATGCGGACGAGGAGGACGGCTGGGAGGGCTTTGACGAGCTCCCGTTCTCCATCCTAGATCTGTCCAAGGACCTGGCGGACAAGCATGGCGAATCCGAATCGCCGAGCCGGCTGATCTGCTGGGTGTCCGCGGAGGTGCCGCATCAGGTGCACGGCCGAAGGGACCAGCTGTCCGAGCTGCTCGGACTCCTGCTGCAAATAGCGGGGGAAGCGTCCGATGCCGGCAGCACGCGGCTCAACATCCATGTCAACTCGGTCAATTCGGAGGACGGCAAGCTCGATCTGTTGATCCAGCTGCTGCTGGATCAGCCGGACGGAGGCGCTGCAGGCTCGCGCGCCTGGCAGAGCGAGGCGAAGCGGCTCGTCGAGCTCAACGGCGGAGAGTTGTGGGAGCAGCAAGGCGAAGCCGGCTGGGGACTGAACATGACGTTCCAGGTGCGGAGCGCCGGCTAGCGCCGGCATCCGCAGCGTCAGAACAGGCTCCAGTCGAACTCCTTGGACAGCGTCTCGAGCAGATGGACGCCGGCGATGCTGTTGCCGTGGCGGTTCAGCGAAGGCCCGACCAGGCCGATGCCCGCGCGCCCGGGCAGCAGCGCCAGGATGCCGCCGGAGACGCCGGATTTGGCCGGCAGGCCGACGTCGATCGCGAACTCGCCGGAGCCGTTGTACATGCCGCAGGTGACCATGAATGTCTTGGCGATCTGCACGTAGCGCCGCGGAATCAGCCGATCGCCGCTGTCCGGATCGAGGCCGTCCAGCGACAGCACGAGCGCCATGCGGGCGAGCTGGCCGCAGTCGACGAGCAGCGAGCAATGCTTGAAGTACACCTCGAGCACGTCCTCTACGCCGCTCTCGAGAACGCCGTTATCGGTCAAAAAATACGCCATGGAGCGGTTCAGATGGCCGGACTGCGATTCGGAGCGGTAGGTCGGCTCGTCCAGCTCGAGCGGCCCGCCGCCGGCGAGGCGGCCGAGGAAGGCGGCGATCCGGTCCGATTTCTCCTCGTTCGACGAGCCGGCGATGAGCGAGCTGACGACGATCGCGCCGGCATTGATAAGCGGATTGAACGGGATGCCCGGCTGCACGAGCTCGAGCTTGAGCATGCTGTTGAAGCTGTCCCCGGTCGGCTCCATGCCGACCTTGCTGAAGACGCGCTCCTCGCCGATGTCCATCAGCGCGAGCATGAGCGTGAACACCTTGGAGATGCTCTGCATCGTGAACCGGCGTCCGCAGTCTCCTGCGGAGAGGGCCGTTCCGTCCGAGGAAAGAAGATGAAAGCCGAGCGATTGCGGATCGGCCTTGGACAGCTCGGGAATGTAAGAGGCGACTTTGCCGAGCGGCGCGATCCCGCGGGCATCCTCCATCCATCCGGGCAGCCCGGATTTGATGGCGCTCCAATTCAGTTCGTTCATGGTCGGCTCAACCTTTCTTATGCGGTGCTTGGCTTCATTGTACCACGCGCCTCCCGCGAGTTTGAAATCGGCTCGGCGTCTCCTGTATGCTAAGAAATGGGAAACATCAGGAAATGACGCGGAAAGCGGGGCGTGGTGGGCTTGAACAATCGTTGGTATGTCGCCTCGTTCGCGGCGGCGCTGGCCGCGGCGGCGATCGGGCCGCTCGTCTGGCTGGCCGATCCGGTCCGGGCAGGCGGATGGTATTGGATCGACCTGCTGGAGGCGCTCGCCCGCGCTTGCGCGCTGATTCCGCTCTGCTGGACGGTCGGGGCGTACCGGGCGTGGAGCCGCACGGGCCGCCGGCGGCTCGGCTGGCTGCGGCTGCCGATCGCGGCCGGCGGCCTGCTCGCGTCGGGCCTGCTGCTGGCGCAGCCGGAGCGGCTCGGCTTTTTGGCCTGGACCTGCGGCCTGACGGCCGTGATTGTGCTGCTTGATGCGGGGCTGGAGGAGCGCGCCCGGCGCAAAGTCCCGTTCGGCACGCTGGGCTTCGCGGCAATCGTGCTGCTTCTCGGGGCGGCGCTGCTCTACCCGACGCCGTATTCGGCGCTCACGCCGGGGTTCACCTTGAACATGAACCGCTATGCGCACGTAGAGGGAGGACAGCCGCAGGGCTCGCTCGCAGGCGTGCTCGTCATCGAGCGGCCCGCCTTTCCTGTCGATTGGCTCGTGGCCGCGCTGTTCCCCCGCGTGAAGCTGGAGAAGCGCGACACGAGCATTCCGATCTCGGAGATCCAGCGCCAGGTCCATGTCCAGCGTGCCGGAGCCAACGAGATCGGCACGGCGGTGGCGCTGCAGAAGCTTGGTCTCGGCCAGGGCGTCCTGCCCCAGGGCGTGCAGGTGCTGGCGGTGCAGGAAGGCGGTCCGGCGGAGAACCGGCTGAAGCCGGGCGACCTGCTGCTGTCCGTGGACGGCCGGCTGGCGCGCACGACGGGCGAGCTGGCGGAGAGGATGGCCGATGTCGCGCCGGGGGAGGACGTCCAGATCGGCTATGAGCGCGGCGGCGGCAAGGCCGTCGCCGTCATCCGCTCCAAGGCATCCGCGGACGACTCGCGGCGCGCCGTGCTCGGCATCCAGGTCCAGGACCGGACCAAGGCGGATCTGACGCGGGGGATGGAGTACCGCAGCTATCTCGCCTACCAAGGCGGCCCTTCGCATGGCGCGATGCTTGCGCTGACCGTCATCGACCAGCTCACGCCCGGCGGCATCGCCGGCGGCAACCGTGTCGCGGGCACCGGCACGATCGACGCGGCGGGCCGAATCGGACGCATCGGCGGCATCGAGCAAAAGGCGTTTGCCGTGCAGCGCGCGGGCGCAGATGTCTTTTTCGTTCCGGTCGGGCAGGAGGCGGACGCCCGCAAAGGAGCGGAACGCTTGAACATCGTTCCGGTCGCCACGCTGGACGACATGCTCGCTTGGCTGAAGGCGCATCCGAAGCGTTGAGCCTCAAGCATGTCGTTTTTTCACCGAAAGGACACCCGAATGCAGGCCGCTTTGTTTCCAAGGCGGGCTGCATGCGGGTGTCTTTTTGCTTTGTTCGTCCTCGCATCGGCAACCGTCCGCACGAAAAAAGATGACTCCTGCCAGGACAGGAATCATCTTCGAGCGGTTCGATGGACGTCGTTTCGAGCAAGCGGCGAGCCGTCTTATTTTCCGCCCTTGCGGCTCAGCTCCGCAAGCTGATCCCATTGCGGCCCGGTGACCTCCAGCAGGCCGTTGAACTGCCCGGCCCCCTGCAGCCACTCGCCGCCGTCGATCGTCACGCACTCGCCGTTCAGATAGGCGGCGTAGTCGGAGACGAGGTAGGCGGCCAGGTCGGCCAGCTCCTCCTTGCTGCCGACACGCTGGAGCGGAATGCGGTCGATCATGCCCTGCGCCAGCTCCGGCGTGGGCAGCAGTCTTGACCAAGCGCCTTCGGTCGGGAACGGCCCCGGCGCGATCGCCACATGGCGGATGCCGTAGCGCGCCCACTCGACGGCCAGCGAGCGCGTCATCGCCAGCACGCCGGCCTTGGCGGCGGCCGAGGGCACGACGTAGGCGGAGCCGGTCTCGGCATACGTCGTCACGATGTTCAGCACCGTGGCGGGGCGGCCGGCGGCGATCCAGCGCTTGCCGAACTCCAGCGTCGCGTAGAACGTGCCGTGCAGCACGATGTTCAGCACGGCGTCGACGGCGCGATGCGAGAGCCGCTCGGTCGGACTGATGAAGTTGCCCGCGGCGTTGTTGACGAGCACGTCGATGCCGCCGAAGCGGGTCTCCAGTGCGTCCGCGAGCTTGGCTACCGCCTCGGGATCGCGGACGTCGCACGCATGGACGAACACTTCGCAGCCGGCGGCGGAGAGGGCGGCCTCGGCTTCGCGCAGCTTCTCCTCCCGCCGTCCGGCAAGCGCCACGCGCGCCCCGAGCTGGCCGAAGCCCTCGGCCATCGCCCGCCCGAGACCCGTCGCGCCGCCGGTGACGAGGATCGTCTTGTCCGCCAGCAGGTCGGCCCGGAACGGACCGGACGCACCTGCGTTCGAGCCCGGTCCGGACGGAGAGCCGGCGCCGGCTTGCCGCTGCGGCTCGGCTTCCATCAGGCCAGCACCTTGCGGAATTCCTCCGTCAGCAGCGGCACGACGTCGAACAGGTCGCCGACGATGCCGTAATCGGCCACCTTGAAGATCGGGGCCTCGGGGTCCTTGTTGATCGCGATGATGACGCGCGACTGGCTCATGCCGGCCAGATGCTGGATCGCGCCGCTGATGCCGCAGGCGATGTACACCTCGGGCGTCACGACCTTGCCGGTCTGGCCGATCTGCAGCGCGTAGTCGCAGTAGCCGGCGTCGCAAGCGCCGCGGGAAGCGCCGACGGCGGCGCCGAGCACGTCGGCGAGCTCCTCGAGCGGCTTGAAGCCGTCCGCGCTCTTCACGCCGCGTCCTCCGGAGATGACGATCTTCGCTTCGGCGAGATCGACCTTGCCGCCGGCCTTGCGCACGACGTCGCGGACGACCGAGCGGAGGTCGGCCGGAGCGGCATAGTCGCGGTCGACGACTTCGCCCGGCGCGGCGGCAGGCTCGGCCGGCGGAATGTTGTTCGGCCGCACGGTGACGACGCCGGAGTCGGAGAGGAAGCGCTTCTCCTCGAACGCCTTGCCGGCGTAGACCGGACGCTTGTAGAGCTCGCCTTCGCCGATCGAGACGACGTCGGAAATCTGGCCGGCGCCGAGCAGCGCGGCGATCTGCGGCGCGAGGTCGCGGCCTTCGGCGGTATGGCCGAGATAGACGCGCGCCGGCTGCAGCTCCTCGAGCAGCCCCTTGACCGCCTGCAGATAGGCGGGAGCGTTGTAGCTGGCCAGATCGGGATGGTCGACCGCGTGCACCTTGCCGCCGACATAGCCGGCCAGTTCGGCGGCAAGCGCGGTGATTCCGCTGCCGATGACGACGGCTTGGACGCCTGCGGCTTCCCCGCAGGCGATGCGTGCGGCTTGAAGCGCTTCCAGAGAGACTTGACGGAGCTTGCCTCCGCGGACTTCGGCGATGACGAGTACAGGTTGGCTCATCGTGATTCCTCCTCTAGGTCAAATGGCTTTGGCTTCCGTGCGGAGCAGCTCGACCAGGCGCGCGGCCTGCTCGGCCGGCGATCCCGAGATCAGCTGGCCGGCGCCGCGCTCCGGCGGCAGGGAGAGGGAGACGCGCTCGGTAAGCGCTTCCGCAGCGCTGAGGCCGAGATCGTCCAGCGACAGGGTCTGGAAGGGCTTTTTCTTCGCCTTCATGATGTTCGGCAGGGAAGGATAGCGCGGCTCGTTGAGTCCTTGCTGCGCGGTGAACAGGGCCGGCAGCGTCACTTCAAGCGTTTCCGTGTCGCCTTCGGCGTCCCGCTTGGCGGTCGCCGAAGCGCCGTCGACCTGCAGCGAGGTGATCGAGGAGACATGGGGCAGGCCGAGCCGGCTCGCCAGCCGGACCGCGACCTGGCCGCCGCCGCTGTCGACCGAGAAGTTGCCGCCGAGCACGAGATCGACGGACTGGCCGGACAGATACTTCTCCAGCGCGGCCGCGGCCGCGCCTTCGTCGGCGCCGATCCGCTCGTCGCTCAGCAGCACCGCGTCGTCGGCGCCCATGGCGAGCGCCTGGCGCAGCGCCTCGGCCGCGCGGTCCGGACCGACGGAGACGACGGTCACCTTGCCGCCGTGCTGGTCGCGCTGCTGCAGCGCTTCCTCGACCGCGTACTCGTCGTACGGATTGATGACGAACTTGACGCCGTCGTCCGACACGCGGCCGTCCTCGATGACGATCTTCTCCTCGGTATCGAACGTTTGCTTCAGCAGGACATAGATATTCATGCGCTCAGCTCCTCCTTGGTAGGTCGCGATTGGAATGGATCCATGCGGCGGCTATTTGAGGCCGCGCAGGAAAAACTCGACGGTCTTGCCCACTTGCGCCGTCAGCGAATACTTCATGCCGGAAATGAGCCAGGACGTGACGACCTCGTCCATCGCGCCGAACAGCAGCAGGCGCGTCAGCTTCAAATCCAGGTCCTGACGGAATTCTCCCTCTTTCACCCCTTTATCCAGAATATGCTCGATCAGCTCGATATACGGCTTGACGGCCAGCCCGATCGCCTTGCGCAGCTCCAGCGAGCTTTGGCGCAGCTCGATCTGTGTGACATAGGCCAGATTCACGTTGTTCTCCAGCTCGGAATAGTGGATCTCGCAGACGGCGCGCAGCGCCTCCTCGGCGGAGGACGTCTCCCGCACGCGGGCGTTGAACCGTTCGACAAGGCTCCCCAGCTTTTCTTGGAACAAAGAAATGAGGATATCCTCTTTCTTTTTGAAATACAGATAGATCGTACCGTCGGCGACGCCGGCCTCCTTGGCGATTTTCGACACTTGGGAGCCGTGGTAGCCGTTCTCCGCAATGACTTTCAGGGCGGCCTCCAAGATCAATTCATATTTTTCCTGCTTCCTACTTGTCATGGGCTGCACCTCGGTGGTAGTATTTACGTATGGTGAATGAATGCTCATTCATTTTCTTCATCTTAGGGGATCGAACACGGATTGTCAACGAAACGCTCCGAGTTCCGCTAAGATTTTTTTGTCTCCTATATGTAAGCGCTTCATATGGGGGAGCCTGGAAGCCACCGAGAGGAAAGGATGACCATCATGATCGGAATGTGGATTCAATTCGCGCTGTTCCTCGCCGTCACCGGCTACGGCGTCTATCTGTTCTACCGCGCGGTCTACCACCGCTACCTTTATTTGAAGCTCGGGCGTCCGGCCAAGCTGCCGGAGCAGGCGCCGGGGAGGATGAAGGAGTTCCTCGCCCAGGTGTTCGGCCAGACGAAGCTGCTCAAGGACGTGAAGAGCGGCATCATGCACATCGTCATCTTCTATGGCTTCGTCATCCTGCAGCTCGGCGCGCTGGACCTCATCATCAAAGGCCTGACCGGCGGCGGCCATCTGCCGATCCCCGGCTACGACCTGTTCAGCCTCGTGCAGGAGATCACGGTCGCGCTCATCCTGATCGCCATGGGCTACGCGGCCTACCGCCGCTACGGAGAGAAGCTGGCCCGCCTGAAGCGGGGCCTCAAGCCGAGCATCGTCGTGTTCTTCATCTTCGGCCTCATGCTCTCGGTCGTCCTCTCCCTCGCCTTCGAGCGCGTGTGGCTCGGCATGGAGCCGTCGGGCTACGCGCCGATCTCCTCGCTGCTCGCGGCGGCGATGGGCGGACTGTCCGAGCCGGCGGCCCACGTCCTGTTCCTCATCTCGTGGTGGGCGCATCTGGTCATCCTGCTCGCTTTCCTCGTCTATGTGCCGCAGTCGAAGCACTTCCACATCATCACGGCGCCGGTGAACATCTATCTGCGCCGGCAGGAGCCGGCAGGGCGGCTCGCCAAGCTCGACCTGGAGGACGAGGAGGCGGAGTCGTTCGGCGTCGGCCGGATCGAGGAGTTCACGCAGAAGCAGATGCTCGACTTCTACGCCTGCGTCGAATGCGGGCGCTGCACGAATGTCTGTCCGGCGGCCAGCACCGGCAAGGCGCTCTCGCCGATGCATCTGATCGTCAAGCTGCGCGACCATCTGATCGACAAAGGCGCGGCCGTCACCGGACGATCCCCGTGGGTGCCGGCGTTCGCCTTCGGCGCTCCGGACCCGGGCAAGGCCCATCTGTTCGAGCCGCGCAGCCTCGACCACGGTCCATCGCTGCTCGATCTCGCCGGCGGCGCGGGCAAGCAGGAGGTGGCGGCGGCAGCGGAAGCGTCCGCCGGCGTGCCGTGGGCCGATCCCGGCCGGTCGATCACCGACATCCGCCCGACGCTCGCCTGGCAGAAGGCCGGCTGGACGGTGCAGGAGCGCAAGCCCGAGGAGGTCCAGCTGATCGGCGAGGTCATGACCGAGGACGAGATCTGGGCCTGCACGACCTGCCGCAACTGCGAGGACCAGTGTCCGGTCGGCAACGAGCATGTCGACAAGATCATCGACCTGCGCCGCCATCTCGTGCTCATGGAGGGCAGCATGCCGCATGAAGGCCAGCGCGCGATGCAGAACATCGAGCGCCAGGGCAACCCGTGGGGAATCAGCCGCAGCGACCGCGTCAAATGGACCGGCGACGTCGAGGGCGTGTCGGTCCCGACGGTCAAGGAGAACCCGGACTTCGAGCTGCTGTTCTTCGTCGGCTCGATGGGCTCCTACGACCTGCGCAGCCGCAAGATCTCGCGCGCCGTCGCAAGGCTGCTGCGCGAGTCCGGCATCAGCTTCGCCATCCTCGGCAACGAGGAGCGCAATTCCGGCGACACGCCGCGCCGCCTCGGCAACGAGATGCTGTTCCAGCAGCTGTGCCAGGAGAACATCGAGACGTTCCAGCGCTACGGCGTCAAGCGGATCGTCACGGCCTGCCCGCATACATTCAATACGCTCAAGAACGAGTACCCGGACTTCGGCCTCGAAGGCGTCGAGGTGCTGCACCACACGCAGCTGTTCGCCGAGCTTTTGAAGGACGGAAGGCTGAACCCCGTCCATGAGGTGCGGGAGCGCATCACGTACCATGATTCCTGCTATCTCGGCCGCTACAACAACGTGTACGACGAGCCGCGGGACGTGCTGCGCGCGATTCCCGGCGTCGAGCTCGTCGAGATGGAGCGCAGCCGCGAGAACGGCATGTGCTGCGGCGCAGGCGGCGGCCTGATGTGGATGGAGGAGACGAGCGGCAAGCGCGTGAACCTCGCCCGCACGGAGCAGGCGCTCGAGGTGAATCCGACGCTCATCAGCAGCGCCTGCCCGTACTGCCTGACGATGCTGGAGGACGGCACCAAGCTCAAGGAGGTCGACGAGCAGGTCAAGGCGCGCGACATCGCCGAGATTCTCGAGCAGGCCGTCTTCGGACCGGCCGCCTCCGCCGGCCGCCCGGAAGGAGCGGCCAGCTGACATGAGCGTTCCATCCCGAGCCGTCCGGATGGCCCGGGCGCCTTAGCGCCCCGGTCCGAGGCAGCGGCTTTATCGACCGAAGCACCGAACCGCCGTCACTGATGCAGGTCCAACCATGTCCAAGGAGGCAACATTACGATGAGCATAACGATCCGCAAGGCAGCCGTCATCGGCTCCGGCATCATGGGCTCCGGCATCGCCGCCCATCTGGCCAACGTCGGCATCCCGACGCTGCTGCTCGACATCGTGCCGAAGCAGCTGACCGCAGAGGAAGAGAAGAAGGGCCGGTCGCTCGACCATCCCGCCGTGCGCAGCCGCCTGGCCGCAGGCGCCGTCGCCAAGCTCGCCAAGACGAATCCGGCTCCGCTCTACGATCCCGCATTCGCGGAGCGCATCACCCCCGGCAACCTGGAGGATCATCTGGACGGCCTCGCGGACGTCGACTGGATCATCGAGGTCATCGTCGAGAACCTCGACGCCAAGCGCAGCCTGCTGGAGCGCATCGAGTCGGTCTGGAAGCCCGGCACGATCGTCAGCTCCAACACGTCGGGCATCTCGATCAACGCGATGGCCGAAGGCCGCAGCGAGGCGTTCCGCCGCAGCTTCATGGGCACGCATTTCTTCAATCCGCCGCGCTACATGAAGCTGCTCGAGATCATCCCGGCGGAAGGCACCGATCCGCAGCTCGTGCAGGACATGAAGCAGTTCGGCGAATCGGTACTCGGCAAGGGCGTCGTCATCGCCAAGGATACGCCGAACTTCATCGCCAATCGGATCGGCACGTACGGGCTGCTCGTCACGCTCCAGGAGATGGAGCGGGGCGGCTACACGGTCGAAGAGGTGGACGCCGCGACGGGCCCAACGCTCGGACGGCCGAAAAGCGCGACGTTCCGCACGCTCGACCTCGTCGGCCTCGACACGTTCCTCCATGTCGCCGACAACGTCCGCCTGAACGCAGGGAGCGAGGCCGAGCGGCAGGCGTTCACGCCGCCGGCGGCGCTCACGGGGCTCGTCGAGCGCGGCTGGCTCGGGGAGAAGAGCGGCCAAGGCTTCTACAAGAAGGTCAAGGGAGCGGGCGGCAAAAGTGAGATCCTCTCGCTCGACCTGAAGACGATGGAGTACGGCCCGCAGAAAAAAGCGGCCTCCAGCTCGCTCGAAGCGGCAAAGCTCGCCAAAGGCGCGCGCGAGAAGACGAAGGCGCTGATCGGCGCCGGCGACCGCTACTCCGAGCTCGCCTGGAACGTGCTCAAGCAGGTGCTCGTCTACGCCGCCGAAAAGGTCGGCGAGATCGCGGACTCGATCCAAGAGATCGACGAGGCGATGAAATGGGGCTTCAACTGGGAGCTCGGCCCGTTCGAGACCTGGGACGCGATCGGCCTCTCGCGCTCGGTCGAGCGCATGGAGAAGGAAGGCACGGCGGTGCCGGACTGGGTCAAGGAATGGATCGCCGCAGGCAACGCCAGCTTCTACCGCAAGGAGGACGGCAAGCGCTTCTACGCGAGTCGCGGCGAGTTCCGGCAGGTCGATCAGGCACCGGAGCTGATCGACCTGCGCGCCCTCAAGGAGCAGAACAAGGTGATCCAGGGCAACAGCGGAGCCAGCCTGATCGATCTCGGCGACGGCGTCGCCTGCCTGGAGTTCCACTCTCCGAACAATGCGATCGGCGGAGACATCCTGACGATGATCCAGCAGAGCGTGCAGGAGGTGCGTCAGAACTGGACCGGACTCGTCGTGGCCAACCAGGGCCGGAATTTCTGCGTCGGCGCGAACCTGATGCTGCTGCTGATGGAGGCGCAGGACGAGGAGTGGGATGAAGTCGACGACATCATCCATCTGTTCCAGCAGAGCATGCTGAAGCTCAAGCGGCTCGACAAGCCGGTCGTGGCGGCGCCGCATCGGATGACGCTCGGCGGGGGCGTCGAGGCGTGCATGCCGGCCGATCAGGTCGTCGCGGCGGCGGAGACGTACTACGGGCTGGTCGAGGTCGGCGTCGGCCTCATCCCGGCAGGCGGCGGCTGCAAGGAGTTCGCGCTGCGCGTCAGCCAGCAGGCCGGCCACCCGGAGGCGGACCTGCTGCCGCAGCTGGGCCGCGTGTTCGAGACGGTCGGGCAGGCCAAGGTGTCGTCGAGCGGCCATGACGCCAAGCGTCTGGGCTACCTGCGCGGCGTCGACCGGATCGTACCGAATCAGGACCATCTCATCTACGAGGCCAAGCAGGCCGTGCTTCAGCTCGCGGCGGACGGCTACCGGCTGCCGGCCGAGGAGAAGATCCGCATCGCCGGCTCCGAGGGCAAGGCGGCGCTGCAGCTGGCGGCGATCGGCATGCACGAGGGGGGCTACATCAGCGACCACGACCTGCTCATCGCCAAGAAGCTCGCCCACGTGCTGGCGGGCGGCGATCTGCCGGCCGGCACGCTCGTGACCGAGCAGTACATGCTCGATCTGGAGCGCGAGGCGTTCCTGAGCCTGACCGGCGAGCCCAAGACGCAGGCGCGCATGCAGCACATGCTGTCCAAGGGCCGTCCGCTGCGCAATTAGTCGAATCGAGGTTCCAAGCGAAGAGGAGCGTGAGCATAGAGATGAGAGAAGCGGTAATCGTATCGATGGCTAGAACGGCGATTGGCCGGGGCAAGAAGGGCAGCCTGCGGCAGACGCGCGCCGACGACCTCGGGCGCATCGTGCTGGACGAGGTCGTCCGCCGCGCGCCGGGCTTGAACAAGGAGGATGTCGAGGACATCATCATCGGCTGCGCGATGCCGGAGGGCGAGCAGGGGCTGAACTTCGCCCGCATCATGTCGCTGTACGCGGGCTTCCCGGTGACGGTGCCGGCGCTGACGATCAACCGGTTCTGCTCGTCGGGGCTGCAGTCGATCGCCTTCGCCGCGGAGCGCATCATGACCGGCGGCGCGGACGTGCTGATCGCCGGCGGCGTCGAGAGCATGAGCCATGTGCCGATGACGGGATTCAAGATTTCGCCGAACCCGCGCATCGTCGACGAGATGCCGGAGGTGTACATCGGCATGGGCCATACGGCCGAGCGCGTCGCCGAGCGGTTCGGGGTCTCCCGCGAGGATCAGGACCGGTTCGCCACCCGCTCGCATGAAAAGGCGGCGGCCGCGATCGCGGCCGGCAAGTTCGACGACGAGATCGTGCCGGTCGAGGCGGAGCTCAAGGAGCTCGGCGAGAACGGCAAGGTCAAGACGGAGCGGTTCACGTTCCGCACGGACGAAGGCGTGCGCGCGGAGACGACGGTCGAGACGCTGGCGAAGCTGCGCCCGGCGTTCAAGCTGGGCGGCTCGGTGACGGCGGGCAACTCGTCGCAGGTGAGCGACGGAGCGGCGGCGGTCGTCATCATGAGCCGCGAGAAAGCCGACGAGCTCGGCCTGAAGCCGCTGGCGACGTTCCGCTCGTTCGCCCTGGCGGGCGTCGAGCCGGAAATCATGGGCGTCGGACCGGTCCAAGCGATTCCCAAGGCGCTGCAGCGCGCCGGCATCCACCAGGACCAGGTCGATCTGTACGAGATCAACGAGGCGTTCGCGTCCCAGTGCCTGCATATCATCCGCGAGCTCGGCCTCGACGAGGAGAAGGTCAACGTCAACGGCGGCGCGATCGCGCTCGGCCATCCGCTCGGCTGCACCGGCACGAAGATCAGCGTCTCGCTCATCAACGAGCTTCAGCGTCGAGGCGGCGGCTACGGCGTCGTCAGCATGTGCATCGGCGGCGGCATGGGAGCCGCCGGCGTGTTCGAGGTCCATCCGGCCTGACGGCGGGATGGCGTCACGATCCAGATTCCGAATCTCGAGTCCACCATTCAAAGGAGCGACGAACTATGACAACAAAAAGCAAAGTGCTCGGAGGCAGCTTCATCATCGACGACCTGGACTTCAACTCCATCGTCATTCCGGAGGAGCTGACCGAGGAGCAGCGCATGATCGCCGAGACGACCGAGGACTTCGTCGCCGGCGAGATCGAGCCGGCCGACGAGAAGATCGAGAAGCTGAACTATGAGCTGACGGTCGAGAAGCTGCGCAAGGCCGGCGAGCTCGGCCTGCTCGGCGCTGACGTGCCGGAGGCCTACGGCGGCCTCGGCCTCGACAAGGTGAGCAGCACGCTCATCAGCGAGAAGATGACGAAGGCGAGCGCGTTCGCCTTGTCGGCCGGCGCGCATGTCGGCATCGGCACGCTGCCGATCGTCTATTTTGGCAACGAGGCGCAGAAGCAGAAGTACCTGCCGAAGCTGGCGAGCGCCGAGCTGATCGCGGCGTACTGCCTGACCGAGCCGTCCTCCGGCTCCGACGCGCTCGGCGCGAAGGCGACGGCGGTGCTGAGCGAGGACGGCAGCCACTACGTGCTGAACGGCACGAAGCAGTTCATCACGAACGCCGGCTTCGCCGACGTGTTCATCGTCTACGCCAAGGTGAACGGCACCGACTTCAGCACGTTCATCGTCGAGCGTACGATGGACGGCGTGAGCATCGGGCCGGAGGAGAAGAAGATGGGCATCAAGGGCTCGTCGACCTGCCCGCTCATCCTCGAGGACGTCAAGGTGCCGGTCGAGAACCTGCTGTGGGAAGTCGGCAAGGGCCATCTGATCGCCTTCAACATCCTCAACATCGGCCGCTACAAGCTCGCCGTCGGCTGCGTCGGCTCCGCCAAGGACGCGATCGAGTATTCCGCCAAGTACGCCAACGAGCGCACGCAGTTCGGCCGTCCGATCAGCAGCTTCCCGCTCGTCGGCAAGAAGCTGGCCGAGATGAACATCCGCACTTACGTCATGGAGAGCATGGTGTACCGCACCGCCGGCCTGTTCGACGTCGGCCTCGCCGACGTGGACTATGCCGCGGCGGACGTCGGCTACCAGTCCGCCAAGGCGATCGCGGAGTACCAGCTCGAATGCTCGATCAACAAGGTGTTCGCCTCCGAGGGGCTCGACTTCGTCGCCGACGAAGGCGTGCAGATCCACGGCGGCTACGGCTTCACGCAGGAATACCGCATCGAGCGCATCTACCGCGACTCGCGCATCAACCGCATTTTCGAGGGCACGAACGAGATCAACCGCCTGCTCATCCCGGGCACGCTCATCAAGCGCGCGATGAAGGGCGAGCTGCCTCTGCTGCAAAAGGCGATGAAGCTGCAGACGGAGCTCATGGAGCTGCGCGCCTCGAACCTGCAGTTCGAGCAGCCGCTGGAGCTGGAGGCGCATCTGCTCGCCAGCGCCAAGAAAATCTTCCTCATGGCCGGCGCGTCGGCCGTGCAGAAGTACCAGACGAAGCTCGAGCAGGAGCAGGAGGTGCTGAGCAACCTCGCGGACATCATGATCGGCGTGTTCGCGATGGAAAGCGCGCTGCTGCGGACGCAGAAGCGCATCTCCCTGCAAGGCGGGGCGAAGGCGCAGCTCGGCGTCGACATGACGAGCGTGTTCGTGCAGGAGGAGTTCAGCCGCATCGCCGAGCTGGCGAAGGAGACGCTGGCGGCGATGGAGACGGGCGACATGCTCAAGACGCAGCTGTCCGTGCTCAAGAAGCTGACGAAAAACGGCGCCCTCGATACGGTGAAGCTCAAGCGCCGCATCGCCTCCCGCGTCATCGAGGCCGAACGATACGTGCCATAAGCACAGATTGGGGTGGACGGCATGTCGAACAGACCTTGGCTCAGTCACTACCCGCATGAAGTACCGCCGACATACGATTATCCCGACCAGAACCTGGCCGAGTTCCTCGTCCGTACGGCGGAGAGAAGTCCGAACCAGACGGCGCTCGAGTTCATGGGCGCCCGCATGTCCTACGGCACGCTGCTCGATTCGGCCTACCGCTACGCCAACGCCATGATCAGCCTCGGTCTCCGCAAAGGAGACCGGGTCGCGGTCATGCTGCCCAACTGCCCGCAGGCGGTCATCGCCTACTACGGCACGCTGCTCGCCGGGGGCGTCGTCGTCATGACGAATCCGCTCTACATGCCGCGGGAGCTGGAGCATCAGCTGCTCGACGCGGGAGCCCGCTTCATCGTGGCGCTCGACCTGCTCGTCGGAAGGGTGCGGCAGGCGACCCGAGAGCAGCCGATGGAGCGGATCATCGTCGCCTCCGTCGCCGACTACCTGCCTTTTCCCAAAAACCTGCTCTACCCGATCAAGGCGAAAAAGGACGGCACGCCGCTGCCGAAGCTCGACTACGGCGACCGCCAGCTGCTGAGCTTCGTCAAGCTGCTGCGCGAGTCGATGTCCGATCCTTGCCGCGCGCCGGTCGAGTCCCGGCATGATCTGGCGCTCATCCAGTACACCGGGGGCACGACGGGCTTCGCCAAAGGGGTCATGCTGACGCATCGCAACCTGATCGCCAACACGATCCAGAGCCAGCTGTGGAACTATCGCAACGAGGGCAGCAAGGAGCGGTATTTCGCCGCTCTGCCCTTTTTCCATGTTTTCGGCATGACGGTGCTGCTCAACCAGGGCATCCGGCTCGGAGCGACGCTCTATCTGATGCCGCGCTTCGAGATCAACGCCGTGCTGAAGGCGATCCACAAGCACAAGCCGACCGTGTTCCCGGGAGCGCCGACGATGTATATCGCGATCATCAACCATCCGGACGTCGGCAAGTACGACCTCAGCTCGATCAATGTGTGCATCAGCGGCGCGGCCGCGCTGCCGCTGGAGGTGCAGGAGCGCTTCGAGCGGCTGACGGGCGGCAAGCTCATCGAGGGCTACGGCCTCACGGAGGCGTCGCCGGTGACGCATGCGAACAATATCTGGGAGCAGCGCAAGAGCGGTTCGATCGGCATCCCGTTCCCCGACACCGAGGCCCGGATCGTGCATCCGGAATCGGGCGAGGACGTGCGGCCGGGCGAGATCGGCGAGCTGATCGTGCGCGGGCCGCAGGTGATGGCCGGCTACTGGAAGCGGCCGGAGGAGACGGCGCAGACGCTGAAGGACGGCTGGCTCTACACCGGCGACCTCGGGCGCATGGACGCCGACGGCTTCTTCTACATCCTTGACCGCCGCAAGGACCTCATCATCGCCGGCGGGTACAACATCTATCCGCGCGAGGTGGAGGAGGTGCTGTTCGAGCATCCCGACGTCGAGGAGGCGATCGTCGCCGGCGTCAACGATCCGTACCGGGGCGAGACGGTGAAGGCGTTCATCGTGCTGCGCAGCGGCGCCGAGCCGGATGCCGCGGAGCTGAAGGCGTGGTGCAAGGAAAGGCTGGCCGCCTACAAGGTGCCCAAGGCGTATGAATTCCGCGACAGCTTGCCCAAGACGCTCGTCGGCAAGGTGCTGCGCCGCAAGCTGCTGGACGAGGAGCTGCAGAAGCAGGAGGAGACGAAATGAACCTGAACTTGGAAGCGGATTCATCCGAAGAAGGCAAAAAGCTGCTGGAGCAGTGGTCCGCCGCCGCCGACCAGTCGTTCTGGGGCTTCCTCGGAGCGGAGATGAAGGTTATCCGCGACGGCTACGCGGAGGTGTACCTCGACATCAAGCCGCATCACATGAACCTGATCGGCATCCTGCACGGCGGCGTCTACGCGACGCTGATCGACTCCGCGATGGGCCTCGTGGCGATGGCTGCCCATCCCGACCGGGCTGTCGTGACGACGAACCTGAACCTCAACTACGTCTCTCCGATCAAGGAGGGACGGCTGATCGTCAGCGCCGAGATCGTCCATCAGTCGCGCAAGATGGTGAGCACGCAGTCGTATGCCCGCACCGAGTCGGGCGAGCTGTGCGCCTTCGGCACGGGCACGTTCCGCGTGCTCGGCTCCTAGCGGAGCGGAGCGCGGCGCGGCGCTGGCATGCGGAGGACGCGAGGCTTCATAGCGCGGTCTGGATGGATGCCAAGCATGCGCGCGCTTCAAGCCGTTTCCCGGTAGGCTTTCGGGCCGTTTCGGGAGACGGCTTTTTGCTTTTCGTCTCCGGAACGAGCCGGAGAAGCAGGCTGGGTCCGCTAAGGAGCCCGCTGCGCGAGCCGAGCGTTCCTGGGGTAAGCCGTAGATGCAGGTAGTGTCCCACAAGGAATCGCTTCGGAGACGGCAGATATGTTCTCCTATCCCGTCCGGAAGAATCGGAGCTGACGTTCCTTGTTCTAGCTTGAACTTGATCGCTTTAGAGGCACGGAGTTGAGCGCTAAGTCGAAAAAATCGAGTTACGAGGTGATTGGAGGCCCGAAGTTGAGCGCTAAGTCGAAAAAATCGAGTTACAGGGTGGCTGGAGGCCCGAAGTTGAGGCATTAAGTCGAAAAAATCGAGTTACAGGGTCGCTGGAGGCCCGAAGTTGAGGCATTAAGTCGAAAAAATCGAGTTACAGGGTGGCTGGAGGCCCGAAGTTGAGGCATTAAGTCGAAAAAATCGAGTTACGGGGTGGCTGGAGGCCCGAAGTTGCGGCATTAAGTCGAAAAAATCGAGTTACAGGGTGGCTGGAGGCCCGAAGTTGAGCGCTAAGTCGAAAAAATCGAGTTACGGGGTGGCTGGGGGCACGAAGTTGAGGCATTAAGTCGAAAAAATCGAGTTACTTAACTTGTGCTGTCAGGCGGAACAAATGGAGTTGCGCGGAAAAACCGAGCAACTTCCGTAGGCAAGCGGCGGTACGGGGAGAGTTGCGCGGAAAAACCGAGTAACTTTGGTTGGCGGGTGCGAGAACGGAGGGAGTTGCGCGGAAAAACCGAGCAACTCCGGTAGGCAGGCGGCGGAACGGGGAGAGTTGCGCGGAAAAACCGAGTAACTTTGGTTGGCGGGTGCGGAACGGAGGGAGTTGCGCGGAAAACCCGAGCAACTCCGGTAGGCAGGTGGATGAACGGGGAGAGTTGCGCGGAAAAACCGAGCAACTCCGGTAGGCAGGCGGCGGAACGGAGGGAGTTGCGCGGAAAAACCGAGTAATTTCGGTTGGCGGGTGCGGAACGGGGCGAGTTGCGCGGAAAACCCGAGCAACCCTGGTAGGCAGGCGGCGGAACGGGGAGAGTTGCGCGGAAAAACCGAGCAACTCTGGTAGGCAGGCGGCTGAATGGAGGGAGTTGCGCGGATCAAAGGAATCTGGGCTCCAGGGAGATCGGAACGAATCCCCGCTCCGCGAAGCGGGCCGCTGCGGCCCCGCTTGCCCTCGTCCGTTTTGCCATGTTCTCTCCGGCATGGAATAATGGAAGACAGAGAAGCGAAGGAGGAGATGGGCATGACTCGAACGGCCGTCATCGCCGGTGCGACCGGACTCGTCGGCGGAGAGCTGCTGAAGCGGCTGCTGGAAAGCGGAGCCTACGACGAGGTGATCGCCGCAGGACGCAGGAGCACAGGGGCGGCGCATCCCAAGCTGCAGCAGCTAGTCTGGGACCAGGAGCAGCCGGAAGCTTCACTTGCGGGCCGGCTGAAAGGGGCCGACCTGTTCATCGCGACCGGCACGACGATCCGCAAGGCCGGCAGCCAGGCGGCTTTCCGGGAGGTCGACTACGAGCTGCCGCTGCGGCTCGCCCGCCAGGCCGCTGCGGAGGGCGCCGCAGCGCTCGTCATCGTCTCGTCGATCGGCGCCTCCGCGTCGTCAGGCGCGTTTTACTTGCGCGTCAAGGGCGAGCTGGAGCAGGAGCTCGGCAAGCTCGGGCTGCGTAAGCTCGTCTTGGTGCGGCCGTCCCAGATTTTGGGCGAACGTGCCGAAAAGCGCCCGCTCGAACATGTCGCCGGGGCGGTAGGCAAGGCGTTCGGCCCGCTGATGCGAGGGCCGCTTGCCCGCTACCGGCCGATCGAGGCGGGCGTGATCGCGTCCGCGATGCTGGCCGCTGCCTTGCATGCGCCCGACGGACGGACGGTGCTGGAGTCGGAGGCGCTCCCGGCGGAGGCGCGCAAGCTGAAGCAGCGGAGCTAACCGCATCCCTTCGTAAAGGTAGCCGGCGGACATTGAGCGGACGCCGGATGGACGCATGACCCCTTTACATGGACTACCCGGCGGATTATGATGAAACTTCGACATGGGCAGCGGACGGCTGCGAGGCGACGCCTCGAGCCCGTTCGCTCTCCTGATCTTCAACCTGCAAGGGGAGGCTATACCCGCTTGACCCAGACCCGCTATCCGTTCGTCTACGATCCGTCGCTGCCGTTCATCGGCCAGGCGAGCGATTGGATCGCCGACGTGTTCTACGACATTCTTCCCGAGGCCGGCTTCGAGGTGCGGGACGAGCAGATTTTCATGGCGTTCCAGCTCGAGCGCGCCTATCAGGAGCGCAAGACGCTGTTCGCCGAAGCCGGCGTCGGCACCGGCAAGACGCTCGTCTACCTGCTGTACGCCGCTGCTTATGCCCGATACACGCAAAAACCGGCCGTCATCGCCTGCGCCGACGAGTCGCTCATCGAGCAGTTGACGAAGCCGGAGGGCGACCTGGCCAAGATCGCCCGCCATCTCGGCCTTGCCGTCGACGCGCGCGTCGCCAAGACGCAAGGCCAGTATCTATGCCTGAACAAGCTCGACGCGGCTCGCGGCGGCGAGGACGGGGAGCGGTTCGACGAGCTTCACCGCTCGCTGCCGGAGTTCGTCCATCGACCCGCGACGATGCAGGCGTTCCATCCCTACGGCAGCCGCAAGGACTATCCCGAGCTCGGCGACGCCGACTGGTCCCGCATCGGCTGGGACGTGTTCCAGGACTGCCTGATCTGCCCGCAGCGGCATCGCTGCGGCATGACGCTCTCGCGCGACCATTACCGCAAGGCGCCGGACGTGCTCATCTGCTCGCATGACTTCTATATGGAGCATGTTTGGACGGCGGAGGCGCGCAAGCGCGAAGGGCAGCTGCCGCTGCTGCCGGAGCACAGCTCGGTCGTCTTCGACGAGGGCCATCTGCTGGAGGCGGCCGCGCAGAACGCGCTCACCTACAAGCTGCAGCACGCGATGTTCGAGTCGATCGTCAGCCGCCTGCTGCAGAACGACATCCGCGAATCGCTCGCCTACGGCATCGAGGACGCGATCGCGCGCAGCGAGTCGCTGTTCCGGCTGCTGCGGCGCGAGGCGAGGCCGGTGGCCGGCTCGGACCGGCTCGAATTCCGCGTGACGCCGGAGCTGGCCCGCGAGGTTCGCGCTTTCCGCTCGCAGCTGGAGGAGATCGAGGAGCAGCTCGTTTTTGAAAGCGGCTTGTTCACCCTTGACGCCTATCATCGGACGATCGTCGAGGAGCATCTGGACATGATCGGCACCGCGCTCGCGCTGTTCGACCGTCCGGACGGGCTGATCGCCTGGCTGGCCGAGGAAGCGGACGGCCTGTCGCTCGTGCTCATGCCGCGGCTCGTCAAGGAGGTGCTGGCCGAGCGTGTGTTCGCCCGTCCGATGCCGGTCATCTTCTCGTCGGCGACGCTGTCGGCGGGCGGCTCGTTCCAGTACGTGGCCGATTCGCTCGGCATCCGGGACTACCTGCAGTTCAGCACGCCGAGCCCGTACGACTACGCCGAGCAGATGCAGGTGCGGACGGTGCGCACGGCCGGGCTCGCCGACAAGCGCGCCGCCGTGCTGGAGGCGCTCCGGCGCAGCGGCGGCCGCGCGCTGCTGCTGTTCCCGGACCGCCGGCAGCTGGCGGAATTCCGCGCCTGGGCGGCGGACGGGGAGCTGGACGGCTACCGGATGCTGTACGAAGGCGACGCGGAGATCAGCCATCTGATCGGGCGCTTCCAAAACGACGAGGAAAGCGTGCTGGCCGCCGCGACGCTGTGGGAAGGACTGGACATACCGGGGCCTTCGCTGTCGCTCGTCGTCGTCTGGGAGCTGCCGTGGCCGCCCGCCGATCCGGTCTACAACGCCCGGCGGTCGGAAGCGCAGGACGCTTTCGCCGAGGTGGAGAAGCCGTTCATGCAGCTGCGGCTGCGGCAAGGATTCGGACGGCTCATCCGGACGCGCGAGGACCGCGGCGAGATCGTCGTGATGTCGGACCGGCTGGACGAGCCGGCCGTGCGGCAAGCGGTGCTGGAGCTCGTGCCGGAGGGCACGCTTCGAGGAGAGGAGGGAATCTGATGGAGCTGGAGCTTTTGGAAATCAGCGAATACACGGTCGATAAGCTCAAGGATCCGTTCGGCATCCTGAACGGCGAGCGGTACGAGTTCACGCTGCTGATCGAGGTCGACGAGGAGGACGAGCTTTACCGGCCGGCGGGCCTGTACGTGCGCGTCGTCTATGCGCTCGCGCCAGGCGGGGAAGGCCGCGTCGTCTCGCACGAGATCCGCGAGCGCGGCACCGACCAGCTGCTCGACTTCGAGCTGGAGGAGGACGAGCTGGCGGAGGCGGCGGCGTTCTGCGCCGCCCATGCGGGCGAGGCCGAAAACGCCTGATCGTGTCGGGAAGAAGGAGGCGAGGGCGATGACGCCGTTCACGGCAAGCATCGTCGAAGTCGTTCGTTCCATCCCCGAGGGGAAGCTGATGACATACGGCGCGGTGGCGGCGGCAGCCGGACAGCCACGCGCGGCCCGGCAAGTCGTGCGGGTGCTGCACAGCATGGGCGAGTCCCGCGGCTTGCCCTGGCACCGGGTCATGAACGCCGGGCGCCGTATCAGCCTGCCCGGCGACGGGGGCGAGCTGCAGCTGGCGCTGCTGGCCGCGGAGGGCACGGAGCCGGGGCTGGACGGATGCTTCGACGAATCTCGGTTCATGCGCGCCGATCAGGCGAGAGCCTAGAGCGGCAAAAAAGGACGGTTGACCGGATCCTCCGAAGGGGATGATCCGGGCAGCCGTCCTTTTGGCGTCATGGGCGAAGGGAGAGTCAGCTCGCGGGAGCGGCGGGCTGAGGGGAGCGGGCTGCGCTGCGGCTCAGCAGCACGAGCACGGTCCAGATGAGGACGAAGCCGGCGACTTGGCCGGCGGTGAGCGCCTCGTCGAAGACGATCCAGTTGATGAGCACGCCGACGGCGGGAAAGGCCAGCTCCGCCAGCGTGGCGAGCGAGGCTTTGGTGCCGGACAGCCCCTTGTAATAGAGAAGCATGCTCAGCAGGCCCGGAATGAACGCCTGGAACAGCAGGTTCACGAGCACGAGCGCCGCTGCGCCGCCGCCGCCGATCGCCTGCCAGCCGTCGCCTGCGGCGAGGACGAGCAGGCCGAGCAGCGGGATGGCGAGCAGGAAGCGCAGCGCCGTCACGAAGTGGAAGCCCATGCCCTTGGTGAGCAGGTACTTGCCCATGACGGTGGAGCCGCCCCACAGCGCCGCCGCTCCGATGGAGAGCAGGCAGCCCAGCGTAGCCAGGTCATGCAGGCCGAGCGCCGGCGAGGCGAAGCCGAACGTGAGCAGGTAGGTGCCGGCCAGCGCCAGCAGCAGGAACCAGCCGAATCGGCGCGGGAGAGCTTCGCGGAGCACGATTCGGGCGAGCACGATGGCGAACAGAGGCTGAAGCTTCTGCAGCAGCAGGACGGCGTTGAAGTTGCCGTAGCTGAACGCCGCGGTGAACAGGACGGTGGCGATCGCCGAGCCTCCCCAGGAGATGAACAGCATCGCGCCGACGATGCCGAGCGTCAGCTTGCCGGACAGCTGATGACGATAATGGATCAGGACGGGAACGGAATACAGCGCCAGCAGCAGATGCTCGAGAAAGACGATCTGCGCGGACGTGAAGTGCTGGAGAAGCAGGATGCGGAACAGCGGATCGACTCCCCAGAGCGTCGCTCCGAGCGCGACATACCAGATGCCACGCCCGCGGGAAAGCAGTCCGCCGCGGTCCGCTTGAAGCGGACTCGATGCGGCAGCGGTCGTACTCAATTCAAAAACCCCCATGAAACGGAATTTGAATTGAACCTCGTTAGAAGCAGCATGCCCCCGCCTGAAGGATCAGGACGGGGGCATGAAGAACCCGCCTGCCGCCAAATGGCGCCAAGCAGGGTTTGACCTTCTCTCATCCGGACTATACCGTCGGCCTTGGACTCGCACCAAGTCAGTCCCGCCGCCGCGAAGCGGCAGCGGGAGTCGCGGGCTTCGGCGCCATGCAGGCGCCGTCACCGCCGGTAGGGAATTCCACCCTGCCCCGAAGGTTCAGATTCAGTTAGACCGAATTGTAGCACAATTCGGCAGCGCTCGACAAGAAAAGTTCATGGTTCGGCGGAGCCAAAGCCGGGACAAGCGGGTATAATGGGAAAGGATAGGGAAGACGCCAAGGAGGCTGAACGACGTGAAGAAATTCGGACTGATTCTTATGGCCGCGCTGCTGCTCGCAGTTGTCGGCTGTTCCTCGCGCAGCGGCGGCGTGGACGAGTCCGCCATCGAGGCGCGCATCACGAGCGAGCCGGCAGCGGTCGCCGCCACGCCGCTCAAGCTGACGGTGGAGATCGAAGGCATTGAGGAGCTCTTGCAGAAGGACGATCTCAAGATCGACTTCGACATCCGCGAGGAGACGGAGCAGGAGCTTCCGGTGCTGCTTACCTCGACGCAGAAGTCGGACAAGGAATTCGAGGTGGAGCACGAGTTCCCCGCTCCGGGCAAGTACGTGATCTACATTCATATTTATTCCGGCGACGACATCCACATCATCAAGCGCAACGAGTTCCAGGTCGGCTGATCGGTCCGGACGAGCCCGCTAGCCCGGCTGACGCGGCGCGCCGCGTCAGCCGGCGGCTCCTTGCATGCCCAAAAAGGACGCTTGCGAACTTCGGTTCGCCGCGTCCTTTTTGGCGCGTCCGGGCAAAAGCGGCTGAACGCTCTTCCGGAAGCCGAGCCGGGCGGGGAGCTTGTCCGTGCGGAGCGGAGATCGATATAATAGGGAGCCAAGGCGAATCATCGCAACGAACGGTACGGGGGGATGCGGGATGAAGGTCGTGTGGGTCGAGGATGAGCGGGAGCTGCTGGAGGAGGGAGCGCGTTTCTTGCGGCAGGAGGGCTGGGAAGTGGCGGGAGCGGCATCGGCGGAGGTGGCGGAGGCGCTCATCGGGCGGGAAAAGCCCGACCTGCTGCTCGTCGACTGGACGCTCGAAGGCGGCAGGACGGGGCTGGACCTATGTCGGCTCAACGACCGCAGCTGGCAGCTGCCGCTGCTCATGGTGACGGCCAAAGGAGACGAGTTCGACCGCGTGCTCGCGCTGGAGCTCGGCGCGGATGATTTCATCCAAAAGCCGTTCAGCCTGCGCGAGCTGCACGCCCGCATGAAGGCGGTGCTCAGGCGGACGGGGAGGCAGGCGGTAGGCGCAAGCGGTCAGCATGCCGCGGACGAGGAGGCTGCGGTCCTGGAGCGAGGGGCGCTGACGATCCGCCCGCAGTCGCATGAGGCGGAGCTCGAGGGACGCGCGCTCGACCTGACTCGGACCGAGTTCGCCCTGCTGCTGCGGCTCGCTTCGCGGCCGGGGCGCGTATTCACGCGCACGCATCTGCTGGAGGAGGCGCTCGGCGACGCCTTTGCGGGCTATGAGCGGACGATCGACAGCCATATCCGCAACCTGCGGCGCAAGCTCGGCGACGATCCGGCCGACCCGCGCTTCGTGCTGACTGTCTATGGGGTCGGCTATAAATTCAATCCGGATGCAGGAGGAGGCCGATGAGCGCCCCTGCCGCCGCGGATCGGATCAAGCGGATCGCAGCCGCTGCGGCGCTGCCGCTAGCAGGCGGGGCAGCGGCGGCGCTGCTCGCGGCGCTGTGGCCCGGCTCCGATCAGGATGCGGGAGCCGCCGAGCTGGCGCGCTGCCTGCTGGCCGGAGCGGGAGCGGCGGCGCTGGCGGCAGGCGGGGCGTGGCTGGAGCGGCGGCGCTGGCGTCGGCGCGTGTCGGCGTGGATTGTCCAGGCCGGCAAGCTGGCGGAGGGGCCGGAGCGGGAGGAAGAAGGCCCGGAGGCGGCGAGCGCAGCGCCTGGGCCGGACCGCAGTCCCGCCACGCTCGAGGAGCAATTGATGGCGGACGCGCTCCGGCGCGGCGCCGGGATGATTCGTCAGCTGCGGACGACTCGGCGCCTGATGGTCGCTGAGGTCGCGCATGAGCTGCGCTCGCCGCTCGCCGTCATCCGCGCTTCCCTGGACAATGCGCTGTACGAGCAGCGCCCCCTTCCGCCCGAGCGGCTGGCCGTGCTGTCCGAGCAAGCCGCCGCGATGAGCCGGCTCGTGCAGGATCTGCAGGATTTGAGCTTGTCCGAGAGCGGTCGCCTGCGGATCGAGAAGGAATGGTTCGAGCCGGCGGCCGCAGCGGCGTCGGCGATCGAGCTGCTGCAGCCGGAAGCCGACGATCGGGGCGTCGAGCTCGTCGCCGAGCTCGACGTCAAGCTGCTGCTGTACGGAGACGAGAAGCGATTCTCGCAGCTGCTGCTCAACCTGCTCGGCAACGCGATCCGCCATGCCCGCAGCCGCGTGACGGTCAGCGCTTCCGCCAGCGGAGCGGAGCTCGTGCTGCGCGTCCGCGACGACGGCTGGGGGTTCGAGCCGGAGGAAGCGGAGCAGCTGTTTCAGCGCTACTACCGCAAGCCGACGTACGCCGACGGGAGCCCTGCGCCGCGCGGCCTGGGTCTCGGCCTGGCTGTCGTCCGGGGCATCGCCCAGGCGCATGACGGCTCGGTCGAGGTGGAGAGCCGCGTCGGCGAGGGAGCGGCATTCACGGCGCGTCTCCCGCTGTTTCGCGAGTGAGCTTCGGGCATCCGGACCTGGGACGCCTGCACGGGTTCTGCACATCATCTCGGCGAAGACTGCATCCCGGCCTGCTAAGGTGAAGGCATCCCCGAAAGCGCGGGATGCGAAAGGAGACGGCAGTCGATGTTGAGAGCGAGCCAACTGAGCAAGACCTATGGAACCGGGAACGAAGCGACGCGAGCGCTCCGCGAGGTCGGATTGACGCTGGGCAAAGGAGAGATGGCGGCGGTGACGGGACCGTCCGGCTGCGGCAAGTCGACGCTGCTGCATGTGCTGGGCGGCCTCGAGCCGGCCGACGGCGGGGAAATCTGGATCGGGGACGAGGCGGTCCACCGGCGGCGCGAGAAGGAGCTCGCGGCACTGCGGCTGAAGCGCATGGGCTTCGTATTCCAGGCGTATCATCTCGTGCCGGTGCTGAGCGCGGAGGAGAACGTGCAGCTGCCGCTGCTCGCCGCCGGCATGACCCGCCGCGAGGCGGAGCGCAAGGCGCTCGAGGCGCTTGAGCTGGTCGGCCTCGCCGGCAAGCGCCGCTCGCGGCCGTCGGCGCTGTCCGGCGGACAGAGCCAGCGCGTGGCGATCGCCCGTGCGGTCGCCGGCAAGCCGGACATCCTGTTCGCCGACGAGCCGACCGGAGCGCTCGATTCCGAAGCCGCCGACCAGGTGATGGGACTGCTGGAGCTGATGAACCGCCAGTACGGCATGACGCTGCTGCTCGTCACGCATGACGACCGCTTGGCGCAGCGCCTGCCGCGCCAGATCCGCATGTTCAACGGCCGCATCGTCGAGGATCGGGAGGGCGCGACATGCTGAAGCGCGGCATCTCCTGGACGATGGGCGCGCGCTACTTGCGCCGCCAGGGGCGGCAGACGGCGCTTGCCGTGCTGGCGGGAGCGATCGGCGCGATGCTGCTGGCGATGTCGATGTTCCATTACGGCTCCGTCCGGGAAAGCGGGCAGCAATGGCTGAGCCGGCATTTCGGGCCGGTCGACTTTGCGCTCGCGCCGTCGGGCAAGGGAAACGGCTTTACGGCGGAGCGGGCCCAGGCCATAGCGGCCGAGGGGGGCGGCGCCGGGGCGATGCCTTATCGGTACTTGCCCGTCGCATCGGTCCCGGCGACGCTGTTCGCTTCCCCGGCAAACGACGCGCAATCCGCTTCGCTGCCGCAGGCGCTCGCCATCGGCTTCGAGACGGCTGCGGCCGCCTCGTTCGAGCCGGGATCGCGGCTGTGGGACGATCCGCTGCGGCCGGGCGAGGCGCTGCTTGACGCGGAAGCGGCGGAAGCGCTCGGACTAGTGGCCGGCGATGTCGTGTATGCGGACGCTCCGGACGGCACGCGCCACGGCTTCAAGCTGCGCGATGCGCCTCCTCCGTCCGGCTTGTCCGGCTACCGGGGCGAGGCGGCCCGCCAGAGCGGGACGCTCGTGCTCCATCCGGATGACGCGCGGCGGCTCGCGGGACTGCCCGAAGGCAGCTTCTCGGCGATCCTCGCCACGCGGATGAATCCGGCGGACTCGGTGCTCGGCATGAGCATGCCTTCCGGGCAGGATGGCTGGTATCAGACGCGCCACGTGAAGCAGGAAGCGCTCGGCATGACGCGCAGCAATCTCGTCGTGCTGATCGGCGTCATCAGCCTGACGGCGATCTTCTCCAGCGCGTTCCTGCTGCGGCAGATCGTGCTCATGCTCGCCGACTCGCGGGCAGAGCTGTACGGCGTGCTGCGCGCCATCGGCCTCAGCCGCAAGCAGGCGCGCAGCCTGTTCCGGGCGGAGGCGCTGCTGCTCGGGCTGCTGTCGGGCTTGACCGGCATCGCGGCAGGACTGGCTGCGGGCTGGGGGCTGGTGAAGGCGATCTACGGCTCGGAGCTTGGCCGGACGGCCGAAGCGGCGGGCATCCCGATCGAGCCCCATCTGCCGCTGCCGGTGCTGCTTGTCGGAGCGGCGTCGGTGCTGCTGCTTCAGATGCTGCTCGTCCTGGCGGCGAGCCGGCTGGCCGGCTCGGGCCCGATCGTCGGCGCGATGCGGGGCTCGGCGCGGGAGGGCGCGGCCGCAAGCGGGAAGGCCGGCCGCTCTGTCCGCCGAGCCCTGGCCGGCGCGGCGGCTTGCGTCATCCTCGCGCTGCAAGCGCACCAGACGTGGAGCTGGGAGCCGGCGGCTCCGGATGGGCTGGTCATGCTGCGCCTGGCGATCGTCTGGATCGCCTCCGCCGCTGCGCTCACGCTTCTTCTGCAGCTGCTGCTGCAGGCGGCCGGCGCGCGGCTTGGACCGCGCGCCGGCACGAGCGTGCTGCTCGCCTTGCGCTACTCCGGCCAGCGGCCGGGACGCACGTTCGCGGTCATGCTGCTGTTCGCGGTCGCCATGATGACGATTACCTTCACCTCGGGGCTGTCGAGCCTGATCCTGTCCAATACGAGTCCGGCGAACGGTCCGCAGGGTCTTCTCGGCTACAGCGGCTTCGCCGCGTACGAGAGCGAGCGCGAGAAGCAGGACATGCTGGAGCTGCTGCGAACCGACGAGACGCTGCGGGAGGCGGTAGACGGGCATGTCCTCGTCCAGCCTGCGATGGCCTCCGCCACTCTGTCCGATAGCTCGGCGAGAAGCGGCCAAACGTTCGTACCGGTCCGCCCCGAGCTCGTCCAGGGAGGAGACTGGAAGCTGCTGGAGCGCGCCTCGGCGTTCGCCTCCGATCAAGAGGCTTGGGCCAAGGTCATGGCGGACAAGCGGTCCATCATCCTGCCGCGCAGCTTCAAGGACTACGGCGTCGAGCCGTCCGGAACGTTCGCCTATCCGGAGAAGCGCTACCGTGTCGGGGATACGATCGAGCTCGGCTTCTACCGGGACGCGTTCCTGCCCGCGGGGCAGCCGCCCGATCTGAAGCTGTCGTTCACGATCGCGGGCTTCGCCGAGCCGAATACGTCGAACAGCTTGAATGCCGCGTACGTGTACGACACGACCTACGTGCATCCCGACATTTGGAGGCAGCTGCGCGAGGGCTACCATCGGCCGTGGGATACGCAGAAATTCCAAGGGCTCATCCTGCTGCAGCTCGACCCTTCCGACCTCAAGCGGGACGAGGAGATCGTCTCCCGTCTCCTCTCCGGAGGGGCCTCCGCCGCTGCCATTCCTTATCTTGATACGGTAAAGGAGCATGCGTCCTCGACGCGGCTCGTGAACGGTTTCCTGGGGTTCACGGCGCTGTCGGCGGCAATCGGGCTGCTTGGCCTTGCCGTCCTTCAGCGGCGGTCGATGCTTGACCGCGAGCGCGAGCTCGCGATGCTCCGCTGCGCCGGCGTGTCCGCCAAGGCGCTGAAGCGGGCGCTCATGCTCGAAGGAAGCCTGCTCGGCCTGCTCGGCCTGCTCGCCGGCGTGGCGGCCGGCTGGAGCGGCGCGATCGCGTTCGCCCGTGTCCTGCAATCGGATTTGCGCCCGTTGGAAAAGCCGCTGCCGGTCGACTTCGACGGCCTGCTGCTCGGCGGCATCCTGCTGACGCTCGCCGTGCTCGCCGTACTGCTGCAGGCAGGCCCTGCCCGTTCCGCGCTGCGGGGAACGCCGGTCGAATCGCTGCGCCGCGCGGATGCCTGAACCGCCCTCAGCGACAAACAAGCAAGCCTCCCGATTCCCGGACAGGGAAAAGGGAGGCTTGCTCGTTTAAGAAAATCTTCAGCAATTGCTATGGTTTTGTTTCTTTTTTTCAGGTCAAAGCCCACTATACTTATCCTTGGACATACTCCGGATACAATTAGCAGGTATAATCCGTCTTAGATAGAGAACGAGGCAAGGGAGAGTGCGGCATGAGCAAGCGAACCGAGGAGAGAATCCTGAGGCTGCGGCAGTCGGAGCAGGAATGCTACTCCGTCTGCTATTACCTGCTTGGCGACGAGCAGCTCGCCGTGCAAGCGGCGCAGCAAGCGCTGTGCGAGCTGTTCCGCAGCGAGGACGGCGCCTACGGGCCCGAGCGGGTACGCGCCGCCGCGATGCGCCATGCGGTCAAGCTCGCCGCGCGCGGCTCATCGCGGCCGGATCTGCTGCGCGCTTAGGGCAGCATGCCGGGGTCCGGCTGCGCCTGCGGGCGGCTGCGGCGGCGCAGCGCATGCAGCCAGCGGGCTCCATACTCCGAGACGAGCACGCCGCAGAGGACGAGCGCGGCGCCGGCATAGCCTTGCGGGGAGAGCATCTCCCGGGCGAAGAGGAAGCCGAACATCGCCGCGAACACCGGCTCCATCGAGAAGATGAGACCCGCTCGCGAGGCGGTCGTGAACTTTTGCGCGGCCGGCTGGGCGATGTAGCAGAAGGCGCTGCAGACGACTGCGAGCGCGAGGATCGCTCCCCAGCCGCCGCCGGTCGACGGGAGCGACAGCTGGCCCATGAAGCCGGCGAAGATCAGTCCGAACAAGCCGGCGAAGCCGAGCTGCAGGACGCCGAGATTGATCGTGTCCACTTCCTTGGCCGCCCTGGACGTCAGCAGCACGTATGTTGCGTTGATGAGAGCGGCGAGCATGCAGAGCAGGTCTCCGGGCTGCATCGACAGCGGCATCTTCAGCGTCATCAGGCCGATGCCGGCGATCGCGAAGCCGATGCCCGCCGTCAGCTGCGGCGTCAGCTTCTGACGCAGGAACAGCGCGGACAGGAGCGGGACGAAGATGACCGTCAGGCTGAGCAGGAAGCTGGCGTTCGCGGTCGACGTCGACTTGAGCGCGAAGGTGACCGTCACGGAGATGAGGAACAGCAGCGCGCCTTGCGTCGCGGCGAGCGCGACCGTCCGGCGTGTGGCCTTCCTCAGACGGGGATACAGGATCGCGCCGGCGATCAGGAAGCCGATCATAAAGCGCAGTCCGATCAGCATGAGCGGCTCGACCGCCTCCATCGCCGCCTTCAGCAGCAGGTAGGCGGACCCCCAGCACAACGTGACGACAAGCAGCAGCCATTCCGATTTCTTCATCTTCGTTCCATTCTCCATTCCTTCTTGAAGCTATCATCCGTGGTAAAGTATACTAATGACCGAAGCATAAGGGAATTGAATGTTTGTCATGGACAATATGAGAAAAATGAATGAAAACGGCGGGGGAGATCGGCCATGAGCCTGTTCAAATACGAGGTGCTGAGCACGGTCGTCGAGCTCGGCAGCCTGACGCGCGCAGGAGAGACGCTGGGCCTTACGCAGTCGGGCGTCAGCCATGCGATCAGCAGCCTGGAAAAGGAGTTCGGGCTCGCGCTCCTTACCCGCAGCCGCTCCGGCATCCGGCTGACCGAAAGCGGCGAGCGGCTGCTCCGTCCGATGCGCGAGCTGCTGGCCGCCCAGGAGCAGCTCAAGCAGGAGATCGCGCTGCTCAAAGGGCTGCAGTCCGGCACCGTCCGGCTCGGCACGTTCACGAGCGTCTCCGTGCACTGGCTGCCGGCCATGATCAAGGCGTTCGACCGCGACTATCCCGGCATCGAGCTCAAGCTGATCGAGGGCGACTACCGCGACATCGAGGAAGGCATCGCGGACGGCAGCATGGATCTCGGCTTCCTTTCCTTGCCGTCGCGCGAAGGACTCGACACGCTGCCGCTCAAGAAGGACCGGATGCTGTTCGTGCTCCCGCCGGACCATCCTCTGGCCGCAGAGCCCAGGCTGTCCCTCAGCCAGCTCGAGGACGAGGTGTTCATCATTCCGAAGGAAGGCTCGGACTACGACGTCCGGCGCATTCTCGAAGAGTCGATCCGCCGTCCGCGCATCAAATACGAGACGCATGACGATTATGCCATCATCGCGATGGTGGAGCACGGGCTCGGCATCAGCATCCTGCCCGAGCTAGTCCTACGGGGGCGCGACCACCGGGCGAGCATGGTGGAGCTCGAGGACGGGCGGTACCGGACGCTCGGCATCGCCGCCGCCTCGTTCAAGCTGCTTTCGCCTGCGGCGAAGCGGTTCATGGACTACATCCAGGAGTACGTGGGGAGCCTGGACGCCTAGCCTAGGCGGCGCGACGGCAGGCGGAACCGGAAAAAAGGCAGCTCTCAAGGCCGGCAGATGGCCTCGGGAGCTGCCTTTCGCATCGTTTAAGAGCCCTGGAGCTGCTCGTACATCCGCTGCAGGATGAGCGCTTCCGCCCACAGGGGCAGGGGCGCGTCCGGCTGCTGCTTCCAGATCGGATCGGTGAGATAACCTTGCGCGTACAGCCATTCGATCGCCTGAATCTTGTAGTCCGGCGTGCCTGCCGGATAGTTCGGGGTCAATGCCATCGCTTTTGCCACTCCTTCCGCGATCGCCGCCGCCAGGTTCTGGCGCACGGCAGAGTCCTTGAGCAAGCCGGCGTCGAGCGCTTGGTCGACGAACAGGTTCTCCAGCAGCACCGCCGGCATCGTCGTCTGGCGCAGCACAGCGAAGTTGGCTTCCTTCTTGCCCCGGTCCGCCACGCCGAGCGGAGCGAGGACCTTCATGATCGCCGCATGCACGGCATCCTGGCGGACGCCCGACGCGCCGGAGCGCGTGCCGGGGTAGACATACGACTCGAAGCCTTCGCCGCCGGCCGCGTTGTGATGCAGGGAGACGAAATAATCCGCCTTCCAGCCGTTCGCCATCGTTGCCCGTTCGCCGAGCGGGACGAAGACGTCCGTGCTGCGCGTAAGCCGCACGTCGACGCTGTATCCGGCGCGCAGCAGCGATGCGACGCGCAGCGCCAGCTCAAGCGCGCTGTCCTTCTCGACGATGCCGAAGCCTTGGGCGCCGGGGTCCGTGCCGCCATGCCCGGCGTCGAGCGCCACGATCGGCAGCGGCGCTTGCGGCACTGCTGCGGGCACGGTCGCCGCCATCGTTCCGTACAGCCGCACGATTTTTTGGCCGTACGTATCGCCGGCCTCGAGCGCGGCTTGCAGCGAAGCATACTTCGTCCGATCGTAGCCGGGCACGGCCCATTTGCCGGCGAGATCCTCCCAGGCGGGGGCGCTGCCGCGGGCGACGAGCGCGAAGCGCGGATCGACGACCGTTTCGCCGGCAGGCAGCGGCGCCGTCGTCGCGTAGGCGTACAGATGCTGGATCTGAGCGGTCACGCCCTCCGCGATCGTGGCGAAGCTGGCGCCGGGATTGCCGCCTCCGGTAGCGCCGATGCCGGCGAAGTTGTTCTGCTCGGGCTTGACGTCTCCGCCGAAGCGGAACCAGTTCGTCTCATGGATCGACTGGCACAGCGCGATTTCGCCCCGGATGCCGAGACGGCTGCCGACGAGCCGGAACTGGCGGGCAATATCCGGATTGAACGATGGATTGACCGTTCGGACGTAAGCGGTCATCACCTCCGCGGACACGGCCGGCTGGCCGAGGATCGAGGTTTTTGCGATCGCCATCTATCTATCACTCCTTTGCGGACTAAGATAGAATAGAGTATTCAGCCGGTGGACGAGGGGGGTGGGCCGCCGCCGACGAAGGGCGGATGCGGCCATTCTCCGCGTCCCAAGAAGCTTCCGCGCGCAATGAAGAAGAAAAACGCCCCTCGGCAAGAGGGGCGGACGGAGAGCTAATCGATGCGGTCGTAGAACTTTTTCCATTCCTTGTCGCCCCGATGGACGAGATCCGCGATCGTGCGCTCGATGACCGTCCGGACGGCATCGCGGAAAAACTCCGTCTCGGCCCGGATCGCCGCTTCGACCTCGCCGTTGGACTTCTCGCCGTTCGTGCTGCGGGCGCCGATTTCCAGCCGGTGCTTTTCCTCATGCTCATCGAGCAGATCGAGCAGATGGTCGAAGGCGATCAGCACCGATTCGCGCCCCTGCAGCTTTCCCTGGTCGCTCAGCTGCTGCTTGAAACGTTCCATTTGCCTGCGCATGGAAGGCCACTCCTTTAGGGGTCAAATGTTCTTGCTCGCCCTATCATCGCATATCCGCCCGGGCATCCGCAAGGCGGCTTTCCCGGACGGACTGCTTGCCTCCCGCGCGCAGCGGGTATGGAACTCTGAACGAGGGCGAGATTCGGAAGGAGACTGGAACTGCCATGACAACTGCCGAGCAAACCGGCTTGCAAGCGTCCCGCTCGCGGCCCGTCGTCGCGCTGACCGGGGCGAGCGGTTATATCGGAAGACACCTGCTGGAGAAGCTGCGGCCTGACTTCAGCTTGATCGCGTTATCCCGCCAAGCGGATCCGTCCCGCAGCGAGCCCGGCGTCGAATGGCGGCGCGGCGACTTCTTCTCCCAAGAGCAGGCGGCAGAAGCGCTTCGCGGCGCGGATGTCGCGATCTACCTCATCCACTCCATGATGCCTTCGGCCAAGCTGACCCAGGGCAGCTTCGAGGACATGGATGCGATATTGGCCGTTCACTTCGCGCGCGCGGCCGCCGGCTGCGGCGTGCGGCAGATCGTCTATCTGAGCGGAATGATTCCGCCGGACGTGCCGCCGGAGAAGCTCTCCCGGCATCTGCGCAGCCGCCTCGAGGTGGAGCGCATCCTCGGCTCGTACGGCGTGCCGGTGACGACGATCCGCGCGGGGCTGATCGTCGGGCCGGAAGGCTCGTCGTTCCCGATCCTCTCCAAGCTCGTGCGCCGGCTGCCGGTCATGATCCTGCCGAGCTGGACGCGCACGCCGACCCACCCGATCGCCTTGTCCGACATCCTGAACTCGATCACGGCGGCCATCGGCAAGCCGGAGGCGATGGGGCGAGCCGTCGATGCCGGGGGCCCGGACCGGATGAGCTACCAGGACCTGCTGCGCGAGACCGCGGCGGTGATGGGCCTCCGGCGCTGGATGATTCCGTTTCCGTTCCCGACCGTCAAGCTCTCGCGCCTCTGGATATCGCTCGTTGCCGGCGCTCCCAAGGAGATCGCCTATCCGCTCGTGGAGAGCCTCGCCCATCCGATGGTGTCGCAGCGGCGGCATGAGATCGCGGGACTGAGCGACGGCCGGATCTCCTACCGCGAGGCGGCGGCCGACGCGCTGAGGCAGGAGGAGGAGCTCAAGCGGCAGAAGGGGAAGGGCGCGGGCAAGAGCGGCGCCAGCCGAAAGCCGGCTGCGAAAGCCGACGTCCGCTCCGTGCAGCGGTTCCGGCTGCAGCCCGGACAGGATGCCCATTGGGCCGGAGAGCATTACCTGACATGGCTGGGGAGCGCGTTCCAGCCGCTCATCCGGGCCGAGCGGGGAGAGAGGGGAGAAGTGAGCATGCGGCTGTTCCCCTTGCGGCGACCGCTGCTGGAGCTGCGTCACGCCGAAGCCCGCAGCACGCCGCATCGCTCCACCTACCGGATCGCGGGCGGACGCTTCGCGCATGCGGAGGAGGGAGACGACGGGCGGCTCGAATTCCTGCAGCTGCCGGAGTCCCGCGACTGTCTGGCGGCGATCCACGACTACAGGCCGGCCTTGCCGTGGTTTCTGTACAAGTACGGCCAAGCCAAGGCCCATCTGCTCGTGATGCGGCTGTTCGGCCGCCATCTGCGGGCACTTGCGCGAAAGCGGCCGGAAGAGGCAGAATAAGGAGGACGAAAGCCATGCTGCCCCGAAAGGAGAGAGGCCCATGCTCGTGCCGGTTCTGATCTTGGCGGCGGCCGCGGCCTGCGCGATCGCCTTCTGGCTTCATCGCCGCCAGACAGGCTCGCGTCCGCGTTCGAATGTCGTGGCTCTGGATGAGGCGCGCCGACGCAAGGGCAAGCCGAGCCGCGCCGATGGCCGCGGCAAGACGCAGCCTTGCTCGCTCTGCCGGCAGCCGTCCGCGCGGCTCGCCTTTTACGCCGATGAGAACGGACAAGTCCTCGGCGTCTGCAAAGCCTGCAAGCCGAAGCTCAGCTCCCGCAAGCTCGACCGCCTCTAGCCCCGGCCTGTCCGCATCTCCGCCGCTGTCCCTCGCGCTCGCCTCAACAGCGGCATAGGATGGAGGACAAGCGAGAGAGGAGAGGTGACGGCAACATGTCGACCTACACATCGGGATTGATGACCAATCCCCAGAACGAAGAGGAACAGGCGGTGAACGTGGCGGTCAACGCCCGCAATCTCGGACCGGATCAGGCGCTTATCATCGTACAGCTGTTCGGCGTGCCTTGGAGCGGGACGGGTCTCGTGCCGATCTACGTATCGGGCTTTATCGTTCCGCCCGATTCCGCCATCTCGCAGACGTACTATGTCGGCGGCAACACGGCATACGAGGTGCAGGTCAACAATGTCGACGACCTGTCGGAGGTCGCCGTCAGCCTGTTCGGCCTGAAGGCGTCGGGAGAGCTCGTGCCGGCGCATCGCGTGCTTCCGCTGGAGCTGTCGCCGATGCTCGGGATGCTTCAGCCTTGAGCGGACGCGGGGTTCCATGAGGACCACGTGACAAGCAAAAAAAAGGCTTCCCGAACCGACGTCCGTCGGAGGGGGAAGCCTTTTTGCTGCGCGGCGATGGACGAGCGGCAGTCCGCCGTCCGGTAGCCGATCCCGGCTCGTTCCGTCGGAACGGCACGGAAGCGGCCGTCGGCTACCCGATATAGGCGATCGCCACGAGCGCCCAGCCGGCGAGAAAGGCGAGGCCGCCGAGCGGCGTAATCGCGCCGAGCTTTTTCACTCCGCTCAGGCTGAGCGCGTACAGGCTGCCGGAGAACAGCACGATGCCGGCGGCGAATAGCCATACCGCGGCCTGCAGCAGCGACGACGTTGCGGCCAGCGGCGTAGCGCCTACGGCGACGATGCCGACGCCGTGCAGCAGATGGTAGAGCACGCCGGTCTGATAGTTCTTGCCGGCATCGCCGGCCAGCCGGGCTTTCAGCGCATGCGCGCCGAACGCTCCGACCGCGACGCCGAGAAACAGAAATGCCGCTCCGAGCACAAAAGCGGTTTGCATGGGGACACGCTCCTTCCACTTCCGTATGCTAGCGGCCGCGAGCGCTTCCGTCAATCCCCGACCCGATTTGCAGAGAACGCCTCGATTCGGTAGGATGGGGGAAATACGAATCCGGAGGGATGAACGATGGCAAGAGCTCTCCTCAACATCGACTATACGAACGATTTCATCGCGGAAGACGGCGCGCTGAGCTGCGGCGAGCCCGGCCGGGCGATCGAAGGGGAAATCGTGCGCTTGACGCAGCAGTTCGCCGAGGCGGGCGACTGGGTCGTCTTCGCCGTCGACGTGCATGAGCCGGAGGACGCGCATCATCCGGAGACGAAGCTGTTTCCGCCGCATAATCTGCGGGGCACCAAGGGCAGGGAGCTGTACGGCAAGCTCGGCGAGCTGTACGAGCGGATCCGCGGACTGCCGAACGTGCTGTATCGGGACAAGACCCGCTATTCGGCGTTCGCCGGCACGGATCTGGATCTCCGGCTTCGCGAGCGAGGCGTCCGGGAGCTGCATCTCGTCGGCGACTGCACGGATATCTGCATCCTGCATACGGCCGTCGACGCTTACAATCTCGGCTACCGGCTCGTCATCCATGAACGGGCGGTGGCGAGCTTCAACGCCGCGGGCCATGACTGGGCGCTGCAGCATTTCCGGAGCTGCCTCGGAGCCGATATCCGCTGACGGCCCGATTTTTGCGGCGGCTGCCGTTGTAGGAATTCTTTTTTTGCGATACGATGGGGAACATGTCTACCTTCATCCAAGAGTGGCGCGAGCAGCTGGGCGGCTACAGCCGCAACATCCGGCTGTTCTTCGTGTTCAACCTGTTGTGGAACATCGGACTCGGCATGTACAGCCTGATCTACAATCTTTATGTCAAGGCGCTCGGCCATCCGCCGACGATGGTCGGAGACATCGTCGGGGCGACGGCGCTTGCCGCCGCGCTCATCCTCATCCCGGCCGGCCTCGCCAACGACCGGTTCGGCGCCAAGCGGATGATCGGCATCGGCGCCGTCGCCGTCGTCGCCGTGCTCGCCGCCCGCACCTGGGCGGTCGGCAGCGGGCAGCTGACCTCGCTCGCCTTCGTCGCCGGGATGGCTCAGGCGATCGTTTCCGCCACGATTCTGCCGTTCATGGCCGACAACTCGTCGCCCCGGGAGCGCGTCCACCTGTTCAGCTTCAACATGGCGCTCGTGATGGCGGCGAACGTCGCAGGCAATCTCGGCGGAGGGCTGGTCAGCGACGCATTGAGAGCGCTTGCGGGATGGAGCGAGATCGCCAGCCTGAGGGCGACGCTGCTCGTCGGGGTGGCGATCGCGGCGGCGGGGCTCGTGCCGATCCTGAAGTTCGGCGGTCCGTCCGCCCTCGGCGGTGGGCAGCCGTCCGCGCTGCCCGAGCCCAAGCGGAGCTTTCGCGAGCGCTTTCGGCTCCATCGCTCCTCCTATGCGGCGATCGCGGCCTTCACGCTGCTCAGCCTGCTGTCCTCGATGGCGGGCGGCATGGTCGTGCCTTATTTGAACGTCTATTTCGAGGACCGCTTCCAGGCCTCGCATTCGAGCATCGGGCTTGTCGTGGCGCTCGGACAGGGGGCGACGGCGATCGCGTTCCTGCTGGGGCCGGCCATCGCCCGCAGGATGGGAGAGGTGAGGGCGGTCGTATGGCTGCAGCTCAGCTCGATCCCGTTCCTCGTGCTGACCGCCTATACGCATCAGTTCTGGCTGGCGAGCGTCGGCTACCTGTTCCGGCAGGCGCTCATGAACGCCGCCAACCCGTTCTACAGCACGATCAAGATGCGGTACGTCCATCGGTCTCTGCGGGGGCTTGCGGCGAGCTCGGGGGAGGCGATGTTCAATCTGGGCTGGTTCATCGCCGCGCCGATCAGCACGGGGCTCGTGGCGCGATATGGAGCTTATCACGGCTATGCGAGAGCGTTCACGGTAACCGCCGTCATCTACACGCTGATCGCGCTGCTGTTCGGCTACTTTTTTGCAAAGCAGCGCTTCAAGCCGGTCGAGGAGGAAGAGGGAGGCCAGCGCGGCTAGCTTGGAGGGAAGCTCCCTTCGCGGCCAGCCGTCTTTCGAGCATTTTAATTTGTATAGATAATTATGTAAACCAATAAGAGCGCATATTAAAAAATTCTTGTAAAAGGGCCCGTCAGGGCCCCGATTACGTTACGTTACGTTTCCTTTCCGTCTTGCTTTTCCGAATACACGCTGCCTTTGAACTTGCCCGTCGTCCTAATATATACCTTCACCTTGACCGAAGCGAGGGAATCCTCGTCGAGGAAAAAGGAGCCGGCCTCCGCGAGCTGGCGGAACGGGCGCGGATGCTTGCGGTACAGCTCGAGCTGCAGCCGGTAGCAGTCCGTCTTCTCCGCGGCCGCGAGGCGATACGTATTCTGCACCTCCTTGACGACGGCAAGAGCGGCTTCCTTCTGCAGCTGCTGGATCGATGCCGGCTGGATCTGCTCCGCGATAAAGCCCGTCGTCCTGATCGACACGTCGAAGCGCGGCTTGCCCTGCTCGAAGCGGGTTTTGATGGCGAACTTGGGATGTCCCAGCATGACGACGGCGGAGGGGCGATCGTTCCGAAGCAGCTTGAGCGGGGTGAGGTCGAGCTTCTCGTCCCTCCAGCGCATGCCTTTGAGCGGCTCCATGGCCATATGGTTCTTGTATTTATAGCCGTCAAAGAAAAAGGCGCCCCGGATGATGAACATCGGCTTCTTTTTGTAATCCTCGTGCCAGGTCCGGTTCTGAATGCCGATCTCCGGAATCATGCCTCCGGCTCCAGGCTCGTTCAGGTAGGCGAACGCCTTGTTGGCGTAGACCGGCAGGAGATAGGCCTTCTGCGTATTGAGCTGCACCGCCGTATACATCATCGTATCCAGCGGGGACAGATTGAAGATCGACTTCTGGGTGAGGATGTCCTCCATCCGTTCCTTCGTTCCATAAACGAGCAGGGTATAGCGGGCTTGCCGATCCCGCAGGAGGGAGGAGCTCAACCCGGACAGCCCTCGCTTCATGACGGCCTCGGTGACGACGACCGCTTTCACATGGCCCCAAAAGAGCCGGGACTGAGAGGTGGCGTTCGTCTCGGCGATCGCCCCCGAAATCGTCTCGCCGTCCCCGCGGCCGATCCAGATCGGGACCGGCTTGCCCAGCTCGACGGCATCGCTGCGGGCAATATTGATGAAGTTGAGCACCTGCACGTAAGCGATGTATTTTCCATCCTTGAAATCCAGCCCGATCGCCGTCACATACGCGAGCGACTGGATGTCCTTCGAGTTGCCGCAGCCTTGGACGGTCAGCAGCAGCGCCGCCATCGCGGCGAGGAGCAGCCTCCTCATGCCATGTCGCCTCCCTCATGGTCCGCATCCTGTCCGGCTTTGGTAATGCTGTCCGGCCGCTTGCGGATATAGGCGAAGGGCAGCCGCAGGTAGGACATGAGCGCGTCCTTCGGCATCAGCGGCGACAGCGGAACCAAATAGTTCACCCCGAACGACTGCAGCCTCGCCATGTAGGCGACCATCAGCACGATGCCGAGGATGACCCCGTACATGCCGAAAAATGAAGCCAGGAAAAAGAAGAACATGCGGAAGATGCTGATGACCGTGCTGAGCATCTGATTGACCAGCGTGACGCCGGACACGGCGGTGATCGCTCCGACCACGACGACCGACGGCGAGACCAGGCCGGCCCGAATGGCCGCGTCGCCGATGATGAGGCCGCCGATCGAGGTCAGCGTCTGACCGATCGGGTTCGGCAGCCGAACGCCCGCCTCCTTGAATATTTCCAGCAAGAGCAGCAGCAGCAGCATTTCCATCTGCGCGGACAGCGGCAGGCCGAGCCGTGAGACGGAGATCGTAGCCATCAGCCGGAACGGAATCTGGTCCTGATGGAATGCCATCAGCGCGATCCAGATGCCCGGCAGGAATATGGAGAGGAACAGGCTGAGAATGCGGATGATTCGGGAAAACGATACATACGAGTAGTTGAAATGGACGTCCTCCGGCGACTTCATGATGAACGAAAGCGTAGCCGGCGCGATCAGCACCATCGGGTTCCCGTCCACGATGATCGTGAACCGTCCCGCCAGCAGGCTGCTGATGACATAATCGGGCCGGCCGGTGAAATCGATGAGCGGCAGGATTTTGAACCGGTTCTGAAGCAGCAGGTCTTCCAGCTGGTTGATCGAGTACAGGCCATCGATATCGATCTCGTTCAGCCGCTTGCGCACGTCCTCGATCGGCTTGGGATCGGCGATATCGTGGATGTAGAGCAGGGAGACCCTCGTGCGCGTCCGCCGGCCGACCGTAAAGTTCTCGACATAGAGCGAGCTGGAGCGCATCCGCTTGCGGATCAGCGCGATGTTCGTGTCCAGGTCCTCGATGAAGCAGTCGCGCGGGCCCTTGATCGAAATCTCCGTGCTGGATTCGTCCGGAGTCCGCCTAGGCGAATTGCACAGATCGACGGTGGCCAGCAGTCCCTCCCGGACGAAAAAGAGCAGCAGCGAGCCCGAATAGACGGCCTCCTCCAGCTCGGACGGGGTCGGGGTCTTGTCGAAGCCTTCGATCGTCAAGGCGTCCGACAGGCGGAGCAGCGGCCGGTTCAAGGCGCCGTTCTGGGCATAGTGGACGCTGAGCGACGGCAGGACGTGGCGATTGATCATCATCGTATCGCAGAGGCCGACGGAGTAAGCGAGCACGACTTCCTTGGCATGGTCCGGTCCGAAGTACGAGCTTTTGAGAATGACGTCGGCCGAATGCTCGAAAACGCGCGTCAGCTCCTCCTTCGACCAGCCCTTAGCTGGCGCCTCCTGCGCTGCCGGACCCGGTCGAGGCGTTTCCTCCCGTGGATTGGGGCTGTCCGGCGGGCCGTCCGGACTCGGAGGCGCCTGCGGATCTTCGTTCGGATTGCGGTTTTTCCCCGGCTGGTCCTTGGCCTCCTGCTGCTCGGGCTCCGCCGGCTGGTCCGGCCGATCCGTCTTGCGGTTGTCCTCCATCGGTATCGTTCCTCCTATCCGGCTTGATGCATGCGGCTACGACGAACCAGATCAGCGAAGTCGGAAGCACGACGAGCAGAGCCCCCGGCATGAAGTAGACATACATGAACACGTACATGTCGTATTCGTCCAGCGGGACGAGTGTCGCCGCTCCGTACAGGAGCAGCAGCGCCAGGATGAAGATGCGCCTGGCGTTCTCGCTCCGGCTGGCGAACGTCTCGGCCAGCACGAGCACCGGCAGCGCGATCCGCACGGAGGCGCCGGACAGCCACTGGAAGATCGAGAAGAAGTCGACATGCTCGATGTATTGCCCGATGCGGAGCATCCTCCACTGCTCGTAGGGCGAGGTGATCTGGTTGGCGGCTTCTTCCGGGCCGAACTCGGTGATCGCTCCGATGATCGGCCCGACCATGATGACGACGACGAAGCAGGAGTAGACGAGCATGTGCCAAGTCTTCACCTGCCCGCGGATGCGGTGCTGGAGGAGCAGGATGAGGATGACCTCCACGTAGGCGGACCCGGCATAGATCATGCCTCGCAGCACCGGGTCCCAGCCATGCTCGAGCACGGGCATGAGCAGCGACATGTCCTTGATCTCGCTGTTGCCCGTGGCGACGAATATGCCGAGAGCCACGACGATGGGCAGCAGAATTCCGGCGGCGACGGCGACGGCGCGGAAGCCCCACCAGCAGAGCATGAGGCAGATGAGGAGAAGCAGGAAACCGAGCTGCAGCGGACTGCTGGCAGGAAGATAATTCGTGATGTGCCAGCTCACCGTCTGCGTGACGGTCTCCATCGCCTGCAGGAACAGCAGCAGCAGCACCGGAGCGACGAGAATCCAGGAGAAGGCCGGATGCGTATGCTTGCCGAGCCATTCCCGCCAATGCTGCTGCCCGCTTTTTTTCATGACGTATACGATCAGGAGGCTCCAGGGAATGAAGATGCTCCCGGTGACGAGCGCGGTAATCCAGGCATCCCGTCCGGATGCGTCGAGCAGCATCGGATTGACGATGACGTGGCAGGCCAGCCCGTTCGAGAGCAGGAGGAGGAGGAAAGCCTGAAAAACGTTCATCACTCGACTCATCCCAATTGGCACCCGCTTTCTCTCCCTAAATCGGGTATAGTATGGGCAATCCATTTTTTTCTATGCGGAAGCGGCTCGAGCCCAGGCTGGGAGAGGAGCGGGACGTGGCGGATATGCTATAATGCGAGAATGAAGAATGAAGGCAGGAACGAGGGAAACCGCATGAAAAGCGAAACGAATCGGCGCGGAGCCGATCATCCGGGCCGGCAAACCGGCCCAAGCCGGAAAGATACGAAGCGGGGAGGGTGGAGCCAGGAGGAAAAGCCCCGGCAGCGCCCTGCGCGTCCCGCCACGGCCGAGGACGTGCGTGCCGGAGACGACATCGTCGTCACCGTCAAGCGGATCGGCATCAACGGCGAGGGCGTCGGATATTACAAGCGCAAAGCGGTCTTCGTCGACGGCGTGCTGCCGGGCGAGGTCGTCAAGGCGAAAGTGGCGAAGGTCGAGCCGGGATACCTGCAAGCCGCTGCCATCAAGATCGAAAAGAAGTCGCCGGAGCGTCAGGAGCCGCCATGTCCGGTCTATGCCAGCTGCGGCGGCTGCCAGCTGCAGCACATGACGTACGAAGCGCAGCTGCGGGCCAAGGAGGAGATCGTGCGGGAAGCGTTCCAGCGCTATGCCGGCATCGACCGCTTGCCGCTGCGGCCGATCCTCGGCATGGACGACCCCTGGGGGTACCGCAACAAGGCGCAGCTGCAGGCCGGACGAGGCGAGAGCGGACTCGTCGCCGGTCTGTACTCGCTCGGCACGCGCCAGCTCGTGGACATCAGCGGCTGCGCCGTCCATGACCCGCGGCTGAACGAGGCGGTCGAGCGGACGAAGCGGGTGCTGGAGGAGCTGGACCTTCCTGTTTACGAGGAGAAGAAGCGCCAAGGCATCGTCAAGACGATCGCCGTGCGCGTCAGCCGCCGCACGGGCAAGCTGCAGCTGACGCTCGTCACCGCCGGGGACCGCTTTCCGGACGCGCGGCGGTTCGTGCAGGCGGTGCGGCGCGAGCTGCCGCAGGTCGGCTCGATCTCGCACAACATCCACAAGGGCGGCAGTCCGCTCGTTTTCGGAGACAAGACGGTTCATCTATGGGGAGAGGACAAGCTGGAGGAGACGCTGGGCGGGCTACGGTTCTCGCTTTCTCCGCGCGCGTTTTTCCAGCTGAACCCGGAGCAGACGGTCAAGCTGTACGGAGCGGTGCAGGAGGCTGCCGCGCTGAGCGGCGGCGAGCTCGTCGTCGATGCGTATTGCGGCACCGGCACGATCGGCCTCTGGCTCGCATCCGGGGCGAGGGAAGTGCGCGGCATCGAGCTGCTGCCGGAGGCGGTGCTGGACGCGCGCGACAACGCGCGGGCGAGCGGCATCGACAACGCCCGCTTCTACGAGGGACGGGCGGAGGAGCTGCTGCCGGAGTGGGTGCGCCAAGGCGTGCGCCCGGATGTCGTCGTCGTCGACCCTCCGCGCACCGGCTGCGGCCGCGAGCTGCTGGACGCCGTGCTGACCGCCCGGCCGCAGCGGCTCGTCTATGTGAGCTGCAATCCGGCCACGCTCGCCAAGGACGCCAAGGCGCTGCTCGCCGGAGGCTACCGCCTCGAGTGGGCTCAGCCGGTGGACATGTTCCCGCAGACGAGCCATGTGGAGTGCTGCGTCCTCTTTTCCAAGAGATAGCGGCAAGAGCATACGACAGGATGCGCCTTGGCTCCGACTTGTCCATCGCGGCCCGCGATTAGTATAATAGGGAAAGAGTTCATGACGCCCCCCTTGCTCCGCCGTGGATGCAAGCCGAGGGTAATTCAAGCGGAAAGTTGGTTCAGCATGGGTCGCAAATGGAACAACATCAAGGAAAAGAAAGCGTCCAAGGACGCCAATACAAGCCGTATCTACGCTAAATTCGGCCTGGAGATCTATGTCGCCGCCCGCAAAGGGGAGCCGGATCCCGAATCGAACCGCGCCCTCCGGGTCGTGCTCGAGCGCGCCAAGACGTACAACGTGCCGAAGGCGATCATCGACCGCGCGATCGAGAAGGCCAAAGGCAGCTCGGACGAGATTTACGAGGAGCTGCGCTACGAGGGCTTCGGTCCGAACGGCTCGATGGTCATCGTGGACGCCCTGACGAACAACGTCAACCGCACCGCGTCCGCCGTGCGCGCCGCCTTCAGCAAGAACGGCGGCAACATGGGCGTCAACGGCTCGGTGGCCTACATGTTCGACGCCACGGCCGTCATCGGCGTATCCGGCAGGTCGCTCGACGAGATCATGGAGCTGATGCTGGAGGCGGATGTCGACGTGCGCGACATCGTGGAAGAGGACGAGGACGTGCTCGTGTACGCGGAGCCGGATCAGTTCCATGCCGTGCAGGAGGCGCTTCGCGCATCGGGCATCGAGGAGTTCAGCGTCGCCGAGCTGACGATGCTCGCCCAGAATTTCGTCGAGCTGCCCGAAGACGCCCAGAAGCAATTCGACAAGATCATCGACACGCTGGAGGATCTCGAGGATGTCCAGCAGGTGTACCACAACGTCGAGTACGCCGACTGACCGCAACGTCGGACTCGCGCTTTTGCGCGGGTCTCTTTTTTTATCCCATCCATATCATGATCGCATCCAAAAGGGGGAGGAACGCCGATGGACCTGATCTGCCTGCGAAGCTTCCGCGAGGTCGCCGCCTGCGGCAGCATCACAAAGGCCGCCGAACGGCTCGGCTACGCCCAGTCGAGCGTGACGGCGCAGCTGCAGAAGCTGGAGGAAACGTACGGAGCCGAGCTGCTGGAGCGCAGAGGCAGGAGGATGGAGCTGACTACGGCAGGCGAGCGGCTGCTCGTCTATGCCAAGGAGATGCTGCGCCTGCATGCCGAATCGCTGGAGGCGGTCGGAGCGGCGCAAGGGGGCAGCCTGACGATCGGCTCGATCGAATCGCTCGCTTCCTACTTCCTGCCGCCCCATCTGCAGGCGTTCCGGGAAATGCGGCCGGCGGCATCGCTGTCGCTGCTGCCCGGCAACGAGCCCGAGCTGCTCCGCGGCGTCAAGTCCGGCACGCTCGACGCAGCCCTCATCCTCGATCCTCCGCTGCGGGATCCGGAGCTTGACGTGCATCCGCTGCGGCGAGAGCCGCTCCTGCTCGTCTGCCGGCCGAGCCATCGGCTGGCGACGGAGAAGGCAGTCGCGGCCACGGAGCTCGACGGGGAGACGCTCGTGCTGACGGAAAACGGCTGCTCCTACCGGGCGGCGCTGCTGCGCAGGCTTCGGGAGATCGGAGCGGAAGCGCGGATCGCCTGCGAGCTCGGCAGCATCGAGGCGATCAAGCGCTGCGTCCGCCAAGGACTGGGCGTCTCGCTGCTGCCGTCGATCGCCGTGCGGCAAGAAGTCGAAGAGGGAAAGCTTGCCGCCGTCTTGCTCGAGGAGCCGACGTTCGATTTTCAGATTCAGCTCATCCACCTGCCGAAGCGGCGTTCGTCGCCGGCGTTCGCTTCATTCCTGGCGAGCTTCGGCGTTCAGGACCGAGCCGATCCGCCGGAGCAGGCGCCGAAGGCGTAGATCCATCGGCCGTGCCGATGATCGCCATCGAAACCGATCGATAACGGCGGCGGGCTGAATCGTGATAGGATCATTCCCAAGGAGCACGATGACCATCCAAGGAGGACATGATCCATGAATAGCCCGATTTCGCTCGTCCATGAAACGCCGGCAGCATCGCCGGAGGAAGCTCGCCGCCATTTCCTCGGCAAGCTGTCCGTCGAGACGGACCCGTCCGACGTGCGCCGCGACCAGCTGGCCGGCGCCGACTCGTTCCTGCTGGTCGACGTGCGCGCCGCTTCCGCCTATGCGGACCGCCACGCCGCCGGAGCCGTCAGCCTGCCGTACGCCGACATCAGCCCGGAGACGACGGCCGGGTGGCCGAAGGATCGGCTGCTCGTCCTCTACTGCTGGAGTCCCGCCTGCAACGGAGCGGCCAAGGCCGGCTTCCGCTTCTCCGAGCTCGGCTTTCGGGTCAAGGAGATGATCGGCGGCTTCGAGTATTGGCAGCGGGAAGGGTTCCCGACCGAAGGGGCCCGAGTCGGCCACGAGCCGGTCATCGGCTGAACCGAAGGAGGACGACAAGGCGCCGCGGGGCTCGAGCTCCGCAGCGCTTTGTCGTTCTTTTTTTCTGCATAGACGAGGAAGCCTCGGCGTCATAAAATGGGAATGCTATCCATGCGCAATTTTCGTACCATCAAAAGCGGAAACGGGCAAGAGGAGGAGCGAAGCCGATGAGAACCCATTCGATCGAATGTCCTTGGTGCGGCCGGAAGATCGTGCTGGAAGGAAGCGTGTGTCCCGAGTGCCGGCACGAGGTGCTGCCGGAACATCTGGATTCGGGGCAGGAGCGTGAACCCGACGAGGCGGAGGATGCGGTCGCCGAGTGGCAGGCCGATGCAAGCGAGGAGGACGGCGGCTGGGACCGGGAAGGCGGCGAGCGCCTGGAGGACTTCGTCTGCCGCCGGTTCCGATGCAGCGGCTGCGGCGGCGCCGAGGCGGCGGCGACCGAGGTCGCGATGACCGGGACAGGACTGAGCAAGCTGATCGATCTGCAGCATCACCATTATCTGTTCGTCAGCTGCCAGAGCTGCGGCTTGGTGAAGGTGTACGATCCCGATGTGCTTCGCGGAAAGAAAAGCGGCGAAGGAAGCACGATCGCCGACTTCTTTTTCGGTTGAGGACATATGTCCTTTTCCTTTTCGGTCCGAGCGGGTAAAGTACCCTTCGTAGGGAAAACCAACGGATGAGGAATGGAGGGGGCATCATCATGAAAGGCATTCTCGCCGCGATCGCGGCCGGCGGGTTCATCACGCTGCAAAGCGCCGCCAACAGCCGCATCGGCGAAGCCCTCGGCACCTGGCAAGCGGCCGCCCTGACGCAGCTGACCGGCTTCGTCGGCGCGCTCGCGCTCGCGCTGCTGCTGCGCGGCTTGCAGCCGCGGACGCTGCTGGCGGTCAAGCCGGTCTATGCGACCGGAGGCGCGCTCGGCGCGCTCATCATTTTCGGCAACGTGACGTCCATCCACCAGATCGGCATCACGCTGACGACGTCGCTCGTCCTGCTCGCGCAGCTCGCGCTGACGTTCCTGATCGAGTCGAGAGGCTGGCTCGGAGCGGCACGGATCCGCGTCGGACCCGCGCAGGCGGCCGGCTTCGCGCTCATGGTCGGCGGCGTGCTGCTGCTCGCGATCGGATGAACGAGCCGCGCATGAGAGGAGGAAGCGAGATGCACCGCGAAGCGGAGTCGATCCGCCGGCACCTGCAAGAGCTTGGCCTGCACGATGCGATACCGCCGGAGCTCGCGCGGCGGGCGTCGCTCGTCACCGCGCGGCCGGGAGAGGCGATCGTCCGCCAGGGCGGCCGATCGGACAGCCTGCTGCTGCTCGCCGCAGGCAAGATCAAGGTCTACACGACGACGCCGGACGGCAAGTCGCTCATCCTGTCGTTCCTCGGCCCGCCCGAGATGCTCGGCGACATCGAGTACGTGCGGCGCGGGCTGGAGCTGATGAACACGGTCGAGGCGGTCACGCCGGCGACGCTGATCCGCATCCCTTATCAGGAGGCGGACCGGCTGGCCGCCGATCATGCGCCGTTCCTGCATTTCCTGCTCGGCGTCATCACGCGCAAGTTCCAGATGAAGAATACTTCGCTCAGCTTCAACCTGCTGTATCCGGTCGAAGTGCGGCTCGCCAGCTATCTGCTCAGCGTCTGCGGAGAAGAGGACGGAAGCGGGTCCGCCCGTCTGGAGGCCGGAGCGCTGCGCGACGCGGCGAATCTGATCGGAACGAGCTATCGGCATCTGAACCGGGTGCTGCTGCAGTTCGCGCGGGACGGGCTCATCGAACGAGCGCGGTCGAGCATCGCCGTCCGCGACAGGAGCGCGCTGACGGCGCTCGCGCAGGAGAATATCTACGAACCAAAACCGGGAGGACGATCGGGATGACAGGCATCATCTGGGCGCTGGCATCGGGACTGCTGCTGAGCCTGCAAAATTTATTCAACTCCAACGTCGAGCGCAAGGCCGGCATGTGGACGACAACGACGCTCGTCCTCGGCATGGGCTTCGCCGCGGCCTTCCTGCTCGGGCTCGCTGCGGAAGGAGCGGCGCTCTTCCGGCTGGGGGGCATGGAGCCGTGGTTCGCCTTCAGCGGCTTGATCGGCATCGGAGTCGTCACCTGCATGGTGCAGGGAATCAAGCGGCTCGGTCCGACATTCGCCGTCAGCCTCGCGCTCTGCTCCCAGCTGGCGTTCGCCATGCTGTGGGACTCGATGGGCTGGCTCGGCCTGGAGCGGGTGCCGCTGGAGCCGTCGCGGCTCGCCGGCGTGCTGCTGCTGGCGGCGGGCATCGTCTTGTTCAAGCTCGGCGGCCGCAAGCGCGGCAAGGGGGAGCCGAGGCCAGCCGCCGCGGAAGCGGAGCCGGACATCGCCTGAGGCTCCACGGCAAGCAAGCAGGCAGGGGCGCAGGCAGCGCGCCAAAAAGCGGGACGAATCCGGCCAGAGGCCGGGCTCGTCCCGCTTTTTTTGGGCTTGAACGGAGGCTTGCGCCGATTCGCAGCAGGTCCGCCCCGATGCCAGGCCGAACCGGTTCGGCCGTCACCCCGCGCGGGCGGACCCCGGCAGTCCGCGCTTTTCGGATAGGCGGATGGCAAGCGCGAACAGCGCGAGCGCCGCGAGGAGCAGCAGGCCGGCATAGCGGAACACGTCCTGCAAGCTCGACGCCTCGACCGCATACCCGCCGGCATACGTGCCGATGATGCGCGCCGCCCCGGCGTTCAGCAGCGCGTTCAGCGTCTGGCCGCTCGCCCGCAGCTCCGGAGCGACCTCCTTGTTGATGTAGACCGACATCGTGACCGCGACGACGATGAACGTCAGCCCGTGCATCGCCTGCACGGCCAGCGCGCCGTAGATCGAGCCGATCTCGGCGTAGAGCAGCCAGCGCAGGGCGGACACGCCGCCTGCGGCGAGCAGGATGGCCGTGACGGAGAACCGCCGCAGGATAAAAGCGCTGAGCAGCAGGAACGGCAGCTCCCCGAGCGCGGAGACGACCATCGACCAGCCGAGCAGATCCTTTCCCGCTCCGATCTCCGTGAAGTACAGCGGGAAGAACGCGTAGTAGTAGCCGAGCGTCATGTGGATGGCGAAGCAGATGCCCATGTATAGCATGAGGCGGCGATGGCGGAACAGATGCAGGAAGTTGAGCTTGCGTCCGCCGAATTGATGCCCTTGTACGCGCGGATAGAGCAGGAGCAGCAGCAGCGTCGCCCCCATGACGGCCGCATAGGCGGCGAACATGCCTTCGAGGCGGACCTTCTCCGCGTAGATGCCGAAGCCGACGCTCATCGCCGCGAAGCCGAGCGTGCCGCCGATCCGGATGCGGCCGAAGCGGGAGGCCTCCCGGCCGAGCGCCTCGAGCGTGATGGCATCGGTGATCGCGCCGGTGGAGCTTTGGAACAGCGTGAACAGCCCGACTGCGACGAGCAGCCAAGGCAGCGCGGAGGACGCCGGGAACAGCAGCATCGACAGGCCGCTGCCCGCAAGCAGCACGGCCAGAACGGCGTTTTTGGAGCGGGCCTTGTCCGCGAGCGAGCCCCAAGCCGGCTGCGCGAGCACGGCGATGAACGGCCCGATGCTGAGCAGCAGGCCGATGTCGGAGCTGCCGTAGCCGAGCTGGCGGAAATAGATCGGAGCGAACGTCCCGTAAATGGCATTGGCCGAATACAGCACGAAGTAGAACCAGAAAAACAGCTTCAGCGATTTCATCACAACGCTTCCTTTCCAACCTCATCCATCTTACCTCCGACTTGGCGATCCGCCAAGCGCTGTCGGGAAGTCGAATGGGAGGCACAGCGATTGACAGGGAGAGGAGCAAGCTTTAGAATTTACTAAATTACTAATTTAGTGAATAGAAAGCAGGGATGCCCGATGGACAAGCAACGCCGCAAGGAGCTGCAGGAGCAGTACAAGGACATGAAGACTTATCTCGGCGTCATTCGCCTCACGAACCGGACCAACGGGAAAATCTTCCTCGCCGCTTATCCCAACCTGAAAAACAAATGGACGACGCTGCAAGGGCAGCTGCGGATGGGACGCTTCGGCAATCTGGACGTGCAGCGCGACTGGAACGAGCATGGAGAGGAGGCGTTCGAGTATGAGGAGCTGGAGCGCAAGGAGCTGGACCCGGCCAAAATGACCGACGTCAAGTGGGAGCTCAAGCGGATGCTGAAGCCTTGGCTGGAGCAGCTGCAGCCGTTCGGGGAGGACGGCTACAACCGCCGATCCGGCGAATGATCCGGCGGCATTTGCCCCGGGCGCGCCGATCGGGTACGATGGGGAGACGAATGGAGCTGAGTCAATCATGAGCAAATCCAAAGGTGGCGGCACGGGCCGCGGCACCGGCAAGAAGGGCTGGAACCGCTGGCAGGCCGCCGAGCGGCGGGCCAAAAGCAAGCCCAAGCCCTATGTGAGCAAGGGGCTGCAGAAAAAGGCGGAGGAAGCCAAGGCCGCGCGTCAAAGCGAGCCTTCCTCCTGACGTCCCTGTCCAACGCCCGCTCGGCGGAGCCTGCGGGTGTTGACGAGCGCAGATCAGACCGAACCTCCCCGGCAGCAGCGGCAGCAAGCGCATCGGCGCTCCGCTGACGCTTGCCGAGGTCCATCAGCCCCCGGCAGCCTCTGCCGGGGGCTGGGCGCCGTTCCATCCCCTCCGACGCTTGCATGGAATCGCACCTGATTGTCGTAGGATCGCCCCTCAGCGCGCAGACGAGCCTGCCTTATAATGGGGGTATCTTCCATGGAAGGAGGCTTTTTGAACGAAGGGATGTAAACGTTATCATCAAGGGAGGAAGAAATCGCACATGAACTTCAAATCCATCTCGCTCACCGGACTGCTGCTGCTCACGACCGTGCTGGCGGCCGTCGGGCCGTCGCGTCCGGCGGTAGCGGCCGGGGGACCCAATCTCGCGCTCGGCAAGACGGTCACGTCGAGCGGCTATACGCAGACCTATGCTCCGGACAACGTCCGCGACGGCAACGCGGGCACCTATTGGGAGAGCACGAACAACGCCTTTCCGCAATGGGTCCAAGTGGACCTCGGCTCCAGCGTCTCGATCGATCAGGTCGTGATGAAGCTGCCCGCCTCCTGGGAGAAGCGCACCCAGACGCTGACGATCCAGGGCAGCGCCAACGGAAGCAGCTACTCCACGCTGGCTGCGTCGGCGAGCTACGTGTTCGACCCGGCCGCAGGCGGCAACTCCGTGACGGCGAATTTCTCCGCCGCCAGCACGCGCTACGTGCGCCTGAGCTTCTCGGCGAACACCGCCTGGCCGGCCGCGCAGCTGTCGGAGCTGGAAATCTACGGCGCTACGGCCCCGACCCCGACGCCGACTGCGACGCCTACGGCAACGCCGACCCCAACCCCAACGCCGACACCTACGCCTACGCCTACGGCAACCCCGACGGCGACACCGACGCCGGCTCCGGGCTCGAACGTCGCCGTCGGCAAGGCGATCAGCGCATCGAGCAGCACGCAGACCTATGTCGCGGCCAACGCCAACGACAACTCGACCTCGACCTATTGGGAAGGCGGCGGCAATCCGAGCAGCCTGACGCTGGATCTCGGGGCGAACCACCAGATTTCGTCGATCGTGCTCAAGCTCAATCCGGCGACGGATTGGGGTACGCGCACGCAGACGATCCAAGTGCTCGGCCATGACCAGACGACGACGGCGTTCAGCAGCCTCAAGGCCGCCCAGTCGTACACGTTCAATCCGTCCAGCGGCAACACCGTGACGATCCCGCTCAGCGCGACCGTCAAGCGGCTGCAGCTGGCCATCTCGGCCAACACCGGCGCTCCGGCCGGCCAGATCGCCGAGTTCCAGGTGTTCGGCACGCCTGCGGCCAATCCGGACCTGACGATCCAGACGATGAGTTGGACGCCGTCCGCTCCGGCCGAGGACAGCGCGATCACGCTGACGGCGACCGTGCGCAACAGCGGCAGCGCGGCTGCCGCTGCATCCTCGGTCGGCTTTTATGTGAACGGCGAGCTGGCGGGCACCGCAGCCGCTCCCGCGCTGGCAGCCGGAGCCTCGGCGAACGTATCGCTGGCGATCGGCGCCAAGTCGGCCGGCTCGTACGCGCTCAGCGCCAAGGCCGATGAGGGCAATGCCGTCATCGAGCAGAACGAGGGCAACAACAGCTATTCGCATTCGTCCAATCTGACCGTCTCGCCGCTGTCCAGCTCCGATCTCGTCGGCACCGTCTCCTGGACGCCGTCCGCGCCGTCGGCCGGCAGCAGCGTGAGCTTCTCCGTGCAGCTGAAAAACCAGGGCACGATCGCCACCGCCGGCGGCGCGCATCCGGTCAGCGTGACGCTCAAGACGTCCGCAGGCGCGACCGTGCAGACGTTCAGCGGCTCGTACAGCGGCAGCCTCGCGCCGGGCGCGACGGCGACCGTCGCGCTTGCCGGCAGCTGGACCGCCGCCAGCGGCTCCTACACCGCCGCGCTGTCCGTCGCCGCCGACGGCAACGAGCTCCCGGCGAAGCAGGGCAACAACGCCGCCCAGTCCGCCCTGACCGTGTATTCCGCCCGCGGCGCGAGCGTGCCGTACACGCGCTACGACACGGAAGACGCGACTCGCGGCGGCGGAGCCGCCCTCATGACCGCGCCGACGTTCAACCAGGCGCTGACCGCGTCGGAAGCGTCCGGCCAAGCTTATATCTCGCTGCCGTCGAGCGGCTCCTACGCGCAGTGGACCGTCCGTCCGAACGAAGGCGGCACGGGCGTCACGATGCGCTATACGATGCCCGACTCGGCCGACGGCATGGGCCTCAACGGCTCGCTCGACCTGTACGTCAACGGGACCAAGGTAAAGAACGTGCCGGTCTCGTCCTACTACAACTGGCAGTACTTCTCCGGCGACATGCCGGCTGACGCTCCGGGCGGCGGCAGGCCGCTGTTCCGCTTCGACGAGGTGCACTGGAAGCTCGACACGCCGCTGCAGCCGGGCGACGTCGTCCGCGTCCAGAAGCCGGCCGGCGACAGCATCGAGTACGGCGTCGACTTCCTCGAGATCGAGACCGTTCCGGCCGCGATCGCGCAGCCGGCGAACTCCGTCTCCGTCACGCAGTACGGCGCCGTCGCGAACGACGGCCAGGACGACCTGGCCGCCTTCAAGGCCGCCGTCACGGCAGCCGTGTCGGGCGGCAAGACGCTGTACATCCCGGCCGGCACGTTCCATCTGAACGGCATGTGGGAAATCGGCTCGGCCAGCAGCATGATCCAGAACCTGACGGTTACCGGCGCGGGCATGTGGCATACGAACATCCAGTTCACCAACCCGAACGCGGCAGCCGGCGGCATCTCGCTGCGCATCTCGGGCAAGCTGGACTTCAGCAACATCTACCTGAACTCTAAGCTGCGCTCGCGCTATGGCCAGAATGCCATCTACAAAGGCTTCATGGACAACTTCGGCACGAACTCGACCATCCGCAACGTCTGGGTCGAGCACTTCGAATGCGGCTTCTGGGTCGGCGACTACGCCCATACGCCGGCGATCACGGCGACCGGGCTCGTCATCGAGAACAGCCGGATCCGCAACAATCTCGCCGACGGCGTCAACTTCGCCCAAGGCACGAAAACTCGACCGTGCGCAACAGCAGCGTCCGCAACAACGGCGACGACGGCCTCGCCGTCTGGACGAGCAACGTGAACGGCGCGCCGGCCGGCGTGAACAACACGTTCTCGTCCAACACGATCGAGAACAACTGGCGCGCGGCGGGCATCGCTTTCTTCGGCGGCAGCGGCCACAAGGCCGACCGCAACGTCATCGTCGACTGCGTCGGCGGCTCCGGCCTGCGGATGAACACGGTGTTCCCGGGCTACCACTTCCAGAACAACACCGGCATCACGTTCTCCGATACGACGATCCTGCGCTGCGGCACGAGCCAGGACCTGTACAACGGCGAGCGTGGCGCGATCGATCTGGAAGCGTCCAATGACTCCATCAAAAACGTCACGTTCACGAACATCGACATCGTCGACGCCCAGCGCGACGGCATCCAGTTCGGCTACGGCGGCGGCTTCTCGAACATCGTGTTCAACTCCGTGACGATCAACGGCACCGGCCGCGACGGCATCACGACCTCGCGCTTCTCCGGACCGCATCTGGGAGCCGCGATCTTCACCTATACCGGCAACGGCTCCGCGACGTTCAACAACCTGCAGACGAGCAACATCGCGTATGCGGGCACGAACTACGTGCAGAGCGGCTTCAATCTGACCTTCAACTAGGCAGGACGTCGGGCGGGCGGCGTCGAACTGATTCCTGTGGGGGCAAGCGTGACCATGCTCACGCCGGACATGGCCTCATGTCGGGTATGCTGAAGCAGGAAGCAGAAGGAGGAAGGCAGATGAGCGAAAGAGCATTCGTCATGATCAAGCCCGACGGGGTTCGGAGGGGGTTGATCGGCGAGATCGTCTCCCGCTTCGAGAAGAAGGGACTGTCCGTCGTCAAGGCGGAGCTGGTTCAAGTGAGCGAAGCGACCGCCAAGGAGCATTACGGCCACCTGGAAGCCAAGCCGTTTTTCCGCGAGCTGGTCGACTACATCACGTCCGGCCCTTCGTTCGCGATGATCGTGGAGGGCACGGCGGCGGTGAAGAACTCCCGCTATCTGATCGGATCGACCAATCCGGCGGATGCCGCGCCCGGCACGATCCGGGGCGATTACGGCCTCGACGTGTCGGAGAACGTCATCCACGGCTCCGACTCCATCGACAACGCCCGCATCGAGATCGAACGCTTCTTCATCCGCTGAGCGTCGGCTCCGCAGTCGAGGATAGGCACACGAAAGAAGCCTCGCGCATTCTGCGCGAGGCTTCTTCTCCTTTTATCCAGCGTCCGTTCAGAGAGCGGTCAAGGGCTGTCCAGCCGATTCGTCGCGGATGTCGCCGACGATCTCCTCCAGGATGTCCTCCAGCGTCACGAGGCCGGCCGGGGCTCCGGCATCGGTCATGACGAGCGCCATATGGGCGCGGCTCTGCTGCATCTTGATCATGACGTCGCGGATCGAGGCGCTCTCCTTGAAGCGGGGGAGCGGGTGCAGGAGCTTGTCGAGACCGGCATGCCGGCCGGCGGCCATGCCCGTCAGCATCTCCTTGGCGTTGATGTAGCCCAGATAGCCCGAGCCGCTCGGCGCGGCGACCGGATAGCGGGTATAGCCGTGGCGATCCAGCTGCTCCAGCAGCGCTTCCGGAGGCTGGTCACCGGGGACGGAGACGATCGACGCTTGCGGAATCATGATCTCCCCGACCTTGCGGCCGTCGAATGCGAACAGATTGTTCAGATAGTCGAGCTCGGTGCGGTTGATCTCGCCGCTCTCATAGCTCTGGGCGACGATGAGGCGCAGCTCCTCCTCGGAGTGCACGGAATCGTGACCGGCCGGCTTGACGCCGAACAGGCGGAGCAGCAGGCGGGCGGAGTTGTTGAGCGCGACGATGATCGGGTACATCACTTTGCCGAACGCGTAGAGCGGGCCGGCGAGCAGCAGCGTCATCTTCTCGGCATATTGGATCGCGAGCGTCTTGGGAGCGAGCTCGCCGATGACGACGTGCAGGAAGGTGATGATGGACAGGGCGATCGCGTACGAGAGCACGGTCGAGATGGCCGCAGGCACGTCGAACCGCTCGAACAGCGGGTGAAGCATGCGTTCTACGGTCGGCTCGCCGAGCGCGCCGAGCACGAGCGCGGTGATCGTGATGCCGAGCTGGCAGGCGGACAGGTAGTAATCGAGCTCCGCCGCGACCATGCGCGCTTTGACCGCCTTTTTGTTGCCTTCGGCGACGAGCTGGTCGAGGCGCGACATGCGGACCTTGAGGATCGCGAATTCGGCTCCGACGAAAAAGGCGGTAAGGCCGATGAATACCGCCACCAAAAAGAGATTCAAGCCAATGATTCCATCCAAGCGGATTCCCTCCAGCAGGAGGGATTCACCTCCATTTTATCGATTCCAAGCGCAGCCTTACTCCGTCGAAGAAGGCAGGCTCAGCTTGATGCGCGTGATGCGGAACGGATCGGTCTCGGCGACCGTCCAGACGGCGCCGGCCTTTTCGATCCGGTCGCCTGCGGCCGGAGCTTCTCCGGCATGCAGCCGGATCCAGCCGCCGATCGTATCGACCTCTTCCTGCTCGTCGAAGCGCAGGCCGAACCTCTGTTCGAGCTCATCGAGCAGCACGAGGCCGCTGACCTCGTATTCGCCTTCGCCGAGCGGCCGGATGTCGGCGATCTCGTCGGCATCGAATTCGTCGCGGATTTCGCCGACGAGCTCCTCGAGGATGTCCTCCATCGTCAGGAGGCCGGAGGTGCCCCCGTATTCGTCGATGACGACGGCCATATGGATGCGCTCCTGCTGCATCTTTTTCATCGCTTCCTGCAGAGGCGTCACTTCAAGCACGGACGGCACGTCCCGCAGGAACGCCTGCAGCTTCAGCGGGCGCCCGGCGACGATATGCGGAAGCATCCGCTTCACGTTGACGACGCCGAGGATGCGGTCGCGGTTGCCCCCCTCGATGACGGGGTAGCGGGTATAGTTGGATTCGTCGAGCAGGCGGATGATCGCGTCCGCCTCCATCGCGCTGTCGATCGCGACGATCGACGTGCGGGGCACCATGACGTCCTTGGCGGTGCGCTCGTCGAAGGAAAACACATTGTCCAGGTAGTCCAGCTGCTCGGCGCGGATTTCGCCGCCCTCCGAGCTTTGGGCGAGGACGAGCCGCAGCTCCTCCTCCGTGTAGGCCTGCTCGTGCCCGGCCGGCTGGATGCCGACGCTGCGCAGCAGCAGGCGGGACGTTCCGTTCAAGGCCCAGATGAGCGGGTACATCAGCTTGCCGAACCAGTAGAGCGGGCCGGCGAGCAGCAGCGTCATCTTTTCGGAAAACTGGATCGCGAGCGTTTTTGGCGCCATTTCGCCGACGACGACATGCAGGAACGTGACCAGCATGAACGCGATCGCATACGAAGCGGCGGATGCGGCGGATGCCGACAGATCCAGCCAGTTGAACACCGGCATGAGCAGATTCTCGACGGCGGGCTTGCCGATCGCGCCGAGTCCGAGCGCGGTGACGGTGATGCCGAGCTGGCAGGCGGACAGATAGTAGTCCAGATCGGTCGCGACCTTTTTGGCGACGGGAGCCTTCGGATGGCCTTCCGCGATCAGCTGGTCGATGCGGGACATCCGGATTTTGACGACGGCGAACTCCGAGCCGACAAAAAAGGCGGTAGCAACGATCAATAGGGCCAGAATCAATAAGTTGACGGCGGTCACAGCATCCACGTTCTTTCCCTCATAGGCGAGGGATTCACCTCCCATTCAAATGAAAAGCAGCGGCATGCGCTCCTTGCGTTCGCGCGCCCAGAGAGTCGCAGCACAGTCGTTCTACGAGTCCGAGCCGCCTTCTGTTCCCTTATTTCTGAAGCGTTCACACACTGTTCAAACACGGGAAGGGATGCGGCTACTATATCCCGTTCAAGTTCTTTTTAACCAAACGAGGAACATCTTGTTCCAAAGAGGACGATTTCGGGTTAAAATTTTTTGTGACAATTTTATGAACCGGTTGCGCATGAGCCGGCGTATAATCGCTCAGTCTGAAAATTTTGGGAGGTAAAGGAACCGATGAGCAGCACTGCGGAACAGCCGGGTTTCTGGCAGCTAGTCAAGAAAGGAAATACCTCGTCGGGCACGGCCGCCGTCGGCAACACCGGCCTCGCGATCGCAAAAGGGATCGCAGCCGCGACGACAGGAAGCGGGGCGATGTTCGCCTCGATGATGCACTCGATCGCCGATGCGATCAACCAGGCGTTCGTCTTCGGAGGCAGCGTGCTCGCCGAGAAGAGCCCCACAAAGCGATTCCCGACCGGATTCGGCCGGGTCATCAACATCTTCTGCATGATCGCCGTGCTCGTCGTGACGATCATGGCGTACGAGACGATCCATGAAGGCTTCGAGCTGCTGAGGCATCCTTCGGAATCAAAAGGCTTCTGGCTCAATGTCGGCGTGCTGCTGCTGTCGCTCGCGGTCGACCTGTTGGTGCTCATCAAGGCGATGAAGGAAATTACGCATGAGGCAAGGGTAGAGGCCAAGGGGATGGCCGTCGTCTCCGCCGCATTCCGCAATGTCGGCCGGGCCGCGCCGCCCACGCGCCTCGTCTTTTACGAGGACCTCGTCGCTACGACGGGCGCGCTGCTCGCGCTCATCGCGGTCGTCGTCACCTCCCTGACGAGCTTCGAGCTGCTCGACGGCATCTCCTCGATCCTGATCGGCTTCCTGATGGTTGGCGTCGCCTTCCGCGTCGGATACGACAACATGGTGGGCCTGATCGGCGTCGCCGCGCCCAAGGACGTGGAGGAGCGCGTCGCGGCTATCATCATCGCCGATCCGCAGGTGGCGGACATCTTCCAGCTGCGGATCATCCAGGAAGGCCGCTATTATCATGTGGACGGGACGATCGAGCTCGTCTCCGGCCTGTCTCTCGCCGATGCGGACGACATCAAGTACCGCGTGCGCGACAGCCTGATGGCCGACACGAACATCGTCGACGTCAATCTCGGCATCGTGGAGGATGACGGCATCCAGCGCTGGCAGCCCGTCCCGGATGGGACCGGCAAGTCCTGACTTATGCAGCTGAGCAAGAGCCGTTTCCGCAGCCAGCGGAAGCGGCTCTTTTGGACGCGTTGGCAAAAAAAGCTTGATATCCGGAGAAGAGTCGGTTCAAACTGAATGAAGCTTCACGAATCTATTGCCGACAGGAGACCATCATGGCGACATTCTTTCTGCTCCTCATCTATCTTGCGTTCATCAGCCTGGGGCTGCCGGACTCGCTGCTCGGAGCCGCCTGGCCGGCGATGCACGGTCCGATGGGAGCTCCGCTCGGCGCGGCGGGGCTGCTGTCGATGACGATCACGGTCGGCACGATCCTCTCGAGCCTGGCGACGGGCCGGCTCATCGGCCGCTTCGGCACGGGAGCGGTCACGTCGGCCAGCGTCGCGATGACCGCGCTCGCGCTGCTCGGCTTCGCCTTTTCGCCCGGCTGGGGATGGCTCGCGCTGTTCGCGGTGCCGCTCGGGCTCGGAGCGGGCGCCGTCGATGCCGGCTTGAACCATTACGTCGCCGCCAACTACGCCGCGCGGCATATGAGCTGGCTGCACAGCTTCTGGGGCGTCGGCGCGACGCTCGGCCCGGTCATCATGGCCCAGGCGATTCAGGGCGGGGACTGGCGCGAAGGATACGCCACGGTCGGGTACCTCCAGCTGGGGCTCGTCGCCGTGCTGCTCGCGTCGCTGCCGCTATGGAACAAGGTCGCCCGGGCCCGCAAGGGGGACGTCGGCGAGGGAGACGCCGGAGCGCGAGCCGAATCCTCCGCAGCGGCGGCGAAGCCGATCCGGCTCCCGGGCGTCAAGCTCGCGCTCGGCTCGTTCCTTTTTTACTGCGGCGTAGAGGCGACGCTCGGCCTATGGGGCAGCAGCTACCTCGTCGGCACCAAAGGCTTCGCCTCCGACGAGGCGGCCAAATGGATTTCCTTCTATTATGGAGGCATTACGGTCGGCCGGTTCCTGACCGGATTCCTGACGCTGCGGATGAGCAACCGGTCGCTCATCCGCGGCGGCCAGGCGCTCGCCCTCGCCGGCACGGCGCTGCTGCTCGCGCCGCTACTGCCGGTCTTTTCCCTCGCCGGCTTCATCGTCATCGGCCTCGGCCTGGCGCCGATCTTCCCGTGCATGCTGCATGAGACGCCGTCCCGCTTCGGCCCGGGCCCAGCGCAGACGATCATCGGCTATCAGATGGCCGTCGCCTATACGGGCAGCACGCTGCTGCCGCCGCTGTTCGGCCTGCTGGCCGGCACGTTCACGATCAGCCTGCTGCCCGGCTACTTGCTGCTGTGCGCAGCAGCGATGTGGCTCTGCTCGGAAAAGCTGAACGCTCGGATCGCCGCGAGAGCCTCCTGACGATCCCGCTCCCGGTTCATGAGCAGTCTGGCGGACTCGTTTGCCAGTGGAAGGCTCGGCCGTTCGGCCGGGCCTTTTTATTGAAGGAGGAGAGATCATGACGGGGAAGACGGGATGCAGAGACATCGAGCTCATCCGCAGAGCGGGTCAAGGAGAAGCTGACGCCTGGCACGAGCTCATTGCCCGGCATCGAGCCGATATGCTCCGATGGGCGGGACGCATCGTTCCTCATCGTCAGGCGGCAGAGGATGTGGTGCAAGAGTCCCTGCTGCAGCTTTTTCGACACATCGGACGGCTGGAGGACCCCTCGCGCCTACTGCCCTGGTTACGGAAGATCGTTCGCAATCGGGCGCTCATGGAGCTGCGCTCCTCCGAGAATCGGCGCGCGGCCCGATCGGAGCCGCTGCCCGAGGAGGGACCGGCTCAACCGGCCGCCGTCCGCTCGGCTGAGCCTTCCTTGATGGCGGCCGGCCGTGAAGCCGTGCGCCAGACGGAGCATCTGCTCGCCAGGCTCGGCGAGCGGGAGCGGCAGGTCGCTTCGCTGCAGCTGCTAGCCGGCTTGTCTGCCGAGGAGACGGGCCGCCGGCTCGGCCTCTCTCGCGGCGCCGTGCATACGGCGCTGGCTCGCGCGCGGGCCAAGCTCGCGGATGGATGGTTCGACGAAGAGGCGCGACTGAGCGCCGATGCCAGGCGGAGGAGAAACAGGCCGTCGTACGGGCATGCGATGGAAGGGAGCGCGGGGATGCCGGGCGGCGCATACGACACGCTCTGCTGGGCGATGCTGGCGTCGGCATGGACCGCCGGCAAGCGCGGCATCTCCCTGTCGGACGTGTTCGCGGCGACGGGGCATTCGTTCCGGTTCCAGACGACGCCCGATCTGGGCATCAGCGGACCGTACGCGTACGACTGGCGACGATCGGTCCGAGACGGCTGGAGCCATCTCGGCCTGTCCGGGCGGACGCTCGGCGGTCCGGGAGCCTCGCTGGATCGGCCGGAGCAGCTGGCCGAGCAGCTTGAGCAATGGAAGGAGGCGCTCGACCGCGGGCGCGCGGTCATCGTCTGGGGAGCAGGCAACGCGGAGTTCGGCCTTGTGACGGGATACGACGACACGCTGCGGTGCTGGATCGCCACGGACACGACGATGAGCGGCAAGCGGATTCCCTACGCGCGGCTGGGGCGTGGGAGACGGGACACGGAATGGTTCTCGTCTTGGCCTGCCGCTGAAGCAGACGTAGGTTCCCGCAGCGAGAGCCTATTGCCGGTGCTGGAGCTGGCGGCAAGCCGGCTGCGAGGAAGCCCCGGCGACCCGGCCGGCCAAGCAGAGACAGTCTCCGGACAGCAGGCGTATCGGCTATGGATCGAGGCCTTTGAGCAAAGGCGGATTTCCTCGCCGCTCAGCGCATCGTACCATCTGGCGGTGATGGCGGAGGCGAGAGGCCATGCGGCCGCATTTTTGGAGCGGGCCCCGAGCGGAGCGCGGTTCGGCCGGACAGTGCCGCGAAACGCCCGGCCGGCGCTGCAGGAAGCTTTGCGGCATATCCGCGCTTCAGCCCAGGCTTGGCAGGAAGCGGCTCGGCTGTTCCCGCTGCCTTTCGGCGGCGATACGAGCGCACCGGGTCCTACTGGCCATGCCGCCAGGCTGCTTGCGCGTGCGGCGGCCTCGGACCTGCAGGCGGCCGATGCTCTGGACGAGGCCGCATGGCTCTGGCATCCTTTTTTTTCAGCCGAAAGGTAAGCTTTGACCCTTGCGCTGCATCCATAGAGCAGGGCCGGTTTCGTGCCCGCATCCTGCACCTCGACGAAGGAGAGATTCCTATGACAACCCCTATCCCAGCATCGGCCGATCATCCGGTACGCAACCGCATCGGCGGCGTTTTCATCCATGTCAGCAGCATGGAAAGGTCCGTTTCGTGGTATCATCGGCTGTTCGGCATGCCGGAGCGATCCGGATGCACCGACAAGGTCCATGCGATCGCGATGGACGGAGGCTCCGACTTCGTGCTCGACCAGAACGGCTATGACCGCGGCCAGGATCAAACGCAGCGGCCGCTTCTCATGCTGAACTCCGCTGACGTACGCGCCGCTTGGCGGCATGTGTCGGAGCTCGGCATCGAAACGTCCAGCGGCATCATGGATTTTCCCGGCATGTCCTTCTTTACGTTTCGCGATCCTGACGGGAATACGCTGATGGTATGCGGGGATCCGGGAAGCACGGAAGAATCCGCGCCGGAGGCCGGCCATGGGACAGAGCCGGTCGTATATGACGCCGGGGGACTGCGGCTGCGCGCGACGGAAGGCGCCGTGCTGGCCGAGATCGGTCCAGAGGGCTTGGCGCTTGCCGGACACGCATCGTCGGAGCAGGCATACCGGTTGCCGCTCCGCATCGAAGCCGACGTCCGCCTCGATGTCGGCTCGCTCAGCCTCGCTTTCGGCCTGCACGGGTCCATCGTCTTCAATTACGGGTCGCCGCAGGAGATGGGCGCCGCAGGCACGGGACGCGACTTCCTGTTTACCCATCCCGTCCACGGCAAAAGCTTCTCGTTCGCCGGCAAAGGCGGACTGCCCCTGGGACAGTGGAGTACGATTGTCTGGACGATTCGCGAGCGCTCCGTCGAGGTCTCTGTCAATGGCGCCTTATTCCACCGTCAAGAAGGCTGGTTCGGGGACGGAGAAGGAAAGGTAGGGTTGAGCGCAGCGATGGGACGCGCCGTTATCCGCTCCGTCTCGGTCCAGCCGCTGGAAGACGAGCCGGAGACGGTCCGGTATCCGCTCGCGGGCGGCGGCGAGCTGATCGTCGATCCCGCCTGCCATCCGCGGCTGCTGCCGGACGGTTTATGGCTTGCCGGGGAGGGACTGGCTTGCGCCAAAACCTCGGAGACGGTACCCGTCCCGTTCACGCTGATCGTCCGGCTGTTCAGCTTCACCGGATCCGCAGCGTTGTATGTCGGCCGCAAACCGGCTGTCCGCTTGACGAGCGGGGGCCAGCTATGCCTGATCGACCCTTCGAGCGGCAAGGAAGCATGGGCGGACGGACATGGAGCTTGGCCGGCCGGCGAAGAAGCCGAGATTGCCTGGTCGGCATTCCCTGACCGAATGGAGCTGTCCGTGAACGGCCGCCTCGTGCTGGAGCATGAGGCAGCTCTAGGCAGCGGCGGCGTCCGGATCGGAATCGGCGCGGAGGACGGAAGCGCGGTGACGGTGCGGTCCGCCTCGCTGAAGACAGGCAGCGCGCCGCCTTCTGGACGCGCCTAGCCTCGCCAACCCCCTTCATCCGACGGAATTCGCTTCCGTCGGATTTTTCATGTCCGACGGTTTCCTTCCCATTAAAATAGGCTCATCTGCTCGCAGCGCATATATCAAATTCGGACAATCATCGATATAATCAGAGTATTACCTCTGACTGCATGCAGATGCCTGGAACGGGTCGCGATGCCAGAGAAAAGGGACAGGGGCGAGAGCATGAAGGAGAATCTTGAAGACCAATTCGACAGTGGAGAGCTGCTCAACGCCTTGATGGCTCTGAAGAAGGGCCATTTCTCCTACCGGATGCCGTACGACCGGACGGGCGTAGCGGGCAAGATCGCCGATACGTTCAACGAAATCATGGACATCCAGGAAAGCCTCGTGCACGACGTCGAGACGGTGGCGCGCGTCGTCGGCAAGGAAGGCAACCTGTCGCGCCGGCTCGCCCAGAAAAACCAAGGCGGCTCCTGGGAGACGATGACCGATTCCCTGAACGGCCTCGTCAGCGATCTGATCCAGCCGACGAGCGAGATGGTGCGGGTCATCAATGCGGTCGCCAAGGGCGATCTGTCGCAGAAGGTGGAGCTGGAGATCGAAGGCCGGCCGCTGACCGGCGAGTTCCAGAGGACGGCCAGCAACATCAACATGATGGTGAACCAGCTCAGCACGTTCGCCTCCGAGGTGACGCGCGTCGCGCGCGAGGTCGGCACGGAAGGCATCCTCGGCGGACAGGCGGACGTCAAGGGCGTCTCCGGCACCTGGAAGGATCTGACCGAGAGCGTCAACAACATGGCGTCCAACCTGACCGATCAGGTGCGCAACATCGCGGCGGTGACGACGGCGGTCGCGAACGGCGACCTGTCCAAGCAGATCACGGTCAGCGCGCGGGGCGAGATTCTCGAGCTGAAGAATACGATCAACACGATGGTGGACCAGCTGTCGATGTTCTCCTCCGAGGTGACGCGCGTCGCGCGCGAGGTCGGCACGGAAGGCAAGCTCGGCGGCCAGGCGGATGTCAAGGGCGTCTCCGGCACGTGGCGCGACTTGACGGAGAGCGTCAACTACATGGCGTCCAACCTGACCAACCAGGTGCGCAACATCGCGGTCGTGACGACGGCGGTCGCCAACGGCGACTTGTCCAAGAAGATCACCGCCGACGTGCAGGGCGAGATCCTCGAGCTGAAGATTACGATCAACACGATGGTGGACCAGCTGTCCACGTTCGCCTCCGAGGTGACGAGGATGGCCCGGGAGGTCGGCACGGAGGGCATCCTCGGCGGACAAGCCGACGTCAAGGGCGTCTCCGGCACCTGGCGCGACTTGACGGAGAGCGTCAATTACATGGCGTCCAACCTGACCAACCAGGTGCGCAACATCGCCGAGGTGACAACGGCCGTCGCCAAGGGCGACTTGTCCAAGACGATCACGGTCGACGCGAAAGGCGAGATCCTGCAGCTCAAGAGCACGATCAACATCATGGTCGACCAGCTGAGCAACTTCGCCTCCGAGGTCACGCGCGTCGCGCGCGAGGTGTCGACGGAGGGCATCCTCGGCGGACAAGCGGACGTCAAAGGCGTGTCCGGCACGTGGAAGGACTTGACCGACAGCGTCAACTTCATGGCGGGCACGCTGACCGACCAGGTGCGCAACATCGCCGAGGTGACGACCGCGGTCGCCAAGGGCGACCTGTCCAAGCAGATCACGGTCAATGCCAAGGGCGAGATTCTGGAGCTCAAGAATACGATCAACACGATGGTCGAGCAGCTCTCCACGTTCGCTTCCGAGGTGACGCGCGTCGCGCGCGAGGTCGGCACGGAAGGCATGCTCGGCGGCCAGGCGCAGGTGCGCGGCGTCGCAGGCACATGGCGCGATTTGACCGAGAGCGTCAACTACATGGCCTCCAACCTGACCAACCAGGTGCGCAACATCGCGGTCGTCACGACGGCGGTCGCGAACGGCGATCTGTCCAAGAAGATCACGGCCGACGTGCAGGGCGAGATCCTGGAGCTGAAAAATACGATCAACACGATGGTCGACCAGCTGTCGATGTTCTCCTCCGAGGTGACGCGCGTGGCGCGGGAGGTCGGCACGGACGGCAAGCTCGGCGGTCAGGCGCAGGTCAAGGGCGTCGGCGGCACGTGGAAGGACTTGACCGAGAGCGTCAACAACATGGCCCGCAACCTGACCGATCAGGTGCGCAACATCGCCGACGTGACGACGGCCGTCGCCAAGGGCGATCTGTCCAAGAAGATCACGGTCGACGTCAAGGGCGAGATCCTGGAGCTGAAGATTACGATCAACACGATGGTCGACCAGCTCTCGACGTTCGCCTCCGAGGTGACGCGCGTCGCCCGCGAGGTCGGCACGGACGGCATGCTCGGCTCGCAGGCCGAGGTGAAGGACGTCTCCGGCACGTGGAAGGACTTGACGGATACGGTCAACTACATGGCCAGCAACCTGACGATCCAGATGCGCAACATCGCCGGCGTGACGACTGCCGTCGCCAACGGCGACCTGTCCAAGAAGATTACCGTCGACGTCAAGGGCGAGCTGCTGGAGCTGAAAAACACGATCAATACGATGGTCGACCAGCTCAACTCGTTCGCCTCCGAGGTGACGCGCGTGGCGCGGGAGGTCGGCACGGACGGCAAGCTCGGCGGCCAAGCCCAGGTGCGCGGCGTCGGCGGCATCTGGAAGGATCTGACCGACAACGTCAACATCATGGCGACGAACCTGACCGATCAGGTGCGCGGCATCGCCAAGGTCGTGACGGCGGTCGCGAACGGCAACCTGAAGCTGAAGCTCACGGTGGAAGCGAAAGGCGAGATCGCCGAGCTGACCGATACGATCAACAACATGATCGAGACGCTGGCGACGTTCGCCGACCAGGTCACGACGGTCGCCCGGGAGGTCGGCGCGGAAGGCAAGCTCGGCGGTCAGGCGAGCGTGCCGGGAGCGGCCGGCACGTGGCGCGATCTGACGGACAACGTCAACTACATGGCGAGCACGCTCACGACCCAGGTCCGCGCCATCACGAACGTCGCCACGGCGGTGACCAACGGCGACCTGTCGCGCGCCATCGACGTCTCGGCCTCCGGCGAGGTGGCCACGCTCAAGGACAACATCAACGAGATGATCCGCAACCTCAAGGAAACGACCCGGATCAACACGGAGCAGGATTGGCTCAAGACGAACCTCGCCAAGTTCTCGCGCCTCCTGCAGGGGCAGCGCGATCTGTACGCGGTCAGCCGCATGATCCTCTCCGAGCTCGCGCCGCTCGTCTCCATGCAGCACGGGGTATTCTACATCAACGAGCCGGTCGCCGGCGAGCCGGTGCTGAAGCTGTTCGCGAGCTACGCCTACCAAAGCCGCAAGAACCTGTCCAACGAGTTCCGCTCCGGGCAAGGACTCGTCGGCCAGTGCCTGATCGAGAAGCAGCGCATCCTGCTCACGAACGTGCCGGGCGACTACGTCGTCATCTCGTCCGCGCTCGGAGAAGCGACCCCGCTCAACATCGTGCTGCTGCCGATCATCTTCGAGGATCAGGTGCTCGCGATCTTGGAGCTGGCTTCGTTCCGCGCATTCAGCGACATCGACCTCGCGTTCCTCGATCAGCTCACCGAGTCGATCGGGATCGTCATCAACACGATGCAGGCGAACCAGCGGACGGAGGAGCTGCTGATCCAGTCCCAATCGCTCACCGAGGAGCTGCAGAAGCAGCAGATGGAGCTGCGCAACACGAACGACGAGCTGGAGGACAAGGCGAAGCTGCTCGTGCTGCAGAAGGCGGAGGTGGAGAGCAAGAACCAGGAGGTCGAGGTAGCCAAGCGGTTCCTCGAGGAAAAGGCGGAGCAGCTCGCGCTCACGTCCAAGTACAAGTCCGAATTCCTCGCCAACATGTCGCATGAGCTGCGGACGCCGCTGAATTCGCTGCTGCTGCTGGCCGAGCAGCTCGCGGAGAACCCGGACGAAAACCTGCACGAGGTGCAGGTCAAGTTCGCCAAGACGATCCAGGAATCGGGGCTTGAGCTGCTGCATCTCATCAACGACATCCTCGATCTGTCCAAGATCGAATCGGGCACGATCGCGCCGGACTACAGCGAGCTGGCCCTGGAGGAGCTGACGGGCGGACTCGACCGCACGTTCCGCCACATGGGGGACGCCAAGAAGCTGGAGTATCAGATTCAGGTCGATGCCGGCGTCCCGCCGGTCATCATGACCGACTTCAAGCGGCTCCAGCAGATTTTGAAAAACCTGCTGTCCAATGCGTTCAAGTTCACCGAGGAAGGCCAGATCATCCTGCGCATCATGACCGCCGGCGGCGGATGGAACCCGGAAAACGAGACGTTGAACCGGGCGAAGACCGTCCTCTGCTTCTCGGTGAGCGATACGGGAATCGGCATTCCGCAGGAGAAGCAGCGGATCATCTTCGAGGCGTTCCAGCAGGCGGACGGCAGCACGAACCGCGAATACGGCGGGACGGGGCTCGGCCTCGCCATCTCGCGGGAAATTGCCGAGATGCTCGGCGGCGAGATCGCGCTTCAGAGCGAGCCGGGCAAAGGCAGCGTCTTCCATCTCTACCTGCCGACCGAAGCCGAAGCTCCCGAGCCGGAGCCGAAAAGGCTGCACGCTCCGGAGGTGATCGACATCTCGCCGCCGCCGAAGCGCCGGAGCAGCTTCGTCCGGCCCTCGGAGGACGCCTTGGTGGACGATCGGGACCACATCAAACCGGGAGACCCGGTGTTCCTGATTATCGAGGACGACCAGAAGTTCAATGCGATCATCCTCGATCTGCTGCGCAAGAAAGGCATCAAGACGGTCCTGTCGCCCAGCGGCTCGGATGCGCTGGAGCTCGTCCACGCGTACAAGCCGATGGCGATCACCCTGGACCTGCATCTCGGAGATGCGGACGGCTGGCTCGTGCTGGAGCAGCTGAAGAACGACATCCAGCTGAGGCATATCCCGATCAGCGTCATGACGGTGGACGAGGACGAGGTGCAGCTGCTGCAAAAGGGCGTGCATCACTACTTCCGCAAGCCGGTGACGAACGAGGAGCTCGAGCAGGCGCTCGAGCAGCTCCGCCTGTTCGCGGACAAGAAGGTGCGCAGCGTCCTGGTCGTCGTCCATGAGGCGGAGGAGCGCAAGCGCGTCCTCGGGCTGCTCGACAGCCAGGACCTGAAGATCACGGCCGTCGATACCGCGCGCAAGGCGCTGAGCCAGCTGTCGTCCAAGGAAATCGACTGCGTCGTGCTGGACAACAGCCTGCCGGACATGAATCTCATCCGATTCGTCCGGGAGATGCACAAAAACGCCAAAAACAAGCGCGTGCCCGTCGTCGCCCGCTTGAACAAGAAGCTGACCGCGGAGGAGGAGCTGGAGTGGGACGAGCTCGTGAAGCTGGCCGTCCTCCAGGAAGTGAAGTCGGACGCCCAGCTGATCGACGCGACGTCGATCTTCCTTCACCGCAAGGCGGACAGCCTGCCGGCGGATTCGCGGAGCAAGCTGGTCAAGCTGCACAATTCGGACGAAATGATCGAGTTCAAGAAGGTGCTCGTCGTGGATGACGACATCCGCAACATCTTCGCGCTGACGACGATCTTGGAGCGGCATCAGATGAAAGTGATCCCGGCGGAAAACGGCCAGGATGCGATCCGCCATCTGGAGACGGCGGACGATATCGAGATCGTGCTGATGGACATCATGATGCCGGGCATGGACGGGTACGAGACGACGCGCGCGATCCGGACGATCGAGCGCCTCCAGTCGCTGCCGATCATCGCCTTGACGGCGAAGGCGATGAAGGGAGACCGCGAGCTGTGCCTGGAAGCCGGCTGCTCGGACTACATCACGAAGCCGGTCAACAGCGCCCAGCTGCTGTCGATGATGCGGACTTGGCTGGACAAGGGACAAGAAGGATGACAGGCCAAGGCCTGCCGCAGCGGCATCTGCGGCAGGCCTTTCGGCCTTTTTTCGGAGGCGCCGCCATGATAGGATAAGAACAGTTGCAAAAAATCCAATCCCCGATCGAAAGGCGGTCATGCATGAACCCTCCGAGCCAGGAGCATATCCTCATCTCAGGCGCACGCGAAAACAACCTCCAGAATGTCACGCTCCGCATCCCCAAACGGAAGATCACGATCTTCACCGGAGTATCCGGCTCCGGCAAGTCCTCGATCGTCTTCGATACGATCGCAGCCGAATCCCAACGTCTGCTGAACGAGAATTTCAGCCTGTTCGTCCGCAACTTCCTTCCCAAGGCTCCTCAGCCCGACGCCGACGCGATTCAGAACCTGAGCATGGCGGTCATCGTCGACCAGAGGCGGCTCGGCGGCGGCTCGCACTCGACGCTCGGCACGATCACGGACATCTCGCCGATCGTCCGGCTGCTCTTCTCGCGCCTCGGCCAGCCCCATGCCGGACCGGTGAATCGGTTCTCGTTCAATGATCCGCAAGGCATGTGTCCGGAGTGCAGCGGGCTCGGGCGCAAGCTGGGCGTCGATATGGACAAGGCGCTCGACACGACGAAGTCGCTCAAGGAAGGAGCGATCCTGCTGCCCGACTACGCGGTCGACAGCTGGGAGTGGTCGATGCTGCTGCAATCCGGATCGTTCGATCCCGACAAGAAGCTGGACGAGTACGAGCCGGCAGAGCGGGACGAGCTGCTGTACGGCAAGGCGAAAAAGGTCGAGGTGCAGTTCGGCGGCAAGACGATGAACCTGACCGTGGAGGGCTTCATCGAGAAGTTCACCAACAAGTACATCAAGCGGGACGTCAAGACGATGTCGGAGCGCACGCAGCGCGCCGTCGCGCCATATATCGTGGAAGGTCCATGCTCCAGCTGCCGGGGCGCCAGGCTGAACCAAGCTGCTCTGGCGTGCCGGATCAACGGGCTGAACATCGCCGACATGTCCTCGATGGAAGCGAGCCGGCTCATCGGCGTCGTCCAGGAGATCGACGATCCCGCCGCCGCGCCGATCGTCCGCTCGCTGGCGGAACGGCTGCAGCATCTGACGGACATCGGACTCGGCTACCTGACGCTCGATCGCGAGACGGACACGCTGTCCGGCGGCGAGTCGCAGCGCGTCAAGATGGTCAAGCATCTGAGCGGCAGCCTGGTGGATGTGACCTATATTTTCGACGAGCCGAGCGTCGGGCTGCACCCGCGCGATGTGCACCGGCTGAACGAGCTGCTGCGCAAGCTACGCGACAAAGGCAATACGGTCCTCGTCGTCGAGCATGATCCCGACGTCATCCGGATCGCGGATCATATCGTCGACGTCGGTCCGCACGCGGGCAGCCGCGGTGGCACGATCGTCTACGAAGGCAGCTATGAAGGCCTGCTGGAGTCGGGCACGCTGACCGGGGCGTTCATGAAGCGGCCGCTCCGGCTGAAGGAGGACGTGCGCAAGCCGTCGGGCTCGCTGCCGGTGCGCAAGGCGACGCTGCACAACCTGAAAGAGGTGAGCGTCGACATTCCGACCGGCGTGCTCACCGTCGTGACGGGCGTGGCCGGCTCCGGCAAAAGCACGCTCATCCATGACGTCTTCCTCCGGCAGCATCCGGATGCGATCGTCATCGACCAGTCGGCGGTCGGCGTGTCCACGCGTTCGAATCCGGCGACCTACACCGGCATCATGGACGACGTGCGCAAAGCGTTCGCTTCCGCGAACAAGGTCAGCCCGGGCTTGTTCAGCTTCAACTCCAAGGGTGCCTGCGAGAACTGCCAAGGCCTCGGCGTGGTCTACGCGGACGTGGCCTTCCTCGACACGGTGAAGCTGCCGTGCGAGGCCTGCGGCGGCAAGCGGTTCAAGGAAGAGGTGCTCGAGTACAAGCTGGACGGCAAGTCGATCGCGGACGTGCTGGAGTTGACCGTCGAGCAGGCGCTGGAATTTTTCGGCCTGAAGGAAGTCGTGCGAAAGCTGCAGGCGATGAGCGACGTCGGCCTGGGCTACATCACGCTCGGCCAGCCGCTCAGCACGCTCTCCGGCGGCGAATGCCAACGGATCAAGCTGGCGAGCGAGCTGCATAAAAAAGGCAGCATCTATGTGATGGACGAGCCGACGACAGGGCTGCACATGTCCGATATCGGGCATCTGCTGGACATCATGAACCGGCTCGTCGACGCGGGCAATACGGTCATCGTCATCGAGCACAACCTCGAGGTCATCAGCCAGGCGGATTGGATCCTCGATATGGGGCCGGACGGCGGCAGCTCGGGCGGCGAGGTCGTGTTCGAAGGCACGCCTTCCGCGATTCTCGGCGAGGAGCGGTCGATCACCGGACGCTACTTGCAGCAGTGACTGAAACGAAGGAGGAGAAGCGCGTGCACGCATTCGAGGAATTCCTCGCGAAGATCGACCGGCCTGAGCATCGGGCGGAGATGGAGGAGGTGCTGGCTTGGGTCGCGGATACGTTCCCGCAGCTGAAGCCCAAGATCGCCTGGAACCAGCCGATGTTCACCGATCACGATACGTTCATCGTCGGCTTCAGCGCATCCAAGGGCCACTTTGCCATCGCGCCTGAAGAGGCGACGATGAACCGCTTCCTGGACGAGATCGTCCAGTCGAAGCATGACCACACCAAAGGCTTGATCCGGTTCAAGTGGGGACAGCCCGTCGACTTCCCGCTCCTGGAGCGGATGATCGCCTTCAACATCGAGGACAAGGCCGACTGCACGACGTTCTGGCGAAAATAGGCTTCAGACGTTCGATCGCATTCGGTTCACCAGGTAAGCCGCGGTTCGCCGCGGCTTCTTTTTTTTGGAAAATGCCTAAACATTTTCGGGTAGGAGCTAAACTTATTCGGGTGCCGGATGAAGACGGCATTTGATAAAATCACTTGTGCAACCGCTTACAATCTTAGGAATAGAAAGGAGGGATCGAGGTTTCGCTGCCCAAGCGAAACCGGCCCGGCTCAAGTTCGACCCATCGCTATGACCATCAAAGGAGGAAGATCGGATGAAACGCGGAAGGACCAAGCTGTTCTTGACGCTGATGCTCTCTCTGGCGCTCGCGCTGCCCGCAACCGTCGCCCATGCGGCGACGACCATCACGTCCAACCAGACGGGAACGCAGGACGGCTATGATTACGAGCTGTGGAAGGACTCGGGCACGACGAGCATGACGCTGAACAGCGGCGGCACGTTCAGCGCCCAGTGGAGCGGCATCAACAACGCCTTGTTCCGCAAAGGCAAAAAGTTCGATTCGACCAAGACGCACGGCCAGATCGGAACCATCTCCATCAACTACAACGCGACGTTCAATCCCGGCGGCAACTCGTATCTGTGCGTATACGGATGGACGAAGGATCCGCTCGTCGAATACTACATCGTCGACAATTGGGGCACGTACCGCCCGACCGGCACGTTCAAGGGAACGATCTCGGTCGACGGCGGCACGTACGACATCTATGAGACGACGCGCGTGAACCAGCCTTCGATCATCGGCACGGCGACGTTCAAGCAGTACTGGAGCGTCCGTCAGGCGAAGCGTTCCGGAGGGACGATCTCGGTCAGCGAGCACTTCAAGAAGTGGGAAAGCCTCGGCATGACGATGGGCAAGATGTACGAAGTCGCCTTGACGGTCGAGGGGTACCAGAGCAGCGGCAGCGCGAACGTCACGAGCCATACGCTGTCGATCGGCGGCAGCGGGGGCGGAGGAGGGACGCCGGGAACCGCCACGAAGGTGGAAGCCGAAGCCATGACCAAGGGCGGCTCCTACACGTCGAACATCAGCTCGCCGTTCACCGGAGTCGCGCTGTACGGCAACAACGATCTGGTGAAATTCACGCAGAACTTCACGACCGGCACGCACAGCTTCTCCTTGCGCGGGGCTTCGAGCAACTCGACGATGGCGAGAGTCGACCTGAAGATCGGAGGCGTGACTAAGGGCACGTTCTACTTCGGAGACAGCTATCCGGCGGTCTATACGATCTCGAACGTGAGCCACGGCACGGGCAATCAGGAAATCCAGCTCGTCTGCACGTCGGACAACGGGACGTGGGACGTCTTCTTGGATTACTTGGAAATCAATTGAACGGAGTCCAGGTCGCAGGTCCGCTCAGGACCAAAACAAGCCGCTGCGGAGCGATCCGCAGCGGCTTGTTCGGTTCGGCGGCCGGGGGAACGACTTACCATAGCTTGATTTCAAGCGCAGGGTGCTTCTCCGCAAGCTCCTTATGCAAGGCGATCCACGCTTTTCTCTCCAGCATATCGATCGTCCTTAGATATCCACCTTTATCCTTGTGGAAGACGAAGTCGACCTCGCGATCCACGAGCAGGGACGATACCGCGCGCAGTGCCTCTTTTTCTCCTGAGAAACGAACGATGGCCTTATCTCTATCCTTGAACACGCGGATCTCTCCCTTGATTCGTCATTAGGCTTGTTCCTTCGCTTGCGACGCTGCCGGCTCCTCGACCGTCTGCGGTTTGGCGGCCGAAGCTTTGCGGTTCGGCATGAACAGCGACAGCAGGAAGGCGGCGATTCAATCCGACCCGCAACAGGATGGTCCGGATCATCAGGTACAGATAGGGGGTGGATTCCGTAACATTCGTGACCGCCCCCATGCTCGGGATGATGAAGATCTGGCCCGTTAAGAGGGAATCCTGTCGCTTGCATGGTAGACATTGTGTCGATAAAATAATGCTAGCATAACAACATGGGATTGCCCATTCGCAATCGGGATCGAACTGTCGATTACTCGTCGATCTCGCAGTAGAAGAAAACCAAATGCCTAGATGATCTACACGGGAGAGGGATATGTCGAACTCAAAAAAAGAAGATCCGCGCGCGATTCGGTCCAAGAGGATGTTCAAGGAAGCGATCGTATCGTTGATGCTGGAAGAACGCTCGCTGTCGCATTTGACCGTTCAGAAGATCGCAAGCCGCGCGGAATTGAACCGGGCTACGTTTTACTTGCATTTCGAAGATGTCTCCGACTTGCTGAGGCAGCTCGCGGACGAAGTGCTGAACGGTCTGTCGGAAAAGATTCAGCCGCTCGAACAATCGGATCCAGGGGACGAGCAGGAGAGATTGACGGTTTTTTTAGACTCCATCTATGACAAGCGAAAGCTGCTGGCCGTCTTGTTCGATTCCAAAAGCTTGGAAACGAATCTCTTCCATCTGCTGAAAACCCTCATTGAGACTAGAAGATGGAACAAGCGGCTCGATCGTTCGAGCCATCCCGTGGCGCTCGAAATCCGCACGGCGTCCATCATGGGCATCATCATGTGGTGGATTCGAGACGGCATTCAGTTCAGCCCGGCCTATATCGCGGATCAAATTACGCTGCTCTTCGGACGAAAGCAGGAGGGGGAGAGTTCAGGAGGCAGGTGAACCGATGCGCAAGAAGAGCCCACGCCATCACGGCTTGGACTCTTCTGAAGCGACAGCTCGCGGGCTACTATTGTCCGACGGATCGTGCTCGTCCATCTTTCACGTTTCTTTATCCCCCTGGGGGGGTTATAATAGAAAGAGATCATTTGGGAAGGGGATAGACATCATGAAGACGAAGCAGATGGAACGCATCCGCACAGGAAAAGGATTTATCGCCGCCTTGGATCAGAGCGGGGGCAGCACTCCGAACGCGCTGAAGGAATATGGAGTTTCCGCATCCAGCTATTCGAATGATGAGGAAATGTACGTTTTAGTCCACGAGATGAGGAAGCGCATTTTGACTTCGGCCGCTTTTGATTCCAAGCATATCTTAGGTGCGATCCTATTCGAGAATACGATCCATCGGAAGACGGAAGGTCTGGATACAGCCGACTATCTCTGGGAGAATAAAGGCGTCGTGCCCTTCCTGAAAATCGATGACGGCCTAGCAGAGCTCCGAGACGGGGTGCAGCGCATGAAGCCTATTGCTGCCTTGGACGAGCGTCTGGCTCGAGCAAGGGATAAGCATATCTTCGGAACGAAAATGCGATCGGTCATCAAAGAAGCGAATAAAGCCGGAATTCGGGGCGTGGTGGATCAGCAGTTCGAGCTGGCGGAACAGATCATAGAGGCAGGTCTTGTTCCCATTGTGGAACCAGAGATCGATATTTTCAGCAAGGACAAAGCCGAGTCCGAGAAATGGCTTCTGGAAATGCTTCAAGACCGTTTGACTAGGCTCAGCCCGGAGTCGAACATTCTGTTGAAGCTGTCCATACCGAGCGTCGACGATTTTTATTTCGAGCTAACGAAGAATCCGCAAGTCGTTCGAGTTCTGGCTCTGTCAGGCGGATACAGCTTGCAGGAAGCAAACGAGCGCTTAGCTCGAAATCAAGGTCTCATCGCCAGCTTTTCGCGTGCGCTCGCAGAAGGATTGTCGGCGGAGCAGACTCCGGAACAGTTCGATGCCATTCTTGGACGGAATATTGAATCCATCTATGACGCGTCTGTGAATTAGACAAAAAGGAATGAAGCAGAAGAGGTTCTGCTTCATTCCTTTTTTCGTACATATGTACAAAATACGATATAAACGCAATTCATACGATCGGTTCAGGTACAAAAGCTGCTACAAGTCCAGAATGGACTATTGGGATGATAAATCAGAGGGAATCACTATCTTGGAAAAATTTTCTGGCCGTGCTATCATGATTTGTGGATTTTAGTTTAAGGGGGGATATCGTTGAGGATCGGCATTATTGGTGATTTTAATTCGATTTACCTTTCGCAGCAAGCCACGAATGATGCAATAAACCATTCCATTAAAAAATGTAGGGCTCAGATTGTCTATGAATGGATTCCAACAGCGTCAATTCCTGAACAATTTGAAACCATTAAAAAGTCTTACAAAGGATTTTGGATAGCCCCAGGCATCCCCGAATCTGTTGGTGGAGTATTACAAATTATTAGGTATGCCCGCGAACATAATGTCCCGTTAATAGGCACTTGCGGTGGATTTCAAAATATAATTCTGGAGTATGCCAAAAATAAATTAATGATTGAAGAAGCTGATCACGAAGAATTAAATCCGGATGCTTCTAAACGAGTTATCAGTAAACTGACTTGTTCATTGGTGGGTCAAACAGGTAAGGTTTTTATAAAGAGCCCTTCATTGATCTCCAACATTTACCGAGAACCAACTGCAATCGAACAATTCCGATGTAGTTATGGCCTAAACCCGGAATTTGAAGCGCCAATTAATGAAACAGGATTAAAAATTGTAGGGACAGATGCTGAAGGAAGGCCAAGAATTGTTGAATTAACTGGACATAAATTTTTTATCGGAACGTTGTTTGTTCCTCAATTGAGTTCAACTCAAGAAAGTCCACATTGTCTGGTAGATTCATTTATTGAACATGTGAATAACCAATAACTTTAGAAGGATGAAGCCGCCAAGCCATGGATTGCATCGAATTCCACACATATGTACAAAATACGAGTTTTGTGAAGAAGTATATGCAATTCGTTGCAAATCGACTCATTGCCGATAACCGACATCGCCTTCAGAACTTCCGTTTCTGATATGGAAGCCCTTCGCCTTCTTCGCAATACAGCTTCAGGCTGTACAAAAACATCGCCCAATTATAATTGCATGCGCGGTAGAATGCCGTTACCTCTTTCCAATTCAACTGGCGAAGAAGAACGGTCGTTTTCCCGTTCTTCTCCTCCAATTCGAATGAAATCGTCGTGCCGATCCATTCTGGATCTGAATCCACGCATTGCCAGATCACCTTTGTATCCATAACGAGTTCTTCCACTCGCATCTTTGTCAAGCCCTTGCCGCCGAATAGAAACTCCATTACGCTTCCGATCTCATTCGTGACGATAAGTTCATCTGTCCATACTTCCGAGAGTCCTTTTGCTGTGGTCAGTGCTTCGTACACTGCAGAAGCTGGAACACGAATCGTTTGCAGATGCTCGATATTGGCCAACGAATCATTTCCTCTCTTTATCCAAACTTTGATTTATCAGGAACAGATTAGCACATACAGGTGGACAAGGTTTCATCATCTACACCTGAATGGCGCACGATCCATTCGTTGGACACAGGGCGAAGTCCGTTTCGTCACCGATGGATGGAACAAGGCTTGCGGGCGGCGAACACGACGTTGCGGGCCTTGAACTCCGTCGGCTCATCGTACTTGTCCTCCTCGATCTCGACCTCATGCCCGGAACGCAGGAGCACCTCCCAGCCTTCGTACGCCTGCTCCAGCAAGGCACGCGTCTGATCCTCCGACAGCTTGAGCTCGATCTGCGGAGGCAGCTCCTCTCCGGTTTCTACGACCGTCTCGCGCAGATCCGTATTCATCGACAAGCCGTGCATGCCGCCCGGCCGGGTCGCTTCCTGCAGCTTGCGGATGACCCGTAGAAGCGCGTCCTCGGACGATACATGTTCCAGACAGCCGCAGGCGAGCACATAGTCATACGTCTCGGCCTCGAAAGCCTCCTGCTCGACATCCGCCTGGATCGCCTGCACGCGATCCTCTACGCCGAATTTAGCGGCGTTTTCCTTCAGCTTTTCCACGGCCTGCTCCAGCAAGTCGGTCCCGACGATGCGGCCGTTCCCCGCCTCCTGCAGCCTCTGAGCGATCGGGATGGCGTTGCGGCCCGGCCCGCTGCCCAGATCGAGCACGACCGGACTCGGATGGTCGGCCAGCAGCTTCTCCAGCAGCTCCATGGCGAACGGGAGCGGTTTCGACATCCAGCTTCCCGGCTCCAGAATGTCCCGCTCTTCGTAGAGCTTCTCGTGATAGTCTTTTTCCGCCTCTCTCGCCTGCTCGAATTCCGATGCTCCCATAGCCAGCTCCTCCTTCGCGGTCTAGCCGCTTCTTGTCGTTTATCTTTTTCATACCCGCCAGCGAGGCACCGCCAATCGAGCGATCGTCTGCATGATCGGACAGGGCTAGATCAGCTCTAGTCCGAAGGACCTGATTTTCGACTCTATTCTCTACGTCGCCTTCATTCTAGGGTAAACTGGTTCTATGAATCGCAATCGTTCGCAAGGAGGTCCCTATGCCATCCGACATGCCTGAAACCGGCTTCCGATCCCGATCGGAGCGGAAAAAAAAGAAAAACACGACCGTCATCAACGGCGTACTGGCGGCCGGCGGGCTGGCCATCGTGCTGTTCGCTCTCTTCTTCGTCATGTATCCATTCGACGATGACGGCAAGAAGCTCGCCTCAGGCGTGCCGACCGCTTCCTCGCCGCCGTCCCCGGCCGGCTCCGCGGAGCCGGCCGCTCCATCGCCGGAGCCATCGGCTTCGCCGCTTCCGTCCCTTGCTCCAAGCGAGGAGCCGGACGCTTCCTCCGCCCCTGATGCAGGCGCGCCCGAGCCTTCGCCTTCCTCGTCGCCGGATGCGGCGCCGACGGACAAGCCGGCAGCCTCGGCGGCACCGGCGAAGCCTACGCCGAAGCCGAGGGCTTCCTCGACCCGCACCTACATCGTCCAGGAGGGCGATACGCTGACGTCCATCTCGGTCGCGCAGTACGGCTCCAAAGACTACGTCTCGCTGATCGCGGAGAAGAACGGCATCGTCTTCGTGAACGACATGAAGCCGGGGGACAAGCTGAAGCTTCCGCCGGCATCGTCGAAGCCATCCTCAGGCGGCAGCGGCTCCCCGCCGACCGAGACGAACGAAATCGACTATTCCAAGGTCAAGCTTCCGGCGACCTATCTCGTCCTTCCCGGCGATACGTTCTACCGCATCTCGGTCCGCTTTTACGGCACCGGCAAGCATGCCGAGCTCATCGCCGAGAAAAACGGCCTGGACGCCGAAGCCGGCCTCAAGGCGGGAGACTCGATCATCGTCCCGGCCAAGCCGGCGGAATAGCAAGAATGACCCAGCATCCGGCTGCCCGCAGCCGGATGCTTTTTTAGTCCGTCCTCAGCAAAAGCAAGCCGTCCCGCCCCCAAGCGAGGCGGCTTGCAGCGTCACGCTGCTCGACTCGCGCAAAAAAGCCGCCCTGCCCGAAAGCAAGGCGGCGCACAGAGCCGGCTCCGTCCTACAGTCCCAGCTGATGGCCGCGCTCCAGGCGGCTGATCTGCCGTTCGCCCGTATCGGCCAGCTCGCGGAACTCCTCGATCGTGCCGCGCAGCTTGGGCAGCGCGTCCTGCTTGTAGGCGCTGATGGAGTCGAGCGCCGAGAGCACGTCTGCGAACGCCTGCTTGAGCGTCTCCACCGACACGCTGGACTCCAGCGCCTGCTTGTGGATTTCCGCTCCCTGCGTGTTCAGCAGGCGGGACGTGCCGGCGATCAGGTTGTTCGTCGTCTGGTTGAGCACCTCGATCTTCTTGAGCACGATCTTCTGGTGATACAGCGCGCCGGCGACCATGACCGCGATCTTCAGCGCGGAGACGGTGACGTTCTGCGCCCGGTCGACGCCGCGCATGAGCTCCTTGTTGTTGCGCCGGACGACCTCGATCGCCATGATGCCCTGCTGGTTGACGACGAGCATCTGCTGCAGGTCCATCACCCGCTGCCGCATCGGGAAGAGCACCTCCTCCGAGATGAAGCGGATTTTGTCCGGATCCTCGTTGCGAGCCTTCGCCGCCTCGACCTGCTTCTCGATCGATTCGTCCATGAGCAGGCCGAGCTGGATCTCCTTCTGCAGCCGCTTCGTCAGGTCGCGCAGCGCCGCCTGCTCGATCTCGAGCGTCGTGTTGTCGTTCTTGAGCGTCGTCTTGCCCTTGCTCAGCGACTCGACGATATCGGCGATGACCGCATCGGCTTTTTCGAACCGGAGGAAGTACGCGCGCAGCGGGTTGAACAGCTTGCCGAGCAGCCCGGTCTTGGCGAAGTCGACCGCGCTTGGATCGAGATCCTTGAGCTGCGCATGCAGCTCCGCGAGTCCCTTCGCCACCGGACCGCCTTCGTCGCCGGCTTTGGAGAGGCTGCCGACCGTCACCTGCAACAGCGCGTTTTTGCCAGACGACGTCTTCATCGTCGCCATGCCGAACTGATCGATCGTCTGCAGAATTTCCTTGCGCTTCTCATGCGAGTCCAGGTCCAGCTCCATGATCGCGGAGACGTTGGACTCGGCCTGCGCCTGCAGCTGCTTCACTTCCTCCGGCACCGGCTTCACTTCCTGCTCGATCGCCGTCTTGATCGCTTCGGGACTCGGGACTTCCAGGGAAAACGCCATGCGTTCATCCTCCTCCAGGGGGTAGCGGCGCGGAGCGCCGGTCAGCGGATTCATCTACATCTGCACGTTGAACAGATTGCCGATCTTGTAGACGACATCGTCGGTGTCGGCGTTGATGCTCGCCGCCTCGTTGATGCCGGAAATGCTCTCGAGCGCCTTGATGTTGGCGTTGTAGCCGATCGTATAGATCGGAATCCGGTACGCTTCGATCAAGTCCCGGATGTCCTTGAGCGAGTGGCCCTTGTTCGTCTCGCCGTCGCTCAGCACGAAGATGATCGGCCGCGCGCTCGGCTCGGTCTGCTTGTAGTCCTCCAGCAGCTTGATCGCTGCCAGGATGCCGTCGAATGTCGCCGTGCCGCCGCTTGCCTGCAGGCTGTCGACCGCGCCGACGAACATCGATTGCTGGTTCGTATCGTACTTGGCGATCGGCAGATGGATGCTGACGCGGTCGGAGTACGAGACGAGCCCGATGCTGTTGTCCTTGCCGAGGTACTTCTGGCCCTTGAGCAGCGACTCCTTCAGCCGGTTCAGCGGCTCGCCGGCCATGCTTCCGGAGACGTCGGTGACGAATACGGCCGCGATCGGCTTCGCTTCGTTCTTCTTTTCTTTCCACAGCTTCTGCGCGGCAGCAAGCTGCGCGCCGTCGACTGCAGGCAGCTCCGGCTGGTAGCCGTCCTGGCCGCCAAAGCCTTTGTCGGACGCCGCCTGCTGCTGGGCCGGACTGAGGGCGAACTCGGCGAACTTGCGCGCGATCTCCAGCTTCTCGGGCCCGATGTCGCCGAGCGCATAGAGCGGGCTGTCGTGGCGGACGCCGAACGGCGTGAACACGTAGCCGCTCTTGAAGTCGTCCGCATTGACGAACGTCTGGTACTCCAGCACGAACGCATCCAGCCGGCCCGACTTGGCCGCCTCCCGCATCTGGATCGTCGTCGAAGCCGTGAACGGCACGTTCGCTTGGAACTTCTGGAACCCTTGCACGGCTGTCTCGCTGAGCAGGTCGGAGCTGTCGAACGTATCGAGCGCGGTCAGGAGGAAGTTCAGTCCCGTCGAGCTGGCGAAAGGATCCGTATAGCCCATCGACAGCTTGTTCTCGGCGATCGCATCGGTGACGGTCTTGACGTTGACCGCCCCGTAGTCGCTCACCATCTCCTCATACTTGGCCTTCGCCATGACGATGCCGGGCACGTTGCCGGCCAGCCGCTTCGCGATCAGCTCCGTCTTGACCCCGCTGGCCTTGACCATCTCGCCCCACAGCTCGTTGGACGGCGTGAAGGCGTCCGGCACATGCTTGCCGCTGCGGATATAATCGGAAGCCGTGCCGGACGCGATGTTGCGGATCTGCACCGATGCCGGCTTGCCGCCAGCCTGGATGCCGGCCTGGTTGAACGCTTCGCCGACCTCCGTCAGCCAGCCGTCCACGCCGCTGCCCGCTTTTTCGGTGGAGGAGAACAGCTCCAGGAACGTGTCGGTCGTATGCTCCACCGCGATCGGGAACTTCGAGATGTCCGGCAGCGAGGCGGCGACATCGACCGGATCGAGGTCGATCTGCCCTTTGACCGGCGCCTCGGTCGTCACGCCGAGCTTGCCGTACAGCTTGGCGAGCCTCGAAGCGGCGTCCTCGGCGCTCACCTGCTGATCGGTCTTGCCGAGATTGGAGGTGAACTGGATGCCGTAGTACACGAGCGCGAACACGGCGAGGATGAGGACGATGGATACGAATGCGAAACGGCCTTTTTTCAAGGCGGGCGCCCCCTTATGCGTAGTATTTGGTCGAGCGGATCAAGGCGTCCAGCTCCTGCATGCCCGGCAGCTCGTCGACCCGGGCGGGGCTCTGCTGGTCCAGACGGGTGAGCTCGAGCAGCAGCTGGTTCAGCTTGAGCAGAATCTCCTCGTTGTGGCCGAGCGTCGCCTTGAGATGCTCATGCTGCTCGCGGATCAGCTCGAGCCTGCGCTGCTGCAGGTCGCGGGAGAGCGAGCGGCTGCCGGACTTCAGCTCCGCCTCCGTCTGCTCGTAGACCGAGAGCCGGCCGAGCATCGCCCGGAGATTGCGGCGGAACAGCTCCTCCACCTCCAGGATGACGCCGCTGAACTTGCGGTAGCTCAGCTCATCGGGCTGGAACCGCTGCGCGAGCAGGCGGTGAAGCGATTGCTTGCGCTTCTCCATCCGGTCGAGCTGCTCCAGCGCGAGCTCCAGCTCGGCTTCGACGGTCCGGACGCGGCGGAAGGCGCCGAGCGCCGCGGCCAAATGCTCCGGCGTCTCCAGCTTGGCTGGAAGCGGCGGCAAGGGGGGACGTTGAAGGAAGGAATAGGCTCCGTATAGAAGCGCGAGCGCGCTGGCAGCCAGAACGGCCGCTCCGAGGGCGGAGGAGAAGGCGGAGCCCCCGAAGCGGATGTTCATCAAGCCGGGAGAAAAGACCGCGACGTTGGCGGCGGCCACGCCGAGGGTGAGGGCAAAAGCCCGAGCGAGCTTGGTTCCGGCCAATGGTTCGACCTCCTGCCTGCGATGAAATAAAATCGTTTACGACGAAGCCGTGAAGGTTCTCTTCCTACGGCGCATCCCGAGGAATGGTTGCAGAGGGGCGGAATTCCTGGACAAGCTCCATCTTCCAAATCGAAGCCGTTGCGCCATTTCATGAAAATTATACCATACCCCCGCTCGTCTGGATGCACAAAAGTCCCGTCCGCAGGCGGCGGACGGGACTTCGGCGGAAAGCATCAATCGATGATGACGAGAATCAGGGCGACCAGGCTCACCACGGCGGTAAGGATATACAGCAAGGACAGCCGCGCCCAGCGGCCTCCGTGCTGACGGTCGTAATCCGGATTGGCCTGCCGGTTCTCGCGGGAGAAGCCGACGGCGAGCGTAGCGCCGATCGCGGTCAGGATGACCAGGGCGACCAGGATATAAGGCAGCATGGAATGGAATTCCCCCTCGTGGAAGCGTCTCTATGCCACCAGTATAGCAGATCGAGGCGCACGAAGAGGCGTCCGGCTGTGAAGGCTTGCTGAACATATCGAGCCGGCGCGACCGGCCGCCTCTCCGAAAAAAAAGCCGCCCGGAGCGGGCGGCCAGCGACTTCATCGGCTGTAGTAGTACTGCTTGATGTAATAGTGGGCATCGCTCAGCCCCGTCTCCTTGCGGCAGTCCGGACAGATGAGCTCGCCGCGGGCGGGAGTCTGGCTCTCGCAGGAGAAGCATGGCTTCGCAGCCTCTGCTGAGGCGGCGGGAGAAGCGGCTGGGCGGATCGGATCGGTCGTCATGGCGGATCGGCTCCTTCATCAGTGGAATTTAGTCGGACGCATCTTGCAGATGAGGATAGGCACGTACGGTCAAAAACTCCGGCAGCGTCTCTTCGAGGGTCATCTCGCGGAACAGCTCGGCCGCCAGCCGCAGCGATGCCGCCCGTCGAGGCGAAGCGAGCGATGCCTCGAGCGGCGCCAGCTCCTCGAGCAGCCAGCGCTCCAGCAGCTCCGGCGTCAGCCGTCTGCCGTCCGCCAGCTTCGCCTCCGGCAGATGAAGCCATTGCCACAGCTGCGCGCGGGAGATTTCCGCCGTAGCGGCATCCTCCATCAGGCCGCGGATCGGAACCGCGCCGACCCCGTCCAGCCACGCGGCGACATACTGGATGCCGACCGACAGGTTGGCGCGCGCGCCGTCCTCCGTGATATCGCCTTTCGGAGCGAGCAGCAGCTCGGCCGCCGTCACCTCTCCGCCTCCAGGCATCGCGCCCAGCTGGTTCGGCCCCGGCATATAGGCGTCGAATACATCCCGCGCCACGGGCACGAGCGCGGGATGCGCCACCCATGTGCCGTCATGTCCGAGCCGGGCTTCCCTCTCCTTGTCGCGACGGACGCGCTCCAGCGCCAGCTCGTTCGCCTGCGCATCCTGCTTGACGGGGATGAAGGCGGACATCCCGCCGATGCAGTGAGCGCCGCGCTTGTGGCAGGTGCGGATCGCGAGGCGCGCGTAGGCGTCCATGAACGGCGATTCCATCGTCACCCGGCTGCGGTCCGGGAGGATGGCATCCGGGTGGCGGCGCAGCTTTTTGATATAGGAGAAAATATAATCCCAGCGACCGCAGTTGAGGCCGTCGACATGCTCTCTCAGCGCGTAGAGGATCTCCTCCATCTCGAACGCCGCCGGCAGCGTCTCGATCAGCACCGTCGCCCGGAAAAAGCCTCGCGGCAAGCCGAGCCGCTCCTCCGCATGGACGAAGACATGCGCCCAGAGAGCCGCTTCTTCCATGCTTTCAAGCTTGGGCAGGTACAGGTAGGCGCCATCTCCTCTCCGGTGCAGCATCGGCGCGTTATGCCAGGCGAACAGGCCGAAGTCGAACAGGCTCGCCGAGATCGGCCGGCCGCCGAGCAGCGCGTGCTTCTCCTCCATGTGCCAGCCGCGCGGCCGCATTTTGAGCACGGCCGGCCGCTCCGCGAGCTCCAGCCGCCTGCCGTCGGGCGTCACGTGGCTCAACGTGCGCGCAAGCGCGTCCCGGATGTTGTTCTGGCCGCCCACCGCGTTGCGCCAGGTCGGGGCGTTGGCGTCCTCCAGATCGCACAGGAACACGTTCGCGCCGGAGCCGAGCGCATAGAGGACCATCTTGCGGTCCCCCGCCGGGCCGGCAATCTCCACCCGCCGGTCCTGCAGCGCCACAGGCGGCGGAGCGACGGTCCACGAGCCGGAGCGGATCGGCGCCGTATCGGCGCGGAAGTCCGGCTTGGCTCCGCGGTCGTACAGCTCCTGCTTGCGGGCGCGCTCCCCGAGCAGCGCCAGCCGTCTCGCTCCGAACCGCTCCTCAAGCTCTCCGACGAACGACAACGCTTCACCCGTGAGCATGGCCTGCAGCTCTGCCTCCAGCTCCGGAGCGGCGAGCCGCAGCCGGTTGTCGATTTCCCTCATGCTCCCGCCTCCTCGCTGCCGGCTGCCGTGAACTGCTCCGCCTCGGTCGAGCCGGCCAGGGCGGCGGTGCTCGCCGTCCCTCCGCTCACGACCCCCATCACCTCGTCAAAATACCCGGTGCCGACCTCCCGCTGATGGCGCGTCGCCTCGTAGCCCGCCGGCTCGGCGGCGAACTCCGCTTGCTGAAGCTCCGAGTAGGCGGCCATTCCGCGATCCCGGTAGTCTCTCGCCAGCGTGAACATGCCGTAATTGAGCGCATGGAAGCCGGCGAGCGTGACGAACTGGAACTTGTAGCCGAGCCGGCCGAGCTCCTGCTGGAAGCGCGCGATCTCCTCGTCGCCGAGCTTTTTCTTCCAGTTGAACGAGGGAGAGCAGTTGTAGGCCAGCCGCTTGCCGGGATGCTTCTCGCGGATCGCCTCTGCGAACCGGCGAGCCTCCTCCAGGTCCGGCTCCGACGTCTCGCACCAGACGAGATCGGCGTACGGCGCATAGGCGAGGCCGCGCGCGATCGCCTGCTCGATGCCCGGCCGCACTTCGTGGAAGCCCTCCGGCGTCCGGCTGCCCGTGCGGAAGCGGTCGTCGGCCGCATCGGCGTCGCTCGTCAGCAGCCGCGCGGCGTGCGCGTCGGTGCGCGCGATCAGCACCGTGTCGACGCCGAGCACGTCGGCCGCGAGCCGGGCGGAGACGAGATGCCGCACCGCCTGCTGCGTCGGCAGCAGCACCTTGCCTCCGAGATGGCCGCATTTCTTTTCCGAGGAGAGCTGATCTTCCAGATGTACGCCCGACGCCCCGGCCTCGATCATCGCCTTCATCAGCTCGAACACGTTCAGCGCGCCGCCAAATCCGGCTTCCGCATCGGCGACGATCGGCAGCAGGAAGTCGATGTCGCCGCGGCCTTCGGCATGCTGGATCTGATCCGCTCGCTGCAGCGCCTGGTTGATGCGCTTCACGACGCTCGGTACGCTGTTGGACGGGTACAGGCTCTGATCGGGATACATGTGTCCGGACAGATTGGCATCGGCGGCGACCTGCCAGCCGCTCAGATAGATCGCCTTGAGCCCCGCCTTCGCCTGCTGCACCGCCTGATTGCCGGTCAAGGCGCCCAGCGCCGGCACGTAAGGCTCGCTCTGCAGCAGCTCCCATAGGCGAGCCGCTCCGCGCGCGGCCAGCGTATGCTCGACGAGCACGGAGCCGCGCAGCTTCAGCACGTCGTCGGGCCCGTAGGGACGATGGATGCCCTGATAGCGAGGCGAGCTCCAGCGCGCCAGCAACGTTTCCCTTGCCTGTTCCGTCGATCGACTCGCGCTCATCTCCCTAGTCCCCCTTCCTCCAGCTCCAGCACGCCGGACCCTTCGCAGCGCGGACAGAGCTCGTAGGCGGCATTGAACGCGCCATGCGGGTTTGACGCTCCCGCTGCGACCGTCCTTTCCTCAAGCCGTTGAAATTCCAGCTCCCCATGACCTTCGCAATGCGGACAATCCATCCGGAACATCTCCAATCTGTATGAGTTTGTTTTATGATCTTGGTGCTATTATATAACAGTGTTCGAATAATGTTCAATACTGTTTTTAATAAATTTTTAGTTGTTATAGTACAGATGATCTTCAAGCGATCCGAACAAGCGGGACGAAGGCGGGAGCAGCTCCATGCCGCCTTGCCCTGCGCATGCCAAAAAACGTCGGGCCCCATGGGCCCGACGTTTTTTGGGGGGCAAATCTATCTCCGCGCTGCTCGCTCCTCCCGGCTCCTCCCAAGCGAGGCCAAAGGCCGGGACACCGCCCGGCTTCCGGCTATCGCCTGGCTGCCCTTCCCGCTTGCTACGGCTCCATCAGCCTTGCCGTCAGCATCGACTGGGCGACCTTGCGCCCGTCGGCAAGCACCTGGATCTCGATCTTGCAGAACTTGCGGCTCAGCTCGATCAGCTCCGGGTACAGGCGGAGCGTCTGATCGATCTCCACCGGCGCGAGATAATAGACCGACTGGCTGTCGGCGATCAGGTTGCCGCGCCTATGGTCCCGCAGCGCCCGCGCCGCGGCATGATGGACGAGTCCGGCGAGCACGCCTTCCGACAGATGGCCCATCGGGCTGCTGAACAGCGCCTCGGCCGGCCCTTCATAGTACAAGCGTCCGTCCTCATCCTGTCCGGAAACGAAGCGGCGGCGGATCTGATCCTCCAGCGTCTCGCCGTTCTGCGGCTGATGCTGGATCTGCTGCATCGCCTGCAGCACGTCCTTGCGGCTGATGACGCCGCTCAGCCTGCCGTCGGGATCGACGACCGGGAGGAGCTCGATCGACTCGGCGACCATGCGGTGGCCGGCCGTCGCGACCGACGTTTGCGGCGTGCATGTCTTCGGCTGCGGCGTCATCCGCTCGGCGATCGGCTCGTCCGGAGCCGCGCCGATGAGATCCTTCGTCGTCACCATGCCGACCGGCCGCCGCTCGCGGTCGACGACCGGGAAGCGGTTGTGGTTCGTCCGCTCGATGACGGCCATCGCGTCGGCCACGGTCGCCTCTTCGGGCAGCGAAGCGACCGGCTCGTCCGCGTTCATGATGTCCGAGACGAGCACGATCTGCTTCTTGATCAGGCGGTCGTAGATCGCCCGGTTGATGAGCGCGGCGACCGTGAACGTATCGTATGCGCTGCTCAGGATCGGCAGCTCCAGCCGGTCGGCGAGCGCGACGGCCTCGGGCGTCGCGCCGAATCCGCCCGTCACGAGCACTCCGGCACCGAGCGAAAGGGCGCTTAGATGCGCTTTGTCGCGGTTGCCGACGATCAGCAGGTTGTCCGGCTCGATATAGCCCATCATCGCCTCCAGCTGCATCGCGCCGATGACGAACTTGCTGAGCGGCTTGCCGAGCCCCGCCTCGCCGCCGAGCACCTGGCCGTCGACGATCGCGACGATCTCGCCGAACGTCAGCCGGTCGATCTTCTCTCGCTTGCTGCTGTCCACGCGCACCGTGCCGGTCCGCAGCTTCGTGCTGACGATGCCGCGCGCCTCGGCGTCCTTGATCGCCCGATAGGCGGTGCCTTCGCTGACATCGAGCGCCTGGGCGATCTTCCGCACCGATACGCGCGCGCCGACCTCCAGCTTCTCCATATAGGCGATCAGCTGGTCATGCTTGGTGGAGAAATCCGCTCCCATATCCGCTTCCCTCCTGCATCGTTTGATCCCGCTTACGGCTGCCCTCCGCCTGGGCCGAGCTTTTTCGCTTGCGAGGGCGTCATGCCGTTGTACCGCTTGAACAGCTTGGTGAAATAGTTCGCGTTGCCGCAGCCGACCCGCTCGCCCGCCTCGGCGACGCTGCAATCCTCCTGGCGCAGCAGCCGCATCGCCTCCTGCATGCGGACCTGATTCACGTAGTCGATGTACGTGCTGCCCGTCAGCTTCTTGAACACTTTGCAAAAATGGAACGGGTCCATCCGCACGCGCGCCGCCGCGTCATCGATCGTATGCTTGTCCGCGCAGCTTGCCTCCACATGGCGGAGCAGCTGCTTGAACCGCTCCTGCCGCAGCTGCGCTTCTTGCGGCCGCGCCGGCGCGGGAGCGGGCTGGGCGGCGGCCGCGCGCGCCAGCATCAGCATCAGTCCGGTCCGCGCCAGCAGCCGCCCTCCCGCCGTCCCGGCGGAGATGTCGGCGATGACGCGCTCCGCGAGCTCCGACTCTCCGCCGGCGCCGAGCGGATGCAGCCGCCCATGGCCGTCCAGGTAAGGCTGGAGCAGCTCCGCATAGCCGGGATCCGCGCTCCAGCTCCGCAGCAGCGAGCCGCTGAACACGATCGACACATATTCGGTCGCTCCGCCGAAGCGGCTGTACCCCGCATGCAGGTCGCCCGCCTGCACGAGCAGCACGGTGCCCGGCTCCGCTTCGAACGGCTCGCTGTTCAAGCGGAAGACCGCCTTGCCGCGCCGCATGACGATCAGCTCGAAATGCTCGTGCCAATGCAGGAACAAGATGTTCTGGCCCGGAGCCGTATCTGCGGCGCGGTTGACGTAGACCTTGACCGGAAACAGCGGATCGAGCAGATTGTGCTCCCGCAGCCGGATTCCATCCTTCATGCGATGCACCGCCAAGATAAGAGTGGTAATGACCAAGATCGGCTAGAGCCGCTTCGATTGACAGCGCTTATACTTAGCCTGATTGAATTCATCATAAACCAACATCGGCAGGATCAGCAAGGCAGGCGAGCTCCGGGCGGCTGCCGCATTCCACGCTGCTGATCTGCCAGAGGAGGCGAGCATGCCATGAACCGAACCGCATCTTCCCCGCGCCGCCGGATCGTCGTCGCCGGCTGCGGAGGGATGGCCCATACGTGGGTCGACTATGCCTTGACCCGCGCGGACGCCGACATCGTCGGTCTCGTCGACGTCCGCCTCGAGGCGGCAGAGAGCATGAGAGACAAGCACGGCCTGCGCTGCGGCGTCTATACGGATTTGGAGCAGGCAATAAAGGAGAGCGGCGCCGATCTCGTGTTCGACGTCACCATACCCGCGAGCCATCACGTCATCAGCCAGACGGCCATGCGCCTCGGCTGCGACGTCTTCTCCGAAAAGCCGCTGGCCGAAAGCTGGGAAGCGTGCCTTGACGTCGTCCGAGCCGCCTCCGAGACGGGCCGGATGCATGCCGTCATGCAGAACCGCCGCTTCGACCCGCGCATCCGCGCCTTCCGCGAGCTGATCGCCGGCGGCGCGATCGGCACGCCAGGCTTTGCCGGAGCGGACTTTTTCATCGGCGCCCACTTCGGCGGCTTCCGCGATCTGATGGACAGCCCGCTCATCCTCGACATGGCCATCCATACGTTAGACCAGGCGCGGCTGCTGCTCGGCGCCGATCCCGTCTCCGTCTATTGCCAGGAGTTCAACCCGCCCGGCTCTTGGTACAAGGGCAGCGCTTCGGCGCTGTGCATCTTCGAGATGTCGGACGGCAGCGTGTTCAGCTATAGGGGCTCCTGGTGCTCGGAAGGCGCCCCTACTTCCTGGGAAGCTCAGTGGCGCGTCATCGGCTCGTCCGGCACGGCGCTCTGGGACGGCGCAGGCGCGCCGTACGCCGAGGCCGTCGATCCGGCCGGCCAGGAGGAGGCGTTCATCCGCAGCTCGCAGCGCATCGACACATCTCCCGAACCGGAAGGCGAGCCGTGGCATCATCGCTGCATCGCCGAGATGTTCGACGCGCTGCATGCCGGCCGACGCGCAGAAACGGACTGCCGCGACAACCTGCTCAGCATGGCGATGGTGTTCGGCGCGATCCGCAGCTCCGCCGAAGGCCGCAAGGTGGCGATCTCCGAGCTGCTGCCGAGCGGATCGCTCGGTTGACAAGCGCTTCAACGACAGACAGGTCCGGCTTCAGCCGGACCTGTCTGTTTCAATTCACCTCATCCGCCTCGGAGCTGGACTCGCCTCGGTACAGATGCTGCAGGCCGCTCCTGTCCCTACGGCCATCCTTCTGCGTTCGCGTCGCCATCATGCGGAAATCGGTGTTGTCGCTGATCTGGTCAATGCTGCCGATCAGGCGCGTTCGCGCCAGCGCCTGGATGCCTGCATCCTCGATCCGTTCGATCAGGAGGCTCGCCACCGAACTGCCGTCCATCACCCGGAAAGGGCGATCGTAGAAGGCGGAGGCTGCTTCTGGAACAGGCGCGGTAAGCCCCAGCTGATTATGCATGCCGGAAAGGATGCGGTACGCGTCGTTGAAAGCCTGCTCGCGCTCTTTCCAGGCCGTCGCGGTCTGGGCGCTCCAGAGGAGCGGCAGCAAAGGGGCGGCGCTTTTCAGCCGGCCGAACGCCGTGCCGAACCATTTCGGGTAAGGCGCATATTCGCGCTCCATGAGGAAGCAGAGATTCATGACGTCCCTCACGAGGCGAGAAGCGATGACCGCCGATCCCAATTCGTCGCCTGCATAGCCGGAGCGGAGCATCAGATGCTCCTCTTGGCCGATCCTCTGCCAGCCGGCAGCGAGCATATACAGCCAGATATCATGCGGATAATAGCGGAATCGCCTGCGCATGGCGGCCAGCTGGCCGCTGTCGTCCCGATAGACGGCGCCTTTCGTGATCTCGAGAAGAGATTGCGAAGGGATCGTCAGCCAGTCCAGGGGATCCAAGCGAGCAGAGTCAACCGCAAGAAGGTCGTCCAAAAAGGCTGTGACCGTCGTCGCCACGGTCTTACCAGCCTCGACGGCATAGCCCTCAAACGTCTGCGGAGCGAGCCTGTCCAGAGCTTGCCTTAGCGGCTGAATCCTCTCGCGGTCCGACTCGCTGACGAATAGCCCGACCCTCGGACCCCAATCATGGTCCGCCGACATTTCGGTGTCATAGCCGAGCACCTCGCTGCCCGGCCCGAGCAATGCCGAGGAGTAGGCCAAGTGCGGGTATCGACTTGCCATGAACGGCTCGATGATGTCGCGGTGGTAGCGACGGCAGAGCTCGATTCCTTTCCTAAATGGCGATTCGGCCATATGCGGAAGCTCCTTTCCTACTCCTGTCTCTTCGCACTCTTCATTTGAACACGAAAACATCCTCCTCGACAGAGCGGAAACAGCTATAACCGAAGTCTCCCTCGGGCATGCCCATTACGCATTTCCTGTTTTTCGCTATCAGGCCCCGTCATTCGGCAAGCCTCGGCCCGCTCAGCGAGGACGGCTCTCCCGCAGCTCCGGCAGCTTGGCGGACATGCGCTCCATCGCCGTCTTCATCTGCGCGTTGTCGATATGCGTGTAGATCTGCGTCGTCTCGATGCTCGCATGGCCGAGCAGCTCCTGCAGCGTACGGATGTCCGTGCCGCTGCGGATCTGCATCGTCGCGAAGCTGTGGCGCAGCTTGTGGCTGGACAGCTTCTTCATCGCCAGCTCCGGACGCTCGCCCTGCAGCCGGAGCAGCGTGCGGTCCGCGATCGTCTGGATCATGCGGACCGACAAGCGCCGTCCGAGCTGGCTGACGAACATCGGCTGCTCCTTGCTGGGCCGCGCCGGGACGCGGCTGTCGTCCTCCATGCGCCGCAGCAGCCGGACAAGCCCGTCCGGGAGCGGCAGATAGCGCCATTTCCGGCCTTTGCCCAGCACCGACAACGTCCCGTCCGGCTTCAGATCGAACGCATTGAGCCGATGGATTTCCCCGACCCGCAGTCCCGCATAGGCCATGAGCAGCAGGATCGACAGATTGCGCTCCCGGTGCTTGCCCTCCACATGGCCGAACAGCTCCTGCAGCTGGTCCTCGTCCAGGTAGGACGGGATGCGGTTCTTCTGCTGGCGCGACTTGGGCGTGAGCGCGGCCGGATTGGCGTGCAGCCGGTCCATCTCGTTCAGCGCCCGGTAGAACGCCCGCAGCGAGCTCAGCTTGCGATTGCGCGCCTCGTCTCCCGCTCCCCGCTCGCGGCTCGCCGACAGATAGCGCATGATGTCCAGCTTGCCGGTCCGCTCCAGCGATCCGGGGTATAGGGTCGCGAGGTATTGCCGGACGTCGGCGAGATAAGCCCTCTCCGTCGACAGCGTCATGCCCTGATTCTTCATCCAGATGCGGAATAGCTCCAGCTCTTCGCCATAGGCCTCTTGCAGCTCATGCACCGTCACGGACAACCTTCCCCACTCCTTTACCTAGGCGATAAAAGTCTCTTAGAATCGAAGTTGCGTAAAATATGTATTTCACGCAACTTCCGAGCCCGTAAAAACGGCATTCCTCCGCTTAGGAATGCCGGACATGCTCGAGCGTCTGACGGAACACCTGCTCCACGTGATCGTCGTCAAGCGAATAGTACACCGTCTTGCCTTCCTTGCGGCGCTTGACGATCCGCATGTTGCGCAGATAGCGCAGCTGATGGGAGACGGCAGATTGGTTCATCCCCAGCAGCACGGTCAGATCGTGCACGCAAAGCTCGCTGTGCATGAGCGCGTCGACGAGCTTGACTCTCGTCGGGTCGCTGAGCGCCTTGAGCCAATCGGCCAGCTGCAGCGCGGAGCGGTCGTCGAGCATGGCCGCCTTGACCGCGCTCAGATCGCGGGGCTGCTCGGGAGCCGCATGCTCGCCTTCCAGCTCGCCCGGCTCGTCCTCGCGCCAGTCAGCCGTATCGTCTTGAACGGCCTTCGGGCTTCTCCCATTCGTATTCATCCACTTCAGCCTCCGATCCGTTCCCTTGCCTTTCATTATACCAATCGCCGGCATTAAACGGAAGTTTTACGGACATCATTACTTTTTAGGGACAATCGCCCGAATCGGTTGACCATCGCGGGAATCAATCATATTATATGAGCAAGTATTCATGCGTAAGAAGAGGAAGGACGATGCCCCATGCTTGAATATCGACTCAAAGGCCTCAGCTGCGGCAATTGCGCCGCAGACATGGAGCGGCAGATCCGCAAGCTTCCCTACGGCGATTCGGCCGTGCTTCATTATTCTTCCGCGCGGCTCGTCCTGGACGAGCGCGTGCCTCTGGACAAGGTACGCAAAATATTGAAGACCGACGGCGCGGCGATCGCAGCGGAACGCGCGGCTGCCGCCGCTCCGACAGAAAGCCACGCCGCCTGCTGCGCGGCGGAGCATTCCCATGGGCATGACCCTGCATCCGTTCCCGACCAGGCCCAAGCCGAAGCTCATGCCCAGCATGCCCGTCGTGCCTCCGCTTCCGAAGCGAAAGCCGCCCAGGGCCACGCACATGGCCATGAGCATGACCACGATCACGACCATGCCCATGGGCACGATCACGATCACGACCACGCCTCCGGACGAGGCATTTACATCCAGCTCGGCATCAGCCTCGCGCTGCTGCTGGCCGCAGTCCTGCTCGGCGACCGCATACCGGACGCCGTGTCCATCCCGCTCTACCTCGGCGCGATCGCGCTCAGCGGCTGGCGGACATTCTGGAAAGGGCTGCGCAATCTGGCGAGACTCCGCTTCACGATCGACACGCTCATGACCGTCGCGCTCATCGGGGCCGTCGCCATCGAGGAGTGGAAGGAAGCGGCGCTCGTCGCGATCCTGTTCGGGATCAACGAGCTGCTCGAAGGGCTCGGCATGAACCGCGCCCGCGAGTCGATGGACCGCCTGCTCGAGGCGGCGCCGAAGGAGGCGCTGCTGCTGGAGAACGGCAAGACTCGGCGCATTCCGGTCGCGAGCCTGGCCGCGGGCCAGACGGTGCTCGTACCGGCAGGCTCGCAGATTCCATCGGACGGCGAAATCGTCTCGGGCAGCAGCTCCGTCAACGAGGCGGCCATCACCGGCGAGCCGATCCCGGTCGACAAGAAGCCCGGCGACCCGGTGTTCGGCGGCAGCCTGAACCAAGAGGGGAGCCTTACGATCCGGATCGAGAAATCGTACGCGGAGTCCTCCTTGGCGAAGATCCTTCAGCTCGTTCAGGAGGCGCAGGAGTCCAAGACGCCGACCGAGCTGTTCATCAACCGCTTCTCCCGCTATTATACGCCGGCCATCATGATCGTCGCCGCGCTCGTCATGCTCGTCCCTCCGCTGCTGTTCGGCGGGGAATGGCGGCACTGGCTGTACGAAGGGCTCGCGGTGCTTATCGTCGGCTGCCCGTGCGCGCTCATCCTGTCCTCCCCCGTCGCCATTCTCGCCGGCATCACGCGCCTCGCGCGCGAAGGCATTCTGGTCAAAGGCGGCGCCCATCTCGAGCAGCTCGGCCGGATCCGCATCATCGCCTTCGACAAGACCGGCACGCTGACGAAAGGGCAGCCTCATGTCGCCGAGGCCGCGAGCTGGGACGACCGCTTCCTGCCCGTGGCGGCCGCCATGGAGAGCGGCTCCGCTCATCCGCTGGCCAAGGCCGTGCTCTCCTATATCGAGGGGCGCGGCATCGCATACGAGCCTGCCGAGACGACGGCCTCGCCCGGCAAAGGGCTTGCCGCGGAGCTGGCCGGCGTGAAGTACGCGCTCGGCAGCCCCGCCGCGCTGGAAGAGCTCGGCATCCTGCCGCATGAAGCAGCGGGTGAGACGCTCCGCTCCTATCGAGAGCAGGGCTTGACGCTTGTCGCGCTGGCGGACGAGAGCCGGATGCTCGGCTTGTTCGGCATCTCCGACGAGCTGCGGCCGGAGACGCCGGGCGTCGTACGCGGGCTGCGCCGCGTCGGCATCGCCCGCACCGTCATGCTGACCGGGGATCACGAAGCAGCCGCTCGGCGCATGGCCGCGGCCGCCGGCGTCGACGAAGCCGCAGCAGGCCTGCTGCCCGCCGACAAGGTCGAGCGCGTCCGCCGCCTCAAAGCCGAAGGCAAAGTCGCGATGGTCGGCGACGGCATCAACGATGCGCCGGCGCTTGCGGCTTGCGATCTCGGCATCGCGATGGGCAAAGGCACGGACAGCGCGATCGAAACCGCCGATGTCGTGCTGATGCAGGATCATCTGGGCAAGCTGCCCGAAGCGATCCGTATCGCCAAGCGCACGAACCGGATCATCCGCTTCAATCTCAGCGTCGCGCTCGGCCTCAAGCTTCTCGCCTTGCTGCTGACGATACCCGGATGGCTCACGCTCTGGATCGCCATCCTGTCGGATATGGGCGCGACGATCTTCGTTTCTCTCGTCAGCCTGCTGCTGCTCGTTCCTTCCCGCCGCACATCCGATCGTCCGGCGCCTGAACGAGCCGCCGCATCATAAGCGCGCAAAAAACCTTCGGCCCGTTCAGGCCGAAGGTTTTTTGCGCTTATCGCATCATGGAATGAACTGCTGCACGATCTTCGTCACGACCCCGTCCTTGACGGTCAGATGATAAGGGAAATCGGCAAGGTCGAGCACGTCGTTCTTGGCATACAGCTTGGCGAATTCGTCCAGAGCGACCGACTCGTTCCAGTGCGTCTCCAGCTCGGCCGGATCTCCTGTGCGATCGTACAGCTGCATGAGCACGGCCGCTTCCGGAGAGAGCTCGAACGTCTGGGTCGCCGTATCGTCATTGACGATATAGTAGCCGTCCGGCGCGCCGTCCAGGCCGCTGTCCGCCTCGCGCTTCAGGAACTGCTCGTCGGCCGCCTTGCCTTCGTACCATTCGATCGGATCGACCGTTATGTACCATTTGCCTTCTTTATGCGTGATGGATTCGATGTAATCGGTTTGGGTGTCGGCCGTCTTTTGAACCGGCTGATAGTCTCCGCCGACGGCATTGGCCGTGGAGATGAAGTAGAATAAAATCGTAGCGGTAGCAAGAACGCTGATGAGACCTTTTTTCATGTGCTCGTCTCCCTTTCGGAAAGCTAGGACTTGTGACAAGAGCTTGAGCTTCATTACCCTTGGCAGCAAGGGGTGAATCAGCTGTTGGTACTAGTATAAACGGGCTTGCCTCGCGATAAGTTGCAACAAAGTTACAAAAACCGTTACGCTATCGGTAGCATCGCAAAAAAAGGAGAATGCCCGCATGAGCCGCCGATGGCTTGCCCTCGTATCCATCCTCGTGACGTACGCCGCCCTGATCTATTATATCGGGTGGAATCTCTCGCTATTCCTCTCCAGCCAAAGCTTGTCGCCGGGACTCGGCATGTGGACGGCCGTCGTGTTCGCGTCCGTCTCGTACTTCCTCGCCATGGCGCTCGTCCGCTTCTGGGGAGCGCTGCCGGCTCGCTTGTTCAAAGCCGCCGCTTCCTATTCGATCGTCGTGCTGGAATACCTCATCCTCCTGCTGCCGCTCGCCGATCTCGGCTGGCTCGCGGCCCGCGCGGCCGGCGTTTCGCTCGATGCCTACGCCGGCGCGGCCGGCTGGACCGTGCTGGGCCTGCTGCTCGTCCTGCTCGCCTGGGGCACGCGCAACGCGCTCAGCCCGGTCGTGAGGCGCCACAGCGTACAGGTCGACAAGTCCATGCCGGATCGAGACAGCGTGACGCTGCTCGTCGCCTCCGACATCCATCTCGGCGACATCGTCGGCAAGCGCCATCTGAGAAAGCTCGTCCGCATCAGCCAGGAGCTGCGTCCCGATCTGATCCTGCTGCCGGGCGACGTGCTGGACGACAGTGTCAAGCCGTTCCTCCATCTGCGCATGGCGGAAGTCATCTCGCAGCTGAAGGCCCCGCTCGGCACCTACGCGGTGCTGGGCAACCACGAATACTACGGAGGAGACATTCCGGCTTACATCGAGGCGATGAGGCAGGCGGGCATTCCCGTGCTGCAGGACGAATGGGTCGACGCCGGAGGCATCGTCATCGCCGGCCGCAAGGACCGCACGGCGGAATCTCTTCCCGGCGCCGGCAGGCTGCCGACGGCCGAGCTGCTGCGGGACATCGATTCCGCTTCGCCGATCGTGCTGCTGGACCATCAGCCGTACGGCTTTGCCGAAGCGGCCGCGGCCGGCGCGGACGTGCTTCTCTGCGGCCATACGCATCGCGGCCAGTTCGCGCCCAACCATCTCGTCACGCGCCGCCTGTTCGAGCTCGATTGGGGCTACATGCGCAAGTCGCTGACGCATGTGTTCGTCTCCTCCGGCTTCGGCAGCTGGGGACCGCCAGTCCGACTGTTCAGCCGCAGCGAGACGCTGCTCCTTACGTTGACGTTTCGTTCCGCTTGACAAGTAGGAACCGCCCGGTTTTACCGAGCGGTTTTTTAATGTGCTTAATGGTTTACATAACTATCCTTAGAATATAAACTGGGCATGCGCGAGCTTGCCGGACGAATCGGCAGTTGCTACAATACGGAGGAAAAGACGGGAGGAACCGCTCATGAACATCTTGAAGGTAAAAGACCGCATGGAGCTGGACCGGCGCGTTCCCTCCATGCCCTGGTATGTCGAAAAGTTCATCAACTACAAGCTGCCGGACCTTTCCCCCTCCTCGCTGCTCGAATACGTGCGGGATTACGAGGCTTTTCTCGGCTGGCTGATCGCGGAAGGGCTGGCGGAAGGCCCTGCCCTGTCCGACGTGAAGCTCGAAGAGCTGGAAAAGCTGCATATGGACAGCATCGACGGCTACCGCATGTTCCTGGCGTCCAAGCCGCTGCAGGCGAACAGCCGCACGACCGTCTCGCGCAAGCTGAGCTCCCTCCGCTCCCTGTTCCATTACTTGAGCCAGATCGCCGAGGACGAGGACTTCTATCCCCTGCTCAAGCGCAACGTGATGGCCAAGGTCGCGATCAAGCGCACGCACAAGCCCAAGGATACGGCAGCGAAGCTGGAGGGCAAGCTGCTTCAGGAAGAGGAGCTCGACGAATTCCTCCGCTTCGTCAAGACCGAGTACGGCCGGGACCCTTCGCTGAGCAAGCAGGCTCTGCACGCCTTCGAGAAGAATTCGACTCGCGACTGCTGCATCGTCAGCCTCATCCTGCATTCCGGTCTGCGCGTCTCCGAGGTGGTCAACCTGAACGTGGACGATCTCGATCTCAAAAAAAAGCTCGTCTATGCGTACCGCAAAGGCAGCAACGACGATACGTTCAAGACGCCGGTCTATTACCGCCAGCAGGCGGTGGAGGACCTGCACGCCTACCTGCAGCTGCGGGACAGCCGCTACGCCGCTCCCCGCAAGGAGAAGGCGCTGTTCCTCGCCGTCGCCAACGGCAAGACGGAAGGCTCGCGCATGACAAAAAGGGCCATCCAGGAGATGGTCCTCAAGTACGCCAAGCGTTTTGGCAAGCCGTATCTGTCCGTGCACAAGCTGCGGCATTCGTTCGCGACGGACTATTATCTGCGCAATGATCTGTACAAGACGCAGGAGCAGCTCGGCCACGCTTCTCCGGACACGACCCAAATCTACGCCCATCTGACAGACAAGACGATGCAGGAGGCGATCGACCGCGAGCGCAGCCGGGAAGGCTGACCCTCCCCGCGCTCCATCAGGTCAACGAAGCAGCCGCAGCTAGTGGTCCCACAGCTGCGGCTGCGCGCCTTCTTCGACCGCGTAGTCGAAGTCCTCGATATCGAATACCTGCACCGGCACCTCCGCCTCGATCAGCCGATCCTGGAACTCGTACTGGTCCGACAGGATCGGAATGTCGAACTTGGACGCCGTCAGCAGCAGCTCCGTCTCCACCGGATCGAAATATTCCCCGTAATGCGCATTGTCCACTGCGTTCACCACCGTGAACTGGATGCGGTCGCTTAGGATGAGCGGAGAGCTCTCCCTCCACGGCACCGTCAAGGCGCGCTCGATCTTCTTGCGGTTGAGCGAATCCTCGAAAAACTGGATCAGCTCGCCGATCTTGCCCCGCACGAAAGCGTCCTCGGTCGGATCGTCCATGACAGGCTCCGGGCTGTCCTTCATCTCATATAGCTCCAGAACCGTGGAGTAAGGCAGTACGAAGTCAACCGGCAGGCTCGGAACGAGCAGCTGTCCATAAGTCGCCACCATGACCGCTTCAATCACAAATCTCCGCTGCATTCCAGATCCCCCTCTATCAGCCACATTCCGTGTTAGTGAATTCCATTATACATGAAATCCTCCCTTCGCCATAGAGCCGGCCGGCGGTTGCCACCAAAATCAGGCGAAGGTACAATAGCTAGTACAGCAGGCGCCTCGAAGGCGTCCGAACGGAGGTTGAACACGACGTTGCAGCAGGAACAAGTCATCATCATCGGCGCCGGTCCATGCGGGCTGGCCGCAGCGATCGAGCTGCGCGCCCGCGGCGTCGACGCCCTCATCATCGAGAAGGAGAACCTCGTCCACTCGATTTCCCGGTATCCGACCTACATGAGCTTCTTCAGTACCCCGGAGGTGCTGGAGATCGGCGGCGTGCCGTTCACGACCGCGCACGAGAAGCCGACGCGCCTCGAGGCGTTGAACTATTACCGCACCGTCGCGCTGCGCGCCGGCGTCCGCATCCGCGCCTACGAGAAAGTCGAGGCCGTCGTCAAGCAGCCGGACGGCTTCACGCTGAGCACGCGGACGAGGCACGGAGAGGAGCGGGCGTATCGATGCGGATCCGTCGTCGTCGCGACCGGCTACTTCGACCATCCGAACCGGATCGGCATCCCGGGAGAGGACTTGCCCAAGGTCAGCCACTTCTTCCGCGAAGCGCATCCCTATACCGGCATGGACGTCGCGATCATCGGGGGCAGCAACTCGGCCATCGACGCCGCGCTGGAACTTGAGCGGGCCGGCGCGAAGGTGACGGTCGTCTACCGCAAGCCGGACTATTCTCCGTCCATCAAGCCTTGGGTGCTGCCTGGATTCGACAGCCTCGTCCGCAAGGAGCGCATCCGCATGCTGTTCCACTCGCGCGTGACGGAAATCCGCGCCGCGAGCGTCGTGGTCCGGAGCGAGAGCGGCGAGACGAGCGAGCTGCCGAACGACTTCGTGCTGGCGCTCACCGGATTCCATCCGGATCGCGACTTCCTGCGCTCGATGGGCGTGACGATCGAGCCGGAGGGCTACCCGTCCTTTCATTCCGACACGATGGAATCCAACGTACCTGGCCTTTATTTGGCCGGCGTCGTCGCTTCGCGGCATGAAGCGAACGAGATTTTCATCGAGACGGGACGCTTCCACGGCGTCAAGATCGCCGATCATCTGCTCGGACGAGCGTGATCGGCCTTTGCTCGCGACCGGTCCGCTTGCGCGGCCGGTCTATTTTACGTTTCGGCCGGAATTTATTTAAGGCGGTTAGAGGTTTACATAATTCACCTTACAAATTAAAATGCGGCCCAAGCGCCGCCCTGAAATCGGACCGCGCAAGCCGAAGTCAGGAAAGCGCCTCAAGGCGCGCGGCCAGCGCGTTCCTCCAGCTGTCCGCCAGCTCCGGCACAGCCAGCAGCGACCGGATCGCCCGGGCATCCTTCTTGGCCGTGTAATAGATGCGATTGGCCTCCGCGACGGTCATGCCGTGCTCCGGCCGATGGACGAGCTCCAGCGCCATGCCGGCTGCCGCCTCCCCTTCCTCAACGACGCGCAAATAAAAGCCGGTCCGGCCGCTTTCCTGGACCCAGAGCGTCATCTTCGGCTCGGCATGCCTCAAGCCGAGCTTGAAGCATGGCTGCCTCGGCTGGCTCACCTCCAGGAGCGCCTCCCCGCAGCGGTAGCGATCGCCGATGACGACCGACGCCTCGTCCATCCCGCTCAGCGTCAAGTTTTCGCCGAAGGCTCCCCAGCCGAGCTGTCGTCCCAGCTGCTGCTCCCACTGCGGATAATGCTCCTGCGAATAGACGCAGACCGCTTTGTCCGGGCCGCCATGATGCTTCAAGTCGGCTTGTCCATCCCCCTGCGGCCCCGTCCTGCCGAGCCGCACCGCTCCTTCGCACGGAGATTTGAATATCCCGGTCATGACGGTCTGGCTGCCGTGCTGCACAGCCGCCGGAAGACCGACATTGACCGATACGACCTTGCGATCCGTTTGCTCCACCTGCTTCCGCCTTCCTTTCCTCTTTCCGGCCCATTATAAAAGAAGCGGGCGCCATCCGGCAACCCGCCTCCCCCGCCGCTCGCGTCGCCAATCCGAACGGCATCCGCTCGACACGATCAGCCGCCGCTGCGTCATAACGTGTCGAAACCTTTTTGTTCGTGTTGCATTCTGCGCTTCCCCGGGAAATAGCCGCTCATGAGGCTTCATTTCCCGCGCTATTGAGGATGGGAGCGCTCCAGCTGCAGCAGGTCCTGGCGGCTCGGCATGCTGCGGCGTTCGGCCGCTCCTGCGGCGGCCGCGCGCGGCCTTGCGGCAAGCAGCGCGGCGGCCAGCCAAAGCAGCGCGGCGGCCAGCGCAGCGGGCTGGAAGAACGCCGCCGCCGCCGCGATGGCGGCCAGCACCGCCGCCGCAGTCCAGCGCAGTGCGGCGCGCGCGGGCCCGGGAGACCAGAGCGGGACCAGCTGTGGCGTCTCCTGGCCCCGGCGCAAGCGCAGCAGGCCGGCGAGCGGCAGGAGCAGCGCTCCATGCTGCAGCATCACGCCGAGCGCGAGCAAGCTCGCCCCATGCGGTCCGCCGGCCGCTGGAACCAGCGCCGCCCCTGCCGCTAGCGCAGCTGTCGTCAGGACGGCCAGCACGGCTGCTCCGTCGAATGTGCGGCGCTTGACGGCTACCGCCGAAAGTCGCCGCAGCGCGGGGCGCATGCTGTCGCGAGCGAGAGCGCCCGCGAGCCTCGTCGAAGCGAACAGCAGGGAAAGCGAGCCGCCGAACAGGCTGATCGCGATCAGCGCATCCAGCGCCAGCACCGATCCCGGAGAGCTTGCGATGGCCGAGTTGACCGGGTGGAGCCAAGCGCCAGCCGTCCCGGCGAGCGGACGCGCCGCAGCGTACATGGCGGCCAGAGCCAGCAGCACGTAGCCGCCCGTATATACATAGGCCGCCGACTGGAACTGCCCCCATGGCAGACGCATCCGCGGCTCGACGGTCTCTTCCGCCGCAGCCTCCGCCGCTCCCCCGGACAGGAAGAGCCTCCAAAGCAGCAGCGCTCCAAGCGCCCAGTCGGCTCGCAGCGAAGCCGTGCCGGCTCCTGCCTCCAGCGGCGGCACGATCGACGGCAGCCAGTAGCTCGGCCACAGCGCGCCCGCCAGCAGAACGAGCAGCAGGAGGCAGCAGCCGATCTGGATGCCGGCGATCGCCCGCTGCAGAAAGCCGTACCAGCCGTTGCCCGCCAGGCAGATGAGCCCTTGCAGCGCGAACGAAACTGCGAGCATGACGGCCGTAACCACGGCAGCGGAGCCGCCGAGCCAGCCTTGCCAGGACTGGCCTATCCAGCGGGCAGCCTCCAGGCTCATCCATGCCGCCAGCGCCCACTGGCCGCCGAGCCGCAGCAAGCCGCTCACCCGGCCGGCTGCTTTCCCCGACAGCCACTCGGCCGCATGGGACGCTCCCTTGGCTGTCGGCACGGCGGACAGCAGCTCCGCCGATACGGCATGGACGGCCAACGCCGCCAGCCCGAGCAGCGGCCACGCCCACAGGATGAGCCCGCCAGCCGATTCCGGTCCGGCAACATGCAGGAACAAGGCTCCGCCGCCGAGCAGCGCCATCGCGTTGAACGGCAAGGCGAAGGCCGTGAACGGTCCGAAAGCCCTTTTGAGCTGCTGCGCGTATCCGTGCCGGTTCAACTCTCTCTTGTCCTGCATGAACTGGATGTATGCCGCATAGCGCGTCAGCGACTGATACCCGCTGCGCTGACGCCGCCGCTCCGCCGCCGCGAATACGGCCAGCCACGCCAGCGCCGCCGCCCCGTACAAGCCGAACCCGATCCACATGTCCTGATCCCCCTCTTCGCCCTCTTAATCGTTGACGTCCATCACGCCGAGCGGCCCTTCCTCCCGGATCAGGTCGGACAGATCGAAGACGGATATCGGAAAATAAGGAAAGCCGAAAACGTACGGGGTAATCTCATACACGCTGAACCAGATGATGAGCGCGCGGTCCGCGATGTAATAATCCTGGTCGGGGCGGATGCCCTCGAACGGCTGCAGCGTCTGGATGTCGCGCTGCTTGATCTGGCGAGCGACGAGCTCCGACAGCCGCTTGCGGTAATCGGAGCCGGGCTTGAACAAGGCGGCGAGCGGAATCGGCTTGCCGTCCTTGCCCATGAAGGTGAGCGACCGCTGCAGCGTCAATCCGTGAGCGCCGCCGGTGTAGGCGTAATTGAACAGGGAAAGGCTGAGCACTCCCTTCTGGTTGTTCTTGAGCTCGTAGTAGCCGAGCATTTCGGAGCGGGGATCGTCCAGCGAGCCCTGCTCCTCCATCAGCATCCGCGCCGCGGAACGGATCGAGCCGTTGATCGCGGCTGTCGCTCCCTCCTCGCCCGCGATCGAGACGACCGGCAGCAGCAGCTCGGTCTTCGGCCGGACGACGCGGCTCGTGTGCACGTAAGCCGGTTGCACGAACGGCATGATTCTCCACCTGCCATATCCATAGAATCGGTCATTCCGATTGTATGAAGGCAGGGCGGAAAATCATGCCGCCTGGTCACAGCAAGTTCTTTTCGCGTTCGGTCAGCCTGCGGCCGTTCACCTGCAGCGCCAGCTTGCCGCCGCTCAGTCCGATGATGCGGTCGGCGTAGCGCTCGGCCCAGTCGCCTTGGTGGAGCACGGCGATCACGATCAAGCCCTGCTCCTTGCACAGCCGCTTGAGGTCGCCGAGCACCTTGTCGGCCGCATGCGGATCGAGCCCGGACACCGGCTCGTCCGCCAGCAGCACCTTGGCGCCATGGACGAGCGCCCTGGCGACGGCGACCCGCTGCCGCTCGCCCCCGCTCAGCTTGTCCGCCTTGCTGTGGGCTTTGTCGAGCAGGCCAAGCTTCTCGAGCGTGTCCATCGCGCCCATGTAGTCGTCGTTGCGCACCATGCCGGTCAGACGCCGGAGCGCCGAGGCCTGCGCCGCCGAGCCGACGAGCACGTTCTTGAGCGCGGTGCGTCCGGGATGGAGTGACGGCTTCTCCTCGATCAGCGCGACCTCGCGGCGGATCCGGTAGCGCCCGGACCACGTCGTCGGGACTTCCTTGCCGTCCACCTTGTACGAGCCGGAGGTCCAGCTTTCCTGAAGCGCGAGACATTTGAGCAGCATGGACTTCCCGCTGCCGCTCGCTCCCTTGATGGCGATGAATTCCCCGTCGTCCGCGCGGAAGCTGATGTCGTCGAGCACGGTCGGTCCGGCGGGCAACTGTTTCTTGAGATGAGCGATATGGATCATGGCTGCTGCTGCACTCCTTCTGGCGGTCCGGCTCGTAGGCTCAGCCGGCCTGCAATCGTTGTCATCCTTATTCCAACAGTGTACGGGATTAAAAAAACACTTTCCACGCGAACAAATGTTTGCTACAATGGAAACAGGAACAAACGTTCCTCCCATTCCTTGATCTGGAGCGTGATCGAGATGAATTGCAATCACTTTCGATTTGTCGAACGCCATCGCCCCTTCCGTGATCTCACCTTCAAGTTCTACGACGACGGCCGGCTGGCCATCATCGACAACGGCTCCCACTCTTCCGTGACTCCTTCGGAGCTCAAGGGCGAGAGCCGCGATTTCTATGTGCGGCAGCGCATCGCTTTCATCAAGAAGAACCTCGCCTCCAAGGCGCAACGCTACGCATAGATCGGTTGCGGCGTCGATGCCGTCCGTTTGACGGATGTTCCCCGGTGAAGTAGATTGGAGAGAAAAGCTTGACTGCTCCAGTCAGACCAGAAGGGACAACGACCGCTTATGGCCAAGCCTACGCCGCAGACCATCCTGTTCGATCTGGATGACACGCTCATCCATTGCAACAAATATTTCAACCTGGTCATCGACCAGTTCGTCGACGCCATGCGGACCTGGTTCCACGCCTACCCGGAGTTGACGGAGGCCGCGATCCGCCGCAAGCAGCAGGAAATCGACATTGCCGGCGTGCATGCGATCGGCTTCAAGAGCGAGCACTTTCCGCAGTCTTTCCTCGATACCTATATCGACTTCTCCCGACTCACCGGCCGCGAGGAGGGCTCCGACGAGATCGATCTGCTATGGCGGATGGGACAGAGCGTCTACGAGCAGGAAGCGGAGCCCTATCCCGACATGGAGAGCACGCTCGAGGAGCTGGCCGATGCCGGCCACCGCCTACATCTGTATACGGGAGGCGAGCCTTCCATCCAGCAGCGCAAGGTGGATCGGCTCGGCCTGCAGCGGTTTTTCGGGGACCGGATCTATATCCGCCAGCACAAGAACACCGACGCGCTGGAGGAAATCCTGCGCTCGGGCGGATTCGACCGTTCCCACACCTGGATGGTGGGCAACTCCATCCGCACCGATGTCGTGCCGGCGCTGTCGACGGGCATCCATGCGATCCATGTCGAGCCGTTCACGGAGTGGGAGTACAATATCGTGACGATCGATGTCGAGCCTCAGGGAGCGTTCCTGCAGCTGAAGCATCTGCGGGATGTTCCTGAGGGCATCGCTTCGTATGGCGGCCGCATTTCTTAACGGCCCGAATCAAAAGCAAAGGGCATGATAAGATCCGGATTTCCGGTCCTTATCATGCCCTTTGCTTTTGGCTTTTTCTATTTCCGCCGCCGCGGCTCATTTGCGCAGGCCCGTGAATACGATCATCGCGTGCAGCGGCTTCCAGATCTGCCGGCTCATCCGGCCTCTGTAGTCGGAATCATTCGCTTTCGGCGACATCTCGTTCACGGCGTAGCTCTGCTTGCCGGATTGGTTGCGGTGATGGCGCTCAATCTCCATCTCATGCCTGAAAATCGTATCGTACATCGTTCATTTCTCCTCGCGGGCTTCATTTGGTTTCATTCGTCTTTTGCCCTGAATCCAGTATCGCATGACATAACAGGAACAAAAAGTGTACAATTGATTCAATACACTTCCTCTTTTCAAGGAAAGAAAACGCTGCCCTTGGCCCGCGATGCTTGTCCCTTATGCGAAAGAGCCCGAAAAAGGAGAAAGAAACCGATATGCTGAGCGCCGAGAGATACCTGCTGCTGCTCGACCATTACCGCGTCATGGATCCCGATACGATCGTCGAAGTGTCGCTCGAAGAGCTGGCCGAGCTGTTCCACTGTACCGAGCGCAACGTCAAGCTCATTATCCGCAAGCTCGAGGAGGAGGCCTGGCTGCGCTGGCATGCCGGACGCGGGCGCGGCGTTCGCTCGCGCATCGAATTCCTGATGAGCCGCGAGCAGTTCCTGCTCGATACGGCCATGCAGATGGCCGGCGACGGCGATTATCAAAAAGCGTTCCAGCTCATGAAGCATCACGGCGACCGGACTGCGGCCCGCGATCGCTTCGTGGACTTTTTGAACGGCCATTTCGGCTCGAATCGGATCGACGAAGGCCAGCAGGACCAGCGCGACATCTTCCGCCTGCCGGTCTATCGGCCGCCGGTGTCGCTTGATCCCGCCCGGCTGTTCTTTTCGTTCGATTCTCATCTCATCCATCAAATCTTCGACCGCCTGCTTGATTTCGATGCCCGAGAGGAAAAGCTGCTTCCCGCGCTCGCCCATCACTGGGAGAGCAGCGACGACGCGCGCGTCTGGATTTTCCACCTTCGCAAAGGGGTCCGCTTCCATCACGGCACGGAGATGACCTCCACAGATGTGTGCTTCACGCTGAACCGGCTGGCCGACGGACAGCCCAACCGCTTCCTGCTCGAGACAATGATCGCCGCCGTGCCGCTCGACAGCCGCACGGTCCGGATTTCGCTCAGCCAGCCGAACCGGCTGCTGCCCCGGCTGCTCTGTTCCGCGGTCGCATCCATCTTGCCGGCAGACCTCGTGCAGGGAGATCCGGAACGGTACTGGCAGCTCCCCTCCGGCACCGGACCTTTTCGGTTGTCGCGCTGGACGCCGGAGCGAATCGACCTTGCCGTGCACGAGCATTATTTTCAGGGACGAGCTTACCTGGACGAAGTCCAGATCGCCGTCATGCCCGAGGACATTCCGACCGAAACACGGCAGAAATGGGGCCAGATCCTGGCGAGCGACAGCCGCCTGACCGTGCGCCCGGAGCACAACTGGGGCCAGATCCGAACGCTGAACAAGGGCTGCAGCCTGATCTCTTGGAACCGGCGCAAAAACGGACCGCAGCGGTCCATCGTCTTCCGTCAGGCGGTCGAGCTTGCCGTCGACCGCTGGGGCCTAAGCCGCACAGTCGGAGAGGCTTGCCGGCCCGCTCGCAGCTATATGCCGGCTACGCCCGATTTCCCTACGCTGGAACGGCATGAGCCGGAGACGGCGCAGCGCCTGCTGGAGGAAAGCGGTTATGACGGCCGTCCGATCGTGCTGCTGACAAGCCCCGCCTACCGCAACGAAGCGGAGTGGCTGCAGGATCGCCTCGCCGAGATCGGCATTCCGCTCGAGCTGCGCTTCGAGTCCCATCAAGCCATCTATCAGGCCGAGCTCGTGCTGGAAGCCGACTGCATCCTGCAAAACCTCGTCATCGCCGAGGATGAGGTGTGCGAGCTCGAGAATTACTTGCAGGAATCCAGCTACATGCGGCAGCACATGGACGAATCGCTCCTTCGCTGGGTCAAGCGCAACCTGGATCATCTGTTCACCGCCCACTTGCCGGAACAGCGAAAAGCGCTGCTCCGGCAAATCGAGCAGCGCTTGCTGGACGAGCATCAAATTCTGCCCCTCATCCACCGGGCGATGAATACGTTCGTGCATCCTTCCGTCCGCGGCATCGACATCAACAAGCTCGGTTGGATGGACTTCAAGGATGTATGGCTGGTCTCGGAAGCTCAGGAGCGCTCCAGAGAAAGCCTCGTCTCGCCGGTATAGGGAGGCGTCAGCTCCAGACGGCCCTTGCGGCTCTGGCCGTCTCCGGTCTTGAACGCCAGCACGCCGGTCTTCCCTTTGGCTAGCAGCGCGTTCAGCATCGGCACGCTCAGCTTCTTGCCGTGCTGCTCCTTCCAGACGACGAAGCGGCAGCCCTCGCGGAAGCGGGAGCAGCCGTAGCCTCGGCTGCCTTCGATGACGGGCCCACCGCAGAGCGGGCAGGCTCCGAACGCCTTCCGCTCCAGAGGGCCCGGCCGGGCTTCGGATGCGGAGGGCTTTTCGGTTCTCGCCGCCTGGCGGACGCGCGATGCGTCCGCAGAGTCCTTTTTCCATCCGGCCCTCGCACTCGGACCGGACGAGGAGCTCCTGCCCGCTCCGAAGGACCTGCGTCCCTGCGAGCCTGACGCTGCGGGAGCGTCCTGGGATCGCCTTGAGCCGGCTCGGGAGCTCTTGCGCCCGCCCTTGCGCTCCGGCTCCTGGAAGGTGCCTGCTGGAGCGGGAGGCTGCTGGCGCACCTTGTCGACGATGGAGCGGGCGAACTGCTTGACCTTGTCCATGAACGCCTCGTCCGAGGCCTCCCCGCGCGCGATCTGCGTGAGCCGGCGCTCCCACTGTCCGGTCATGACCGGCGAGGCGAGGAGCTCGACTCCCGCTCCGCGGATCAGCTCGATCGCGGCGGCTCCCTTCGGCTCGATCTCAAGCTTCTTGCCAGCCGTCCGGATGTAACCGACTTGCTTGAGCCGCTCGATCGTCGCTGCGCGCGTCGCTGGAGTTCCGAGACCGCTGTCCTTCATCGTCTCCCGCAGCTCCTCGTCCTCCATCGCCTTGCCCGCGCTCTCCATCGCCTTCAGCAATGTGCCCTCCGTATAGGATTTGGGAGGCTGGGTCGCCTTTTCCTCCGCCTTGGCCGACTTGCAGCGGGCCGGGGCCTCGGGATCGACGGCGAACTCGCTGTCCGTGAGCGTTTCCTCGTCCGCTTCCTCCTCGGCCGCTCCTTTGGAGCGGCTCTTTTTCTTCTCTCCCGGCTCCGGCTCTCCCTGCGTCACCTTCCAGCCCGGCTCAAGCAGCTGCTTGACGCGCGTCCGGAACGTCTCCTCCTCCACGACGGTAAGCACCGTATGGTTGCGGTAGACGGCCGGACCGTAATAATGGGACAAAAACCGGCGCACGATAAGATCGTAAATCTTTTTCTCGTCTGCGCTCAGCGAGCCGGGCCGCTTGGGCGTCGGCAGGATGGCATGATGGTCCTCGACCTTGGCCGGATTGCAGACGGCCTTGTTGCCTTTATGTACCCTCCCGCGATCCGCTCCGGCGGCCAGCTCGGCATACTCGGTCTGTCGCAGCATGTCGAGCGCCTTGCCCATGACGGGAATCGTCTCTTCCGTCACGTAGTTGGAGCTGGTGCGGGGATAGGTGATGACTTTATGCTTCTCGTAGAGCGCCTGCGCCACATCAAGCGTCTTTTTGGCGGGGAAGCCGTAGCGGCCGTTCGCCTCGCGCTGCAGCAGCGTCAGGTCATGCAGGCGGAACGGATATTCCTTGGATTCGGCTGCCTCATAGCTGGCGATCCTTCCCGTCTTGCCCTTCACCTTTTCGGCGATCGCAGAAGCCTTGGCCCCGTCGACAAGCCGCTCGCCCTGCCAGATGCCCTTGTACGCGGCCGCCTTCTGCACGAATTGCGCTTCGATTCGATAATACGTTTCCGGGCGGAACGCCTCGATCTCCCGATGGCGGTCGTACAGCAGCGCAAGCACCGGCGTCTGCACGCGTCCGACCGACAGCAGCGCCTTGTGGCGGATCGTGAACGCCCGGGAGGCGTTCATGCCGATCAGCCAGTCCGCTTCGCTGCGGGCCTGGGCGGCGCGTGTCAGCGGCGCATACTTGTCGTCGCTTGCAAGCTGCTCGAAGCCGCGGCGGATCGTCTCCGGCGTCAGATCGGAGATCCAGAGCCGGTCGACCGGCTGCGTCAGCTTGAGCTGGCGGCGGATGAGATGAAAGATCAGCTGTCCTTCCCGTCCGGCATCGCAGGCATTGACGATCCGGCCGCATTTGCGGGCGAGCTCGCCGATGACCTTGAGCTGGTCCTTCGTTCGCGGATTCGGGGACAGCTTGAAGGCATCCGGAATGATCGGCAGATCGGCATCCTTCCATTTTTTGTAGCGTGGATCATAGTCATCGGGCTCGGCAAGTCCGACCAGATGACCGATAGCCCAAGTGACGATGAACCGCTCGCCCTCCAGATGAGTGCGGCGGTTCAGTGCCTTGGGCTCCATGACGGCCGCGATGTTGCGGCCCATATCCGGTTTTTCGGCGATAATCAGCGTCTTCAGCTACACCGGCTCCTCTCCGTAGCGAAAGAGGCTCCATGCGCCAGCCCGGCCGCGGTCCATCCGTCAGGCCGCGATCTCCTCCAGCATGTCCAGAATGCTCGTGACGCCCTTGGACCAGTTCGGATCCTCCGCGTACTTGCGGTTGATCCAGACGATCGCGTCCCGGTCCTCGGGACGGTTTTTGCTGAGGTTGACGACCGTTTTGGCTGCGATCATAGAGGATTCCTCGATCGTCGTGTTGAAGTTCTGCCAGCTGTAGTGCACATTGAACGGATTGTTGGCCATCTGCTCCGCCCGCTTGTGGTCATCAGGGACGAAGCTCTGTTCCTGTCCCGTTATGGCGAACAGCAGCAAGGGATGGATATTGTAATGGCGCGCCGCATCCAGAATCGCCTCCATGTAGCGCGACCCGGCCAGCATCGAGGAGCGGCCCTCCAAGAAGTCCTGCAGCGCCGCTTCGTCGATGTCGGCATATTGCAGCGATCGCGGCAGCTCGTTGTCCATCATCGGGGCCTGCTCGGCAGCGGCTGCCGAGGCAGGCTCGGGTGCCGCCGGCTCCGAGCGCGGGGCCGCCTGCGGTGACGCTGCCGGCTGCTCGAGCTCGGCTGCCGACACGACCGCCATGCCTGCCGATTGCGGGCGGTCATGCAGGAGCGACCATACATAGACCAGCATGCCTCCCATGATCATGACGCATCCGATCGCAGCCGTCAAGATGCGCATGCTCGGCATCGAGGCCAGCCATGATGGCGCTCCCTGCCGCTCGTCCGCAGACGGATCGACAGTCCCCGGCGCTGGCGCATCCAGCTCCTCGGCAATTCGTCCCAGCAGCTCCATGCTCTCTGCGCGGGCATGCGTTGGCTTGACCAGGCGCAGCACGCGCTGCAGCTCCCGCTCCTCGACCGTGACGTCAAGCTTCCGTTCGATCCAACTGCGCAGCGGCCGGACGATCCGCTGATCGCGAATGTCGAGCTCCAGGCAAGCTTCGACGATATCGTCGCCGCGAACGAAGCCTTTCTGTCCGACGACGTATCGGCGTACGAGACGGGAGGTCAGCTCTTTCTTGATGCTATCTGCAAAATCGGGCAGCTGATGGAAAATGGCGCGGCGAATCGCGTCCGCGACCAGCTCGCTTTTTTCGCTCTGCGGCTTCTCCGGATATTTATCGTCGATAAACGTTCTGATATGGCGAATATCCGAAGGAGTGAGGATCGCGGCACCATGAGGTGTGTTCACGTGACATCTCTCCTTGAAATGAATTAGGTTCAAATGGCAATAGGCCGATTGTACCATAATTCATGAGAAGGGGCGAAAAAAGCTGCTGGAGAAATCGCCTCCTCTCTCCTGGATAGCCAAAAATTACAAAGTGCTTGTTTGACCAGCTCGGCGCCGCCATACCGGCAAGAGCAGGCAGATGACGCCAGCCGAGCCAGATGCCGAGCAAGCCCGCCAGAACGATTATTTCCACAGAGCAGCAAAACTCCAGCATAAAAACCCCGCCCTCGTCAAAGGGCGGGGTTGTTGCTTCCGATCCGCTTGGGCCAAGCTCAAAGCGGCTTAGGCAGGATCAAGGAAGCATGCTGCTTCCCATGAGGAACTTGTCGACTTCGCGGGCAGCTTCGCGTCCCTCGTTGATCGCCCAGACGACAAGGCTCTGACCGCGCCGCATGTCGCCGGCCGCAAACACCTTGTCGACGCTCGTCCGGTAGTCGCCGTAGAGGGCCTTGACGTTCGTGCGGCGGTCCTGCTCGACCTCGAACGCCTGGACAAGCGTGTTCTCCGGCCCTTCGAAGCCGACCGCGATGAAGACGAGATCCGCCGGCCAGACCTTTTCGGTGCCTGGAATCTCCTTGTAGATCTTGCGGCCGGTCTCGTCGACGGTCCGCTCGATCTGGACGGTGTGGAGCTCCTTCAGCTTGCCGTTCTCGTCGCCGACGAATTTCTTGGTCAGGACGGAGAAGGCGCGCGGGTCCTCTCCATAAAGCGCTTTGGCTTCCTCGTGCGCATAGTCCAGCGTGTACACGTTCGGGAACTGCGGCCAAGGGTTCGAGATCGGATCGCGCTGCAGCGGAGCCTTGGCATGCGTGCCGAACTGCGTGACCGACTTGCAGCCATGTCGCAGCGCCGTGGCGACGCAGTCGGTGCCCGTGTCGCCGCCGCCGATGACGATGACGTCCTTGTCCTTGGCGGAGATGTAGTTGCCGTCCTCCAGGCCGGAGTCCAGGTAGCTCTTGATCGTACCGTTGAGGTAGTCCATCGCCATATGCACGCCGTCCAAGCCCGCCCCTTCGATATCGACGCCGCGAGCTTTCGTCGCGCCGCCGCACAGGACGATCGCGTCGAAGCCTTCCAGCAGCTCTTCGGCGGCGACGTCCTTGCCGATCTCCGTGTTCGTCACGAAGTCGACGCCTTCCGCCTCGAGCAGATCGACGCGGCGCTGCACGATCTGCTTGTCGAGCTTCATCGTCGGAATGCCGTACGTCAGCAGGCCGCCGATGCGGTCCGCGCGCTCATAAACCGTGACCGTATGGCCGGCTTTGTTGAGCTGGGCCGCGCATGCCATGCCGGCGGGACCCGAGCCGACGACAGCGACCTTCTTGCCCGTCCGGAGCTGCGGAGGCTGCGGCACGACCCAGCCCTCGTCGAAGCCGCGGTCGATGATCGACTGCTCGATCGTCTTGATCGTGACGGCATCGCCGATAAGGCCGACCGTACAGGAGCCTTCGCATGGCGCCGGACAGACGCGTCCGGTGAACTCCGGGAAGTTGTTCGTCTTGTGCAGGCGCTCCAGCGCCTCGCGCCATAAGCCGCGATAGATGAGGTTGTTCCACTCGGGAATGAGGTTGTTGACCGGGCAGCCCGACGCTCCCCCGGCCAGCTCCATGCCCGTATGGCAATAAGGGGTGCCGCAATCCATGCAGCGGGAGCCCTGCGTGCGAAGCTGATCGTCCGGCAAGTGCTTGTGGAACTCGTCCCAGTCCTTGATTCTCTCCAGCGGACTGCGGTCAGCCGGCAGCTCTCGCTTATATTCCATGAAACCAGTTGGTGTCGACATCTTTTCCCCATTCCTCCATCCTTTAGGTCCCGCTCCGTCTCTCTGTTCCCGTTCTTCGGATGCAAGACCCGTTGCGTTGCTACATAATATTGCATTCCTGCGCATACTTTGTACAACATCGTAGCATTGTTTTACAACTTAGCATAATGGAGTATGCGTACAATCATTTGCACTTTGTCGCATAACAGCGGCATAGAGATTACGATTTGCGCGCAAGGGCTTTTCGGACATACGTTTGGAAGGCATACGTCTCCCCTTGCGGTCCCTGCTCAAGACCCGCCGCGGAGTCCGCGAGCTCCCACTCTCCCTCCGGCAGCTCCGGAAAGTATGCGTCGCCGCCGCCGTAGGAGCGGTCGATCTCCGTCAGCAGCAGTCGGTCCGCGCGGCTGAGCAGCAGCCGGTACACCTGCTCCCCGCCGATGACCATCAGCTCCTCTTCGCCGGCGACCGCCTGCAGCGCCTCCTCCGGCGTCCGGAACAGCTCCGTGCCTGCCGGAGCCTCCCCCTCGCCGCGGCTCAGCAGCAGGTTGCGCCTGCCCTTGAGCGGACGGCTGCCGAAGGACTCGAACGTCTTGCGCCCCATCAGCACCGGCTTGCCCATCGTCTGCTCCTTGAAGAAGCGCATGTCCTCCGGCAGCTTCCACGGCAAGTCGTTGCCGCGCCCGATCAGCCGGTCGCGGTCCATGCACGCGATCATCGTGATCCTCATATCGACACCTCGGCCTTGATCGTCGGATGATGCTCATAGCCGACGAGCTCGAAGTCCTCATAGCGGTAGTCGAAGATGCTCTCCGGCTTGCGCTTCAGCACAAGCTGCGGAAGCGGGTACGGCTCGCGCGTCAGCTGCAGCTTCACCTGCTCCAGATGATTTGCATAGATATGCACGTCGCCTCCGGAATAGATCAGCTCTCCCGGCTGCAGGTCGCATTGCTGGGCCATCATATGCGTCAGCATCGCATACTGGGCGATGTTGAACGGCAGGCCGAGGAACGTATCCGAGGAGCGCATCGTGAACATGCAGTTCAGCTTGCCCCCGCTCACCTGAAACTGGAACACGAAATGGCAAGGAGGCAGCTTCATGCCGTCGATTTCGCCTACGTTCCAGGCGCTCACCATGTGGCGCCGCGAGTCCGGATTCGTGCGGATCGACTCGACGACCGCGGCGATCTGGTCATGGCTGCGCCCGTCCTTGCCTTCCCAGGCGCGCCACTGAGAGCCGTACACCGGCCCCAGGTCCCCGTTCTCGTCCGCCCATTCGTTCCAAATCCGAACTCCGTTCTCCTGCAGGTATTTCACGTTCGTCTCGCCGCTGAGGAACCAGAGCAGCTCGTGGATGATCGATTTGACATGCACCCTTTTCGTAGTGACGAGCGGAAAGCCCTTGGACAAATCGAACCGAAGCTGCCGGCCGAACACCGCGATCGTGCCGGTTCCCGTACGGTCGGAACGCTCCGTGCCGTTGTCCAGGATGTCCTGCAAAAGCTCCAAATAATTTTTCATCGGTTTCCCCCTAGCTCAGGACCCGCCGAAGCGGCGGAGCCTCCTTCGATCTCGCGAACCTTTCTATTAGTTTATCATCTTAAAGGCTCGTTTGTCTCTTATTTGTATCGTGCTGCAGAACAAAAAGATGCCCGTCCTTATGAATAGCGGAAACTGATTTCGGTTCGCGGACAGGCATGCTGAGCCGGTCCGCTTCGCGAGACGGGGATTCGTTCCGATCTCCCTGGAGCCCCGATTCCTTTGATTCCATTTCCCAACAGGGGTGGAATCCGGCCTCCAAGGGAACCGCTGCCGCTTCTTCACGAATTCCCCGCCCGCTTCGCTCTTGATTCCCGAACCATGCGCCGCTTCGCGGGAGTGCTCGTTCCTTCTATCGGACTCGCAATCAAACCAATCCACGGACCGAATTTCTTCGGCCCATAAAAAAACCGGCCCCAGAAGGGGCCGGCCTGAAAAGCGCAATTACTTGACGAACGTATGGATCGGATGGCCGAGAGCGACTTCCGCAGCATCCAGCGTGATCTCGCCAAGCGTCGGGTGCGCATGGATCGTCAGCGCGATATCCTCAAGCGTAGCGCCCATCTCGATCGCGAGGCCAAGCTCGGAGATCATGTTGGACGCCTCGATGCCCGCGATGTGGGCGCCGAGCACGAGGCCGCTGTCCTTGTCGGCGACAAGCTTCACGAAGCCTTCTGCAGCGTTGAGGGAAAGGGCGCGGCCATTGGCGGCAAACGGGAATTTGCCGACTTTGACGTTGTAGCCTTTTTCCTTCGCTTCCTTCTCGGTCAGGCCGACGCTGGCGCACTCCGGATCGGAGAAGCAGACGGCCGGCATGCACTTGTAGTCCACCTTGCTCGGCTGTCCGGCGATGACTTCAGCCGCGACGCGGCCTTCGTACATCGCCTTGTGGGCGAGCGCAGGTCCCGGCACGATGTCGCCGATCGCGAAGATGTGCGGGATGCTCGTGCGTCCTTCGTCGTTTACTTCGACGAGGCCGCGGTCCGTCATCTTGACGTTGATGAGGTCGAGGCCAAGCTCTCCGTCCGTGTTCGGACGGCGTCCGACCGTGACGAGCAGGTAATCCGCCGTCACCGACTGCTCCTTGCCGTCGACCGTGTACGTCACCGTGACGTCCTTGTCGGTCTGCTCGGCGCTCTTCGCTTGAGCGTTCGTGATGATTTCCGCGCCTTTGGCCTTGAGCTTCTTGGCTACGAGCTGGGACATATCCTTGTCGAAGCCGGCCAGGATGGAGTCGAGGCCTTCGATGATCGTCACCTTCGTGCCGAACTTGCTGTACATCTGGCTCAGCTCGACGCCGATGTAGCCGCCGCCGATGACGGCCAGGCTCTTTGGAATCTCAGGCAGGGAAAGCGCGCCCGTGGAGGAGACGATGCGTCCGCCGAACGGGAATGCCTTCAGCTCGATCGGACGGGAGCCCGTCGCGATGATGCAGTTCTTGAAGCGGTAGCGCGGAGCTTCCTGGTCGTTGAAGACGCGCGCTTCGTTTTCGTTGATGAACATGACTTCGCCGGCGAAGTATTGCACCTTGTTCGCTTTGAGCAGGCTGGCGACGCCGCCCGTAAGCTTCTTCACGACTCCGCCCTTGAACTCCTGGATCTTGTTCCAGTCGACGTTGACGTCGCCGGCCGTAATGCCGATCGCTTCGGCATGGCTGACCGCGTCATATTGATGAGAAGCCGAGATGAGCGCTTTGGAAGGAATGCAGCCGACGTTCAGGCACACGCCGCCGACATGCTCCTTCTCCACGCAAAGCACGCTTTGGCCCAGCTGGGCTGCGCGAATCGCAGCCACATATCCGCCGGGACCGGCACCGATGACCAGTGTATCGATATCGAGAGATGCGTCTCCTACTACCATGAGCTTATACCTCCATGATTAGCAGCTGCGGGTCGGCCAGAAGCTGCTTGATGTAGTTCAGGAAATTCTGAGCCGTCGCGCCGTCGATGAGACGGTGGTCGAAGCTCAGCGAGAGGGCCATGACGGAAGCGGCGACGATCTCGCCGTTCTTGACGACCGGCTTGTCGGCGATGCGGCCGACGCCGAGGATCGCCACTTCAGGGAAGTTGATGATCGGCGTGAAGAACATGCCGCCGGCGGAGCCGATGTTGGTGATGGAGATCGTGCTGCCCTTGAGCTCGGCGCCCGACAGCTTGCCTTCGCGTCCGCGAGCGGCGAGATCGCTGATGGAGCTGGCGATGTTCCAGACGTTCTTGCGGTCCGCATGCTCGATGACCGGCACGATGAGGCCGTTGTCGGTATCGGTGGCGATGCCGATGTTGTAGTACTTGCGAAGCACGATTTCCTGCGCTTCCTCGTCGAGCATCGAGTTCATGATCGGGAACTCGCGCACGGCGGCGACGAGCGCCTTGACGATGAACGGCAGGTACGTCAGCTTGACGCCCTTCTTCTCGGCGACCGGCTTCGCTTTCTTGCGCAGCTCGACGAGCGCGGTCACGTCGACTTCGTCCATCAGCGTCACGTGAGGAGCGGTGTAAGCCGATTTCGACATCGCGTTGGAAATGATCTTGCGGATGCCCTTGAACGGCAGGCGCTCTTCCGGACGGTCTCCGCCCTGGCTGGCGACCGGAGCGGCTTTGGCTTCGCCCGCGCCTTTCGCTGCGACGGCGGCATTGTCGGAAGCGGATGCCGCCGGAGCGGACGCGCCGCCGGAGGCTGCCTTCTCGATGTCTTCGCGGGTGATGCGGCCGTTCTTGCCGCTGCCTGGCACGGACGCGATGTCCACGCCCTTCTCGCGGGAGAACTTGCGCACGCTAGGCGTCGCGAGAACCTGGCCTTTGGCGGCCGGAGCGGTAGCAGGAGCGGACGCCGCAGCTGGAGCCGCGTCCTTCGCCGTCACTTCGGCGTCGGCCTTGACTGCGCCCGGAGCGACGTTCAACGCTTCGTCCTTGGCGACTTCCTTCGCGCTGTCCTCGCTCGGAGCGGCGCCTTCAGGCAGGTCTCCCTCGGCGTCGATGACAGCCACGACGTCGCCGACATGGCAGACTTGGCCGTCCTTGGCGAGAACCTCGAGAACGGTGCCGTTGACCGGGCAAGGAACCTCGACGACAGCCTTGTCGTTCTGCACTTCCATAATGATGTCGTCGTCGGTGACCTTGTCTCCGACCTTGATGTGGATCTTGATGATTTCGCCTTCATGAAGGCCTTCGCCCAGCTCTGGGAACCGGTATTCAAACTTTGCCACGGGGTGAACCTCCTTTTGCATCTGAAGCTGTGCCGACCGGCAGCGGACAAGCTGCGGCCCGCGAAGGACGCGCAGCCCGCCGCGGCGGCTGCAGGGGAAAAAAGGGGCAAGCCAATTCCGCTAGGACGGAATTAGAATTCGAGAACTTTCTTGACGTTGGCGACGACGCGCGCCGGAGACGGCAGCCACTGATCTTCGATCTGGGCGAACGGATAGACCGTATCCGGTCCCGCGACGCGAAGCACCGGCGCCTCCAGGTGAAGGATCGCCTTTTCGTTGATCTGGGCGATGATCTCGGCCGCCGCGCCGGATGTCTTCTGGGCTTCCTGCACGACGATCGCGCGGTTCGTCTTTTTGATGGACTCGACGATCGTGTCGATGTCCAGCGGCATGAGCGTGCGGATGTCGATGACCTCGACGCTGACGCCTTCCTTCTCCAGCTCTTCGGCGGCCTTGACGGACGTATGGACCATCATGCCGTACGTCACGATCGTGACGTCGGAGCCTTCGCGGACGACGTTGGCCTTGCCGAGCTCGACCGTGTACTCTTCTTCCGGCACTTCGGCGCGGAAGGCGCGGTACAGGTTGAGATGCTCCATGAAGAAGACCGGATCGTTGTCGCGGATCGCCGCGATCATGAGGCCTTTGGCGTCATACGGATTGGAAGGAATGACGACCTTGATGCCCGGCGTCTGCAGCGCCAGTCCCTCGAGCGAGTCGGTATGCAGCTCGGCTGCCTTGACGCCGCCGCCGAACGGGGTGCGGAAGACGATCGGCGAGTTGTAGCGGCCGCCGGAGCGATAGCGCATGCGCGCCGCCTGGATGAACATCTGGTCCATCGCCTCGTAGATGAAGCCGACGAACTGGATCTCGGCGATCGGACGGAAGCCCTGGATGCCGAGGCCGACCGCCATGCCCGCGATCGCGGATTCCGCCAGCGGCGTATCGAAGACGCGCTCCTCGCCGAATTCCTTCTGCAGCCCTTCGGTGACGCGGAATACGCCGCCGGTGTGGCCGACGTCCTCTCCGAAGAGCATTACGTTCTCATCCCGCTTCAGCTCGGTGCGAAGAGCGTCGCGGATTGCTTCCAACATGTTCATTTGAGCCATGATTAACAGGTTCCTCCTTAGGGGGAGCGGCGAGCGCCGCCCCGGACTCATCGGTCGCTTGGGTTCGGATCAGAAATCGGCTTTTTGCTCTTCCAGGTGGGCAGGCGTGTGCTCGAACATCGTGTCGATCAAGCCGCTTACCGTCATTTTCTCGGTCGCTTCCGCCTTCTTGATGGCTTCGTTGACGGAGGCTTTCGCCTCGTCCTTCACGCGGGCCGTATCCTCTTCCGTCCAAAGACCTTTCTTCTCCAGGAACTTGCCGAAGCGGATGATCGGATCCTTGAGCGACCATTCGCCTTCCTCGTCCTTCGTGCGGTACTTGGTCGTGTCGTCCGCCATGGAGTGGGGACGGAACCGGTAGGTGAGCAGCTCGAGCAGCGTCGCGCCTTCGCCGTTGCGGCCGCGCTCAGCCGCTTCGGAGACGGCTTTGTACACCGCGAGCACGTCCATGCCGTCGACCTGCACGCCCTTGATGCCGGCGGCGAGCGCCTTGTGGGCGATCGACTGGGCGGCCGTCTGCTTCTCGTACGGGGTCGTGATGGCATAGCGGTTGTTCTGGACCGTGTAAATGACCGGCAGCTTGTAGACGCCGGCGAAGTTCAGGCCCTCGTAGAAATCGCCCTCGGAGGAGCCGCCGTCGCCCGTGTACGTGATGGCGACGCGCTTCTCGCCGCGCTTCTTGAACGCCATCGCGACGCCGGTCGCGTGCAGGATCTGCGCGCCGATGATGATCTGCGGCATCAGGACGTGCACGTCCTCCGGAATCTGGCCGCCGTGCTGGTGGCCGCGGGAGTACAGGAACGCCTGGTACATCGGCAGTCCGTGCCAGACGAGTTGCGGCATGTCGCGGTAGCCCGGGCAGATGAAGTCGTCCTTGTTCAGCGCGAACTCGCTGCCGATCATCGACGCTTCCTGGCCGGATACCGGCGCGTAGAAGCCGAGACGGCCTTGGCGGCCGAGGTTGACGGCGCGCTCGTCCCAGGTGCGGGTGAACACCATGCGGTACATCAGTTCCTTCAGCTGGTCGTCGCTGAGGTCCGGCATGAGGTCGGGATTGACGACTTCGCCTTCGGGGGAAAGAATCGTAAGCGGCGTTACGTCCTCGCTATGCACTTCGTACGAATGCTTGTTCAGCAGCTTGCTCATCAGAGAGGTTCACCTCGATTTGTTATTTGAAACTTGCCTGCTTCTGTTATAGAATTATTATAAACCTGTTGCGTTGAAACGGTCAAAGCAAAAAAGGAAAAAACGTTGTTTTTTCATTACTTTCACGGTTTTTTAACGGTTTGTGTATGTGCAACAGCTTATCGGAACATATATAACAGGATAGTACAAGAGCGGTTACATTGGAGGGGTCCCGTCCGTATCGACCTGCGCGGAACGGACATCTCCTTATTGTTTACCCCGACCTACGCCGTCCCATGCAGCCAAGGAGGAAGAGAACGATGCCAGACGACATTTATTTGAAAAGAACGATCCTCAAGGAAACGGTCCCGAGCCGCCATCTCGAGGAAGGCTCGCGCGAGCTGCGCGTCTACCTCCCCCCCGGCTACAACGAGGTGCTCAGCTATCCGGTCGTCTACGGGCAGGACGGCGAGGACCTGTTCAACTTCGGTCGCGCGGCCACGCTGGCCAACCGGCTCATCATCGACGGCGAGCTCGAGCCGTTCATCCTCGTCGGCGTCGACGTCGACAAGAAGAAGCGGACGAGCGAATACGCTCCGGACGGAGCCCGGCACGAGGCGTACGCTCGCTTTTTCGCCGAGGAGATGCTTCCCTATATCGAAGATAAATACCCCGTTCGGAGAGAACGCCGCGAGCGGCTGCTGATCGGCGACTCGCTCGGCGGCACCGTATCGCTCCATCTCGCGCTGCGCTACCCCGAGCTGTGGAACCGCGTCCTCTCCTTGTCGGGCGCTTTTTATCCCGCTTCCCAAGCGATCGCGGCGAGGCAGGGCGATCTGTCCTGGCTGCAGCTCTATCTGTATGTCGGCCTCCAGGAGACCGACTACGAGACGGACACGGGCGTCTACGACTTCGTGAGGCTGAACCGCGAGATGGACGCCTTGCTCGCCGACCGCGGCGCCGAGATCCGCTATGTGGAGAAGGACGGCAAGCATCAATGGGGCTCCTGGCAGCGCGAGATTCCCGACGGCCTGAAGCATTTCCTGGACTAAGGGCAGCTCCGATGATGCCCAACCAAAAAGCGGGACGAAAGCCGGGCTGACCCGGCTTCGTCCCGCTTTTTTGGCGTCGTCGTTCAAGAGAGGCGTTCCCGCTCGATCCGGTCAAGCAGCGCCTCGCAGCCCGCGGTGACGAGCCGGCGGGTCTGCTCGAAGTCGCCTGTATAGTACGGATCGGGCACGCCGTCCAGCTCCTCGTCCGGTAGCAGCTCCATGAAGCGGAGCAGCCGGCCCTGCGGCACGATGCCCAAGGCGCGGACGAGCTCCTGCACGTCCCGCTCGTTGGAGCGGTCCATGACGACGATGTAATCCGCCTCCTCGAGATCGGCGCGGTCGACCAGACGGGCCCTCATCCCCTCGTAGGAAATGCCTGCGCGATCGAGCTCGCGGCGCGTTCCTTCATGCGGGACCGCTCCGAGATGCCAGTCGCCCGTTCCGGCGCTGTCGATCTCGATGTACGGCCCCTGCCCGCGCTGCGCGGCGAGGTGGCGGAGCACCGCTTCCGCCATGGGAGAGCGGCAGATGTTCCCTAAGCAGACGAATACGACTTTTACTCCGCGCTCCATCAGAACATCCCTCCTTCCCTGCGGTCGGCTGCCGCCGTCCGGAGCGACCTTCGAGGCAGGCGCCATTTGAAGACGACGGACAGCATCCGCATGACGATGATGAGCACGAACAGCACGAGCAGCATCGCCGTCCCTTGGAACAAGCCAAGCCCGATCGCCGCCCCGCCGAGAATCGCCCAGACGGCATAAATTTCGTCCCGCAGCACGAGCGGCTTGCGCCCGGCGAGCAAGTCGCGGACGATGCCGCCGCCGATGCCCGTCAGCGTCGCGGCGACGAGCACGGCGCTGAGCGGATGCTTCATCTCCGTCGCATAGAGCGCGCCTTGGATGGCGAAGGCCGACAGCCCGATCGCGTCGAACAGCGCCTCCGCCTTGCGCCAGTGCTGAATCCAGCTGACCGGCAGCAGGAAAATGATCGTCATCGAGGCGAGCGCGATCTTGATGAGCAAGCCCTGCGTCCAGAGCGTCGGCACCGGGATGCCGATGAGCAGATTGCGGATCACGCCGCCTCCGAATGCCGTCACCAGACCCAGCACGAACACGCCGAGGATGTCGTACTCTTCTTCCATGGCGACGATCGCGCCGCTGACCGCGAAGGCGATCGTGCCGATGATGCTGAATACCGCAAAAATCTCTGTGTACAAATCGATTACGCCCCCGTATGCAAGATGCAAGATGCCGCGACTGTCCTACCTATAATAGCCGGGGCCGGCCCTTCCCGCAACCGCATTGCGGCGGCGCCTCCTCCGCGCTATAATGGGCCGCAGAACCTAGAGGGAGGAATGAGCCATATGCCGCAGCAGCTGCAGCGGGCCGCCATCGTGACGGGTGGCAGCCTTGGACCGTGGGCGGCCGGCCTGCTTCGGGCGGACGATTACCTCATCGGAGCGGACGCAGGAGCGCTTTTCCTCGTCCGTTCGGGCATCCGGCCGGATCTGTCGCTCGGCGACTTCGACTCCGTACAGGAGGCGGAGCGGGCCGAGATCGAGGCGGGCAGCGCCGAGCTCGCCTCGTTCGATCCGATCGACAAAGACTATACCGACACCGAGCTGGCCTTGCGGCGCGCGCTCGATCTGAATCCGGCGTCGATCCTGATCGTCGGCGCTCTCGGCAGCCGCTTCGATCATTCGCTCGCCAACGTGCATCTGCTTCGGCTGGCGGCCGATCGCGGCATCGAGACCGCGATCGAAGACGAGACGAACCGCATCCGCCTGCTGCGCGGAGGCCGGTCGATGCCCGTCGAGCGGAGCCGCTTCCCGCATGTCTCCCTGCTTCCGCTGAGCGAAACGACCGCCGGCATCAATCTGGACGGATTCCGCTATCCGCTTCGGGAGGCGGAGCTGCGCATCGGGCAGTCGCTCGGGATCAGCAACGCGCTGGACGGGGAGAGAGGCACCGTCTCGCTTCGCGAAGGCTGGCTGCTCGTCATCGAGTCGATCGGCTGAACGCCCCGCTTGCTCACTTGTCTCCGTCCGGCGATTCGATCTGCAGTCCGGGCACGTGCATCCGCGACATCCGATGCCTCGCCTTGCGGTTCTCCTTGGTATCGAACACGATGTCCATATCGTAATCCTCGCCCGGATAAAGGCTGTCCCTGCTGATGTAAAGGGACAGCCTTTTGCGGTTGAAGGCTCTCTTTTCCCTTTTCACCTGCACGATCACCTCTCCTCTCGCATCCGCCTCGCGGAAGACGATTCCGGTCCGCTGGAGCGGATGGATCCAGACGCAGTCCCCGACCGCGAATTCCTTGGACCGCGCGGCCGCCTTGCCGCCGTCGTGCGGGGACTCGGGGCTGCCGGCTTCGCCGCGGGCTCTCGGCTTTTCCGGCTTTCCGGGAGAAAGCGCCCGGCCGCCCTGCTCCGTCTCTGCCCGATCATCCGCTCCGCGGCGCTTCCCGCCCCGCCGCTCTGCCTGCCGCTCGGCCTCTCGCCTCGGGGCAGCCGCTGCGCGGTCCTCATCCAGCTTGGCCTCGGACGCTGCCGCCGCCGGCTTGACTCCGGAACGCTTCAGCTCTTCCGCTCGGGCAAGCAGCGATTCCGGCAAGCCGTATCTCCGCGCGATCGACAGCGCATAGCTGTCTCCCGCCTCGCCCGGCTCAAGCCGGTACAACGGCTGCAGCGACTCGGCGTCAAACGCCATCCTCGCGTTCATGCAGCGCGGGGTCCGCGACGCATAAGCCTTGATTTCATTGAAATGGGTCGTCACGGCCACCTTCGTCCCTCTCGCGCCGAGCTCCTCGAGCACCGCGATCGACAGCGCGATCCCCTCTCCGGGATCGGTCCCGGCGGCCAGCTCGTCAAGCAGGACGAGCGTCGTTCGGCTTGCCTGCCCGAGAATCTCGCCGAGGACGGCCAGATGCGACGAAAACGTGCTGAGCGACTGCTCGATGCTTTGTCCGTCTCCGACATCGGCGAGCACGTCATCGAACAGCCCGAACTCGCAGCCTTCGTCCGCAGGCAGAAACAGTCCCGCTTGCGCCATGAGCGCGAACAAGCCGAGCGTCTTGAGCGCCAGCGTCTTGCCGCCTGTGTTGGGCCCGGTAATGCAAAGCTGGTCCCAGCCGTCGCCCAGCTCCGCGTGGATCGGCACCGCTCGAGCGCCGAGCTTCGGATGGCGTCCGCCGCGCAGCCGGATGAGCGGTTCGGCGAGCAGACGCGGCCTCGTCCCGTCATAAGAACGGGAAAGCTTGCCTCGCGCTAGGATGAAGTCGAACAGAGCCATCGCCTCCAGGTTGACCGTCAACGGCTCCGACTCGCTTTCGGCCATCGACGACAGCATGGACAGGATGCGGATTCTCTCCTGTTCCTCCTCCTGCTTCCACATCGCGAGCTCCGCCTGCAGGTCGGCGACGTCATGCGGCTCGATGAACAGCGTCTGCCCGCTCGCCGATTCGTCCCAGACCGTCCCCGGCACGAGCCGGCGCTGATCCCTGCGGACGGGAATGACGAAACGTTCGCCCCTGCGGCTGACGATCGCCTCCTGCAGGCTGCTCCTGTACTTCGCGAGCGCCGCGTCGAGCTTGCGGCGGATCCGATCCTCGGCCACCTGCGCGCCGCGTCGGATCCGCGACAGCTCGGGCGAAGCGTGGTCCGCCAGCCAGCCGCCGCGGATGCAGCGATCGATCTCCTCCTTGAGGGCGGGACAGTCCCGCATGGCGTCCGCATAGCCCGACAGCCGCGGAGCCAGCTCCCGCTTGGACGCCATGTAGCGCTTCATCTGCGAGATGGAGCCGAGCCAGGCCGACAGGCCCGAGAGCTCCTTCTCGTCGTAGACCCGCCCTTTGCCGAGCAAAGCCAGGAACGCGCCGATGCCCTCCATCGCGGACAGCGGCACGCTGGAGCCGGCGCGCAGAAGCGCGTCCGCCTCCGCCGTCTCCTGCTGCCAGGCTTCCGCCTGACGGAAATGGGCGGTCGGGGCATGACGCTCCGCCAGCCGGCGGCCCGGCTCGGATACGGCGAGTTCGAGCAGTTGATTTTGAATGAAGCTATATTCAAGTCGCATCATGGATGCGTGATTCATGTAAAAAACCTCCTTGATTGGGATGCAACGTTCCATGGCATGCAGCGCAAGCCGAAGGGTGGACAAGCCGATTCCGTGCGCCTCATCCTCTCGCATGAACGCAAAAAAGACAGGAACGGAACGCAGAAGCGCTCCATTCCTGTCTTAGACGCGGATCATCCGCGATCCGCAGAGCCTGACGATAGCAGGCGGCGGAACGGACGGATGACCGTCTATGGTCAGGGAGGATCCTTCGGTTCAGAGCTCGATCATGGACCGCTTCGAAAAAGCCTGCGGAAAAACGGCGCTTGCGCCGGCAGGCGAATCGACTGCGATCCTATGAAATTACGAGATCTGAACACCCTTAATCATCAATAGCTCCCCTTTTTGGAAAAGTGGATGAAAGGCGATTGGAATCGGCCTTCCCCTATCCTACCCGGAATCCCGTGCGGAAGTCAATTTTTGCTTCAAAGGAAAGATTTTGGCCCTAAAATGTTCGGCACGAAGCGGATGGAGGTATAATGGAGGCGAAGAATTTTACGGGGAGGAATGCTCAGGATGAAGGAACGCCTGCTGCGCCCGTATCTGGCCGCCAAGGCGCAGCTGTACGCCGCGGCGCTGCTGGCCATCGCGCTCGGCAATATCGTCCAGTCGCTGTATCCGCGCGTGCTCGGCGACTTCACCGACCGGCTGCAGCACGAGGCGCTGACGCCGGAGCTAATCAGCCGCTCGGCGCTGATGCTCGCCGGCATCGCCCTGCTCTACAGCTCGCTCGCCGGATCCGGCCAATACCTCATCATGAGGCTGGGACGGAACTTCGAGCGCTTGACGCGCAAGAAGCTGTTCAAGCAGTTCACACGCCTCAGCGAGGCGTATTACGCCAAGCATGGCGTCGGCAGCATGCTGAGCTACGTGCTGAACGACGTCAAGTCGGTGCGGGAAGCGATCTCCGCCGGCTTCAACCAGACGGCCAACGCCGTCATCCTGCTCGGCAGCGCCGTCGTCATGATGGCGCTGTCCGGCCTGCCGCTCGGGCTCGTCGCCGCCTGCGTCTCCCCGCTGCTGCTCATCCCGCCGATCGTCGTCTACTTCGGCCCGCGCATCCGCGAGCGCTCCCGGCTCGCCCAAGAGGAGCTGGCCGCCATGACCGAATCCGCGGAGGAGCAGATCGGCGGCATGCGCGTCACGCAGAAGTTCGCGGTCGAGCCGATGATGGAAGCCCGCTTCGGCGCCCGCGTCGACGGCGTCTACGGCAGCCAGCTGAGGCTCGTGCGGCTGAGCTCGCTGTTCCAGGCGCTGCTGCCGTTCCTCGGCTCCGCGTCGCTCGTCGTGACGCTGGCCGCCGGCGGCTATCATGCGCTGAGCGGAAACATCACCGTCGGCATGTACGTCTCGTTGACGCTGTACGTGCGGCTCATGATCGGCCCGCTCCAGCAGATCGGCAACGTCATCAATACGATGCAGCGCTCGCGCGCCAGCCTCGAGCGCATCCAGGAGCTGCTCGCGAGCCGGCCGGACATCGAGGACAGTCCGCAAGCAGCCGAGCTGCCGCAGCATGCGGACATTGCCGTCCGGGGCCTGACGTTCCGCTATCCGGGCTCCTCGCGGCCGGCGCTCGATCGCGTCGATCTCGACATCCGCTATGGCCGCACGACCGCGCTCGTCGGGCGCACCGGCAGCGGCAAGACGACGCTCGCCAAGCTGCTGCTGCGCATGATGGAGCCTCCTGCCGGCGCGATCCGGATCGGCCCCTCCGACATCCGGGACGTGACGCTGCGCTCGCTGCGCGGCTCGATCGCCTACGTGCCGCAGGACGGGTTCCTGTTCAGCACGACGCTCGGGGACAACATCGCCTTTTCCAAGCGGGACGCCACCGCGTCCGAGATCGAGAGCGCTTCCCGACAGGCGATGATCTACGAGCAGGTCCAGCAGTTCCGGGAAGGCTTCGGCACCCGGCTCGGCGAGCGCGGCGTGACGCTGTCCGGCGGACAGCGCCAGCGGGCAAGCCTGGCGCGGGGGCTCGTCAAGGAAGCGCCGCTGCTCATCCTCGACGACAGCGTGAGCGCGGTCGACGCGGAGACGGAAACGGCCATCGTGTCCAGCATCCGCCGCGGAAGAGCGGGCCGGACGACGCTCGTCATCGCCCATCGCATCAGCGCCATCCAGCATGCCGACGAGATCGTCGTGCTCGACGAAGGGCGCGTCGTCCAACGCGGCACGCATGAGCAGCTGCTGCTCGAGGAAGGACTGTACGCGGAACTCGCGGCGCTGCAGAAAGGAGGAATGGAGCATGGCCGAAACGGCGCCTGAGCCTGCCCCCGACCAACGCGGAAAGAAGGGGCCGGAGCCTCCTCCTGCCCCCTCTTCGGCGGCCGACGGTTCCGAGCGGACCGCCTTGCGCGGCCTGATGACCTACGCGAAGCCTTACCGCAAGACGTTCGCCGGCGTTGTCGCCTGCACGGTCTTCGCGATCTCGGCCGACCTGCTGCAGCCGTACCTCGTGAAGATCGCAATCGACGACCACCTGATGAGCGGCGGCGGCGAGCTCGGCCCCGTCCTGCTGCTGGCGGGACTGTACCTGGCGCTGTCGCTGCTCGCGCTCGCCTTCAGCTACTGGCAGAGCCTGCTCGTCCAGCGGGCCGGACAGGGCATCGTCTCCAAGCTGCGCAAGGATCTGTTCCGCCATCTGTCGCGGCTGTCGCCGTCGTTCTACGACCGCATGTCCAGCGGCAGCCTGGTCACGCATATGTCCGGCGACACGGAGACGGTCAGCCAGTTCTTCACGCAGGTATGCCTCAGCCTGTTCCGCGACGGGCTGACGCTCGTCTTCATCCTGTTCCTCATGTTCCAGCTCGATCCGGTGCTGGCCGGCTACAGCCTGCTGCTGCTGCCGCTGATCGCGCTCATCGCCGCCGGGTTCCGCAGCTACATGCGGCGCACGTACCAGCAGTCGCGCAGCCGCCTGTCGCGGCTGATCGCCTTCACCGCCGAGAACCTGAGCGGCATGAACCTCGTCCAGGCGTTCCGCCAGGAGCGCGAGCAGCAGCGGCAGTTCGAGGAGCGCAACGGCTCCTATTACGAAGCCAACCTGCGGGAAATCCGTACGAACGTGCTGTTCAACCGCTCGTTCGACCTGCTCGGCAACCTGTCGGTCGCCTTCGTCACGTGGCTCGGCGGCCGCGCCGTCTACGGAGAAGGGCTTGAATTCGGCGTCCTCTATGCGTTCATCACGTACATCCGCCAGTTTTTCCAGCCGATCAACTCGATCACCCAGCAGTGGAACACGCTGCAGGCCGCCTCCGTCTCCATGGACCGCATCTGGAAGCTGTTCCAGACCCGTTCGGCGCTGCCGGACGCCGCCCCCGCAGCCGCGCCGGAGCTGGACGGCATCGGCTCCGGCGCGGTGCGCTTCCGGGACGTCGAGTTCGGCTATGATCCGGCAGAGCCCGTGCTGCGGGGCATCAGCCTCGACATCGCGCCCGGCGAGACGATCGGCATCGTCGGCACGACCGGCGCCGGCAAGAGCTCGCTCATCAGCCTGCTCTGCCGCTTTTACGACGTGCAGCGGGGATCGGTATCGATCGACGGCGTCGACGTGCGCCATATTCCGCTCGCGCGCCTGCAGCGCGTCGTCGGGCTCGTGCAGCAGGAGCCGTATCTGTTCTCCGGATCGATCCTCGACAACGTGCGCTTGTTCGATCCGTCGATATCCGAGGAGGAGGCGCGCGAGGCATGCCGCTTCGTCGGGGCCGATCGCCTCATCCGGCGGCTGCCGGACGGATACGGGACGATGCTCAGCGAGAAAGGGAGCGGACTGTCGGCCGGGGAGCGCCAGCTCATCAGCTTCGCCCGCATCGTCGTCTTCCGCCCCTCGATCCTCATCCTCGACGAGGCGACCGCCAGCCTCGACTCCAGCACCGAGCAGATGGTGCAGCAGGCGCTCGCGGCCGTCTCCGAGGGACGGACGACGCTCGTCATCGCGCATCGGCTGTCGACGATCATGAACGCCGACCGGATCGTCGTCATGCGCGGCGGCAGCATCGTCGAGTCCGGCACGCACGGCGAGCTGCTCGGCAAGGGCGGCCCATACGCCCGCCTGTACCGCCACTCCCAGGGCCGGCCGGACTCCGGCAGCCAGCCTGCAGGCTGACAGGCGGAAGCAGCGGCACGAGCATCCGGCATCCCTGCTTCGACCGATTTCCGTGGAAGAACGAACAACCGCATTCGCCGGAGCAAGTCTCCGGCGAATGCGGTTGTTTTGGGTTGCGGTCGGCCATGCCGATCAATCGGCCTGCGCCTGGCCTCCGATCCGCCTCGTCAAGCCGGTCTGGGCGAAAGCCATTCCTGCCGGCAAGCCATAGTCGCGCATCAGGTCGATGTCATGCGACAGATGGGTCAGCAGCAGCTCGCCGGGCTGCAGCTCCCGCTGCAGCTCGATCGCCTCCTTCACGTCGTACAAGGATCGCGTCTCGTACGAGTACGGCTCTTCGTAAAAGCTCGTGCCCAGGATGACGAGGCGGCAGCCGCGAAGCGGAGCCTTCATGCCGTCGTCGAGGCCGATCGCATCGGAGCAGTAAGCCCAGCTCAGCCCCGTCTCCGCCTGTTCGAAGCGGTAGGCGTAGGAGTAGCCGTTGTGCCCGTGATTCACGCGCCAGCAGCGGATCGTCCAGCTGCCGAGGCGGAGCGGCTCGTCGCAAGGCAAAAAGTCGATCCAGCTCTCCAGCCAGGGAAACCGGTCGAGAATGGCCGGGATGACTTCCGCCGGGGCGAAGGCCGTTCCTTTTTGCTTCGTCCGACGGCAGGCGTCCGCCCATTCGACGAGCCCGCCGATATGGTCGAAGTGCGCGTGGGTAATCAGGATGCGCCGGACCGAGCGCAGTCCGGCCTCCTCCATCTGGCGGCCCCAGTCGGGGCCGCAATCGATCAGCGTCGCCGCTCCGTCCGCATCGAGCCCGCGCAGCAGCAGCGACGAGCGCGGCCGGCGGTTGAAGCCCGTGCGGCGGGATTCCTCGCATACGACGCAGCTGCAATAGACGCGCGGCACGCCCATCGCATCTCCCGTGCCGAGAAAGCGCAGCTCGAGCGGACCAGGACGGCCGTCTTCGTAAGCGCTCATGCTACAGCGGAAGCAGGGCGACGCGACCCTGCCGCTTCAGCCCCGCCACCATGTCGTACCACTGCGCCGGCTTGGCCTCGATGGCCGAATAGTACGTCTCGAGGAATTCCGCCGCCAGAGCGCCCGGTATGCCGTCCAGCTCCTCGTCCTGCGGCAGGAAGCCGAGATCGAGGCCGCTCACGGCTCCTCCCTGCAAATCCCAGGACGGGTGCACGTAGTCGAGCTCCAGCCGCTTGTAGCCGATATGGGACAGCACCTCCCGCCGCACGAACGGGTTCATCGGATCGGCGCCGCCGAAGCCGTGCTCCGTGCGGTACGGATCGTAGATTTCCGCGAACATGCCGATCGGCTCCGTACCGGATTCGGCCGCCAGGCGGGCAAGCTCCTTCTCCCGGCTGCGCAGCAGGAACCGTCCGACGCCAAGGCCGGGACGGCCGATGATCGTGAAGTCGGTCATCGCGACGCGCAGCTGCGGATAGTAGCGGTATTCGGTCGCGCCTACGGCTTCCCCGTCATGCAGGGCGACGCAGACGTGGATGCCCGGGTCCTGCAGCGGCCCCTCCCACAGCTCGTAGGCCAGCACCTCCTCCGGAGGAAAGATATCCTGGAGCAGGCGGTGCAGCTTGGAAAAATGCTCGTCCTCGATCGATGTGATGCGGTAATAGTCCATGTGATCGCTCTCCTTGTCGTTCAGTCGTCAGCGGGGAAGAAACGGATTGCGCCATTCCATCATCGCGGCATGGCCGCAGGATTCCTCGTCGTCCAAATAGGCCGATGCGACGCCGACCGGCGTGCGGCCGCAGCGCAGCAGGAAGCCCAGCACCGGGTCGTTCAGCTCGCCGCGCAGGACGGCGGAGAGGTACGCCTCGGCGCTCATCCGCTCCGCGTGGCGATGATAGCCCGGCAGGCGGCCGCCGCCGAGCAGCCGCTCCAGGCCGAGATGGACGACCGTCTCGTACATCGTCTGCATGAGCCAGCGGCCGATGCCGCTCTTGCGGTACTCCGGCACGACGCAGATGTCGACGACATACAGCGTCTGCCCGTCCGGCTCGTGGGTCGAAAGGCTGCCGTCCCCGGTCGCCTCCGACCAGCTTCGGTGCTCCCCCTCCGCCGCATGCAGCCGCATGCCGGTCATCGAGCCGACGAGGATGCCGCCGGCCTCGGCGCACAACGCTCCTTCCGGAAAGAGGCGCACATGCTCGGCGATCTGTCCGCGCGTCCAGAGCAGCTCCTGCGGATAAGGCGGCGGGAAGCTCCGCCGCTGCACCTCGATCAGCGCATCGGCGTCCTCGAGCGAATAGCGGCGGATGACCGTCTCGGCCGGCTTGCCCTCATGCTGGACGTAAAGCGTCTTGTACATGTCGCGTCAGCCCTCCTTGGCGAGTCAGGACCAGTCCGGATACAGGTCGGTGCGGCGATCGCGCCATGTCGTCACCGAGCCGGCTCGGCGCACGTCCTCCAGCAGCCGCAGGTCGAGATCGGCGACGATCAGCATGTCCTGGTTGTCGTCGCCCTCGCACAGGATGCCCCGAGGCGGGAACGGAATGTCGTTCGGCGTGATGACGGCGGCCTGGCCGTAGTTGGCGCGCATGAAGTCGACGCGGCGAAGCGAGCCGGTCGTGCCGGTCGTGACGATGTAGACCTGGTTCTCCACGGCCCTCGCATGCGCGCAGTAGCGGACGCGGTAGAAGCCGTGGCGGTCGTCCGTGCAGGACGGGCAGTAGATGACGTCCGCGCCTTTGGCCCGCGCCATGCGCACGATTTCCGGAAACTCGATGTCGTAGCAGGTCAGCATCGCGATCGTGCCGAAAGGCGTCTCGAACACCTCGAGCCCGTCTCCGGGCGCCATGTTCCACTCCTCGACCTCGGTCGGCGTCAGATGGATCTTGGCCTGCGTGCGGATGCCGCCGTCCGGCTGGAACAAATAAGCCGTATTGCGGAGCTTGCCGTCGTCCGAGCGGACGACATGCGTGCCGCCGACGATGTGCATGCCGTATTCGGCCGCGAGAGAGCGGAACAGCCGCTCGTAGCGCTCGGTGAACTCCGGCAGGCGGCCGATGCCGAGCGGCCTTCCCTGCCCGTCTCCGATCGACAGCAGCTGCGTCGTCAAAAACTCCGGGAAAAGCAGCATCTGCACGCCGTATTCGGAGGCGTTGCGCACGTAATGCGTGACTTGGGCTGCGAATTCATCGAAGCTGCCGATATCCTCCAGATGGTACTGGACCGCCGAAACTCTATATTTCACCGCAAATCGCCTCCTCTAAACGCCTTCATGAGAAGATTCTCACGAAGTTCTCATATTGACGGGGGAATCGCGCCAGAACTGGCATGACGCTCTTACTGGAATAAATTAGGTCACTGAGCCTATGGTATAGTAGCCTCAGTCAACAAACACCCTTGTACACCGTACACCATGATGGAGGGACACCACAAGATATGCGCATGAGCAACTGGAAAAAAACGATCGCCCGCCTCAGCCTCTGTGCTGCTATCGGCGTGGCTGGCATCAATCTCGGATCGATTCAATCGGCCTCGGCCGCTACGCCGGAGTCGGAGAAGCTGCTCGATTACGGCAAGCAGTACCTCGGCGTGCCGTACCGGCTCGGAGCTCCAAGCGGCGTCACATACGCGTTCGACTGCTCCTCGTTCACGCAATACGTCTTCAAGAAAAACGGCGTCGCCCTGCCGAGAACGTCGTCGCAGCAAGCCCAGAAAGGCGCGAAAGTGGCTCGCGGCTACTTGAGCAAAGGCGATCTGGTGTTCTTCACGAACAGCAACGGCAAAGGCATCGGCCATGTGGCCATCTACGCCGGCTCGAACAAGCTCCTGCATACATACGGCAAGACGGGCGTCACCGTCTCCAGTCTCGGCACCTCGTACTGGAACAAGCATTATGTGACCGCCAAGCGCGTGCTGTAGTCCCGAATCCGACTCCTGCCTCCCCAAGCCCCGGACCGCTGCTCCGACGAGCCGCCGACCGGGGCTTTTTGCATGCGCCGATATTCAAGCCCAAAAAACACGTCCGGCCGCTCAGCGGCCGGACGTGTTTTTGAGCGTCTGCGGGAATTGCAGCGTTATGGTCGTGCCCTTGCCGGGCTTGCTGAACACGTCGATCTGGCCTTCGTGCAGGTCGACGATGCGCTTGGCGATCGACAGGCCGAGCCCGACTCCGCCCGTCGTGCGCCGGCGGGCGCCGTCGACGCGGTAGAAGCGCTCGAACAAGTGCTGGATCTCGTTCTCCTCGATGCCGATGCCCTTGTCGGTCACATGGATGCGCACCGACTGCTTGACGGAGCTCACCGTGACATCGATCGGCTCCTTGCTGTACTTGATCGCGTTGTCGAGCAGGATGACGAGCAGCTGGCGGATCTTGTCCTTGTCGCCGGACATCCGCAGATCGCCGGCAGAAGTATGGACGCGGATCTGCCGCTGGAACGTCAGCTGCAGCATCGAGGCCAGCTCGTCGACCATCTGCACGACGTCGAACGTCTGCAGGCTGAGCCAGTCCTCCTGCTCCGCCTCGGCCAGCATGAGCATCGACTTGGTCAGGTTCTGCAGCCTTTCCGACTCCTTGGCGATCGCCTCGATCGCCTCGTCGCGGATTTTCACGTCGTCGCGTCCCCATCGCTTGAGCATGCCCGCATAGCTGCTGATGACTGTCAGCGGCGTCTTGAGTTCATGCGAGGCGTCGGCGACGAACTGCTTTTGGCGCGCGAACGTGCGGTCGAGCCGCTCGATCATCTGGTTGAAGGCGCGGATGAGCTGCAGCAGCTCCGCCGACTCCTCCTTGTCGCCGATCTCGATCTTGCGCAGCTTGCCGCTGCGGTCGATCTCCCGCATCGTCTGCACCATGTGCTGGATCGGCGCCGTCAGGCGCGAGGTGAACCAGTACGTGCCGAAGATGGCGAACAGGATCGCCCCGATGCTCGTCACCGACAGCGCGGCGACAAGCACCTTCATGTAGCTGTCCTGGAGGTTCAGCTTGCGTTCGATCTCCAGCATGCCGATGATTTCGGAGTCCTCGTACAGCGGCACCTTCATGTAGAGGACGCGCGTGCTGCCGACGAACATCTCGCCCTGCACGTGATACGGCTCGAACTTGACCGGCAGCGCGAGCAGGTCGGTGTCGGAGCCCTGCAGGTTGACCGTCTTGCCGTCAGGCGTGATGATGCGGATCAGCTCGTTGACGTTGTAGAACTCCCGCAGCAGCCCTTCGTCGGACAGATGGTCCTTGTCCATGATCTTGTTGTTCTCAAGGATCAGGTTGACCTTGTTGGTCATGACCTGCTGCTCGCTGCGGGTCGTGATCTTGGTCATGAACAGATAGACGAAGATGTTGAACAGGATCAGGATGAAGATGAGCCAAAAGATGGTGAAGAGCGTGAACCTCTTGCGGAGGGTCATGCCTCGGGCTCCTTCATCATGTAGCCGACGCCGCGCACCGTATGGATCAGCTTGTGGCGGAAGCCCTTGTCGAGCTTCTGGCGCAAGTATCGGATGTAGACGTCGACGAGGTTCGTCTCGCCCATGAAGTCGTAGCCCCATACCTCGGAGAGGATCTCCTCGCGGGATTTCTCCTCGTTCTTATGCTGGGCGAGGTAGACGAGCAGCTCGAACTCGCGAGGGGTCAGATCGATCGCGAGCTCCTTGCGGAACACCTTGCGGGTGCGAAGCTCGACCGTCAGGTCGCCGATCTTGAGCAGGTCGGAGCCTTCGGATTCCTTGGGGTTCTGCTGGAAGATGCGGAGCAGGTTGCGCACGCGCGCGAGCAGCTCCTCCATGGCGAAGGGCTTCGTCACGTAGTCGTTCGCTCCGTGCTCGAATCCGCTCACCTTGTCGGGAACCGTATCGCGGGCCGTGATGAGAATGACGGGAATGGGATTGCCGGACTGCCGCAGCCTCCGCAGCACCTCGATGCCGTTGAGCTCCGGCAGCATGACGTCAAGCAGGACGAGGTCCCATTCGCCGGAGGACGCCTGCGTGAAGCCGCTGCGGCCGTCCGCGGCATGTCCGACCTCATAGCCTTCATGCTCCAGCTCCAGCTGGAGGATGCGGGCGATGCTCTCTTCGTCTTCAATGACCAGAACGCGTTCATTCATTCTTCGATGTCACCTGCTTTCCGGTGGGTTGGCTAGTTTTGGCTCTGAGCCTGCTTGAGCGACCAGGACTCGACGTCCCAGGTCTTGGTCACCCAGCTCTCGTAGAAGTCCGGTTCGTGCGAGACGAGCACGACCGTGCCGCGGTACGCCTCGAGGGCGCGCTTCAGCTCGGCCTTGGCGACGACGTCGAGATGGTTCGTCGGCTCGTCGAACAGGATCCAGTTGCTCTCGCGGAGCATCAGCTTGCAGAGCCGGACCTTGGCCTGCTCGCCGCCGCTCAGCTGGTTGAGGGCGCGGGTGATGTGCTCGTTCTTGAGCCCGCAGCGCGCGAGCGCCGCGCGCACCTCATGCTGGTTCATGCCGGAGAACTCGTTCCACACGTCGTCGAGCGGCGTCATCGTCGGAGCTTTGGCCTCCTGCTCGAAGTAGGCCGGCAGCAGGTAGTCGCCCCGATACACCTCGCCGCCGAGCGGCTCGATGCGGCCGAGGATCGTCTTGAGCAGCGTCGACTTGCCCACGCCGTTGCAGCCGACGATGGCGATCTTGTCGCCGCGCTCGATCAGCATGTCCATCTCCGGCACGAGCTGCTTCGTATAGCCGATGCGCAGCCCTTTGGCCTCGAAGATCGTCTTGCCGCTCGTCCGGCCCTCGTTGAACTTGAACGTCGGCTTGGCGGCCTCCTCGGGCTTGTCGATACGATCGATCCGGTCCAGCTGCTTCTCGCGGCTCTTCGCCCGTCCTGAAGTGGAAGCGCGCGCCTTGTTGCGCTGGATGAAGTCTTCCTGCTTCTTGATGAAATCCTGCTGCTTTTCGTATGCGCCGAGATGCTGGGCTTTATTCAGCTCGGCCATCTCGAGGAATTTCTCGTAGTTGCCCGTGTAGCGGGTCAACCGTGCGAATTCCAGATGGTAGATGACGCTGACGACCGAGTTCATGAAGCCGGTATCGTGGGAGATCAGCAGGAAGGCGTTGGGATAGTTGCGCAGGTAGCCCGCGAGCCACGTGATATGCTCCTCGTCCAAATAGTTCGTCGGCTCGTCGAGCAGAAGGACCGTAGGCTTCTCCAGCAGCAGCTTGGCGAGCAGCACCTTGGTGCGCTGGCCGCCGCTCAGCGCCGTGACGTCGCGGTCGAGGCCGATCGCGTTCAAGCCGAGGCCGTTGGCCATCTCCTCGACCTTGACGTCGAGCATGTAGTAGTCGCCGATCTCCAGCTCTTCCTGAATCTCGCCCATGCGCTCCAGCAGCGCGTCGAGGTCGGCGTCCGGCTCGGCCATCGCCGCCGTCACCTCGGACAGCTCCTGCTCCAGCACGAGCAGCGGAGCGAAGGCGTCGCGCAGCACGTCGCGGATCGTCTTGCCGGCCTGGAGCTTCGTATGCTGGTCGAGGTAGCCGTAGCGGATCTTCGGCGTCCACTCCACGCGGCCCTCGTCCTTGAGCTGCTTGCCCGTCAGGATGTTCATCAAGGTCGACTTGCCGGCGCCGTTGGCTCCGACGAGGCCGACCCGCTCGCCTGCGAGCAGGCGGAAGGAGACTTCCTTGAACAGGATGCGGTCTCCGAATGTATGCGATAAATTTTCTACAGTAAGTAAGCTCATGAGTAGTTGATTTCTCCATTCCTTAGAAATGCGAAGGAAACCGGATCAGCGGCCCCTAATAGGTGATTGTACCATAAACCGCCCCTTCTTGGCTCCCCCCTCCCGCGAGCTAAATGCGCAGGCTCGCGGCGATCCGCTCCAAAAGCGGAGACAAGGCACCGCGCACGGCCGCTGCCGCCTCGCCGCGCCGGGGCAGCGGAAAGCCTTGCCACAGCAGTCCGTACCACGACTCCGCGTCCAAAAACGGCATGAAGGCGGACGGACGGGCCGGAAGCAGGCCGAGCCATTCGCGCCGGTCCGCGAAGCGGACATCCTTGTTGGCGATCCAGTGGATCCGGTCCGGGCCGAGCCGGGCGGACAGCTCCTCCAGCAGCCGGATGCGCTCGCGGCTCCAGCGGGAGGGATCCGGATCGGCGACGACGACGGCCGCTGCCGAGCCGGCGATGCGCTGCAGCGCGTCGCCGGCGGTCCAGCCGGATGACCAGTCGAGCAGCTGCAGCGTGCCGGCACGGCTTTTCAGCATGAGATCGAGCCGAGCCGACGCTTCGTCCCGCTCCAGGTCAGGCGCGCCGCTCTGACGCGGCAGCCATTCCACGCCGTCCTGCAGCCAGCGGCCGAAGCGCGGATCGAGCGCAGCAGGCAGCGGCTCCGGAGCTCCGAGCAGAGCCTGCCAGTGCGGACGGTCGCACGCGAGCTCGGCCGCCTGCACCGGCCAGCCTCGGTCGGCGGCGAGCCTCGCCAGCATGAGGCAGATGAACGTGGCGCCGCTGCCCGGCGACAGCGACAGCACGGAGATCCGCCCCGGCGCGGCGGCTCCCGGGAGAGCGGCCGGGAATGCGGCCGGGAATGCGGCGGACAGCCCGCCGAAGGGGCCGGAGCCGCCGGCGGGCGGAGGCGTTTCGCCCTCCCCCTCCAGCCAGCTGCGGATCGCCGACTCCGCCTCCCGCATGCTGGCGAATCGGCGGGCGCGCTCCGGCTCCAGCAGCCGCGTCAGCCAGTACGGCAGCTCCTTTGTCCGTCCCGCTTGGACGCGGAGGTCCGGCGCAGCGCCTCGCATCAGACGGACGAGCAGGCAGCCGAGCCCGTACATGTCGGTGCGGGCATCGCTTTGGCATCCGGCAAGCTGCTCCGGAGCCGCATAGCCCGGCGTGCCGAGCTGCGTCGTGTCGGAAGCCGCTTCAGGCGAGAAGCGGCGGGCGATGCCGAAGTCGATGAGCATGAGCCGGCCGGAGCGCGCGGCCATGACGTTGGCCGGCTTGAGATCGCGATGGATGATCGGCGGCCGCTGCTCGTGCAGGTAAGCGAGCGCCGAGCCTAGCTGCAGCGCGGCGGCGGCCGCCTCGAGCGCCGTATAGCCCTCCGGCCTGGCCCTCGCGGCCTCCTCAAGCGTGCAGCCTTCGATGTAATCCATGACGAGCATCTCCGGCCGACCTCCCTCCGAAGGGAAATAATCATGCAGCCGCGGCAGATGCGGGTGCTCCAGCTTCATGTGCAGCCTCGCCTCGTCCGCGCTCGGAAGCTCGCTCCAGCTGCCGGCCGGCTTCAGCTTGAGCGCCCGCAGCGCTCCGCCGAGACGCAAGTCTTCGGCCGCATAGACCTCCCCCATGCCGCCCTGGCCGATCAGGCTGAGGACGCGATAGCGGCCTCCCACGACGTCGCCGGGCTGCAGCGAGCCCTCCGCCGCTTCCTCGGGCAGCCCGAGCTGGCCCGTTTCCTCCGTCGACCGCATTCCGTCCTTCTTTCTCCGCATGCCGATTCCCCTTTCTCTAAGCAAAAAAAGCATCCCGCCGCAGGCAGAGCTCTCCCTTGGAGAGTCTGCCGGCATGCGGGATGCTTTCCCGTCGTCATGATTGCCGTATCATCTTAGCGTTTCTTCATGCAGAGGGTCATTTCCTCCCGGTTGTGAAAAAGCTGGCGCGCGCCGACGATGTCGAACGACTCGCCGAAGCGCTGCATCACCTCGCGGATCGTCTGCAGCGGCTTGCGATGCATGAGCTTGATCGTGACGATCGCCGAGCCTCCGCTCTGCAGCGCAGGCGCGAGGTCCAGCACGAGCCGGCACATCTGCATCGGGCTCCAGCTCATGTCGCAGACGAGCAGGTCGAAGCTGCCCGGCTCGAACTTGACCTCGGAGGCGTTTTTGCGCAGCACGGTCAGCGTTCGGTACGCCTGCAGCGACGGATGCAGCTCGGCGGGGTCGACCGCCGTCACCTTGAGCCCTCGTTCGAGCAGCAGGGACGTCCAGCCTCCCGGCGCCGCCCCGATATCGAGCGCCCGCGAGAAGCGCGAGTAGTCGAGCCCGAACTCCCGCTCGGCCTCCAGCAGCTTGAACTTCGCCCGCGAAATCTGGCCGTCCTCGCGCTGGAAGCGGACGGCTCCGCCCGGCCAGTCGCTCAGCATCTCCTCCGGCGTGCCGATGCCCGCGTACAGCGTATCGCGCGAGGCGTAGACGGCGACGAGCGAGTCCGGCTGCTTGTGCGCCGGCTCCGCTCCCGCCTCGGCCAGCACGGCGTCGAGCACAGCGCGGGCGTCAGCGGCGGAATAAGGGAACGGGCTGCCTTCCGCCTTGCGGATATGGACCCCGACCCGCTTGCCCGCGAGATGGCTCCGGGACAACCGCAGCCAGTCGCTGAGCCAGTCCAGGTCGTCGGCGTCGAGCGACATCGCGCGCGAAGAGTCGACCGGCTGGAGATGCCTCAGGAAGATCGGCTTGCGGTCCCGGATCGATTTCATCACCTCGTCCCGCCCCTGCGGCAGCTGCATCAAAAACGTCTCGCCCGGCGACAGCTGCGAGAGCGACAAGCCCTCGAACTGCCGGCGGAGCTCCTCCATCGCGTAGGAGGCGTATTGCTTGTTGGCGGTACCTATCCAAACGGTCAATTCTCTACACCATCCGCTCTTACTTTTATCCATGGCCTGCCGTAATCCCAGTCCACCTCGATCGGCATCTCGTACGCCTCTGAAAGCACGTCGCCGCGCAGCACCTGCTCCTTGGGACCCGCATGGAGCAGGCGTCCCTCATGCAGCAGCGCCACATGGGTGAACAGCGGCAGGATCTCTTCCATATGGTGAGTCACGTACAGCACGGTCATCCGCTCGTTCGTCAACCGGGCGATCGCCGCCAGCAGCTTCTCCCGCTCATGCAGGTCGAGGCCGGAGCACGGCTCGTCGAGGATGAGCAGCTCCGGCGAGCTCATGAGGGCGCGGGCGAGCAGCACCTTTTTGCGTTCGCCCTGGGACAGCGTGCCGAGCGGCTGCTCGGCCGCATGGGCGAGACCCGCCCGCTCGAGCTGGGCGAGCGCCTTGCTCTTGACGGCGGGATCGATCTCCTGGTAGAACCGCAGGAAAGCGTATTCGCCCGTCGCCACGACTTCCCATACGGGATCGGCGAGCGCCAGCTTCTCGAGCAGCGACTGGCTGATATAGCCGATCCGCTTGCGGACCTCGCGCACGTCGCACTCCCCGTACCGGAAGCCGAGCACGTCGATCGTGCCGGAGGTCGGAAACAGATAGCCGGTCATCATCTCGAGCAGCGTCGTCTTGCCCGAGCCGTTGCGGCCGAGCAGCACCCATTGCTCCCCGCCGCCGATGCTCAGGCTGACCTCGCTCAGTATCGTCCGCTGGTCCCGCTGCAGATGCAGCCGGTCCAGCTCCATGACGGCCGTCATGGGCATGCCTCCTCTCGCGGGCGATCGCAAGCGCCATCGCCGATCATCGATTGACTCCCTCGCCCGTGCCGAGCAGCCGCTCCAGCTGGCCGGCATAGCCGCCGCCGTCGTCCTGGCTCGTCTCCAGCACGGCGGGGACGCCGGGAAAGTGCCGCAGCAGCCACCCGAGTCCGTCCAGTCCAAGCTCGCCTTCGCCGATCCGGGCATGACGGTCCTTGCGCGAGCCGGAAGGGTAGACCGACCCGTTGAGATGGAGCGCCCGCACCTGGCTGCGCGCCGCCTGCCCCGCAGCCGAAGACGCCCATGCGGGGGCTGGCCGGCCGTCCCAGACGCCGCTCGCGAACAGATGGCAGCTGTCGATGCAGATGCCGAGCTTGTCCGGCTCGCGGCAAAGCGCCAGCACCTGGACCAGCTCCTCCATCGTCATGCCCATGAAGCCGTGGTTGCCGGCCTGGTTCTCGATCAGCAGCCGGCAGCGGCCGTCCCAGCGCTCCGTGATGAAGTCGAGCGTGCGGATCATCAGCTTGTACCCTTCCAGCGGATCGGCTTGCTTGTACATGCCGAAATGCACGACGACGCCCGCCGAGCCGCAGCTTTCGGCGATGTCGAGATCGTTCAGCAGCGAGAGCGCCGTGCGCTCCCGAGTGCCGGCGTCCGCCGAAGCCAGATTGCACGGATAAGGCGAATGGGCGATCGACTCGATGCCGTTTTCCGCGCAGAAGTCGCGGCATCGGCCGGCATCGCCGCGGTCGAACGCCTTGACGCCGAGCGAGCGCGGATTTTTAGGAAAATATTGAAAGGACCCGCAACCGGCTGCCGCAGCGCGCTCCGCCGCCGCTCGATACCCGCCCCGCGTGCTCACATGGCAGCCCAGCCTGCCGAAGCGGCTCATCGTCAATGGTCCTTTTGGCAGGAAGGACAGAAGAACACCTTGCGCGACGCCTGCTCCTCCTGCACGATCGCGGAACCGCAGCGCAGGCAAGGCTCGCCCGCACGGTCATAGACCTTGCACTGGCTGTTGTAGCCCCCGGTCGTGACGTCGCCGGCGCGGAACGGATGCTCCATGTAGCCGCCGAGCGTCTTGGCCTCCGTCAGCACGGCCTGCATCGAGGCATAAAGCCTCGTCAGCGCAGCGGGCTCCAGCGCGCCGATGCGCGCGCCCGGCAGCACCTCCGCTTGCCAGGCGATCTCGTCGGCGTAGCAGTTGCCGATGCCGGCGAGCACGCGCTGATCGACGAGCGCCGACTTGAGCGCGCTGCGCTTTTTGGCGAGCAGCCGCTGCGCGAACCGCTCCTCCGTCAGCTTCGGATCCAGCGGCTCCGGGCCGAGCTCGGCCAGCCTTGCTTCCGCCTCGCGGGCGCTCAGCAGATGCAGGTATCCGAGCCGCAGCCCGATGAAATACAGGTTGCCGTGCTCGAAGCCGAGCCGCACCTGCACCGTCCGGTCCGGCTTCTCTTCCTCCGAGCCGAAATACATCCAGCCGCCCAGCATCAGATGCGCGAGCAGGCGCTCGCCGCTGTCCAAGTGCAGCAGCAAATGCTTGCCCCGGCGCTCGACGAACCAGATCGCGCGCCCTTGCACGCGGCGGATGAACTCGTCGGCGGGAACATTCAGCGATTTTTCGCGGCTGACTTCGGCGGAGACGATCTTCTGCCCCGCCAGCGCGTCCGACAGCAGCACGCGGTATCGATCCATCTCGGGATATTCCGGCATGATTGGCTTCGCATCCTTCCTCATGGTGTAGCGGTCTTCGCGTCCCGTTCTTATGTCCCAATCCCGCGCGAAACATACGCGGCCAGCTCGCCGAGGCCCTCGCAGGAAGCAAAAGGCCTCACCCCGGCCGTTTCGGCGTAGCGCTCATAGTTCGCGGCGTCCGTCAGGCCCGTCAGGACGAGGATCGTCCGGCAGCCCGAGCTCTCGCCCGCCGCAATGTCGGTCGCCAGATTGTCGCCGACGACCCAGGCTTCGTCCGCCGGCAGTCCGAGCCGATTCAGCGCGTAGTCCATCAGCACCGGGGACGGCTTGCCGATCAGCACCGGCTCGATGCCGGACGCGGCCCGCAGCATCGCCCCGATCGACCCCGCTCCGGGAAACAGGCCGCCCTTGGAGGGAAGCAGCAGATCGGGATTCGTCATGATGTAGCCCGCCCCTCCGAGCAGCTCGCGCACGGCGGCGGCAGCCTTGCTATATGTAAACTCGCGGTCGATGCCTTGCACGACCACGTCCGCTCCCTCCTCGGCGAAGGTCAGTCCGGCCGCAAGCAGCGCCTCGGACAACCCGCTCTCGCCGATCAGGAACACGCGGCCGCCCGGATAAAGCTCCGCCGCATGCGCGGCGGCTGCCTGCGCGGAGGTGCACACCTCGTCCGCCTCCGCAGGTATGCCCATCCGTCGCAGCCGCTCGGCCACGTCCTCGGGACTGGCCGAGGAATTGTTCGTCACGTACAAATAAGGGAGCCCTGCGGCGCGCAGCGAGCCGATCAGCTCCGCCGCCCCTTCGATCGCCTCGTCTCCCCGGTAGATCGTGCCGTCCAGATCCAGCAGCAGCCCGGATATCGGCCGGTCCGGCCGGCGCAGTCCGGGAAGCTGCGGTATTGCCGCCTCGTTCGTCATGCTTCCGCCTCCCTGTCTGATGCCGCGCCCGCCTTGCGGAGCAGGCGGTCCCGGCGCCGGCGCAGCTCCTCGAGCTCCGCGCGGCGCCGGGCGTCGCGCCGCTGGAGCGGATGCGCGGAGGCCAGCCCCAGCGCCTCCTCCGCCAGCTCCAGCGCGGCGAGGCTGTCCTTGGCCCTGTGCTCGAAGTACATCGCCAGCTCGACATGCGAGCGCCAGTCGGGCAGCGCTCTATCCGCGCCCCTGGCCGCAGCTAGTTGCCACAATACCACAGCGCGTTCCCAATTGCCAGCTTTCTTGTCCCTCATCGCGAGCCCGTGCAGCACGTCCGGGGCGGCCCCGGACGCGGCGATCCGCCCGTACATCCGCTCCGCCTCGCGCGGCTCTCCCATGCGCTCCAGCCAAAGGCCGGTCCGCAGCAGCTCCTCGCCGGCGTCCGGCATCGGGAACGCGCTCCCCGCCTCGCCGGCAAGAAGCCGTCCGAAGCGGATGCCGAGGCAAGCGAGCGTCACCATGTCCTGCTCGTTGTGGCGGAACACGCCTTCGAGCACCGACGGGTCTTCTTCCGCCAAGTAACGGAAATAAAGCGTCGGGGCCATCGAGCCCGGCACGTCGTCCTGACGGAAGATGCCGAGGCGCTCCTCCTCCACGTGGCTCAGCCGGCAGGAGGCGAGCGTGTTTTTCCAAAGGCTGCGCGACGGGTGGAGGAAGTCCAGATGAAGCAGCTCCGGCAGCGAGCGGCCAAGGCCGTTCAAAATGAGGCGCGTCTGCACGAGCGGCCAGTCGAACGAGCGGCCGTTGTACGTGGCGAGCCAGCGGAAGCGCGGCAGCAGCGCCTCGAGCTCCGCGAGCATCGCCCGCTCCTCCGCCGGATGGCGGATCAGGAACTGGCGGACGACGTAGCCTTCCGCCTCGAAATAGCCGAGCCCCATCATGAACGCCACGTTGCCGGCGCCGCCGCCGAGCCCGGTCGTCTCGAGGTCGAGGAACAGCACGTCGCCGGGCGAGGGCGCCGCTTGTTCCTCCGGATGAAAGGCGGACAGCCTGGCGCAGGCATCGATCCACTCCTTGAGCCGATGATGGCCGCTGCGATGGTTCAGCGGCAGCAGCAGCCGCCGCTCCAGGCATTCGCCGGACCCGTTCGCATGCAGCCGCACGCCGAGCTTGGCCCAGCCGGGGCCCGCCTCGTCCTCCTGCACGGTCAGCTCAGCAGCACCTTGCCATGTCGCCCCCGAGCGCACCGGCTGCTCCGCAGGCGCATCGGCCGGGCTTTCCGGCTCGGCCGCCCCCGCGAAGGCGGATTCTTCGCTCCGCTCCGAGGCGAGACGATCCCGTTCGGCTTCCGCTTCGGCTGCCTGAGCCTCAGCCATCGGCGAGTCCTCCGACTCTTCCGCCGCCTTCACGCCCCGCAGCCGGTTCATCCGATCCCGCAGCGAGCTCATGGGCGCACCGCCTGTCCGATGAGCTGCATCGCCTGCTGCTTGCCGAGCAGCCCGACCTCCTCGATCGGCCCGACGCACGCCGGGCAGCCGCTCAGGCAGCCGCAGGAGGCGATCAGGCCGCTCGCGCGGGTCAGCAGCTCGTCATGTACGGCGTACAGCCGCTCCGCAAGCCCGATGCCGCCCGGATAGCGGTCGTAGAAATAAATCGTCGGCAGCTGCGTATGCACCGCCTTGACCTGCGGCACGACGCGGATGTCGAGCGGATCGCACATCAGGTAGAGCGGCGCGATGTGCACGAGCACGTTCGCGAGGCCGAGCAGCGCGAACTGCATGTCGTTCGCGTTCATTCCTTCTGCCGCCTCCGGGCTGAAGCTGAACCAGTAGGCGCTCGTGTGCAGCTCCTCCTCGGGCAGATGGATCGGCCCGGAGCCGATGTTCTCGTGCGTCCGCAGCCGGATTTTCTTGAAGATCGTCGGCTTGGCGTTGACCGTCACCTCGCCGTAGTGCAGGAGCAGCCTGCCGCTCGTCCGCTCCTTGTCCGCGTGGAGCACCTTGAGCTCCACCGCGAGGCTCGCATCCGTATAGTAGTCGACGTCGACGCGCCGCACGTAGGCTTTCTTCTCCGGAAAGTCGAGCTTCTCCACCTGGTACTGAACGCCCTCGTGGATGTAGATGGCCTCCTCGTGCACGAGCGTCGGCGCGCTGAAGCGGTCGACCTCGCCGAGCACGCGGCTGCCCTCGCTGAGATCGATGATGATGACGTTCTCCTGCGCGGCCGAGCGCAGCGAGATGCCGTGCGCCGGAAAGTTCTGCTCCATCCAGTACCAGCGGTCCTTGACCTGATGCAGCACCTTCTCCTCCGTCAGGAATTCAAGCATGTCCTCGAGGCGCTCGCCGCCGAACGTGTCGCCCGCGCGGAACGGCAGCTCGTAGGCGGCGCATTTGACATGGTCGATGAGGATGAGCAGGTTGTCGGGATGGATGAGCGCGCGCTCCGGAGGAGCGCTGAAGAAGAAGTCCGGATGCTGGACCATGTACTGGTCGAGCGGATTGCTGCTGGCGACGAGGAACGTCACCGAGCTCGTCTGCCTGCGCCCGGCTCGGCCCGACTGCTGCCACGTGCTCGCCACCGTGCCGGGATAGCCGTTCATGACGCAGGCCTGCAGCTGGCCGATGTCGATGCCGAGCTCCAGCGCGTTCGTGCTGACGACGCCGCGGATTTCTCCGGTGCGCAGCCCCTTTTCGATCTCGCGCCGCAGCTTGGGCAGATAGCCGCCCCGGTAGCCGCGGATCGTGCGGTCGTCCAGCTTGCCCCGCACCGCGTCCTGCAGGTATGTCAGCAGCAGCTCGACCCGCACCCGGCTGCGGGCGAAGACGATCGTCTGCACGCCCTGCTTGAGCAGCCGCGCCGCCAGCTTGCGCGTCTCGAGCACGCTGCTGCGGCGGATGCCGAGCTGCTGGTTGACGACCGGAGGATTATAGAAGATGAAATGCTTCTCGCCCATCGGCGCGCCGTTGTCGTCCACGAGCGCGACCGGGCAGCCGAGCAGCCGCTCGGCATGCTCCTGCGGGTTGTCGATCGTCGCCGAGGCGCAGATGAACTGCGGCTCGGAGCCGTAGAAGCGGCAGATGCGCAGCAGCCGGCGAATGACGTTGGCCACATGGCTGCCGAAGACGCCGCGATAGGCATGCAGCTCGTCGATGACGATGTAGCGGATGTTCTCGAACAGCTTGACCCACTTCGTATGATGCGGCAGGATGGCCGAATGCAGCATGTCGGGATTCGTGACGACGATATGGCCGGCATTGCGGATCGCTTGCCGCACCTGCGGCGGCGTGTCCCCGTCGTAGGTATGCGTCTTGAGGTCGACCTCCATCCGATCGGCCAGCTGCTGCAGCTCCGCCACCTGGTCCTGCGCCAGCGCTTTCGTCGGGAACAAGTAGAGCGCCCGCCCCGCCTCGTCCTCGAGCAGCGACTGCAGCACCGGCAAGTTGTAGCACATCGTCTTGCCGGAGGCCGTCGGCGTGACGGCGACGACATGGAGTCCCGCACGCACATGCCGATAGGCGTCATGCTGATGGGTGAACAGCGCGTCGATGCCCTTGGCCCGCAGCGCATCCGCAAGCTTCGGGTGCAGCTCGTCCGGAAACGGGCGCGACCGAGCCTCGCGCGGAGGTATCGTATGCCAGTGGGTCACATGCTCCATGATTTCGGGGTCATCCCGAAGCTCCAGCAGCCAATCGTCCAGGCTGTCGGCCCTTCCCGTCCATCGGTTCATGCCTTTCCCCTCCGCTCTCGTTTCAAGTCATTCCATTGTACAGAATGCATGTTCGGCCCGCAATCCTTTCCTCGGCTTCATTTAATCCCGTTTTTATTTCGCTCCATTAATCTTTAATGTGGTTTCCTATCTAAAGAGACAAAAAAAGGGCTCCCCGAAGGAAGCCGCTTGCCTTTTGCCGCGGGGTAAAGAAGTGCACCCTTGCCGGAACGCAATCCACGCTCACGCCCAGCAGGAGCCGTCCGGCTGCTCGCCCGGCCGGGTGACGGCTACGGACAGCAGGTCCGAGCCCGCATAGGCTTCGGGGAAGAGCGTGCGCGCCTCGGCGACGAGCCGATCCATGTCCTCCTCGCGGTACCGGCTGCTGAAATGCGTCATGTAAAGCCGCTTCGCTCCGGCCATCCGGGCGGCCTCCGCCGCCTGCAGCGTCGTCGAATGCCCGTAGGCGGCCGCCTTTTCGGCCATGTCGCCTTGGAAGGTCGCCTCGTGCACGAGCAGGTCGGCATCGGCCGCGAGCCGGGCGATCGTGCCGCATGGCACCGTGTCCCCAAGAATCGAGATGATGCGGCCCTTGCGGTCGGGAGCCGTCACGTCCGTGCTGCGGACGAAGCGGCCGTCCGGCAGCCGCACGTCGCGGCCGTTTTTCAGCTGGCCCAGCAGCGGACCGAACGGGACGCCGAGCGAGCGCGCCTTCTCGGCATCCAGCGCTCCCGGGCGGTCCTTTTCCGTCACGCGGTAGCCCCAGCAGGGGACTCGATGCTGCAGCGGATAGGCTTCGACCGAGTAATCATCGTCTTCATAGATGACCCCTTCGGCCAGCTCGGTTACGATCAGCTCGTAGTCCAGATGGGAGTACGTCGCGCTGAATACGGCTTCGAGGTAGGCCTTGATCCCGGCCGGCCCGAACAGCCGGAGCGGACCCGCTCCGGGATGGTACGAACGGCTGCTCAGCAGGCCGGGCAGCCCGTTCACATGGTCTCCGTGCAGGTGAGTGATGAACACCGCCTCGATCCGGCTCATCTTGATCGGCGTCCGCATGAGCTGGTGCTGCGTCGCTTCCCCGCAGTCGAACAGCCAGGCCGAGCAGCGCGGCGGTGGCAGCGTCAGCGCCATCGAGGTCACGTTGCGCTGCCGCGACGGCCTCCCCGCTCCCGTCCCGAGAAACGTCAGCTCCATGCTTCCCTCCTCCTTTCTTGCCTTCCGCCGATCGTCCTCAAGCGGTCCATCCGCTTCCGATTCGACTCAAGCTTTGTCTACGTTGAAATATTGCGCTTCCGGATGCGCGAACACCATCGCGGAGACCGATGCCTCCGGCTCCATCATGAAGCCCTCGGTCAGCTCCACGCCGATGTCCTCGGGCTGCATGAGCTCGAACAGCGGCCCCTGATCCTCCAGATTCGGGCAGGCCGGATAGCCGAACGACACGCGTATGCCTTGGTAGCGCGCGCCATGACGCTGCTTCATCGTCATCTCCGGCGGATCCGGATATCCCCACACGTCGCGCATCATATGGTGGACGCGCTCGGCCAGCCCCTCGGCTACTTCAAGCGCGACCGCCTGCAGCGCATGCGAGCGCAGATAGTCGCCTTTGTCCTTCCATTGCCCGGCCAGATCGCGCACGCCCGCTCCCGCCGTCACGACGAGAAAGCCGACGTAATCCATCTCTCCGCTCTCCACGCTGCGCAAATAGTCGGCGAGGCAGAGATAAGGCTCGACCTGCTGGCGCGGGAAGCGGAAGCGCTTCAGCACCGTCCCTTTGTCCTGCGGATCGTAGATGACGATCTCGTCGCCGTCCGACTGCGCCGGGAAGAAGCGGTACATGCCATGGGCCTGGATGATGCCGTCCCTTGCCGCCTCGGCCAAAATGCCGTCGACGGTTTCCTTGAGCGCGACGACCTTTTCGTCCCGCTGCGCAAGCAGCTCCTCGACCTTGCCGCGCACGCCGAGGTGATGGCCAAGCAGCATTTGCATGTTCACGTAAGGCACGATCTGCGGGATCGGCACGCTGCGGAGGATATGGCGGTTCAAATCGGGCGGCACGAACACCGGCGCGTGCTGCGAGATTTTGCTGCGGACTGCCCGCGTCAGCTGCGGCAGCTGCGGCTTGTCCTCGACGGCCACCGCTCCGGATGCCTTTTGCTCGGCATGCTCGGCTTCGAGCGCCGCCCGGTGCTCCTTGTTCATCAGCTTGTTGGCGATGTCGAGGCCGTCCATCGCATCCTTGGCATACAGGACGAGGCCGTCGTATTCCGGGCTTATCCGCGTTTTCGTAAACTTGCGGGTGAGCGCCGCGCCTCCGACGAGGATCGGCACGTCGATCTCGGCATTGCGCAGATCCTGCGCGGTAAGGACCATCTGCTGGGCCGACTTGACGAGCAGGCCGGAGAGTCCGATCGCATCGGCCTTTTCCCGGCGCTGCGCTTCGATCAGCTGGTCCGGCGGCACCTTGATGCCCAGGTTCACGATATGATACCCGTTATTGGCAAGAATAATCTCGACGAGGTTCTTGCCGATGTCGTGCACGTCGCCCTTGACGGTCGCCAGGATGATCTTGCCCTTGACCGACGACTCGTTCTTTTCCATGAAGGGCTCCAGATGGGCGACCGACGCCTTCATCACCTCCGCGCTCTGAAGAACCTCGGCTACGATCAGCTCGTTGTTGTTGAACAGCCGGCCGACCTCGTCCATGCCCTTCATGAGCGGACCGTTGATGATCTCGAGCGGAGACTGCTTGAGCAGCGCCTCGTCCAGGTCGGCGAGCAGCCCTTCCTTGGTGCCCTCCACCACGTAGGAGGCGAGGCGCTCCTCCAGCGGCAGGCTCGACGTCTTCTCTTTCTTCTCGACCTTCTTCTCGCGGAAAGCGGCGACGAAGGCGGCGAGCGTCTCGTCGCTCGTCCGGTAGATGAGATCCTCCGCCAGCTTGCGCTCATGCTCGGGGATCGAAGCATAGCGCTCGAGCTTCTCCGTATTGACGATCGCGTAGTCGAGGCCCGCTTTGGTGCACTCGTACAAATAGACGGAGTTCAGCACCTCGCGGCCGGCCTCCGGCAAGCCGAAGCTGATGTTGCTGATGCCGAGGATCGTATGGCAGCGCGGCATCGCCTGCTTGATGAGCCGGATGCCTTCGACCGTCTCCTCGGCGGAGCCGACGTACTGCTCGTCGCCGGTGCCGACCGGGAACATGAGCGGGTCGAAGATGATGTCCTCCGGCTGCAAGCCGTACTTGCCGACGAGCAGGTCGTAGGAGCGCTGCGCGACGGCCAGCTTGTCCTCCCGCTTGATCGCCTGGCCGCGCTCGTCGATCGTTCCGACCACGACGGCAGCGCCGTACTTATGGAGGATCGGCACGACCGCCTCGAATTTCTCCTCGCCGTCCTCGAGGTTGATCGAGTTGATGATCGCCTTGCCTTGCGAGTATTTGAGCGACAGCTCGATGACGGCCGGATCGGTCGTATCGATGACGAGCGGAGCCTTGACGAGCTTGACGACGATCTCCAGAAAGCGCCGCATGTCCTCGCTTTCGTCCCGATCCGGGTCCTGCAGGCAGACGTCGATGACATGCGCGCCTTTCTTGACCTGGGCGCGGGCGATTTCCGCCGCTTCCTCGTACTTGCCCTCGACGATCAGCCGCTTGAACTTGCGGGAGCCGAGCACGTTCGTGCGCTCGCCGACCATGTACGGCCGGTTGTCCGGCTCGATGTAAACGGTCTCGATGCCGGATACGGCCGGAGCGTGCGAGCCCTGGCGCTGCCGAGGGGCGTAGCCCGCCATCGTCTCCGCCAGCGCGCGGATATGCGCCGGCGTCGTGCCGCAGCAGCCGCCGGCGATGTTGAGCCAGCCGCGCTCGGCGAAAGCGCCCATCTTGAGCGCAAGCGACTGCGGCGACTCGTGGTACTGGCCGTTCTCGTCGGGAAGGCCGGCGTTCGGATAACAGCTGATCGCCGCATGGGAGATGTCGCTCAGCGTGCGGATGTGATCCCGCATGAACTCCGGTCCCGTCGCGCAGTTGAGGCCGATCGAGATCGGCTCCAGATGCTCCAGCGAGATGTAGAACGACTCGATGTTCTGTCCGGCCAGCGTCGTGCCCATCGGCTCGATCGTGCCGGAGATCATGAGCGGCAGCTTCACGCCCGCCTGCTCGTACGCCTGGCGGATGGCGATGCTGCCGGCCTTGACGTTGAGCGTATCCTGGCTCGTCTCCAGCAGCATCGCGTCGACGCCGCCCTCGATCAGCGCAAGCGCCTGCTCGCGGTAGCTGTCGACGAGGCCGTCGAAGGTGACGCCGCCGGTCACCGACAGCGTTTTTGTCGTAGGTCCGATTGCCCCGACGACGAAGCGCGGATGCTCGGGCGTACTGTATCGGTCCGCGGCCTGGCGAGCGATCCGGGCGGCGGCCAGATTGATCTCGCGCGCCTTCTCGGGGATATCGTACTCGGCCAGCACGATGCTGGCGCCTCCGAACGTGTTCGTCTCGATCAGGTCCGCTCCCGCTTCGAGGTATTCCTCATGAATGGACCGGATGACGTCCGGTCGCGTCAGCACGAGCATCTCGTTGCAGCCGTCGAGCTCCTCGCCGCCAAAATCCTCGGGGCGGAGGTCCGCCTGCTGGATCATCGTGCCCATGGCTCCGTCCATAATCAGGATGCGCTTTTCCAGCATTTCATGCAAAGTCGGCTTCGACAATTCTCTACACCCTTCCCCCCAAAATCATTACCTTTTAGTGTAGCAGAAGAAGAGGCGAGTGTCATCGACAAGCTCTGAAAGTTGATTTATAATAGAGGGTATAAGCCTAATCAATACATACCAATAGGAAAAGAGGGAATTGGACATGGCTGAAATTCGCATCCGCAACACGGATGAACGCATCACCGGCGAGGAGCAGGTCAAAGCCTTTTTGGATTCGCAGGAAGTGCTGTACGAGCATTGGAATCCAGACAAGCTTGAAGAGCCGCTGCGCGAGAAATTCGTCCTGACCGACGAGGAGAAGGCCCGCATCCTCGAAACGTATGATGTCGAAATCCGCGATCTGGCGAGCCGCCGGGGCTACCAGATCTGGGACATCATCACGCTGTCCGAGGCGACGCCGAACATCGAGGATCTGCTCGCCAAGTTCGAGAACGTGCATACGCATACCGAGGACGAGATCCGCGCCATCACGGCCGGCCGAGGCATCTTCATCATCAAGGGCACGGATGATGTCGGCTACTTCGACGTCGAGCTCAGCGCCGGCGACGTCATCTCCGTTCCGGAGAACAAGCCTCATTTCTTCACGCTGATGGACAACCGCCAAATCGTCGCCGTGCGGCTCTTCATCGAAAAGGACGGCTGGATTGCGCATGACTATGCCGATCCCGAGTTCCAAAAGGCCTGACCGCTCCCACTGAGCGAGCGACATGACAAAAGCACCTGCTCCTTTAGGAGGCAGGTGCTTTTGTCGTGTCGGACAATTCCCTCTCAGCCGAGCAGCTGCAGCAGCTGGTCGAGCCGGGTAATCTCATGATCGGGCACGATCTCGTCCGTGCGCGACTTGCCGTCGCGGTTGACCCAGATGCTCGTCATGCCGATCGTATTCGCGCCGAGAATGTCCGTCGTCAGCTTGTCGCCGACCATGACCGCATTCTCCGGCTGCACGCCGATGAGCTCGAGCGCATGGCGGAACAGGCTGGCGTCCGGCTTGCCGATGCCGAAGCTCCCGCTGATGACGATCTCGTCGAAATAGGGCGAAAGCTCCGGCACGCCGAGCAGCTTCTCCTCTTGCAAGTCCGGCGTCCCGTTCGTCAGCAGCAGCAGTTTGTACTTGCCCTTGAGCGCGTCCAGCACCTCGAACGTCTCTTCGTACACGATCGGGCGCTTGCGCCGCTCCTCGGGAAACGTCTCCGCCAGCTCGGCTCCGAGCTCCGGATCGTCGACGCCGAGCGCAGCCAGGCCGCGCGTCCACGCTTCCTTGCGGTATCCCGGCGCGAGCTGCTCCAGCTTGCGGAACGACTCGTGCTCGCCGCCGCTGAAACGGGCCCACAGCCCTTCGAACGGGTTGATTCCGATGCTTTTGGTGAACTCGAACGTCTCGAAGGAGCTGTACAGCTCCCGTGCCGCTTCCCTCACCTCATGCTCGAGGCGGTCCGGGTCCGTGCCCCGTCTCGCCTCGGCAAGCTCGCATGTCGCGCGGAAAGCCTCTTTCACGCTGCGGTCGTCCCAAAGCAGCGTATCGTCCAAATCGAATAGAACCGCTTGTTTCGCCATCATCCGTCTCCCCCCGACTCTCGTCCGAAATCTCTCTGCCTAGCTTTTTTGGAATGGAATGCCGTGAGCCGCCGCAAGCTTCTCCAGCCGCTCGCCCATCCGCTCGACCGGATAGCGGTTCATCACGCGCGAAAACACCCAGTTGCCTCCTTTGGCCGGCTGGATGATGACATAGCCCTTCTGCACCGTGATTCCCTTGATCTCATCTTTGCCGAGCCTCTTGTCTCCGAGCATGCGCCGCGTCTGCACGTGATCCGGACCGACTTGCAGGTACGGGCGCCGCAGGAAGAACATCAGCGCCAGGAAGGCGTAGGCGGCAACGACGAACCAGTTCATCGCCTCGCTGCTGCCTTCCTGCTCCTGCATCGGCATCAGCATCGCGTAGGCGCCGACGAACAGCAGCAGCAGGATCGGCGAGATGAAGTTGCGGCCCTTGAAGCGCATCGTCAAAGACGAGCTGGCCGAAGGGCCTTTCGCGGCCATCGGATCGATGCCGCTTTTTTTCAATTTCTGATTGAGCTGCGCCGAGTTACGGCGCACCTTGCGTTCCCAGGAGCGTGACAAATCGGATAACCTCCATTATGAAGTGTGGGCTGGATCAAAACCGTCCGCAGTAGGGGCGGACGGGTCATTCGGCCGCGGCGAGGTCGCGGTCGAACTTGCGGATGAAGCGGGTCGGGTAATCGTCCGGCAGGCGGCTCGCCTCGTCCAGCTCCGCCCAGGCGTCGGCCGGAAGCGACCAGCCTGCGGCTCCCATGTTGTCGCGGAACTGCTCCAGCGTGCTGGCGCCGAAGATCGGCGAGACGACTCCTGGCGCCTGCGCGAGCCAGCGCAGCGCCGTCTGGGCCGGAGTCCGTCCCGCCGCCTCGGCGATGTGCCGGAGCTTGTCCAGGATCGCGAAGTTGCGTTCGGTCGCCCGCAGCTCCCAGGCGCTTTCTCCCGATGGACGGGACAGCCGGCCTTCGGAGGGCTTGTCCTGGCCGTACCGGCCGGTCAGAAAGCCTCCCCCAAGCGGCGCCCAAGGAATGATGCCGACGTTCTCCTCCAGGCACAGCGACAGCAGCTCGCGCTCGATGTCGCGGCAGGCGAGGCTGTATTGAGGCTGCACGCTGACGAACCGCGACCAGCCTCTCGCATCGCTGATGGACAGCGCCTTCATCATCTGCCAAGCGAGGTAGTTGGAGCAGCCGATGTAGCGCACCTTGCCCGAGGCGACCAGATCGTCGAGCGCCCGCAGCGTCTCCTCGAGCGGAGTAAGGCGGTCCCAGACATGCACTTGGTAGAGATCGATATAGTCCGTGCCGAGCCGCTTCAGGCTCGCCTCCACGTTCTGCACGATATGCTTGCGGGACAGGCCGACGCCGTTGACATGGGTCTCGGTCCGCATCCTCACCTTGGTCGCGAGCACGATCTCGTCGCGATACGGCTTGATCGTCCTGCCTACGATTTCTTCCGAGCGGCCCTGGACGTATACGTTGGCGGTATCGATGAAGTTCCCTCCCCGTTCCCGGAACTCCTCGATCATGCGCTCGCTGTCGGCATCCGTCGCCGTATGGCCGAACGTCATTGTGCCGAGGCACAGCTCGGAGACAGCCAGCCCGCTCCGGCCGAGCAGACGGTATTCCATCGCTACTCCTCCTTTTTCGGCTCGTCGGTCCACTCGATGCTGTCCAGCTGCTGCCTGAAATTGCGCTTGAAATTATCCAAATAATCCTTGCGCAGGCGTGTGCGCTCTATGACTTCATCGGGCGTGAGTCCGATCGTCTTATCCTTGCGGGACAGCTCGTTGATCCGGTTGATCAGCGCATTGATATCCACTTCCGATTCCTCCCCCCCTCAGCCGAAAATGCGGTTCCTTCTCACTTTGAACGATGAGGGAACACATGTCAAGAAAGCAGCCCGGCCCTCGGGCCGAGGCCGGAGGGCTGAAGAGAACAATCTATGGCTGTCGATAGAAAAGGCCGCATGCGGGCCGAAGTTCAGCGCGAGGCCGGAATGATGAGCGTGTCGCCGGGCTCAATGGACGGGGAGGAAAGTCCATTGCGCTTCTGGAGGCGATAGACGCCCTCTCGGGTATCGTCCGCGATCCCGTGGGCCGATGCGATCGACCACAGCGTATCCCCTGCGGTGACGGTCACCGTGTCCTCTCCCGGGCGAGCAGGAGCGATCTCCGCTCCTTCGGCGCCGCCGACGCCCCAGAGGCTGACGAGAAGCAGGAGCAGCAGCAGTCCCGACACGGCCCAGGGCATCAGCCGGCGCGAAAGCCTTGCGGGGAAGGGACGGGACGCAGCTCGCCCCAGGCGCGTCTCGGCTCGCTGCAAGGCCGTACCGGAAAGGGAACCGCGCCGGATCCGGCTCGAAGTGCGGCGGACCGGTCCGTTCATGGGCGAGAGCCCGTCGGCCGCAGGCAACGACCCGACTCGTTTTGGACTGCTGTATCCCGATAACGTCAACATGATATCCACTCCCCAAACATTTGTTCTGGCATCAGATTAGCACGAACGCTTGTTTCCGTCAACGGCATTTTGGAACATTTGTTCCCTTCGCTGCGATCGGCCGGGCGAACAGCTGTTTCTCGAACTTATGTTTGTACGAACTCGGGTTCTGTGGTATACTTTTGAAAAACAAGCTGGTCTACTATATCTAATTCTGGAGTGAGTGCGATGTCTAAAGTGTCCAACCGCCAGCAGGCGATTCTCGACTTCATCAAAAACGAAGTCCGCGACAAGGGATACCCGCCTTCGGTCCGCGAGATCGGCGAAGCGGTAGGGCTGGCATCCAGCTCGACCGTCCACGGCCATCTCGACCGCCTGGAGAAGAAAGGCCTGATCCGCCGCGATCCCACGAAGCCGCGCGCGATCGAGATTCTCGACGGCGATTCTCCGGCAGAGCTTCCCTTCCCGACCGCAGTCAGCAAGATTCCGGTCGTCGGCAAGGTTACGGCCGGCGTGCCGATTACCGCCACGGAGAACATCGAGGAGTACTTCCCGCTTCCCGCTCATTTCGTAGGCGATCACGACGTGTTCATGCTCAGCGTCATCGGCGACAGCATGGTCGAGGCCGGCATACATAGCGGCGATTACGTCATCGTCCGCCAGCAGTCTTCCGCGACGAACGGCGACATCGTCGTCGCCATGACGGAGGATGACGAGGCGACCGTCAAGACCTTCTACAAGGAGAAGGACCACATCCGGCTGCAGCCGGAGAACGCCTCCATGGAGCCGATCCGGCTCAAGAACGTCAGCATCCTCGGCAAGGTCATCGGCTTGTTCCGGGACATCCACTAAGCTTGTCCGACGCTCCCGGCCGCCCGCGCGAGAATGCGGAGTACGGTGCCGAGTTTCCTTCATTACCCAGCCTTTTTCGCCCTTATTCACCGAAGCGCGCACTCCGACAGAGTGCGCGTTTTTTTGTCAAAGGTTCTTGTTTTTCGCGGTGCCACGCGGAGTTCAGCCGAACTTCTCGTAGAAGAATTCATTCAGATAAACGAGACCGGTGCCCGGGAATTTGAACCTCAAGACGAAGCCGGAGCTCTCGATCTGGATGCCAGCAAGGTAGCGGCTGCGGGCATAGGGCAGCACGAGGCGCTTCAGTCTCGCGTTGTCGTTTCGGCTGATCGCCAGCGCCACCAGCCGCGCGTAGGACGGATTCGATGCCAGCCGACGGTAGAGCGGCACGATGGCGCGGCTGATCAGCCGCAGCGCTTCCGGCTGGAAGGTGAACTGAGCCGTGCCGGGGACGATCGTGGTCGCGTTCGTATAGCGCTCCAGCGGCGGCGGGACTCGCAGATCGACAAAAAAGCCGATGCCGTTCGTACTGAACGATTGGACTTCCTCGCGCGGGACGAACCGGTTCAACAGCCTGAGGAGCGTATCGAGGTCCGCCTCTCGGACCGCTTCGGACCAGCGCTCGGCGAATCGCCTGCTGCGGAGGAACTCCCGGTACAGCGGCAGCATGGCCCCCGCCGCACGCGACAGGGCCGACGCCGGCAGCGGACCGGACGGAATTCGTTTTCGGGGCAGGCTCATGCGCGTCTCTCCTTTTCGGGGCCGATATCCTTGATGTCAGCTTATGCGGACGGCAGCGGCGCTAGACCGGGCGGACGGCAGCAAAAAAAGGACGATTCCGAAAGAGCGGAATCGTCCTTTTCTCTTCTTCACCATCCATCGCAAGCTGCCGGAACCGCTTTTCATCGTTCACGGCTCGCTGTCCCAGCGCCGCTGTCCCGGCAGAGGACAAGCCCGATCCCGCAGCCAGGCGACGACGGGCATGATGCAGCCGCATGACCGGCATGTACGTCCGTCCTCCAGCTTGGAGCAGGCTCGGCAAGCTTCGAGGCGGCGCTCGTAGGTTTCCGCGTCCACCCGCTTGTCCGGGGCGAATGCGGACGTCGCAAGCAGCCGCTGCATCTGCGCTTCGGTTACCCGGTAGCCCTCCCGGCAGCCTTTGCAGTCCATGTCCGCCATGGTGCTATCAGGCCTGAGCCGGCGCGCTCCGCTTCAACGTCACGATCGACATCGGCGGCAGCGTGACGATCAGCTCCTCTCCCTCTTCCCGGAAGTCCTCGAACGCCTCGGGCCGCAAGCGCTCCGGCTGCTCGAACGTGTTGTGCGCGTCGATGCTGTCTCCGGCGAGCACGAGGCCCGACCAGCTGCCGTCTCCCTGCAGACCTCGCAAGGTCAGCCTCGTCTCGGCCGAGGCATGCGGATCGACATGGCAGAGGCTGAGATGAACATGGCCGTCCTTGTCCCGGGTCGCCGTGCCGCTCACAGCCGGAATCTCTTCCTCGCCGAAGCGATAGCTGCCGCTGTCCAGGCGCAGATCCAGACGCTCGGCATCCTGATGCACCTTGTACAAGTCGAACACATGATAAGTCGGGGTCAGGACGACCTTCTCTCCCTCCGTCAGCACGACGGCCTGCAGCACGTTGACCGTCTGAGCGATGTTGGCCATCCGTACGCGGCGGTTGTGCTCGTGAAAGATATGGAACGTCAGCGAGGCGACAAGCGCGTCGCGAATCGTATTCTGCTGATACAGGAAGCCCGGATTCGAGCCCGGCTCGACGTTGTACCAGGTCCCCCATTCATCGACGATAAGCGCGACCCTAGCCTCGGGATCGTACTGGTCCATGATCGTGCTGTGGCGCGAGATCAGCTCCTCCATGCGGAGCGACTTTTGGAGCGTCGAGAACCATTCCGCCTCGTCGAAGCCGGTCGCGTCGCCCTTGTCCTGCCAGCTGTCGCGGGGCAGCGTATAGTAATGGAGCGTGAGCGCATCCATGTAGCGCCCCGCCTCGCGCATGAGAACCTCGGTCCAGCGATAGTCGTCGGAATTCGCGCCGCAGGCGATGCGCTCTATCCGGTTGCCGCCATAGTTCCGGACGTACGTCTGGTAGCGGCGATAAAGATCGGCGTAATACTCCGGCCGCATGTTGCCCCCGCAGCCCCAGTTCTCGTTGCCGACGCCGAAATACTTCACCTTCCAAGGCTCCTCGCGGCCATTCGCAGCCCGCAGCTCCGCCATCGGGGACACCCCCTCGAACGTGAGGTACTCGACCCATTCGGCCATTTCCTGCACCGTGCCGCTCCCGACATTGCCGTTGATGTACGGCTCGCAACCTAGCTGTCGGCACAGCTCCATGAACTCATGCGTGCCGAAATGGTTATTCTCGACGACGCCGCCCCAATGCGTATTGATCATGCGCTTGCGCTTCTCCGGCAAGCCGATGCCGTCCTTCCAATGGTACTCGTCGGCAAAGCAGCCCCCCGGCCAGCGCAGCACGGGAATTCGGATTCGCTTAAGCGCTTCCACGACATCGCTGCGAATGCCGTTCACATTAGGGATAGCGGAATCTTCACCGACCCAGAAGCCTTCATAAATGCAGCGTCCCAGATGCTCTGAAAAATGACCGTACACGTTGCGATCGATCTTTCCTCTTGAAATGTCGAGATTCAAAATGCCTTTGGCGGTCATGTTTGATGCTCCTTTAATTAATATTTATATTAATTAAGTAATTACTTCGCGAATAGTATAAGGGAATGGGTTCCAACCGTCAACGCCATTCCGGTCGAATTTCCGACGCGGCTTGTATTTAGATCTCGGCTTCCTTAATATGAAAGCAAATCACTTGAAAAGGATACGATTCCATGGACTCTGATCTCTCGCTCGACCTGACGGAGACGTCCCTCCCTGTCTACGAAGCTCTGGCCAGTCCCGTCCGGCTTCGCATCCTGCGGCTGCTTCAGGACAAGCCGATGAACGTCAAGGAGCTCGCAGCCGCTTGCGGCCTCTCCAGCGCCATCATGACGATGCATGTGCGCAAGCTTGCGGAAGCCGGGCTGATCCGCTACGAGCTTGTCCCCGGGAAGAGCGGCGTGCAGAAAAGATGCGAGCCCGCTGTCCAGTCGCTGCACGTCCAATTTGCCGAATCCGCTCCGGTCCTTCGGCGCAAAAGCCATCGGATCGAGCTGCCGGTCGGACATTACTCCGACTTCCGCATCGAGCCGACTTGCGGCCTCGCCACGGCGGACAGCGTTATCGGCAGCTTCGACGATCCGCGTTATTTTTGGGAGCCGGGTCGCATCTCCGCCGCCATACTCTGGTTCGGCGGCAATGGGTTTGTGGAATACAAGGCGCCGAACTATCTGCTCTCCAGCCAGAGGCCGCTCGAGCTCATCCTGACGCTTGAGGTCGCCTCGGAGGCGCCTTCTACGAACAACCATTTCCCATCGGACATCACGTTCACGCTGAACGGCATCGAGCTTTGCACATGGACGAGTCCCGGCGACTACGGAGACCGGCCGGGCAAATTCACGCCGGACTGGTGGTCGCCGTTCACGAATCAGTACGGCTTGCTCAAGCAGCTGCGTGTCACGGCGGACGGCACCTTCATGGACGGGCTGAAGCTGTCCGACGCCAGGCTGCAGGACATCGACCTTCGCCGCCGCGAATGGACGCTTCGCTTGTCCGTCGAAGAGGATGCCGTCCATCAAGGAGGATTGACGCTGTTCGGCAAAGGATTCGGCAATTATGACGAGAACACGGCTTTGGAAGTCGTCTACGAGGACGGGGATGCGGCTGCCCCTTAGAATACGAAAAGAGCGCTGTCCGCCACGGACAACGCTCTTTATTCTTTTATAATCGTTCCGAACTCAACGGCTCTAGCGCAGCTCTTTGGTCATGAACATGCTGTTCGGGTCTTCGGCATAGCTTCCGAAAGGACCGCATTCGGTGAAGCCGAAGGACGCATAAAGCTTTTGGGCGGGGAAGAAAGCTTCCATCGAGCCTGTCTCCAGGCTGAGCCTGCTGTATCCTCTGCGGCTAGCCTCGCCGATGATATGCTCCAAGATCGCCCGCGCGACGCCTTTGCGCAAATGGCGGGATGCGGTGCGCATCGACTTCAGCTCTCCATGAGCGGCATCGAGCTCCTTGACCGCTCCGCAGCCGAGCAGCTCGCCGTCCTCCCATGCGCTCCAAAAGGTGATTTCCGGCTTTTTCAATCCGCTTAAATCCAGCGCATGGATGCTCTCCGGCGGAGAGCTCTCCGACATGCCGCGCAGATGCTCTGCGATCAGCGCCTGGATCTCCGGTCCATTCAAATCGTCGATTTTAATGTTCATCGTTCGTCTCCCCCGACTTTTCAAAAAGATCCCCAGCCGGAATCGGCTGAGGATGATTCCTCATTAGTACAGCGTCAATCAGTACAGCGTCAGATACTGGTCGCGCTCCCACTCATGCACTTGCGTCTTGTACATATCCCACTCGATTTCCTTGAGCTCGTAAAAGTGGGCAAGCGCGTGGTCGCCGAGCGCCTCGGTGACGATCTCGCTGCGCAGCAGCTCCGTGAGCGCCTCGCGCAGGTCTTCCGGCAAGCTCGGGATGCCCTCGTCCAGACGCTCCTCGTCGGTCATGACGTAGATGTTGCGATCCGTCGGCGCCGGCAGCGGATACTTGTTCTTGATGCCGTCAAGGCCGGCCTTCAGCATGACCGCCAGCGCCAGATACGGATTCGCCGCCGGGTCCGGGTTGCGCACTTCGACGCGCGTGCTCAGGCCGCGCGAGGCCGGAATGCGGATCATCGGGCTCCGGTTGCTCGCCGACCAGGCGACGTAGCAAGGCGCTTCGTAACCGGGAACGAGCCGCTTATAGCTGTTGACGGTCGGGTTGGTGATGGCGGCCATCGCGCGGGCATGGCGCAGGACGCCTGCCATGTATTGGCGCGCCGTCACGCTCAGGCCAAGCGTGTCGCTCTCGTCGTAGAAGGCGTTCTCGCTGCCGCGGAACAGAGACTGGTGGCAGTGCATGCCGGAGCCGTTGACACCGAAAAGCGGCTTGGGCATGAACGTCGCATGAAGTCCGTGCTGGCGGGCGACCGTCTTGACGACGAGCTTGAACGTCTGGATCTGGTCGGCAGCCTTGATCGCGTCGGCGTACTTGAAGTCGATCTCATGCTGTCCCGGCGCCACCTCGTGGTGGGAAGCCTCGATCTCGAAGCCCATCTCCTCGAGCGTGAGCACGATCTCGCGGCGGCAGTTCTCGCCGAGATCCATCGGCGCCAGGTCGAAGTAGCCGCCCTGGTCGTTGAGCTCGGTCGTCGGCTCGCCTTTTTCGTTCGTCTTGAACAGGAAGAACTCCGGTTCCGGACCGACGTTCATCGCCGTGAATCCCATGTCCTCGGCTTCCTTGAGCGCGCGCTTGAGGATGCCGCGCGGATCGCCTGCGAACGGCGTGCCGTCCGGCATGTAGATGTCGCAGATGAGGCGGGCGACGCGGTCCTGCGTCACCCAGGGAAAGACGACCCACGTGCTGAGGTCCGGATACAGGTACATGTCGGATTCCTCGATGCGGACATAACCTTCGATGGAAGATCCGTCGAACATCATCTTGTTGTCGAGCGCTTTTTCCAGCTGGCTGACCGGAATCTCCACATTCTTGATCGTACCGAGCAGATCGGTGAACTGCAGGCGGATGAAGCGGACGTTCTGCTCCTGGGCGATGCGGGTGATGTCATCTTTCGTATAGCTCACGAATATCGGCTCCTCGCATTAAAGTAGTAGTCGGGGTAATGCTCGATCAACGTTTGTTGTTGAAGAAGCGGCTGAGCTGCCCCTGGATGAGGGAAGCCTTGCCGGGACGCTTCTCCTGCAGCTGCTGCTTGAGCAGCAGGCGGAGCTGCGAGTCGCTGAGCTCGCGGCGGCGAACCTCGGAAAACTCGGTCATGACGGTCGCTTCCTCGGATTCCTTGGAGACCGGATTCATGACCTGCTTGATGCCCGCGATATTCACGCCCTTCTCGATCAGCGACTTGATCTCGAGCAGGCGCTCGACGTCGTTGAAGGAGAACAGACGCTGGTTGCCGGAGGTCCGCGCCGGCACGATCAGCTCATGCTGCTCGTAGTAGCGGATCTGACGCGCGGTCAAGTCGGTCAGCTTCATTACGATCCCGATCGGGAACAGCGCCATATTGCGGCGTATATCGTCAGCCATGTTCACATCAACCTTCCAGTTTCGATAAGGGATGAGCTTATTGTACCTGCGAGACATGAAGGTGTCAACCGATGTGAGGTTGCCGTGTGAGTTTACATTACAATTATATCCTGCTTGGCGAGGCGCTCCAGCGATTGCAGCAGCCCGAGCTTGACGTGGGCGTACGTCAGGCCGCCTTGCATGTACGCGATGTAAGGCTCGCGGATCGGCGCGTCGGCCGACAGCTCGAGGCTGCCGCCTTGGATGAACGAGCCTGCCGCCATGATGACGGGATGCTCGTAGCCGGGCATGTCCCAGGCTTCGGGCACGACATGGCTATCGACGGCCGCTGCCGCCTGGATGCCCTGCACGAATGCGGTCAGCGCTTCCGGACGACCGAAGCGGATCGCCTGGATGAGATCGGTGCGGGGCTCGTCCCATCGCGGCGACGTCTCGAAGCCGAGCCGCTCGAACAGGCCGGCCGCCAGCACGCTCCCTTTGAGCGCCTGGCCCACCATATGCGGCGCGAGGAACAGTCCCTGGTACATGGCGCGCAGCGTATCCAGCATCGCTCCGACCTCGCCGCCGATGCCCGGCGCGGTGAGGCGGTACGAAGCGGCCTGCACGGCAGCGGCCGTGCCCGCGACATAACCGCCGGTCGCCGCGAGTCCGCCTCCGGGATTTTTGATGAGCGAGCCCGCAATCAGATCAGCTCCGACCTGCGTCGGCTCCAGCCGTTCGGTGAACTCGCCATAGCAATTGTCGACGAAGACGAGCACATCCGGCTTGATCGCCTTGATCCGCCGGATCATCTCCCCGATCCTCTCGACGGTGAACGAAGCTCTCCAGTCATAGCCGCGGGACCGCTGGATGCCGATGACTTTGGTCTGCGGCCCGATCAGCCGCTCCGCCTGCTCCCAGTCGACCTCGCCCTCCGGCGTGAGCGCCGCTTCCCGGTAGCCGATGCCGAAGTCCTGCAGCGAGCCGGTGCCGTCGCCCGGCTTGCCGATGACTTTGTGCAGCGTGTCATACGGCCTTCCGGTCACGTAGAGCAGCTCGTCGCCGGGGCGCAGCAAGCCGAACAGCGCGCAGCTGATCGTATGGGTGCCCGAGGCGAAATGCGGCCGCACGAGCGCTGCTTCCGCCCCGAACACGTCCGCGTAGACGAGATCGAGCACCTCGCGTCCGCGATCGTTGTAGCCGTAGCCCGTCGATCCGTTGAAATGAAAGTCGCTTACCCGAAACTTCTGGAAGGCGCGGATCACTTTCCACTGGTTGTCCTCGGCCATGCGGTCCAGCTCCTTGAACCGTGGCTCCATCCTGTCCTCGGCTTCTCTTGCGAGCTTCATCAGGTTGTCCATCATCGTTGTCTTCCGCTCCTTCATTCCTTATGTCACCCGCAGGAAAAGAGCCCCGCCGGCCGCAGCCGGCGAAGCCCGATTCCTTGTCTAATTCGAGCGGCCGCCCATGCGCGGCTTACCCGTCCGGTTTTCCTTTGCCGTCCCATCGCAGGTCCTCCGGCCGCAGGCTCATCAGCTCCTGCCTTCCCGGACTTGACGAGGCGTATTGGTTCAACAGCCGCACCGCCTGATGGCGGATCGCCTTTTCGATCTGATTGCGTACGTATCGCGCGTTGCTGAATGAGTACAGCGTCGCGGTCTTCTCCTGCATCAGATGCGTCCGCAGCTTGAACACCGTCTGCGGCATCAGGGCGTAATCTCGCTCCTTGGCCATCAGCTCGGCGATCTGAATCAGCTGGTCGACCGTGTAGTCGGGGAAGTCGATCTGGATCGGGAAGCGCGAAGGCAAGCCGGGGTTGGTCATCAGGAAATGCTCGATCTCCAGCGGGTAGCCGGCGAGGATCAGCACGAACTGGCTGCGGTGATCCTCCATCGCCTTGACGAGCGTATCGATCGCTTCCTTGCCGAAGTCCTTCTCCCCGCCGCGAGCCAGGCTGTACGCCTCGTCGACGAACAGCACGCCGCCGAGCGCCTTCTTGACGAGATCGCGCGTCTTTTGGGCCGTGTGGCCGATGTACTCGCCGACGAGATCGGCGCGCTCCACCTCGATCAGATGCCCCTTGGACAGCAGTCCCATCTTCTGGAACAGCTTCGCCACGATGCGTGCGATCGTCGTTTTTCCCGTTCCGGGATTGCCCTTGAAAATCATATGGTACACCTGGGCGCCGCCGGAGAGGCCGGCTTCCGTGCGCATCTGGCTGACCAGCAGCAGAGCGTAAATCTCATAGATGAGGGACTTGACCCCTTCCATGCCGACCATCGGCTCCAGTTCCTTTTGGATCTCGAGATAAGGATCCGCCGACAAAGGCAGCGCGGCCGGACGCGGCTGGGCCGCAGCCGGCTCATGAGGCGCCTCGACGCCGGCCAGAGCCGGCGCGGAAGCCCCGAGCCCATACGTCTCATGATGGCGCAGCACGACATTGATCTGACGGGAGGGCCGGGAGCCCTTGGCTCCCGAAGCGGCGTGTCCGTTCATCTGAGGCATCACTGTCCCTTCTGGTACGTTTCGCTCTCTAAGCGTATTCGGGACAAAGAAGCGGTATGAACGGATTTAAGCGCCCTTGAGGCCGATCAGCAGCAGCAGCTTGTCCAGCTTCCACTTGCCGGTGGCGAGCACCTCGCGCGACTGGCTGAACGACGCGCTGAGCACCTTGGACTTGACGGAGCTGACGAACGGATCCTCGAAGCCGAGGAACCGGGCCATATCCAGAGCACGCGGCGCATGAAACTCATGCGTCACGATCAGGTAGGAGGAGATGCCGTTCTTCTCCCCCACCTCGCGGCTGAACACCAGGTTCTCGTACGTGCTTGTCGCGCGGTTCTCCAGCAGGATGTCCTCCCTGGGAACGCCCTGCTCGACGAGGTAAAGGCGCATCCCCTGCGCCTCCGTCAGCTTCGAGCCGTTGCGGTCGAGGCCTCCCGAGACGATCAGCTTGTCTACCCGACCCGCCTCATGAAGACGGACGGCCAGATCGAGGCGTTCCTTCAGTCCCGGACTCGGCCGGTCGTTCCAAAGCGAGGCGCCCAGCACGATCCCGGCCTGCCGCTGGGGGACTGCGGCATCCGGCTCGTACGAGACGATCGCCCAAAGCATCCAGCCGCAGGCCAGCGCGATGGCAGACAAGCCGATTGCCGAAACGCGCAAAAGACGGCCGACGAGGCCGCCTCCTCTTGCTTGCCTCGCCGGCCGCCGCTTCCTGCGGGAAGCCGCCTTGCGCTTGCTGACGGCTTTCGGCTTGCCGGCGGCCGCGCCTTTCGGCGTCGGTCCGCCTGCGTCGCCAGCCGCTGGCTTCGGTCCTCCCCCCTTGCGGGGAGCGGGGGAGCCGGGAATCCGGCTCATGATTCGCTGACCTCTCCGAGCCGCTCCGCCAGCGTCTTGCGGTGGCGGAGGCTGAGCGTGAAGTAGCGGAAGCGGCCGTTCTTGATCGAGGCGAGCAGGCGTCCGGCCGTCTTGCGGGCCATTGCCGCTTCCTTGCGCGTAATGTCGCCGCCCTGGATCGCGTCCTCCAGCTCATCCTCGTCCATCAGGTACACCTCGCCCGACGGCAGGACGACGATGTCCAGATACAGGTCGTCGAACCAAGGAACCTGCTGGTCGGTCAAGCCTTGCGTTTTGCAGATGTCAATGTACCACTGCACGACCTTGCCCTTGTCGTCGAACATCGTCGTGACGACGAAATGCTCGCCCCGCGGGAAATGCTGCATCCAGAGATAGCCCCGGTCAGCCAGGCAGAGCCGGCGCCCGTTGTACTCCTTCCACAGCGGCTCCCGCAGCTCGTGGATCCGGTAGAACGTGACGAGACCACGGAAGTCGTCGCCGTCAAGCGTCAGGCAAGTGTAGCTTCTGCGCAGGATACGCCGCCAGTTGGCCCGATCGGAAAATTTTCGCTTCATATGGAACGTACCCTTTCCCCTAAGATGCGGTGCGGCCGCCGTCTCCTGTCTGGAGGGTGGCTGGTGATTCCTTCCGCCCCATCCTTCCTTTAGTTGACAGCTTACCACATCTTCCCGCGCATCTCCACCCATGGGCCAAATAAGACCGGGCTCCGCCTGTCCATCCTCGCTGCCGAGGAGCCGCTGTCATGAAAAAAGCCCGTCTCCGGCTGGCGGAGACGGGCAGCTCGCCCGCGCTTACTGCACGACCGAGTTGAAGGACATGATCCATACGGAGCCGGCGACGATCGTAATGACGAGGATCCCGCCGAGGATGAGCGCCATGAGGTTGTACCTCGGCTGATCCGCTTCGCGGATGTGCATGAAGAAGATCAGCTGCACGAGCAGCTGCGCGACCGCCGTAAGGAGGATAACGACCAGCGTAGCGGTGCGCTCCAGCAGCCCGTTGAACACGACGACCATCGGGATGATCGTCAGCACGATCGACAGAAGGAAGCCGATCGTGTACGACTTCAGCGAGCCGTGGCTGTGCTGCTCCTCGTGGTGGCCGTGGCCATGGTTGGACGAATGCTGGCTCATCTTACATCACCCCCATCAGATAGACGACCGAGAGGAGGAAGATCCAGATGACGTCGAGGAAGTGCCAGTACAGGCTGAAGTTCGTGATCTTGCGCTTCGTGACGGTCGTGATGCCCCGCTTGCGCAGCTGCAGGATCAAGCCGATGCACCAGAAGATGCCCATCGTCACGTGGATGCCGTGCGTGCCGACCAGCGTGAAGAAAGCCGACAGGAACGCGCTCGTGCCGATGTTCGCGCCTTCGTGGACCATCGTCATGAACTCCTCGATCTCGAGGAAGAGGAATGCCGCGCCGAGCAGCAGCGTCATGACGAGCCAGAAGATGGTGCCTTTGAGCTTGTTCGCCTGCATCTGCAGCACCGCGATCCCGCTCGTGAAGCTGGAGGTGAGCAGGATGAACGTCGAGGTGACGAAGAGCGGAATCTCGAACAGCTCTTTGCCGGTCGGACCGCCGTTCGTGTGGCCTACAAGGACGACGTAGACCGCGAACAGCGTGCCGAACAGCAGGATGTCGGAGACGAGGAACAGCCAGAAACCGGCTGTCTTGAGCGACTCCTGTTCTTGCGTATGATGTTCGTGCACTTCAGGCGAAACGATGTGCTGCGACATTAGCTCGTCGCCCCCCTTAACTTCTGTTCCGTTTTCTTGACCTCGTCCACCGGGAGGTAATAGTCCACGTCATAGGTGAACGAGCGGGCATACAGGCAGCCGAACACGCCGAGGAAGCCGACGATGACCATCCAGAGCCAGTCGAACGTGAAGCCGAATCCGACCAGGAACCAGAAGCCGGACATAATGATCGGGATGCCCGAGTTTTTCGGCATGTGGATCGGCTCCAGCTCCTGCTTCGGCCGCTCGATGCCTTTGGCGCGGTCTTCCTTCTCATGCCACCAGTCGTCGACCTTGCGCACCTGCGGCACGACCGCGAAGTTGTAGGCCGGAGGCGGCGATGGAATCGACCACTCCAGCGTGCGTCCGTTCCAGATGTCTCCGGTCTTGTCGCGCTGGCCGTTGCGCACGCTCCAGGCGATCTGCCATACCTGGAAGATGAAGCCGATGCCCATCAGGAACGCGCCGATCGTGCTCGTGAAGTTGAGCGCAGCCCATCCGCGGTCCCACTCGTACGTGTAGACGCGGCGCGTCATGCCGTCGAGGCCGAGGAAGTACTGCGGGAAGAAGCAAAGGTAGAAGCCGATGTTCCATGTCCAGAAGGCCCACCGTCCGCGCTTCTCGTCAAGCTTGAAGCCGAACAGCTTCGGCCACCAGTAGTAGATGCCGGCGAGATAGCCGAACACGACGCCGCCGATGAGCACCTGATGGAAGTGGGCGATCAGGAAGTAGCTGTTGTGGTACTGGAAGTCGGCCGGAGCGACGGCCAGCATGACGCCGGTCGCGCCGCCGACGAGGAAGCATGGGATGAAGCCCATCGTCCACAGCATCGGCAGCTCGAAGCTGATCCGTCCTCGATACATCGTGAACAGCCAGTTGAACACCTTGACCCCGGTCGGGATCGCGATCGCCATCGTCGAGATGGCGAAGAAGGCGTTGACGTCCGCGCTCGAGCCCATCGTATAGAAGTGATGGACCCAGGTGAAGAAGCTGAGCACGCTGATGACCATCATCGCGAACACCATCGACTTGTAGCCGAAGATCGTCTTGCGCGAGAATGTCGCGACGATCTCGGAGAAGATGCCGAACGCCGGCAGGACGACGATGTACACCTCGGGGTGTCCCCACATCCAGATGAGGTTGACGTACATCATGGACATGCCGCCGCCGTCCAGCGTGAAGAAGTGCGCCCCGAAGTAGCGGTCGAGGAACAGCAGCGCCAGCGTCACCGTCAGGATCGGGAAGGCGAACAGGATCGTGATGCAGGAAGACAGCACGGACCAGGAGAAGAGCGGCATCTTCATGAGCTTCATGCCCGGAGCGCGCATCTTCAGAATCGTGACGATGAAGTTGATGCCGGTCATCAAGGAGCCGATGCCGGAAATCTGGATGCCCCAGATGTAGAAGTCCTGTCCTCTGCCCGGACTTCCCGACAGCTCCGACAGCGGCGGATAGCTGAGCCAGCCGGCGTCCGGGGAGCCCCCGATGACGAAGCTGATGTTGAACAGCATCGCGCCGAACAGGAACAGCCAGAAGCTGAGCGCGTTCAGGAACGGGAACGCGACGTCGCGCGCGCCGAGCTGCAGCGGCACGACCATGTTGAACAGCGCGAACATCATCGGCATCGCCATGAACAGGATCATGATCGTGCCGTGCGTCGTGAAGATCGCGTTGTAGTGGTCCGCCTGGAGGAACTCGACCTCCGGCAGCGCCAGCTGGGTGCGCATGAGCAGGGCGTCCACCCCGCCGCGGAACAGCATGAGCAGCGACGCGATCAGATACATGATGCCGATCTTCTTATGGTCGACCGTCGTCAGCCATTCCGTCCAGAGCCACTTCCATTTCTTGAAGTAGGTCAGGACAAAGACGATCGCGATGCTGACGAGCGCGATCGATACGTCCGCACCGTAGATGAGCGGGTCGCCGGTGACGAAGAAATCGCCGGCGAACTCTTTGATGGAATCCCACATATGGATCTATTTCCTCCCCTTGCCGCCTATTGGCTCGAGTCCGGCTGTTCGCCGGACGCCGCGGAATCAGCCGCCTGGCTGCCGCCGGCGGAGCTGTCCTGCTTGTCTTGCTTGACCGGGAACGCGCCGCGGATGTCGAGGCCGTTCGCCGGATGGTGATGGCCGCCGTTCTTGATGACGATCGAGCTGAACAGCGTCGGCTCCATATCGCCGAACGTCTGGATCGGCGCGGTGCCCTTCACGGCGAGCTGCTGGTAAGCCTCGCGGTCCAGCTTGGCCGGCTCCTGCTTCGACTTGTCGATCCAGGCGTCGAAGTCGTCCTGCGACATCGACTTGACTTTGAAGTTCATCTTGGCGAACTCGCTGCCGGAGAAGTTGGCGCCCGAGCCGTAGTACTCGCCCGTGCCGTCTGCTTGCAGCCACATCCGCATGGCCATTCCCGGCATCGTATACATCATGCCGCCCAGCTGCGGCACCCAGAACGAGTTCATCGCCGAATTGGAGGTGAGGACGAACTGAATCGGCGTCTTTTCCGGGATGTTCAGGTAGTTGACCGTCGCGATCCCCTGGTCCGGATATTGGAACAGCCATTTCCAGTCCATCGACGTGACCTGGATCGTCACCGGCTCGACATGCGCCGTTTCGGCCGGCGGCTTGATGAGCTTGTACGTATCGCGCACGGTGAAGTATCCGAGCAGCAGGACGATGATGATCGGGATCGTCCACCAGATCACCTCGAGCTTCGTGCTGTGCGACCAGTTCGGCTCGTACGGCGCCTTGTTGTCCGGCTTGTCGCGGTATCTCCAGACGATATAGGCGAAGATCGCCAGTACCGGCACGACGACGACGGCACATAGAAGGATGGAGATCCAGATCAAACCCTTCTGAATTTCCGCGACCGGTCCTTGTGGATCGAGGACGATCGGATTTTCGCACCCGGCCAGGAATACGGCCATTCCGGCTCCGGCCAGGACTGTCCCGAGCCTGCGGAGCCGCTTGCGTGCAGCTTTCATTGTTTCATCTCCCTTTAGCCATCTCGATGCTTATTACCCACATTTCGGGACCATCCCCTGCCGACCGCAACGAATCGGTTCCCTCTCTCGAAAACAGCATATCAAAAAGGACGCGATTCCGCGTCCCTGTTAACGAATCCGTCTTATTTTTGTGCGAATTCCGTAATACGTTGTTCAATGATTTGTCTTATCTTGCCCGTCGTCGGCGACTTCTTCCGATAAAGGGAACATGCTTGCCGCGATCATGACGACGGGCGAGGCGACAAGGCAGCCCATGCCGAGCATGAGCGGCAGGTTGCGGTCGTTGAACGGACTGAGGAAAAAGAGGCAAAGCACGGCTCCGATCGCGGCCAGCGCCCACGCATAGCCTTGAAGCATGGCCGCCATCGTCATTCGCTTGTCCATGAGGAACTCCCCCCTTCTGCTATCGTTCAGCATATGAGGAAGTTCACGGAATGTTCACCGACAATGGTGATCCTTGTCACGGACCGCCGACATCGTCAGCTCTCGCGGATCTCGATGGACTCCATCTTGACCGTCGTCTGCGGCTTGCTGACCTCGTTGCCCGCATCGCTCGGGCCGACCGGCGTCGCCGCGATCTTGTCCACGACGTCCTGTCCGCTTTCGATCTCGCCGAAGATCGCGTAGTTCGGCTGGGCGTCGAGGCCGCGCACGCTGTCGCCGGTGCCGATGAAGAACTGGCTGCCGCCCGTATTCGGGCCGGCATTGGCCATCGCGACGACGTACTTGACGTAGGAGTGGCCGTTGTTCAGCTCATCGGGAATCGAATAGCCGGGACCGCCCGCGCCGGTGCCGGTCGGGTCTCCGGTCTGGATCATGAACTCCTGGATGATGCGGTGGAACACGACCCCTTCGTAGAAGCCCTCTTTGGAAAGGAAGACGAAGTTGTTGACGGTTTGCGGAGCGTCCTTCGCGAACAGATTGATCGTGAACTCGCCTTCCGTCGTCTTGACGACGGCTTTGTAGGTCTTGTTCGGGTCGATGGCCATGTCGGGGGCCTTGTCCCACTGCTTGGAGGGCTCGGCCGACGGTGCCGGCGAGCTGGACGGAACGGGCGTTCCGGCAGGAGCGCCGCCGGCTCCGCCGGAGGCGTCTTGGTCGGATTTGGCGCCGCAGCCGCCCAGCACGAGGGCGGAGGCGAGCAGCAAGGCGGACAGGGAAGCATGCATGCGGTTCATGTATCGAATCATCCTTTGCTGGTTGATGGGTTGCCGAGCGGCGTCATGGCGAGACGAAGCCGGCTCCTTGAGCGGCTTCGCCGCCGCTGGCGGGACCTTCAGCCGACGGCTGGCCACCGAGCGAGCCGGCCGGCTCGCTCGGCGTCGAAGTCGGCGTCGAAGTCGGCGTCGGCGTCGGAACAGGCGGTTCGGTCGGCTCCGCGCCGCCGGAACCGTTGCCGTCTCCCGGCCTGCCGCCTTCGCCGGGACGATTGCCGCCGCTGTTATTGCCGTTGCCGTTTCCATTGCCGTTGCCATTGCCGTTTCCATTGCCGTTGCCGTTGCCGTTTCCATTGCCGTTGCCGTTGCCGGGACCTTCTCCGCTGCCTGGGCCTTCCTCGGCCGGCGGCTCCGTCATCGGCGGCTCGCTCGGCGTCGGGCTCGGAGTAAGCTCGACTCCCGGAATGTCCACGAAGATTTTGGCCGAAGGAACGCTTTCGAGTCCCCCCTCATCGTCATAGGCGGTGACGTAGTATTCATAGCTCATGCCCGGAGCGACCGCCATATCCGCCGCTTCCGGCGAAGCCGCGTCAAGAATGCGGGCATAATCCGCCTCGCCTTCTCCTTTGCGGAAGATGCGGTAGCTGATGCCCTCGCCTTCGACCGGCGACCAGCTCAGCGAGACGAGCATCGCGTTCTCGTCATAGCGGCCTTGCAGGTCCAGCACCTGATCGGGCCGTTCGCCCGGTGGCGGGGTCTGGGGAGTCGGAGCCGGAGCCTTGTCGAAGGAGCCTCTCGGCACGTCCTTCATCGCCCGCTCCATCACTTTGGAAAACAGGGTCGCCGCCGCGGAGCTGCTTTTCTTGAGCAGATGCTCCTTGTCCGTCTTGTCGTAGCCCATCCATACCGCAGCCGTCCATTCGGGCGTGTAGCCGACGAACCAGGCGTCGCGGTTGTAGCTCGACTTGAGCCCGGGGATGCCGTGCTGGGTCGTGCCCGTCTTGCCGGCGAGAGGACGGTCGATCGCCGCCCCTCTGCCGGTGCCGCCGGATTGGATGACTCCCTGCATGATCTGCGTCATGTAGGCGGCCGTCTCTTCCTTCATGAGCTGCTTCGGCTTGGGACCGGCATACTCGTAGATCGTCGCTCCGTCGGAGCTCTCGATGCGCACGATCGTGTGCGCGTCGACCGAGCGTCCGTCGTTGGCGAAGGCGCTGTAGGCGGTCGCCATCTGCAGCGGCGAGACGCCGGTCGTAAGGCCGCCGAGCGCGATGCTCAGGTTGCGGTCCTTCGCCTTGTCGAGCGGCATGCCGAGCTTCTCGGAGAAGGCGATGCCCTTGCCGACGCCGATCTCGTTGAGCAGCCACACCGCCGAGGCGTTGCGCGATTCCTTGAGCGACTGGGCGATCGACACCGGACCGATGTACTTGATGCGGTTGGAGTCGGTCGGGCAGTAATCGCCGTAACATTTCTTGTCGTCGCGGATAATGGAACTCGGCGTGTACTCGCCGGTGTCGAGAGCCGGTCCGTAGACGGTGATCGGCTTGAAGGCCGAGCCCGGTTGGCGCGGCACCGTGACGCGGTTCCAGCCCTTGCGGACGTAGTCGCGGCCGCCGATCATCGCCTTGATCGAGCCGTCGCTATGATCCATGATGACCATCGCGCCCTGCTGCTTCTGGTCGTCGGGCGATTTTTCGAAGTTGCTGTCGTCGTCGAACGCATCCTCCACCGTCTGCTGAGCCGTCGCGTTGAGCGCCGTGTAGATCTTGAATCCGCCGAGGCGGATCTCGTCCTCGGTGCGGCCCGTCACCTGGACCGCTTCCTTGATGGCGTAATCGACGTAGCTCATGAACTTGTTGCGCGTGCTGCCGGTGCTGTAGCTGTCGAACGGCTTGTAGACGACAGCCTTGGCTTCATCCATCTCAGCCTCGGTGATGTAGCCTTGATTCTTCATGAGCGTCAGCACGACCGCCCGGCGTCCGGCGGAGCGCTCCGCGTCGTCTTTCGGATTATAATAGCTCGGAGCCTTGGGAATCGCGGCCAGCGTGGCCATCTGCCACAGCTTGAGATCCTCCAGGCTGCTGTTGAAATAGTACTTGGCGGCGAGCTTGACTCCATAGACCCCGTTGCCGAAATAAATCCGGTTGAGGTACATCGTCAGAATCTCGTCCTTGCTGAGCTGGTTCTCCAGCGCGACGGCGATCGAGGCTTCCGTCGCCTTGCGGAAAAAGGTCTTGTCCTGGTTGAGGAACAGGTTGCGGGCCAGCTGCTGCGTGATCGTGCTGGCGCCCTCCACCGCGCTGCGCGCGATGATGTCCTTGACGACGGCGCGGCCGATGCCGATCACGTCGATGCCCGAGTGATTCTCGAACCGCTTGTCCTCGGTCGCGATGAACGCGTTGCGGAGCATTTCCGGCAGCTCGCTGAACTGCGCGTCCTGCGAGTTGACGGAAGCGAGGCTCGCGATCTTGGCGTTGCTCGAGTCGTAGATCGCGGATGCGTCGCCGCGCAGCAGCACGTCGCGGTTGGCCGCGAGAATGCGCTCGCCGTTCAGGATGACGAGCAGATAGCCGACGATGGCGCAGACGACGCCTAGCGCGCCGGCAAAGAACAATCCGTAAAACCATTTCCGCTTGCGGCTCACGCGCGAGCGCTTGCGCCCTTTTGCCGCTTTGGCCCCGGACGGGCGGCCTTCCCCTTTTTTTCTCTGTTCTGGCATATGGTCCTTGACTCCTTCCGGTCGGTCCTAGCTTCTCCCGTTATAGGTATACCCCGCAAACAGAAGAACAACCCTGCCGAAAGAGAGGGTTGTTCTTCGGACCGATATTCAACTAACGAGGAAATGACGGGAAAGGTTTCATCGGGGGGCTCAGGCTCCTGCGCCCGGCGTCTCCTGCTGCATCAGCGATACGTTGCGCTGCGGCGTGAACGTCGAGATGGCATGCTTGTAAACCATCTGCTGGCGTCCGTCCGAGTCGATGACGATCGTGAAGTTGTCGAAGGCGCGGATGACGCCCCGGATCTGGAAGCCGTTCGTCAGGTAGACCGTCACCGGGATGCTGTCCTTGCGCAGCTGGTTCAGGAACGTATCTTGAATATTGATGGATTTGTTCATTGAGAGTTACCCCCGTCACAAGAAGATTGGTTATTGGCATATTCAAGACCGAAGCCTAGCTTTCCTGCTAGTATAGCATGGATGCGGTTCAAATTGTTGTGAAAATTTTCCCCCATGTCGATCCACTCGATGTCCTTCATATGGCGGAACCAGCTCAGCTGCCGCTTCGCGAAACGCCTCGTGTCGCGCTTGAGCAGCTCGACCGCCTCTTCCCGATCGGACTCTCCTCGCAGCCACGGGACGAGCTCCTTGTAGCCGAGCCCCTGCATCGCGACCGCGTCGTCCGGCACTCCGGATGCGAGCAGCCGGGCGACCTCATCCGCGAGCCCTTCCTCCATCATGGCGTCGATTCGCCTCTCGATGCGCCGATAGAGCTCGGCCCGATCCATCGTCAGTCCCAGCAGACATAATTCGTAGGGCGACTCCTTTTTCTGTCCGGCCAGCTGGCCGCTCATCGTCTCCCCCGTCAGGTGCAGGATCTCCAGAGCGCGGATGACGCGGCGGACGTCGTTCGGATGCAGCCGCTGGGCGCTCTCGGGATCGGCGGCCGCAAGCCTCGCATGCAGCGCTTCGGGGCCGCGGGCATCCGCGAAGGCCTGAAGCTCGGACCGGTACGCCTCGTCCGACGCCGCCTGCGAAAAGCGGTAGCCGTAGCAGACCGACTCGATGTACAGTCCCGTTCCGCCGACGATGAACGGCAGCCGTCCGCGGCCGGCGATTTCCGGAATGAGCCGCGAGCAGGCTTCCTGGAAGTCCGCGGCCGAATACGGCTCGCGCGGATCGCGGATGTCGATCAAATGATGCGGCACGCCCTCGGTTTCCTCAGGCTTGATCTTGGCCGTGCCGATGTCCATGCCCCGATACACCTGCATGGAATCGCCGGAGATGATCTCCGCGCCGTAGGCTCGTGCGAGCTCGAGGCTCAGCTTGGTCTTGCCCGCCGCCGTCGGTCCGAGCAGGACGAGCAGCGGCGGCTTACGCGGGGTCAGGCTTGCCAATTGCAATCACTCCATATCCGACAGCCGACGTCTTCTTGCCCGGGCAGCGGACGAAGCCGAGCCGGTCGAATTCGGGACTGTGGTTCGTTTCCTTGAGCACGACGGCGCGTCGCGCGACCCGCACCGCCTCGCGGACGGCCTCGGGACTCAGCGGCTCGGCATTGGCAAGGCCGCGCAGCGGGCCGATCGAGCTCGACTCGTGTACCGGATCGCGGAACATCGGGTCGAAATAGACGATGTCGAAGCTGCCGTCCGGGAGCGAGCGGAGGTACTCCGCATGATCGGCGCGCACCGCGCGGATGCGGCGCAGCGAGGCCGTCACGTCGGGCAGCTCCGTCTCGTACGTCCGCAGTCCGTCGCGCACGACCGCATGCAGCACCGGCTCGCTTTCAAGCGCCATCACTTCGCCGTCCGGACCGGCCGCATAGGCGAACACGATCGAATCGCCGGCGAGCCCGGCCGTGCAGTCCAGCACCCGGTCGCCCGGGCGGACGCCGGACAGCTCGACGAGCGGATCGGCCTCGCCCTTGCGCAGCCTCTTGACCCGCACGTAGGCCATGCTCGGATGAAAATAGAACGGCGGCTCCTCGGGGCCGCCGTAATAGCGCAGCTGCGTGCTCGTCACGACGAGCAGCTCCCGGCTCCCCGCCTGTGCGGCAAGCTGTCCGAGCGTGCGCCGACGGCGCGGCTCGAGCCGCGCCCCGAGCTCCACGGCCAGACGGGCCGCCGACTCCAGCATCGCCGCCGACGGCTGATCCGTCGTCGTTACGATCATGACATCACCCGCTTGAACATTTTTTCCAGCTGATAGACGGAGATATGCACGAGGATCGGGCGGCCGTGCGGACAGGTATACGGCTGCGCGCATGCCGCGAGCCTCGCCAGCAGCGTCTCCCCTTCCTCGCGGCTCAGCCGGTCGTTGGCCTTGATGGAAGCTTTGCACGAGCACAGGATCGCCGCTTCCTCGCGCAGCTTGGCGATGTCGACGGCGCGCTTCTCGCGCAGCACCCAATCGGCCATCTCCTCGACCAGCTCCTGCTCCTGCCCCTTGGGGAACCAGTGGGGGTGGGAGCGGACGAGGAAGCTTTGCGGACCGAACGGCTCGAGCTCGACGCCCGCCTCCGCCAGCAGCGGCAGCCGCTCGGCCAGCTGAAGCGCGTCCGCGCTCGTATATTCCAGCGTGAACGGCAGCAGCAGCGGCTGGCTCTCGCCGCTGATGTCGCCGAACTTGCGGTAGTAATATTCGTAGTTGATGCGCTCATGGGCGGCATGCTGGTCGATCAGATACATGCCTTCCTCGTTCTGGGCGATCAAGTAGGTGCCGTGCAGCTGGCCGACCCAGCTCAGCTCCGGGAATCCGGAGGCTTCGGCTGCTGGCGCGTCGCCGCGCGCCGGGGCGGCAGGCTCACCCGCGAGGTCCGGCGGCGGTACCGCGCTCGCGCCAGCGGCGCCGGCGGGAGCGCCGAGGGACGGCGCGCCGGGGTGTGGCGCGGCGGCGGCGCCGGGCGGCGGGGATGAGGCGCCGGCAGGCGCCTCCGCATAGCCGGCGGCGGCGGACTCGCGCCAGGCAGCGGCGCCGAAGGCGCCTGCAGCGGGCGCGTAAAGCCGCTGCGCCGCATCGGGCGGCACCGCCGGCGCCTGCGCGGCGGGCGGCCGCCATGGCCCGGCGGCGACGCTGCCGGGCGGGGGCCCTTGCGCGCCGGAGCGGATGCGCCGCCGCGCGCGCCGTCCGCGCGCGGCGGCGCGCTACCCGCGGCAGGCGCGCTCGCGGCCGCCGTCTCGGCGGCGGCGCTGCCGCCGGAGGCGGCTCCGGCGCCGACGGGCGGCTCGGACGCCGGCTGCCCGGCGAAGCCGGGCTCCGGCTGGTGGAAGCGCAGCTGCTCCTGCCGGTACACCGGACCGGAGCGCTCGCCCCGGCCGGACTCGGGACCTGGAATATGGCGCCTTCCGCCGAGCGCGGCGCGCGCCGTTTCCTCCACGAACGCCTTGAGCTCGGCTTCCTTGCTGAACCGCACCTCCATCTTGGACGGGTGGACGTTGACGTCCACCAGTCCCGGGTGCATGCCGATCTCCATCACCGCGACGGGGTAGCGGTTGATCGGCAGCAGCGTGTGGTAGGCGGCCAGCAGCGAGGACTGCACGGCGAAGCTGCGGATGTAGCGACCGTTGACGACCGTCGTCAGCGCGCTGCGGCTCGCCCGGGTCAGCTCCGGCTTGGAGATGTACCCGTTCAGCTCGTAGTCGGCATGCTCGCCGCGCAGAGGCAGCATCGCCTTGGCGGTCCCGGTGCCGTAGACGGCGGCGATGACCTGCAGCCGATCGCCCGTGCCGGACGTGCGGAGCAGGCTGCCGCCGTTATGCGTCAGCGAGAAGGCGATGCCGGGATGGGCGAGCGCGATGCGGTAGATGTAGTCCGAGATGTGGCCGAGCTCGGTCTGGATGCTTTTCATGTATTTGAGTCGGGCGGGCGTATTGAAGAACAGGTCGCGGACGGTCATGTCCGTCCCCTGCGAAGCGCCGGCGTGCTCGTCGGCCGTCAGCTGCCCGCCTTCCATGCAGATGCGTCGGCCGAGCCCGCTGTCGCCGCTCGCGGAGACGCATTCGACGCGTGCGACGGCGGCGATGCTCGGCAGCGCCTCGCCCCGGAAGCCGAGGCTTGCGATTCGGAACAGGTCGCGATCGCTCAGCAGCTTGCTCGTCGCATGCCGCTGGAACGCGGTCTCCATATCCTCCGGCTCGATGCCGCTGCCGTTGTCCTGCACGCGGATCATGCTCAGCCCGCCCTCCTCGATCGTGATGTCGATCGAGGTCGCGCCGGCGTCGACCGCGTTCTCCACCAGCTCCTTGACGACGGAGGCCGGCCGTTCGACGACCTCGCCCGCGGCGATCTGGTTCGCCAGATGCTCGTCCAGCACATGGATCTTGCCCATCTTCCTCCACCCCCTTGTCCGAAAATTGACTGCCGCGCGATTCGGTCCCGGCTCAGCCGAGCCGGCCCTTCTCCTCGTTCAGCCACTGCATCGCCTGCATCGGCGTCAGGTTGAACAGGTCGAGCTTGCGCAGCCGCTCCGCCAGCTCGTCCGCGGCATCGGCGCCGCGGCCTCCCCGCCTCTTGCCTCCCCCGGCAGCCGGCGGCTCCGGCTCGCCGAAGATCGACAGCTGGACCGCCGTTCCGGAGGCGGCAGGCCGCTCGGCTCCGTGCCCGATCGACGCCGCCGTCACCGGCTCGCCTTGCGGCAGCTCGCCTTGCGGCAGCCCGCCTCCGGCAGGCTCGGCCTCGGCCACGTATGCCGCAGCGGCCTCGCGCGCGGCCGGTCCTGCGGCCGCATCGTCCCGCTGCCTGCCGGGGCGGCCCGTCGCCGCCGGCGCCTCATGAGCCTCCAGCAGCTCGTAGGCGCGGCCGATGATGCTCTCCGGCAGTCCGGCGAGGCGCGCGCAATAGATGCCGTAGCTCGTGCTGGCCGCCCCGGGCACGAGCTTGCGCAGGAACGTCACGTCGCCCCCGCTTTCCTTGACCGCCATGCTGGCGTTGCGCAGGTAGCGGAGCGATTCCTCCAGATGGGACAGCTCGTGGAAATGCGTCGAGACGAGCGCCTTGCAGCCGGTCCGGTCGTGCAGGAACTCGATCACCGCCTGCGCGATGCTCATCCCCTCCGCCGTCGACGTGCCGCGCCCGAGCTCGTCGATGATGACGAGGCTGCGACGGGTCGCCTTGTCGGTCATCTGCTGGATGTCCCGCATCTCGACCATGAACGTGCTCTGTCCGCCGGCCAAGTCGTCCGCCGCCCCGATGCGGGTGAAGACGCGGTCGATCAGCGGCAGGCGCGCCGAGCGCGCCGGCACGAAGCAGCCGATCTGCGCCATGATGCAGATGAGCGCGGTCTGGCGCATGTAGGTGCTCTTGCCCGCCATGTTCGGGCCGGTGATGAGCAGCACGCGGGCTCCGTCCTCGCTCAGCTCGGCGCCGTTGGCCATGAACGGCGCGCCCTCCAGCACGGCCTCGACGACAGGATGGCGGCCGCCCTCGATCGACAGGGCGTACTCCTCCCTCATGTCCGGCCGCACGTAGCGGCGCTCGGCGCTGACTGCGGCGAGCGACTGCAGCACGTCCGCGCGGGCGACGACGTCCGCCAGCGCCTGCAGGCGGTGCAGCTCGCCGGCGATATGGTCGCGCAGCTGGAGGAACAAGCTGTATTCGAGGTCGGTCATCTTCTCCTCGGCCTCGAGGATGAGCCGTTCCTTTTCCTTCAGCTCCGGCGTAACGTAGCGCTCGGCGTTCGCGAGCGTCTGCTTGCGCTCGTAGCGGCCTTCGGGCAAGGCGGCCAGATTGGCTTTGGACACCTCGAGGAAATAGCCGAACACCTTGTTGTAGCCGATCTTGAGCGAGCGGATGCCGGTCGCCTCGCGCTCGCGGCGCTCGAGGTCGGCGAGCCAGCGCTTGCCGCTGCTGCTGGCCTCGCGCAGCTGGTCCAGGTAATCGTCGTAGCCGGCGCGGATGAGCCCGCCCTCGCGCGTCGACGCCGGCGGCTCGTCCACGAGCACCGTGTCGATCATCTCGCGCAGGTCTCCGCAATCGTCGACGCCGTTCGCAAGCCGGCTCAGCGTCGACGAGCCGGAGCCGGAGAGCAGCCGCAGCAGGCCCGGCACGCGCTCCAGCGAGGCCTTCAGCGCGGACAGGTCGCGTCCGCCCGCCGTGCCGTAGGCGACGCGGCCGACAAGGCGCTCGAGATCGTAGATGCCGTCCAGCTCGGCGCGGATGTCCTCGCGCAGGATGAGGTCGGCATGCAGCGCCGCGACCGCCTCCAGCCGCTCTTCGACGGCAGCGGCCGACAGCAGCGGCTTGTCGATCCAGCGGCGCAGCAGGCGGCCGCCCATCGACGTTTTGGTGCGGTCGAGCAGCCACAGCAGCGAGCCTTTGCGGCTGCGCCCCTGCACCGTCTCGGTCAGCTCGAGGTTGCGCCGGGTGAACGGATCGAGGATGAGGTACTGGCTCGGCTCGTAGCCCTGCACCGGGCGCAGATGGCCGAGCGATCGCTTCTGCGTCTCGGCCAGATAGCCCGCGAGCAGCGAGACGGCCCGGACTCGAGCCGGCAGCAGGCCGTTCAGCGCTCCGTCCGGCAGCAGCCGGCGCAGCTCATCCTCGTCCATCGGCGAGCGTTCGGTATAGAGCGCCCGGACCGCGGCGGAAGGCATCGACCTGAGCAGCTCCAGGACGGAGGCGTCGCCGACGATCTCCGCCGGTCCATAGACGTTGATCTCGTCCAGCAGCAGCTCCGCCGCCTCGCCGAACGACGTCGCGTACAGCTCGCCGGTCGACAGGTCGCAAGCGGCGAGCGCCAGCTCGCCCGCCTCCGCGGCGACGGAGACGATGTAGTTGTTGGCCTTGTCGGAGAGCGACTTGCTCTCCATCACCGTGCCGGGGGTGACGACCCGGACGATTTCGCGCCTGACGACGCCTTTGGCGGCGGACGGGTCCTCGACCTGCTCGCAGATCGCCACCTTGTAGCCTTTCTCGATCAGCCTCGCTATGTATCCCTCCGCCGAGTGGTACGGCACGCCGCACATGGGAATGCGGTCCTCGCCGCCTCCCGCTCGGCCGGTGAGGGTAATCTCCAGCTCCTTGGCGGCGAGCACCGCGTCGTCGAAGAACAATTCGTAGAAGTCGCCGAGGCGGAAGAAAAGGAACGCATCCTTGGCTTCGTCCTTTATGGATAAATATTGCTGCATCATCGGGGTCAAAGCGGCCACGTGCGTACCTCCTGGGCAGGCTTCGACGCGCATCGCCTGCATTCTATGAAAACCGACCTTCATTATACCAGCAGATCGGACTCCGTACAAAAGGGGAAACGCGCCAGATGCCGCGCCGCACCGCTTCGAACCGCCTCGAACGGCTTGTCGGCCATGTCCCGCAGCCGCCGCCATGGAAGGCATGGCGGACTCATGCAGCGCCAGTCATTTAGCTCCATAAATAATTAGCTCCACTAATTATTTATTCCGTGAATCGAATGGCCGGATCAGCGCCGCCAGCTCGCGGATGCCTTCGCGCAGGAGGGCAGGCGGAGCATAGGCGAACGACAGGCGCAGATGCTGCCGGTCGCCGCGCGCGTACACTTCGCCGGGATGGATGAGCAGGCCGGCACGCAGCGCCGCTTCGAACAGTTTGGGCATCGGCAGCGGGCGGCGCAGCGCCAGCCAGATATAGAAGCCGCCTTGAGGCGCGCTCCAATCCGCCAGATCCGACGCATGCTCGCGGAGCGCCGCCAGCGCCAGATCCCGCCTCGCCTTGAGCTCGGCTCTCAAGAACGCCAGATGCCGCTCCTGCTCGCCGCTGGCCAGCCACTCGGCCACGGCATGCTGCGAGAGCGAGCTCGAGCCGTAGTCGGACTTCATCTTGACGTCGGCCAGCCGCTCGATGACCGGCTCCGGCCCGGCGATCCAGCCGATGCGCAGTCCCGGACCGAGCGACTTCGAGACGCTGTCCAGATAGAGGACGAGTCCTTGCCGGTCCCTCGCCTTCAGCGCGGCCGGCGGCGGCCCTTCATGCCATAGGTCGTCGTACACGTCGTCCTCGATGACCGGCAGTCCTGCCCCGACGCAAGCTTGCAGCAGCTTCTCCCGCCGCCGCTCCGGCATGACGATGCCGGTCGGGTTGTGGAAGGACGGCTGGACGTACAGCATCGACGCCCGGTGGCGCGCGGCCAGGCTGCGCGCCTCGTCATCCCGCATGCCAGAGCGGTCCAAGGGCACCCCGATCAGCTTGACGCCGGCCGTGCGGAACACTTGGACCGAGCCGAGATAGCTCGTCTGCTCCGCCAGCAGCGTCGAGCCGTGCCGCATCAGCCCGAGCGCGATCAGCTGCAGGCCTTGCAGCGCGCCGGAGACGATCAGCACCGACGACGGCGAGGCGCGGATGCCTTTTGCCTCCAGCCTCTCGCTGACGGCCTCGCGCAAACGCAAGCTGCCTCGCGGCTCCGGATAGGCGAGCGGCAGCTTCCCCGGCCGCTCGGCCAGCAGCCGCTGCATGCCGGCCGAGGGCAGGAGCTCGGGGGCGAGCTCGCCTGTGCCGAGCCTCAGCAGAGACGGATCCGGCTCCGCATCGTTGATCTGCCGGATCAGCTCCAGATTGGGCGCATGCAGGCCGTCCCTGACGTACCGTCCCCAGTCGGGCGGGGGCGAATCCGCGCCTGCCCTCCACACATCCGCGGCTACCGTCGTGCCGCGCCCGACCTCCGCCCGCAGCCAGCCGTCCGCGGCCAGCCCGCCGAGCGCGTAGACGATCGTGCTGCGGTTGACGCCGTAGCGCTCCGCCAGCTGCCGCTGAGGCGGCACTCGCGTGCCGGGAGGCCATTCGCCGGTTACGATCTTCGTCCGCAGCTCCTCCTGGATCTGCCGGTAAAGCGGCACAGCTTCCTTGCTGTGCCTTTCTCCGCGCTTCGGCACCGCCGCCACCTCCATCCGCTTGATTGCCCCAGTATAGCAGATTGGTCGGGGCAGATCGCAACCAATTGAATGGAGACGACGCCTCGTCGCGCGGCTACACTGGAACGAGCCGACCATCCGCACCCAAGGAGGCTTGTCCGAATGTCAACCGCTGCTTGGCACGCTTTTGTCCTCGCATTTGGACTCATCCTTCCGCTCGGGCCGCAAAACCTGTTCCTGTTCAGCCAAGGCGCGACCCAGCCCCGGCTGCTGCGGGCATGGCCAGCCGTCGCCACGGCCGCCGCCTGCGACTCGCTGCTGATCGCCGCGGCCGTTTTCGGCGTCTCCCTCGCGGCGCTGAGCCATCCGCTGCTCGCGGCCGCGCTTTACGCGGCGGGAGTCGTCTTTCTGATCGTCATGGGGTATTCCCAGTGGCGCAGCCGTCCGGCTCCCGCCGATCCGCAGGCAGCCGTTCCGGCGCTACCGGGCCGAAAACAGGCGGCTTATGCCGCTTCGGTATCGCTGCTCAATCCGCATGCGCTGCTGGATACGGCCGGCGTCATCGGGACCGGCTCGCTCGCCTACGATGGCGCCGACAAGACGATCTTCGCCCTCGTCAGCATCGCCGTCTCCTGGATCTGGTTCGCCGCGCTGGCCGCAGCCGGCCGGCTGATCGGACGAATGAAAGGAAGCGTCCGGATCATGGCGGCTCTCGGACGCCTGTCCGCGCTGACGCTCTGGGCGATGGCCGCCGTCATGGCCGCCGGACTGCTGAGCCGCCTCGGGCTGTAAGCGCGCAGCGAGAAGGCGGAGCCGCTTCACGCTGTCGTTCCGGCGTTGAGGCCTTCTCCTTCTCCTTCTCCTTCTCCTTCTCCCTCTCCCTCTCCCTCGCCTAAAGTTTATCGGGGCATCGGGAAGCTTCGTCCTCGCACCCGGGCAGCTCGGCAAGCTCGCTTTCGTCCATCATCACGATAATCAAGACGTATCGGATCGGCAAAGAGGCTGTCTCCGCTTCAGCGGGACAGCCTCTTCGTCCTCCCTGGCGAGGATTGCGGCCGGATCAGCCGCGTTCGAACACGTTCGCCGGCGCTCCAGCAGCGCCTTCGGCCGCCTCCGGCCTGACGGCGGCGCCGTTCGGCGCCGCCTGCCATCCGTGCGCCGGCGCCTCGGCCCCGATCGCAGGACGGGCTGCATTCCTGCCCTCCGCGATCGGAATGCCCCAGCGCAGCCGGATGTCCGCCTTCTCCTCCCAGCGCCGCCCCGCCTCGACGGCGTCGAGGAACGGCTCCAGCAGCGCGGCATGCTTCGCGTACGACGGCGCGGCCTGCAGCCCGGCCCGTAAGCGCGGCAAGCAGCCGATCAGCCGCTCCCGGTCCCCCGCATAATACGCCTGCGCATAGGAGGGCTCCGCTGCCGGAAGCTCCTCCAGCCACGCCGTGTCCTCCGCCGCCAGCATGCAGACGGCCAGCGCGTAGCGGGCGGCGGCCGGCGAGACGAGCCAGCTCGGCAGCGTGCGGTACTCGAAGCCCCCGTGCGGCTGCCGCCGGCAGTCGCCGAGCGTGCCGTAGCGCGGACGCCGCCCTCGTCCGCACGGATCTTCCGCGAGCGCGAGCGGCAGCGCCGCATAGCTGTCGAGCGCGCGCAGCAGCCTCGTCGTCAGCTCGAGGCCGCTCAAATGCACATGTCCGCCGAGCGCGATGCCCGGCACCGGCATGCCGCCTGCCGCGAGCCGCATCCCCGGCTCTCCCGCGCCTCGGCGCGACGCCAGCGCCAGCAGCCGGCGGATGCGCCGCAGCAGCTCCTCCGGCTCGAAAGCCGGCTCGGGGCGCAGCTCTCCGACCGGCTGGCGCAGGCTCTGCCCGGCGACGAGCACGTCGCTGCCGACCGGGCTGTGCAGGCCGCCGAGCCGGGAGGCGGAGGCGACCCGTCCGTCGGCGCGCAGCAGCAGAAACTCGGGGTCGGCTCCGATGCGTAGCGGCCTCGCCGACCCGCCAGCCCGTTCGGCCTCGGCCGCGACCGCGGCCGCCAGCCGCTCCACGGCTTCCGCCCAGCGCTCCGCGCCCGGCGGCCGCAGCCGCGCCGCTTCGGGCGGGAGGCCTCCCGGGCCGGCTGGCCGGAAGGAGCGGCAGCCCGCAAGCCGCAGCCCTTCGAGCCGCATGCGGCCGTCGTCCGCGATGCGGACGAGAAGCTCGCCGGCGTCCAAGCCGAGCTCATAGGCGGCTCGCCAGGCGAGCCGGCCGGCGCGGCGCAGCTCGGGATCCTGCAGGTCCGGCAACGACGCGGCCTGCATGCCGGACAGCCCGGCGCCGGAGCGGACGCGGACTGCCCAGAGCGTTTCCAGGTGGAACACCCCGATCCAGTGGAGCCGGCCCGGACCGGTTGCCGCTTCCCCGCGCCCGGTCCGCTCGTCCAGCCGCTGCTCCTCGCCGGCCCGCCCGGAGCGGATGCCGGCTTGGCCGAGCCGCTCCGCCATCCGCTCCGGCGGCATCGCCGCGGCTGCGGCCGCTCCGGCGTTCAGCACCCAAGGGCTGCCGCCGTCCACCGCCGCGCCGCCGCTCCAGCGCGAGCTTCCCCAGAGCAGCACGGCGTCGTGACGGGACAGCCGCGCTCCCGGCCGCCAGCGCACCGTCCCCGGCAGCGAAGGAGCTTCGCCAGCCCCGCTGCCGTCCGCCCCTCCGCGCGCCTTGCCTGACATTCCTTCTTCCGCGCCAGGGTCCGCCTCATCGCCGCAGCACAGCCACAGCCTTCCCGCCATGGCGCATCCCTCCCGTGCTCCCGCCATCGGACGGCGGCTGCGCCGGAGCCGCATGCGGCTCGAGCGATCCAAGCCCCGCCGATCCGGGCGGCCGCAGATGAAAAAAAGAGGGCTTTCGCCCTCGAATCGTTCCGACTGCCTGCATACCCTGCAGTAAGAGCCCGCAGCTCCCGCTTACAGCTCGTCGTCGAGCAGATCGGGATCCAGATCCTCGAAGCTGCCGTCACCGTCGTCGTAGCCGTATTTGTCCTTGCCGTCGAAGTCGTCGCAGCCGCCCGGGATGACGGCTACGCACACCTTCGTCTCGGCGATCATCTCGACGCTGAACTCGCGCTCCACGCGCACGACGACCGAAGAACCGCTCGAGGAGATGTTCGCCTCGATGCAGTTCGGCTCCTGCGTCGACTCCGCCGACACTTCCTCCGTCGAAGCCCGGTGCTTCGGGTCGACGTAGGAGAGCGGAATGTTCTCGACATAGGAGACCGTCTCCTTCGCGACATCCGTCTGGGAGTTCTTGTTGTAGGAATACCAGATGTTGATGTCGTACGATCCGACCACTTCGATGCCGTCTCCCGACCGAACCGCCTCGTATTGGTGGTTGATTACCCATGCCCCCAGGATGCTGGTGGGGCGGTGAGGGGGAGTGACGGTATGGGACACCGTCGAGAACTTGCGACCTTTCCCGCAGACAGCTTTCGTGATGATCTCTCTAGTCTGAAGCTGTTTATCTGCAATCGTCATTTCGTTTAACCTCCTCCATGCCATCATTCCTTACAAGTGTATGCAGGTCATTCGTCTAGGGTGACTGCTTTCTTCATCCGGACGCCGCAACGAATTATCCCTGGTTCATTGTATGGGGCAGGCATGCGGAACATGACAAAGGCGCGGCCGCAGGCCGAAAAAAAGGGGCTCCGAGCCGATCCGGCCTCACCGGACCGGCTCGGCGGCCTCTTTGCCGCTCTCGTCGCGCCGCTTCTTCAAGCGGCTTGCCGTGTCGAGGAAGCGGTCGAGCTCGACCGTGAGCTGAAGCAGCGCCGAGCGGACCTCGAACTCCTCGCGCGTGCGCGGCAGCTCCATCGAGCGGAAGCCCTCGCGCAGCGCGCGCAGCGCCTCGCGCGGCCCGCTTTCATAATAATCCGAGCGGATGGCCGACTCCATCGTCTCCAGCAGCCGGGCGATCAGCTCGCCCTGCGGGACCGCCGCCCGGTCGTACGCATGAGCGAGCAGCTCCATCATCGTGCCGATGCTCTCGAGCTGCCTGCGCCGCATGCCGAAATAATCCGTCCAGTAAAAGCGCGGCTCCCACGGCCGGTTGTGCCGCTCCCGCGTCGCCCGCTCGAGCCCTTCGCGGACAAGCCCGTCGGCCTGCAGCAGCTCCGCTCCGTCCCACAGCGTGCCCGGATCGCGCATGACCGACGCCATGCCGGCGAACAGGAGCGCGAAGCGGTCCTCCACGAGCGTGCGCAGCTCCTCCAGCCGGCTGCGCTCGCCCGGCATGTACAGATTGTTGATGAGCGAGGCCAGACCGAGCCCGACGAGCAGCAGCAGCACCTCGTTCACGAGCAGTCCTGCCGTCACCTCGCCGGCGGCGTACACATGGAACACGAGCACGCTTCCCGGCACGATGCCGCTTTGCAGCTTCAGCCGCGACAGCACCGGAAAGACGAGCAGCACGTAGACCGCCGCCGTCCAGACCGCGTAGCCGAGGGCCTCGAACAGCACCGAGGACGCCGCCAGCGCGAGCAGCGAGGCGCAGACGCGCTCGAACAGGCTGCGCAGCCCGCTGCGCCTCGTCGCCTCGACGCCGAGAATCGCCAGCACCCCGGCGAACAGCGGCTGCTCCAGGTCAAGCAGCTGCGCCGTCGAGATCGCCGCCGCTACCGCCGCAGCCGTTTTGGCCACTCTCCATCCGATCCATCCCATGCTCCGCATCCGCCCGCTTTCCCGCCGATCTCGCCAAAAAGCTCCGCCGGCAGCCGGCGTGCGGCTGGCGGCGGAGCTGTCCGGCTCGCCTTTCTTCCATCGTAGAGCGTCCCCGGCCGGACGTCAACCCGTCCCGGCGGCGCATGCCGCCGCTTCGCCGCTAGTCGCGTCCGCCGGAGACGATCCGCTTTTCCAGCAGCGCCACGCCCTGGTACATGAGCGTCGCGGCGACGGCGATGACGACGAGCGTGGAGAGCACGAGCGTGAAGTTGAATACCTGGAAGCCGTAAATGATCAGATAGCCGAGCCCTTCCTTGGCGACCAGGAATTCGCCGACGATGACCCCGACCCAGGCCAGCCCGACGTTCACCTTGAGCGTCGAGATGATGACCGGGAACGAGCCGGGCAGGATGACAAGGCGGAACAGCTGCCAGCGGGAGCCTCCGAGCAGCCGCACGACCTTCACGAGTCCCGGCTCCATGTCGCGGAACCGGTTGTAGATGCCGATCGTCGTCACGATGACCGTCATCGTGAGCGTCACCGCCAGGATCGAGACGAAGCCCTGCCCGAGCGCCACGATGAAGATCGGCCCGAGCGCCACCTTCGGGAGGCTGTTGAACACGACCAGATACGGATCGCATACCCGGGCCAAAAATGGAAACCACCAAAGCAGCGCCGCCAGCGCCGTGCCGAGCAGCGTCCCGAGCAGGAAGCCCGACGCCGTCTCCGCCACCGTCACGCCGACATGCGGCCACAGCGTGCCGTCGGCCGACGAGCGGGCGAGCAGCCCGGCGATCTTGGACGGATAGCTGAACAGCAGCGGGTCGATCCAGCGCAGCCGTCCGGCCGCCTCCCAGAGGACGAGCAGCGCGGCCAGCACGAACAGCTGCACGCCGAGCACGGCGGCGCTGATTCGGCGGCTGCGCCTCAGGTAGCGGCGGTGCAGCTCCGCGAGCCCGCTCTCCGGCATCGACGACAGCGACATGCGCTTGCGTCCGCCCTTGCGGCCAGGGCCGGGAGAGCCGCTGCTTCCGCTCCACAGATCGAGCTCGTTCATCCCGCCTCGCCTCCTTCCGCTTCTCCGGCGCCCATCTCGCGCCACAGCTCGTCGAACACGGCCTGGAACGCCGGATGCTTGCGCGCCTCCGTCGGCGCCAGCGCCCGCAGCTCCGGCGGCACGGCGATTTCGGCGCGGATGCGGCCGGGATGGGGCGCGAGCACGATGACGCGGTCGCTCATCGCCGCCGCCTCCGCCAGATCGTGCGTGACGAGCACGGCCGTCTTGCCGAGCCGGCGCAGCGTCGCTTGCACGAGATCCTCCAGCTGCATCTTGATATGCATGTCGAGCGCCGAGAACGGCTCGTCGAGCAGCAGCACCTCCGGGTCCGGCGCGAGCGTGCGCGCCAGCGCCACTCGCTGCCGCATGCCTCCGGACAGCTCGCCGGGGTAGCGGCTGCCCGTTCCGTCCAACCCGACCTCCGCGAGCAGCCGCTCGGCGGCCGCGGCGCGCCCGGCGGCGGATGCCCCTCCGATCTCGAGGCCGAGCGCGGCGTTGTCGCGAATCGTGCGCCATGGCAGCAGGCAGTCCTGCTGCAGCATGTAGCCGACTTTGGCCGAAGGCTTCTCGACCTCCCTGCCGCCCATCCGCACCTCACCGGAAGCCGGCCTCAGCAAGCCCGCGAGCAGGCTGAGCACGGTCGTCTTGCCGCAGCCGCTCGGGCCGACGAGGCTGACGAATTCGCCCTCGGCGACGGTCAGGCTGAGGTCCTCCACGGCCAGCGACGCTCCTTGCCGGCCGACATAGACATGGGATACCGATCGCAGCTCCAGCATGCCGTCTTTCTCCGCCATCCGCTTCCTCCTCTCTCGCCGGCCTAGCGGCGCTTCAGCGCCCGGCCTTCTCCGCGAAGGAGTTGTCGACGAGCTTGCCATGCTCGGCGCGCTCCTTCAGCTCGCCCGCCGATGCCATCACGTCGAGCAGATTGTTCCATTCCTGCTCGTCGATGATCGGATTCTCCGCGTAGGAGCCCTGCTGCTTGTAGCGGTCGATCGAGCTGACGAGGATCGCCTTGTCGGTGTTCGGGAAAAACGAGCCGACGGCGTCGGCGATGTCCTCGGCGCTATGCTCCTGCACCCAGGCCTGCGCCTTTTGCAGCGCGTCCGTGAACTTCTGCACCGTGTCCGCGTTCTTCTCGATGTAGCTCTGCTTGCTCATGAACGCCGTGTACGGCAGATGGCCGCTCTCGACGCCGAACGAAGCGACGACCTTCCCTTTGCCTTCCTGCTCGATCATCGACGCCTGCGGCTCGAACAGCTGCACGTAATCGCCGGTTCCCGACGCATAGGCGGCCGTGATGTTGGCGAAGTCGATGTTCTGGATCAGGTCCAGGTCCGCGTGCGGATCGATCCCGTGCTTCTTCAGCGCGAACTCGCCGGCCATCTGCGGCATGCCGCCCTTGCGCTGGCCGAGGAACTTCGCTCCCATGAGATCGTTCCAGTCCAGCTCCTTGCCCGAGCGCGAGACGAGGAACGTGCCGTCCGTCTGCGTCACCTGGGCGAAGCTCAGGACCGGGTCTTCCGCGCCTTGCTGATAGACGTAGATGGACGTCTCCGGACCGACCAGCGCCACGTCTACGCCTCCCGACAGCAGCGCCGTCATCGTCTTGTCGCCGCCGGCCGTCGTCTGCAGCTCGACGTCCAGCCCCTCCTGCTTGAAGAATCCTTCGGACAGCGCCACGTATTGCGGAGCGTAGAACACCGAGCGGGTCACCTCGCCGATGCGCACCTGGACCGCTTCATCCTTTCCGGCGCCGCATCCGGGCAGCGCCATCGCCAGCGCCGCCGCCAGCAGCAGCCCGCCGATCGCCTTTCTCTTCATGTCAAAAAGCCTCCCTTGAATTCGAACGTCCTGTGCTGTAGCCTATGCACGCCCTGCGGGAGGGGTGAATAGGCCGCTGTCCGTCCGGGGGAAGCGCAGGCGCAAAAAAGGCCGGCAAGCATCCGGTCGATTCGACCCGAACGCTTGCCGGCCCTTCCTTGTACTCGGAGCCGCAGCCGCCGATGCGGCCGGGGCTCCCGCTTCTTCTTAAAGCGTATAGATATCCGTGTACTTGTCCTTGAGGTACTTCACGAGATGGGACGAGTCGAGCGGCTGGCCCGTGGCGCCGAGGATGATCTCCTTGGGCGTGCGCAGGCGGCCATGGCGGTGCACCTGCTCGGTCAGCCAGCCGCGGATCGGCGCGAGCTCGCCCTTGGCGACAAGCGCCTCCATGTCCGGCAGGTCGCGCGCCATCGCGTCGGCCAGCTGGGCCGAGTAGATGTTGCCGAGCGAATAGGACGGGAAGTAGCCGAACAGGCCGGCGCTCCAGTGCACGTCCTGCATGACGCCGTCGGCGTCGCTCGGCGGCGTGATGCCGAGGTACTCGCGGTACTTGTCGTTCCAGATCGCCGGCAGGTCCGCCGCCTTGGCGCCTTCGTTGAAGATGAGCTTCTCGATCTCGTAGCGGATGATGATGTGCAGGTTGTATGTCAGCTCGTCGGCCTCGATGCGGATGAGCGACGGCTGCACCGCGTTCTGCGAGCGGTAGAACGCCTCCGCGTCGACGGCGCCGAGCCGCTCGGGGAACCGGCTCTGCAGATCGGGGAAGTAGCGCTGCCAGAACGGGCGGCTGCGGCCGATGATGTTCTCCCAGAAGCGCGACTGCGATTCATGGATGCCCATCGACGTGCCTCGGCACAGCGACGTGCCAGCGAGCGCCGGCGCGATGTTCTGCTCGTACAGGGCATGTCCCGCCTCGTGGATCGTGCCGAACAGCGCGCTCGTCACGTCCTCCGGCAGATAGCGGGTCGTGATGCGGACGTCGCCGAGATTGAACGTCGTCTGGAACGGGTGGGCGCTCTCGTCGATGCGGCCGCCCTCGAAGTCGTAGCCGAGCTGGCCGAGCATGTAGCGGCTGAACTCTTTTTGCTTCTCCTTGTCGAACAGCCCTTCGAGGAAGGCGCGGTCCGGCCGGTTCGGCGACGCGGCGATCGCGGCCGCGAGCGGCACGAGCTGTCCGCGCAGCGAGGTGAAGATCTCGTCGAGCTCCAAGACGGTCATGTCCGGCTCGTAATCGTCCAGCAGCGTATCGTAGCGGGTGCCTTTGGCTCCCCACAGGTCGATGAACTGGTTCGTGTAGCCGATCACGCGCTCCAGGTAGCCCTGGAACGCCGGGAAGTCGTTGTCCTTGCGCGCCTGCTCCCAGGCCGACTCCGACTGCGAGGCCAGCACGACGTATTCCTCGTACAGCTTGGGCGGAATCTTCACGCTGCGGTCATACGAGCGGCGCGTCACGGAGACGAGCTTGCGGTCGATCTCGCCCAGCGCTTCCTGCGCCTCCTTCTCTTCGAGCTGCTCCAGCAGCTCGCCCATCCGCGGCGACGTGGCCAGCTGGAACGCTTCCGCGCCGAGCATGCCGAGCACCTCGGAGCGGCCGGCCTGGCCCTTGCGCGGAGCGCCGGTTCGCAGGTCCCAGCCGACGACGGCCGCCGCTTCCTGATAGCGGATGATCTTGCGGTCCAGCTCGCGGAATTCGTTCAGTGCCTTTTCGATAGCGGTCGCGGCTTCTGCCATGAGCTTCATCTTCCTTTCGTCCTCGGAGGTCGTCGATCTACTTGAATCATAACGGGCACTGCCCGTATAATCAACGGTAACCGCGCGGGAGGCCGGGTCGACGGACTCCCCGCAGGAGGAGGAGATTCGGATGCGCATCACATTCCGTCCGGAGGCGGCGGACAAGCTGAGGCCCTACGTCGGCGACGGGCAGGCCACGCTCAAGCTGGTGTACGACACGGAGGGCTGCGGCTGCGTCGTGAACGGCGTTTCCGCGCTGTATGTCGTGCAGGAGCCCGCCGCCGGAGACGTGCAAGGCGAGGGCGATCCTTATCCGTTCCTGTACGAGGGCCGCTACGAAGTCTTTTTCGAACCGGAGCTGAAGCTCGGCTACAGCCGGGAGCGCGACGCGTTCATCCTCTCGAGCGACAGCCAGATCTACAACCACGACCTGCGGTTCTTTCCCTATGCGCCGCAGTTCAACCACTCGGAGAAAGGTCGGTAATCGTCATGAACAACATCGAGCAGATCCTGTCCTTCAATCAGCAGTTCGTCGAAGACAAGAAATACGAGGAGTACCTGACCGACCGCTTCCCCGACAAGAAGATGGTCATCCTCACCTGCATGGACACGCGGCTGACGGAGCTGCTGCCGCGCGCGATGAACCTGCGCAACGGCGACGCCAAGGTGCTCAAGAACGCCGGCGCGATCGTAACGCAGCCGTTCGGCAACATCATGCGGAGCATCCTGGTCGCCATCTATGAGCTCCAGGCCGAGGAAGTCGTCATCATCGGGCACTACAACTGCGGCATGACCGGCATCGATCCCGAGGCGATCATCGGCAAGATGGTCAGCCGCGGCGTGTCTCAGACGACGATCCGCACGCTCAAGCACTCCGGCGTCGACTTCCATCGCTGGCTGACCGGCTTCGACAACGTGCGCTCCAGCGTCGAGAAAAGCGTCGGCATCGTGCGCAACCATCCGCTGCTCCCGGCAGGCATCCCGGTCAGCGGCCTCATCATCGACCCGCAGACCGGCAAGCTCGACCTCGTCACGGACGGCCATGGGTTCCTGAAGCAGACGCCCGCTGCCGAGAGCTGACCCGACTCCCTCAAAAAAAAAACGGAACGGAACGAAGCTGAGCGCGCCTCAGCGATCGGTCCGTTCCGTTTTTGCTGTCCGGCGGGCGTCGATCCGCTCCGCCTCGCCGGGGCGCTTCCGCTCGAGCGACTCGCGCCGCGCCAGCACGACGCCGCTGCGGTCGCGCAGGCGATGCCGGTGCACGATCTCCTCCGCCGGTTCTCCCTCGACGCACCAGGCCGCTCCAAGCCGCGCGCTCTCCTCCCTCGCCGCCGCGAGCAGATCGGGATCCTCGATCGGCAGCGTCCAGCTCCGGTACGGAAGCGGCTCGCCCGCTTCCAGGCGGCCGGCGGCATCGTCCAGCAGCGCGAGCAGCGCCGGACCGTCCAATCCCGCCCGTCCGAGATCCTCGCGGCGCAGCCGCTCCCAGGCGGAGCGCAGCATCTTGCGGGCGCCGCCCCGGTTGCCTCGGCGCAGATGGTACTGGCCGACCGCGATCTGGATCAGGCCGTGCCACAGCCCGGAATCGGCTCCGGGATGCTCCTTCCAATAGTCCTCCAGCAGCTCGTGGCATTCAAAATAGTCGCGCGTGCCGTGGAACTGCGCTAAATACCGGATATAGGCATCCGGATGGAACGATGTCGTCTGCATGGCTCGTCCAGCCCTTTCCATTCCATAAAACTCCGCGATTTCGGAGAAGCTAAAATTAATTGAAACTTGCTTCCCATCATAGACGTATAGGCACCCGAACGCAATGTTCGCCAAACATTCCACATGGAGGGGACAATTCACCAGATGAAAAAAGGATTTATCTTAATGCTCGCCTTCACGATCATGCTGGCCTTCACCGGCATCGCATCCACGACGGCTGACGCGAAGCGCGGCGGGTTCAAATCTCCTCGCCAGGGCTACACGCAAGCGCCGAAAAAATCCACCGACAATGTCCAGCGCAGCGATGCGAACAAAAATAACGGCGCTGCGGCCGGGACGGGCGCAGCAGCGAAAAAGCCCGGCTTCTTCTCCGGCGGCAGCCTGATGAAAGGCCTCATGATCGGCGGCCTCGCCGGCCTGCTGTTCGGCAGCATGTTCAGCGGCATGGGCTTCATGGGCGAGATGTTCGGCCTCATGATCAACCTGCTCGCGATCTTCGCCCTGATCCTGCTGGTCCGCGCGCTCTTCGTCTACATCCGGAGCAAGCGCAAGCCGGAGCCGGATACGCGGAGACCATACTGATCCGATGCGGCTCTCGATGGATGAGGTCATCAACGCCGTCTGCCTGAGCGAATCGTCCCGTCGAGGCATCCAGCCCGGCGCGGTCGAAGTCCAGCTCAGCTGGGAAGAGGAATACGGCTTCACGGCGGAGGTGTGGATCGGCGAACGCTCCCACTACCTCGTCGAGGCCAACCTCAAGGAAGCGATCGAACAGTACGTGCTCAAGGAGTACGGCCGCAGGATCTACCGCTCCCAGATTACGCTGGACGCGGACGAAGAGTTCTGGGCGGACATCGCCGATTAAGCGGCATCCGTCAAAAAAAGGGACGAAAGCTGAGCACGCTCAGCCTCGTCCCTTCTTCATGTTCAGGCGCGGCGTCCGGAGCGGCGACAGGAGCGACGGCTCATCGCTTGCGGAAGGCGAGCGTCGCGTTGATGCCGCCGAAGCCGTAGGAATTGGACAGCGCCGCTCCAAGCCTCGACGTCTCGCGTCCCGCTCCGGTCACGAGATCGAAGTCTGCCGCCTCGTCGTCCGGGTCCTCGAGATTGGCGGTCGGCGGCAGCCAGCCGCGCGACAGCGCCAGCGTCGTAATCGCGGCTTCGATCGCGCCGGATGCGCCGAGCGGATGGCCGTACAGCCCTTTCGTGCCGCTCACGGCGACCGGGCGGCTGCCGAACACGCTGCGGATGACCCGCGACTCCGTGCCGTCGTTCAGCGGCGTCGAGGAGCCGTGCGCGTTGATGTAGCCGACCTCCTCCTGCAGCATGTCCGCGTCCGAGAGCGCGAGCCGCATCGCCCGCTGCGCCTGCGTGCCGCATGGCAGCGGCGCGCTCATATGATGGGCGTCGTTGCTCACGCCGAAGCCGCTCAGCTCGGCCAGCACTCGGGCTCCGCGAGCGCGCGCATGCCCCTCCTCCTCGATGACGAGCACGGCCGCGCCTTCGCCCATGACGAATCCGTCCCGCCGGCGGTCGAACGGCCGGCTCGCCGCGGCCGGCTCCTCGTTGCGCGTCGACATCGCCCGCAGCAGATCGAACGCGCCGAACGACAGCGGCGACAGCGGCGCCTCCGAGCCGCCGGCCAGCATCGCATCGGCTTCGCCGCGGCGGATCGCCTGCAGCGCCCGCCCGATGGCGACAGCGCCGGAGGCGCAGCTCATCGCGTTCGTCTCGTTCGGTCCCGTGAAGCCGAATTCCATCGCCATATTGCAGGACGCCGCTCCGCCGAACACCGAGAAGCCGAGCGTCGGCGAGACGCTGCGATAGCCGCCGCTCATGAACTGCCCGCACTGCTCCTCCGCGTAGGCGATGCCGCCAAGGGCGCTGCCCATGAACACGCCGGCGCGGTCGGGATCGACGGACGCCGGATCGAGTCCGGCATGCTGGAGCGCCATCCGTCCCGAGGCAATCGCGAGCTGGGAATAGCGGTCCGTGCGATGCGCCCGTTTCCGGTCCATGTAGTCTCCCGCATCGAAGCTGCGGATCTGCGCGGCGATCCGGCTGCGCAGCCCCTCCGGCGCGAACCGGTCGATCGCTCCGATGGCGCTCTCTCCTTTTCGCAGCCCTTCCCAAAGCCCTTCCGCGCCGATGCCGATCGGCGTCACGCAGCCGATGCCGGTGATGACCGCCCTTCGCTCGCCCATCCTACTCGCCTCCCTTTCCATTTTCAGCGGCCGTCTTCAGGCCCATCAGCGTGCGCTCCGCGATCGCATGCACGAAGCCCGGACCGATGATGCCGCTCGCCGCCAGCCTGCCGACCGGCGGCTGCTTCCACTCATGCACGATGATCGCCCGGCTGCCGCCTTCATGCGGCTCCACGATCCATTCCACATCCATCCCGGACGTGACGCCTTCGATATGGCGATAGACGATCCGTCCCCTGTCCGGCTCCATCCGCATCTCGCTCACCCACCAGACCGGCCAGCGCAGCGCGCCGAACGGGCGGTACGCCTTCATCTCGACGACCCCGTCCGCGGCCTCGCCGGAACGGAACCTCACCGAGCGGTAATGGTCGAGATGCCTCGGCCAGCGCTCGACCTCGCTCGCCAGCCGGAACACCTGCTCCGGCGCTGCCTGCATGGCCGCTTCGTTGTATGTACGCATCGCTCATTCGCCTTCTTTCACGATCAAGATTCAATTCCACGCAGCTTCAACGAAGCCGTGTCCTCCTGAATTCCGCGCCTGGCGGACAGTCGCCGATGCGCGACGCCAGCCGCTCCGCGGTCCCGCTCCAGCGGATGCCGGCCAGCGCCGCCCGGAACAGCCGCGGCCGGGAAGCGCCGTACTCGATCCACCGCTGCAGCGCGGCTCCCGGACCGAACTCGCGCCGCAGCTGGCTCCCGTACGCCTGAAGCGGCCGCGCGTCGCCGGCATGCCGCGCGTCCGCAAGAGCCGATGCGGCGAGCTCCGCGCCGCGCAGCGCGCGAAACAAGCCTTGGCCGGTCAGCGGATCATAGTAGCCGGCCGCATCGCCGACGAGCAGCACGCGCCCCGAGCATGCCGACCGCACCGGCGCGTCGAACGGGCCGCAGGCGAGCGCCTCTCCGCTCGCTTCCGCTTGGAGCGCTCGGGCGGCCAGCGTCGGCGAAGCGCGCAGAGCGGCCAGCAGCGCCGGCCGGCCGTGCCTCAGAGCGGCGGCCGAAGATGCGGCCGCTGCGGCGGGCAGCACGAGCGTCGCATTGGCTTCGCCGCCGGCCAGCGGCGCGAGCCCGATCAGCGCGCCCGGCTCCAGATGCAGCTCGACCAGCGGCTCCAGGTCGGCCAAGCCGGCGATGCGGCCGGTCAAGGCGACTTTGCGCAGCGGCCCGGGCGGAGCCGCAAGGCCCGCCGAGCGGGCAACGGCCGAACGGATGCCGTCGGCCCCGACGACATAGCGGGCGGCCAGCTTCACGGGCCGTCCCTCGCGGATCGCCTTGATCTCGCAGCCGCTGCCTCCCTGCCGCACTTCCTTCACCCGGCATTCCGGCAGCAGGACGGCCCCGGCCGCTACCGCGCGCTCCAGCAGCCAGCCGTCCAGCCGCTCGCGACGGCAGCTCCAGCCTGCCGCTCCGCCGGGATAGCGAGCCTCCAGCCGAGCCGAGCCGCAATGCAGCGCCCAGCCTTCCAGCGGCTGGAGCTCGCCTTGCAGCTCATCCCATGACGGATCTCCGCCTGCCTGCCCGTCCTGCGCCAGCCGCCGAAGCGCCGCGGCGGCTCCAGGGTTGAGCGATTCGCCGCATGGCTTGCGGCGCGGATGACGGCCCGCGTCGGCGATCGCGACACGCATGCCGAGCCTCGCCAGCCGCCACGCGAGCGCGCTTCCCGCCGGACCTCCGCCGCAGACGAGCACGTCAAGCATCGCTCAGGAGCGCGATCCGCCACGGGAAATGGCGGCGTACGGCGCCGGTCAGCCCGGCTTGCCGCAGCAGCGCGAGCGCCTCGTCCGCGGTATAGGAGCGGCGCACCGACAGCGGGCCGTCATGGCGCGTGACCGGGCTGCGCCAGACGGCCAGCGCCAGCAGCCGGGCGGCGCCGTATGCGAGCGGATGGCGCTCCAGGTCGGTCACGACCCAGCCATGCCGCGCCACCCGCTGCAGCTCGCGCAGCATCGCGACGGCATCGGCATCGCTCAGATGATGCAGCGCCAGGTTGCTGAAGGCGACGTCGAAGCTGCCGTCGGCATAGGGCAGCCGCCGCCCGTCCGCCACATCGATCGTGATGTCGGCGTTGTGCGAGGTGCGGCGCCGGGCGAGCTCCGCGATCGCGGGACTGATCTCGACGCCGGTCACGGTGATCCTGCGCCCCCGATCCGCCGCCCAGCGGTGTACGGCGAGGGGCTGGTCCGCGAGCCCGGTCGCCACATCGAGCACGCGCAGCGGCCGCTGCGCCCCGGCGGCTTGCCCGGCTTTGCCGAGCAGCCGGTCCAGATGGCGAAGGAGCGGCGGATTGCCGCCCAAATACCGGTTCACCGCCCCCACTTCCCTGAGGGAGCGCTCCAGCTCCTGCGGCTCGACCGAGCCCTCCTCGTCGAGCATTTCCTTGGCATCATGCCGCTTCATCCGTCCTGCTCCCTTCACCCAAGCTGGAATTAGTATGTTCCAGACGTTCCAGATCCATCCATTCCGGAGGGCCATGGATTCATCGGCATCAGGAGCGGGTAAATTTTCGAAGTGCTTTGGCACTCATTGCCACACAACTTCATCCGGCGCGCCGCGTCCAATGAAAGCAGGCGACCCGCGCAGCCGAGCCTGCCCCATGCCCCTACATATAAAGCCCGAATTTCTACTCGAACGGGAGGACACCCGACCATGAAACTCACCCCGCTAGCCGCCGCGGCCGTCGCCGCGATCGGCTTGCAGGCCGTGGCAGCGCCGTCCGTCGGCGCTGCTCCGGCCGCTTCGGTCTCATCCATCACCCAATACCGCGTCTACCAGAATGACCGGCCCTTGCAGGAATTCGCCAAGCGGGCGGACGCCCAGGCCTTTGCCTCCCGCTATGCCTACAGCCGCGTCGAGCGCATCGCCGATCGGGCCTGGCTGTGGGACAACCTCCCCCGGTACAAGGTGTATCTGAACGGCATGAGCCGCCCCGAATGGGAATATGCCGGCTACGCCGCCGCGCGGGCCAAGGCCGACGCCCTGCCGTCCGCCCAGATCCGGGACCTGCAGCAGCCCGGCTGGGTGTACGGCAAAGCCCCCCGCTACCGGCTCTATCAAGGCGAAAAGACGCGACCGGAATGGAGCTTCTCCTCGCTGTCGGCCGCGAAGAAGGAAGCCGCCCGCTGGACCGGAGCCGCTATCGTCGACATCGAAGCGGCGGCGTGGATCTGGGACAACTACTCGTCCGGCCAAGTCAAGCAGGCGCGCGCAGGCAAGCCCGTCTATGCCGTCGAATCCAGCGAGGGAGCGCGGAAGAGCGTCTTCGCCTTCCTCAAGGACGCCGTGCTCGCGGCCTCCGAGCTTGCCGGCAGCCGGGTCGTCCACGCATCCAGCGGCGCGGTCCTGTTCTCACGGGAAGCCTCCTACGCGGTGCTGCAGAACGGCAAGCCGGTGGCGCGCTACTTCGCGCTGCAAAGCGCGCTGGCCAAAGCCAAATCGCTCGCGAACTCGCAGATCGTGAGCGGCGGGCTCATCTGGTGGACGAACGCTCCCTATCTGACCGTCATGCAGGGCGACAAGGCGCTGCGAAGCTTCCATACGCGCCAAAGCGCCGTCTCCTATGCGCGCGGATACTCCGGCAGCCGCATCGTCACCGCTGACAGCCGCGCGCTCTGGAGCCAGCCCAAAGCGCTGCAGGTGCTGGGCTGGAGCGGCAGCTCCGATGAGGCCAGCATCGTCACGCAGCTTGCCGGCACGCAGGGCGTCGACATTTCCTCGCCGTCGTGGTACGAGCTCGCGGACGCCTCCGGCAAGCTCCAGGACGACTCGCTGCCCGAGCTCGCCGCGGCGCTCAAGCAGCGCGGGCTCAGCGTGCAGCCGCTCGTCCACAACCGCTTCGACCCGAAGCTGACGAGCGCGTTCCTGGCGGACGGGAACGCCAGGCAGGCGTTCATCGACCGTCTCGCCGCCAGCCTGAAGAAGCTCGGCGCGGACGGCCTCAACCTCGATTTCGAGAACGTCGCGGGCAAGGATCGCGCGCTTTTCAGCTTGTTCGTCGGAGAGCTGGGATCGGCTTTGCGCAAGGCCGGCATGACGCTTACGGTCGATCTGCCCCGCGGCGATACGGCATGGGACCATCGGACCGCCTATGACCACCAAGCCATCGCGGAAGCGGCCGACCGGATCGTCATCATGGCTTATGACGAGCATTGGCAGGGCAGCGACGAGGCGGGACCGGTGAGCAGCCTCGACTGGGCCGAAGGCGGCATCCAGCAGTTCCTCTCGTATGGCGTGCCGCGCTCCAAGCTGATGCTCGGCGTTCCGTTCTATGTCCGGCTCTGGGAGCTGGACGCCTCCGGCGAGCCGCTCGGCAGCCGCGCCGTCTCCATGAAGGACGTGCCGCAGCTCATCAGCGCCAAGTCGGCCTATGCCTCCTTCGACGAAGCGGCAGGCCTCACGAAGTATACCTATGCCGAGAATGGCAGCACCTACGTGTTCTGGGCCGAGACGGAGCAGAGCGTATCGAAGCGCATCGCGCTCGCGCGAAAGTACGACCTCGCGGGCATCGCCGCCTGGCGGCTCGGCTACGAGCCCGCGTCGCTGTGGACGGCGGTATTGAAGCAGAAGCAATCATGACCTATTCTTAAAAATTCAAAAAAGCTTGCCGGTACGCCTGAGGGGCGACCGGCAAGCTTTTTCGGTTGGTTGCAGGGGGACTGGTCCGTCCAGGAAGCAATCGTCAGAACGCGACGCCGATGCCTCCGCGGCCCGCGTACGTGCCCATGACGGGTCCCATGCAGGACAGATGGACCGCCCGGAACGGATGCTTCGCCAGGATGCGCTCCTTGACGTCGAGCGCCAGCTGCTCGCTGCCGCTGTGGACGATGGAAATTTCGGAGCGCTCGTAGTCATGCTCCTTCTCATCCAGCTTGGCGAGCAGGCTGCTTACGGCTTTGCGGAAGCCGCGCGTCTTTTCGACGACCTCGACCTTGCCCTCGGCGCTGATGCGCAGCAGCAGCTTGATGTTCAGCACGGAGGCGACGCCCCCGGACAGACGGCTCAGCCGGCCGCCCTTGATGACGTTTTCAAGCGATTCCAGCGTGAAGTACGCGCTCGTCTGCTCGATGATCCGCTCCGTCCGCTCCTTGAGCTCGGCCAGGCCGCATCCGCTCTGGGCATAGGCGGCCGTCATCGCGACGATGCGGGCCAGCCCTCCGGAGAAGTTGCGCGTATCGATGATCTCGATGCCGCGCTCGAAGCCTTCGTCGAGCAGCATGTCCTTCGCGATGAGCGCGGACTGATAGGTGCTGCTTATATTGGATGACATGCACAGCACGAGCAGGTCGCTCTCCGGATCGGCCTTGCGGAACGCATCCAGGAATACGGCCGGGCTCGGGCTGGCCGTCGTCGGCAGCTCGTGGAACGTTTCCATTTTGTCGTAGAACGCCTCGGCGCTTGTCCCTTCCGCCATCGGACCGTCCGGAAACGTCACCGTGAGCGGCACGATATCGATGTCATAACGGGCTTGCAGGAGAACGGGCAAATCAGAACCGCTGTCTGTAATGATCTTGATCGGCATAAGAGGGCTCCTTTCGTTCAGAAGACATTATACCGGATTAGCCCGTTTTCCAGTAGTCACAACTATAACTTGTCAAAAACAAAAAAATATGATATGTCAGACGTCCAGCTCCGCGCCCCTCACCTTGGCGAACACCATCGTATCGCGCCTGCCGCCATCCGGCGACAACGAGTCGCCGCGCAGGACGCCCTCGAGCGTGTAGCCGCAGCGGCGGGCGACCGAGGCGCTGCGCTCGTTGCGGGAGTCGCATCGGATCTCGATCCGATGCGCGTCAAGACGGTCCGCGGCGAAGCCGGTGATCGCATGGACGGCCTCCGTCACGAATCCCTTGCCTTCCTCGCTCGTACGCACCCAATAGCCGATCTCGAAGCGGCGCGCGCCCCAGTCGATGCGGTGCAGGCCGCTGCTGCCGATCAGCCGTCCGCTCTCTCGGTCCAGCAGCAGCAGGCGCATGTCCTCCCGCTGCCGATAGGCGATGCCCGCCCGCCGCGCGTCCAGCTCCGATTGTTCGAGCGTAGGAGCTTGCTGCGCCCACGGCATCCAGAGCCGGAGCCGCTCCAGGCTCTCCTTCACCGCTTCGTTGATGGCCGCTCCGTCGCCGCTTCCGGCCGCGCGGATGAGCAGCCGGCTGCTTGTGAACGGCTCGTCGATGTCGAGCAGCATCGGGTCCATCGTTCCGCCTCCTCGTTCCCTAAGGGTTTAAGCCCCATCTTAACCCGAGATGAGGCCGCCTGGCTAGCCTTTGAAGCGGCCATCGCTCCAAAAAAGCCGTCGATCCGCTCACCAGGAGCGGATGACGGCGACGCTTTCTTCGGATGGATAGTAGCGCTTGTCCGGACCGGTCTCTCCGATGGCGAAGACGGAATAGCCGAGGAACGATGCCTGGCCGCGGAACGCATCCCGGTAGGCGGCGAACAGCCGCGCCTGCAGCTGGCCGTCCTGCTTGTCGGACGGCGCCGGATTCCACGGCTCTGCGGCCGCGCCCTCCCAGGCGGGAAAGCCGAGCTCGCCGAAGAAGTACGGCTTGTTCCATCTCCGCGACAGCTGCTCCAGCTCGGCCGGCACGTTCTGGCCGCGCCCGTGCCGCTCCGTCTGCCGGATCGCGTCCGCGAGCTCGGCCGCCGACGGCGACGGCTTGTCGGTCAGCTCGAAGTAGGCCGCCACCGAGATGAAGTCGACCTCCGCCCACAGCGGATTGTCGAGCTTGGCCCGGAACGCGGCGCGGCTTGCCTCGTCCCATTCGGCGGTATGCCACGCGTTGGTCTTGTAGGTCACGAGGCCGCCATACTTCGTCTTCAGATCCTTCAGCAGCCGCACCCACTCCCCGCTCCACGGCTCCAAGTGGACAAGATTGGACGCGGCGACGACCGCCTCCACGTCCAGCGGATCGGCAACCTCCCGCACGAGCGGCTCCAGCACGTCTTTTTGCCAGCGGCGGAAAAAAGCGCTCGGATCCGACGGGTCCCAAGCCGTCTCGGCGACGCTCCCGTCCGCGATCCACGGATACGGCTCCAGCAGCACGCGGATGCCCTGCCCATGCAGCAGCGGGATGATCCGGCGCGCTTTGTCCAGGCTGGCTTCGTCCAGCTCGAAGCGGCTGGCCCGCGGATCGGCGACATTGACGACGACCGGCACGTTGACGGCGTTCAGCTCGAGCCGGCGCGCGTCGTCCAGCGCCTGCTCGATGCCGTAGTCCGTCGACAGGTTGCCGGAGCGGATTCCGCCCTCCAGCAGCGGCCGTCTGCCGTCATCCGTGCCCGCCGCGAGCCACCATGCCGCCACCAGCACCGTCCCCGCCGCGCCGAGCGCGAGCGCGCTCCGGCCGAGGCTTCTTCGCGCCATCCGGAGCCCTCCTCTCTATCGATTTTTCCGATATTTGCGCCAGATGAGGATGATGCCGAGCAGCAGGAGCAGGAGCACCGTGCCGAACAGGATCGCGAACAGCCGCGCTTCTCCCGAGCTCAGGCTGACCCGCTCCGCCATGCCCGTACTGCCTTCATCGGCAAAATAGTGGTTCATCGCCTTTTCCCAACGGTCGACCAGCGTCGCGTTGCCGACGAGCCCGCTGCCGTAGGAACGTGTCGACAAATAGTTCTCCGCCTGCTGCAGGCTTTCCTCCTGCGGAGCCGTTACGGCTAGCAGCGAGCCGCCGCCCTCCGGAGCGGGGAGCAGCTGGATCGAGGCGAGCCGCGCCGCGAAATCCGGCAGCAGCCGGCGCTTCTCGTTGCCGACGAAGCGGGAGAGGCCGCTGTCGTACGGGAACCAGAGCTGCGGGGCGACGGAGCGGATGAGCTCGCTGTCCTGAGGCGTGCCGACGGCGATCAGCTGCAGCCCCTTGAAGCTGTCCGCTTCCCACGGCGCGTCGGAGCGCGCTTGCAGCGAGCCGCTGTTGTCGGTCAAGTACGACCCCAGCCGGGCGGCGATCCGCGCCTCGCGGCTCAGATCGGTGCTGTCGCCGGCCGGGGGAAGGACGAAGGCGGCGGCGTTCCAGCGGCCGTTTTTGATGAATGGCCACGGATAATGCTCCAGCAGCATCGCCCGCTCGTCCTCGGCCGGCAGGCTGACCGTCGACTCCGGCGCGATGTAGGCCCACGGCGTCTGCTCTCCGGGACGGATGCAGTCGTAGCCGGTCATCTGCAGGTCGAACGCCACGCTCATCGCCAGGTAGCCGGACCGGGCGGCGCCGCTCGGTATCTGCACTTCCCAGACGTCGCCGTCGGCCGACTCGGCATCCAGCTTTTTGCTGCCGGCCGGGATGCCGTTGACATACAGGGTGGCAAGCGACTGGTCCACATTCAGGTTCTTCGCGTATTTGAGCTCGAAGCGGGCTTTCGCTCCCGGCAGCACGAGCTTGTTGGCCGGAAGCTTCACGTCGAAGTCGGCCTGCTGGCGGAACGGCCCCTTCACCTGGAGCCCTTGCGAGTAGCCGAGCTCCTCGAGCGACCAGCGGTCGCGGGAGGAGTCGGCTGCCGGGCGGTTCACGTTCGTTCCGGACGGCAGCAGGACGGCGCTGCCGTCCAGCTGGGCGACGAGCTCCGGATTCTGCAGCAGCCGGGCGGCGGCGTCGAGGACGCTCTCATCCTCCCCGGATACGATGCCCATGAGCAGCCTGCCGTCCTGCAGCGGAGAGGCCGCCCGGAACAGCAGCGCGCCTTGGTCGAGCCGGCTCAGCGCGTCGGACGGAGCCGCCGCCTTCAGCGCCTGCGGCATCGCAGAGGCCGGACCGACGTACAGCAGATGGTCGCTCCGATGCTTGCCAGCGGCGACCTCGGAATAACCGGCCATATAAAGGCCGGGCAGCCCTTCCTCTGCGGTCAGCCCGAGCGCGGCGGCCGTCTGCAAGCCGGCGGCCGCCACGGCCGGCGACGCGCCGTCCGGCAGGACGATCGTCGTCCCCTCGCCGCTGCGCTCGCCCGCGTCCGGCACGAACGGATACGGGAACTGGCGCAGCTCGCCCGTCGCCGGCAGCTCCTTGTACTCCGCTTGCAGGTACGAGCCTTCGCCGACGAGCAGCCAATTCTCGTCGGAGCGGTCATCGGCGCAAATCTCGAACCGATCGTCCGCGTGCCCGAGCGAGAGCCGGATCTCGTTGACGCCGGCAGCCAGATCGCCGGCGGGGACGGCGACATCAAGGCTCCGGCCGCTCTCGCCGATGTCCGACAGCCGCATCGATCGGACCGGCTTGCCGTTCACCTCGATCGTCAGCGCGGAGTTCGCGGACAGGCGGCTCGACCGCAGCTCCAGATGGAGGACGCCGGCGCGCAGCTGCCAATGCCGGCCGAGCGTGAAATACGCCGATTGGGCGGAGTAATAGCCCTGCAGCTTCACGTCCTTGCCATACGGCAGGCGGATGCGGCTGGCGCCGTCCGCGGTTCGGCCGACCGCCGGCTGGAGGCGCTCTTCGGGCATGGGGGAACGGTCCGGCGCTGCCGATACGGCCGGGGCCGACGTGCCGATCGGCGCCGCCGACGAAGCCGGAGCGGGCGGCTCGGCAGCCGTGAGCGGCGCGGATGGCGCGGACGGCGGCGCCGCGGCTTCGACGGAGGCGGCAAGCGGCGCGGTCAACAGCGAGAGCAGGGCCGCAGCGGCCACGATCGATTTTTTCATGGACATTCTCCTTAGAATCGTTCCGTCTTGTACCATCGGGCTTCTCGCCGCAGGATGGAATCGCGGATGAATTGGTAGGCTCCTTGCAAGGCGACGACGAGCCACAGCTGGCAATAGGTGAAGTACATGACGGCGACGAGCGCGATGTTGCGCGGGCGGCTTTGCCCCTTTTCCATGCTCAGGGCAAGCGCCATCTCCAGCACGAACACGAGATACGCCATCAGCCAGAGCAGCAGCGTGTTGCCGACGATGTTGTACTCGATGAGGCCGAGGATGCCCAGGACGAAAATCGCGTCGGACAGCAGCGCCGAGCTGAGGAACAGGAAATAGACGGAGCAGAAATAGATCAGATCGAAACGGATTTGCTTCGCCTCGGGGGAGAACAGGAGCGGGATGTTCTTGAGCAGCACGTAGATGTTGCCTTTCACCCAGCGGCTGCGCTGCTTCATCCATACCGGCACCGTCTCCGGCTCCTGCTCCCAGGTGACGGACAGCGGCATGTACCGGATCCGGTAGCCGAGGCGGTAGATGCGGAAGCTGATCTCCGTATCCTCGGCGATCGCCTTGGTGTCCCAGCCGCCCATCTCCTCGATGATGCTGCGGCGGACGACGAAGTTCGTGCCGGGGATGGTGCATAGCCCGAACAGCTCCCAGCGGCCGGCCTGGACCATCCACTGGAATCCGAGCGTCTCGATGTTGATGAAGCGGGTCAGCCAGTTTTTCGAGCCGTTGCGCGTGCGGAACTTGCCGATGACCGCTCCGAGACGCTGATCTCGCCAGAGCGTGTGGATCAGGATGCGGAGCGCCGAGCGCTCCGGCGTGTTGTCCGCGTCGTAGACGGCCAGCACCTCCCCGGTGCTGACGGCGTAGCCGTTGTTGAGCGCGCCGGACTTGCCTTTGCCGCCCGTCTCCTTGTCCGTGGTCAGGATGCGCAGGTTCACGTCCGGGCGGCTCCGCCGCAGCTGGTCGAGGATCGCTCCCGTATCGTCGCTGGAGTTGTCGTTGATGACGATGATCTCCAGCTTGTCCTTGGGGTAGTCGAGCTCCATGAGCGCCTCGACCGTCTGGCCGATGACCTTCTCCTCGTTATGGGCCGGGACGAGCACCGAGACGGTCGGATACTCGTCCAGCGGCTCGTCGACCCGCATGCGCAGCGTCTTCAGATAGTAGCGGTAGCCGCCTGCGGTCAGCACGATATTGATGAGCAGCATGATCCAGATGCAGACCATGCAGTACAGAAACAGATAGTCGACCCAGCCGAGCTGCTCCATGAATCACCTCAAATGCTTTCTGCGATTGATCTGGCGTCCGGCGACGAAGGCGGCCGTGAACGCTCCTACGACGATGACGGAGACGACGAGCAGCACGGACAGGACGCTCTGGACGCCGCGGTTCACGGTCGTCAGCTTTCCGTCGGCCGGCGGGGCAACCGACTGCCCCGGCGGCTCGGGTGCGGTCCAGAATGCGACGCTGCCGTTCAGCAGCGCCTGTCCGTCCCGCCGGACGAGCGATTGCTCCTCCCACTCGATGCGGCTGTCCACGGCAGCGGGATCGGCGAAGGCGACTCCCCGCTCCATTTCCGTCTCCAAGGCGGCCTGGAATTCTTCCATCGTCCAACCGGCCTCGACCGCGAAGACGCGGGAAGAGCTTTGCGGCAGCGACGCCGCGCCTTCGGCTCCGGCGGCCGGCGCGAGGGCGGCGTAGCGTCCCCTCCACGCCTCGGCGAGTTCAAGATCGCGGGAATAGCCTTTCCAGCCGGTCCCCTCGACGAACAGGTCGGCGGTCGAAGCGAGCGCGCTCCACTCCGGATCGAACAGCAGATCCGGCGGTCCGGCTAGCCCGGCCGGGTAGATGCCATGGCTCACGTAAGCGTACATCGAGCGCGCGCTAAGCACCGAGACGTCGTCCGTATCGGTCGCTCCCGTCACTTCGTTGCCCGACAGGTAGGAGCTCCACTCATCCGGCGGCGTCCATCCGCCGAGCGGGCCGAGCAGCGGGACTCCGCCGCGCTCCTGCATCCGGCGCAGCAGCTCGTAGTAGCCGTCCAGCGAAGGCGAGTCGCCGCCGGTGAACAGCGGCCGCAGCTCCATCCAGAACGGGATGCCGCGCTCGTGCAGCCAAGCGGATTTTCGCTCCAGCTCCTCCAGATCGAGCAGCGGGCTGACGCCGCTCAGCAGCGCATACGCGGGTGCCGTCCGCCCGCCCTCGTCGAGCCAGCCGCCGAGCTGACGCGCCGCTGCCCCCAAGCCGTCCGCCGTATCCAGCAGGAGCGTCCTCCCCTCCGCCAGCCCGGCTTGCGGCAGCAGCTCCCTCCGGAACGGCTCCTCCGCGCCGCCGGCGACGACGACGAGGTCCGCCTCCTTCAGCTGCTCCAGCTGCGCGTCGCCGCCGCGGATGAAGGAGGCAGCGGAGTAGGAGCCGCGCAGCATCCGGTACAGCTCCATCAGCCGCTCCCGCCCGTCCTCGCTGTTCCACTCGCGTCCATAGACGATCAGCGCCTCTCCGCCTGTCGGCTGCCCCGTCTGCGCCAGCGGACGTTCCGAACGGAATACCGGCGTCGCCGCGGATGCCGGGGCCGCCGCAGCGGCCATCAGCAGGAGAAGGGTCAGGGTGAAGCGAGCGACAAGCCCGCAGCGCTTGAAGCCGGCCGATCGCCGTCCGGCTCCCCCTGCCTGCACCGCGCTAGACATCGTACTCCATGTCCTTCTCGGCCGCGCGGCGCAGCGCGAGCGGATCGGACGGTTCGGATGGATCGTAGGCGGCCACGCCGACGCGCAGCTCGAGCCGCACGGTGACCGCCTTCGCGGCCTTTTGCAGATCGTACGCGTAAATGCTTTCCTTGATGCGGGACTTGACGACCTGCGCCCCCTCCCGGTCGCCGAGCAGCAGCAGCGCGAACGTCCGCCCATCCTCGAGGATGTAGCTGGAGTCCTCGCTGCGCGTGCTCTCGCCGAGCCGCTTGCCGATCCAGGCGACGACGTCCTTCATCGCCTCCCCTCCGACGATGCTGCGGATGTCGTCGTAGTAGTCGAGACGCACGAGCATGACGCTGAGCGGCAGCTCGTAGCGGCGGGACAGGCTCATGAACTGGCTAAGCACGGCGTAGAAGACGCGGGCGTTCTCGAGTCCGGTCGTCTCGTCGATCGTGACGAAGTCCGAGTACCGCTCCCGCATGCGCACGTTCTCCTGCTGGATGGAGCGGATCAGGCTGCCGATGACTGCCGTGAGCACGGCGACAAGCGGCAGCAGCACGAGCCAGTAATACACCTGCGACTCGATGCCTTTGCCCTGCATGACGCTTCCGTACATGACGTAGCTGCCGTAGAAGAAGATGCACACGGCCGAAGCGGTGAGCGCGATCATGAGGCCGCTCAGGTAGGAAAGCACCGCGACCGCGAACAGCGCGCTCAGCAGCAGCGTATTTTGCAAATAATTGTCTTTGGGGAGCAGCACGAACCAGTTGACCATCCCGTAGCTCAGGACGGCAAGGATGATGACCCAGATATCGAGCTTTCTGACTTCCATTTCGTTTTCCCAGCCTTCCCGCGCAGGCGCAGCCTTTGCATGATCTTATGCGCGACCCAGCCGGCCATCAGGCCGAACATGAGGTCGAAGCAGACGTTGAAGAGGAACAGATGCTTGGCCAGATCGGCGTCGCCCGCTCCGAGGAACGATACCCCGAGCTGCGACAGGCCGATCAATCCCGGCAGCGCGAGCGCCTCGAGGCGGAACTGGTCAGCCCTCCGGCGTCCCCTCCATGCCGAGACGTAGAAATAGGCCAGCCCGCCGTAAAAGACGGCGTAGAACAGGACGATGAAGCGGAACGTGCGCGGGAACAGCTCCAGCTTGAGGCTGCTCCAGCCGGAGAAGAACGGCGACTTCGCGCCCGGCTCCTTGCCCGCGCTCTTCTCGTAATTGCCCATCGCCGCTGGCCGGATCTGGTAGGCATGGCTCGCCGCCTCGTTGAGCTTGTCGACCGCCCGGTCCGCATGCAGCGCGTAGTAGCGGAGCAGCGACAGATAGCCGAACTTGGAATAGAACTCCTCCTGCATGAGCTCGGACTCCACCGACTCCAGCTGATACTTGTCGTAGTACGTCGTGCCCGCCAGCACGGCGAACTTCGGATCGAGCCCGATCTCCTCCAGGTCTCGTTCCGGATAGTCCGTATTCTGGAGGATGCCGCGCGTCACGGCGTGATACTGATTGATGTGCTTGATGTCGTCGGACATGAGCCCGTACGTGAGCACGCTTGCCGCCGCGACCGCCGCCGCGCCGCCCATCGCCAGCCGCCGCAGCCGCCTGCTGTCGTACAGGAAGGCGGCTCTCAGCCCGAGCAGCGCCAGCAGGATGCCGGCCGGCGCGTTCTGCTGCTTGGCCGCGGCGAACAGGCCGGCGGCGGCGACCCAGGCGGCGAGCCAGCCCGCCGATCGGCGGTCGAGCTCCGGCAGCCGCATGAGCAGCGCCATCGTCAGCAGCAGCAGCACATACGAGGCCGGCTCCCCGTAAAAGGAGCTGAAATAAGCCGTGTAGCCCGTGTCGGCCAGGATGAACACGGCGAGCAGCGCCGCGACGGCCGCCCCGGCCGCCGTCAAACGCTCCGCCGCCTGACGCACGATCAGATAGATCGCCGCCACGAACAGAATCGCGTACAGCGCGGCTATCGCCCTTACATCGAAGCGGTTGTCGCCGGTCAGCAGCAGGTCCGCTCCGATGGCCGCGCGAATGAACAGCGACAGCGAGGAGATGAACGCGGTGTTGGCTTCGTACGGATATTCCCGGATGCCGTAGATGCGGTTGTAATAGTCGAAGTGCCGGTCCTCGTACGTCTCGTTCAGGTCGTATAGACCCGGATTGTGGATCTCGCGGAAAAAGTCTCCGTTGTCCGCCATGCCCACATACGGCTTGACGAACAGCGCCGTCAAGATGACGAGCGCGGCCGCAAGCGCGGCGGCAGCGGCGATTCGAGCCGGATGTCTGGCGCGTCCTGCCTCGTCGAGCATGTCCGGCCCCTCCTGTTCTTCACGACGATAGCGGATTGCGTCGATTCGTCACATCCACTATACCCGTTTTTTGGCGATATACCCCAACTGATATTTTGATATTTTCCGGAACATCTCTCATCTTACGCAAAAAAGCCCGCGGCACAAGGCCGCGGGCGGTTCTTCCAGCAAGTCCCTGCATCGCTTCGACCGCTCGCTGGCACTCCGTTTCCCTTCCTATCCGGTACTACATCGCACCGGCTGTCCATATCCTTAGTCTAGCCAGGGAAAGGAGAGTGCCGTCCGTGAGCGTACCCGTCTATTTGCTGTCCGGCTTCCTTGGAAGCGGCAAGACGACGCTGCTGCTGCGTCTGCTGGAGGAATGCGCGCGCCGGGGATTGAGCGCCGCGCTGCTCATGAACGAGCTGGGGAGGATCGACGTAGACGGCAGCCTCGTGTCCGAAAAGCTGCGCCTTCCCGTCCGCAAGCTGCTCGACGGCTGCGTATGCTGCACGAAGCGGAGCGAGCTGGAGTCGAGCCTCGCCTCGCTTGCGCGGACGGAGCCGGACGTCCTGTTCGTCGAGCTGACGGGCGTAGCCGATCCGGCGGAGCTGCGCGAGCTGCTGCAGGCCGGCGGCCCGCTGGCCGCAGCCGGGCTTGAGCTGGCGGCGGTCGTCACGGTCGTCGACGCCGGTACCTTTGCCGAGTACAACAGCCGCTTCAGCGCCGACCGCGAGCTCGTGCGCACGCTGCGCAGCCAGATCGCGAGCGCCGATCTCGTGCTGCTCAACAAAGCGGATACGATCGCGGAGGCCGGACGGCTCAGCGTCCGGCGAGCCGTCCGCAAGCAAAATGCGACAGCCGCCGTCCTGGAGACGGAGCGCTGCCGCATCGATGCCGCTTCCTTGCTGCACGGGGTGCATCCCCGGTCTGGGGCTCCCGGCCTCGCGCCGGCTCCGGCGGCAGCGCCGTCGAGCGTTGCCGGCGGCGCTGTCTCCGCCGCAGAGCTCGGCGCGACATCCGCTTCTCGCCTCATCCGGAGCGCAGGCGCGCCGCCAGCCGGCGGCGGCTCGGGGAGCGCTCCCTCCGGCACGCTGAAGGCGCTGCGGACAGCGGCGCCCGCATCCGCGGACAGCTTCAGCGGCGGGACCTTGCGCTCGCTGACGCTGTCCGCGCCGGCCGGGCGGCAGCCGGAACGAGCCGAGGTCGAGCGGTTTTTGCAAGAGCTCGGCGGCGGCCTCGTGCGCGCCAAAGGCTATTGGCGCGACGGCGCAGAAACGCTGCTGCTCCAGCATGCCGGCGGGCGCACGGAGTGGGAGCAGGCCTCCTATCCCGGCCAGCCGTATCTCGTCCTCATCGGCGAGGGACTCGACGAGGGATCCTTGCGCGAGCGCTGGGCCTCGCTGTCCGGCAGCCGTCCCTGAGGCGCTCCCGCCGACGAGAAGCGGGCGTTGTTCGCGAGCCGCCGGGCAAGCGGAGCGGCAGCTGCGAAGGCCGGCCGGGAAGCTTGCCAGCCGCTGCGAAGGCCGTTCAGCCGAGCCGCCTCATGCCGCGCCGTCCGCTCCGGGGAGCCGATCGACAAAGACCGACGCGTCCGAAGCCAGCTCCGCTTCCGTCAGCAGGCAGCGGTCGAGCGAGCCGGTGATCGCCTCCGGGTCCAGTCCGATGCCGATGAAGACGATTCGGCTGAGCCGGTCGCCGTAGACGGGGTGCCAGCTCGCCGCAAGCTCCGCGTCGTCCCGCTTCAGCCTCTCCTGCTCCTCTCGCGGAAGCGCAGCCGCCCAGTAGCCCGCCGGTCCAAAGGTGATCGACGGCCCCGCCTGGCTCAAGCTTTGAGCCGTCTCCATCCGCGATGCCAGCCAGACATAGCCTTTGGCGCGGACGACCTGCTCGGGCCAATCGCCCAGCCACCGCCGCAGCCGCTCCGGATGAAATGGGACTCGGCGTTCGTAGACGAAGCTCGAGATGCCGTATTCGTCCGTCTCCGGCGCATGGGCCGGCTTGGCCAGCTCTTTCATCCAGCCGGCAGAGCCGGAGGCCTCGTCAAAGTCGAACAAGCCCGTGTTCAGGATGGCGGACGGCTCCACCCGGCCGTGCTCGGCGCGGATGAGACGCGCCCGCGGCTGCAGCCGGCGCAGCACGCCCTCGAGGCGGAGCAGCTCCTCCTCCGGCACGAGATCGCATTTGTTCAGCACGAGCACGTCGCAGAACTCCACTTGGTCGAGCAGCAGGTCGGAAACGTCGCGGGCGTCATCCTCGCCTACCGCCTGGCTGCGCTGAAGCAGCGATTCGCCGGAGCTGTAGTCGATCCAGAACCGATTGGCATCGACGACCGTCACCATCGTATCCAGCCGGCAATAGCGCGTCAGGTCGATGCCGAGCTCCTCGTCGACGTAGGAGAACGTCTGGGCGACCGGCTCTGGCTCGCCGACGCCGGTCGACTCGATCAGGATGTAGTCGAAGCGTCCTTCCTGGGCCAGCCGCTCCACCTCGACGAGCAGGTCCTCGCGCAGCGTGCAGCAGATGCAGCCGTTCGACATTTCCACGAGCTTTTCATCGAGGCGCGACAGGCCGCCGCCCTCCTGGACGAGCCCGGCGTCGATATTCACCTCGCTCAGATCGTTCACGATGACCGCGACCTTCAAGCCCTCGCGGTTGTTCAAGACATGGTTCAGCAGCGTCGTCTTGCCGGAACCGAGATAGCCGCTCAGGACGGTGACGGGAAGCAAGGAATGGGACATGGATATTCTCCTTTATTGTAAATTTTACGATTTTAAAGCAAGGAACAAGCTGGCCTCAGCCAGCTCGGTTACAGCTCAATTTTTCGTTATTATTACGATTAATCCTCGGAAAAACAGCTCCTTCGGGCCAAGCCGGGCATCTACCCGGACTCAGCCGTTCAGAGCCTTGACCAGCGCGTTCAGGTTGCTCGTCATGACGCTGATGTAATCTTCGCCTTGATCCGCCTGCTCCTTCGTCAGTCCCTCGAGCGGATTGAGCACGTCCGTGCCGGCTTGCGTCTCGGCGGCGATCGTGTCGGCCAGCTTGGAGTCGATGAGCGTTTCGAAGAAGATCGTCTTCACCTGATGCTCCCGCACGAACTCGATGACCTGCGCCATCTGCTCCGGCGACGGCTCCTGCTCCGGCGACAGGCCGCTGATCGGCACCTGCTTCAATCCGTAGCGCTCCGCCAGGTACGTGAAGGCGGCATGCGACGTGACGAAGTCCTTGCGCTTGGACGTTTCCAGCTGCGAGACGAACTGCTGATGCAGCTCCTCGAGCTTGGCGATGTAGGCATCGGCATTTTTCGCGTAGTGGTCCTTGTAGTCCGGATCGGCCTGCTCCAGGGCTTTCTGGATCGCGCGCACCTCCTGCTGGGCAAGCACCGGGTCGAGCCAGACATGGGGATCCTTGGCTTGCGCTTCGGCGTGCTCGTCGCCTTGCTCGTCCGCATGGTTCGGATCTCCCTCGCTTTCCTCGCCGGGATGAGGATCGTCGACGCTGCCTTCGAGATCGGCCAGTCCGCGGCTTGCCTCGACGTCGACGCGGTCCGGATTGGCCGCGCTGCCGATCGCCTGCTCGGCCCAGCTTTCGACGATCCCGTTGTAGACGAAAACGTCGGCGTCGCTGATGGCCGCCATGTCCTTGGCGCTCGGCTCCCAATCATGCGGCTCGACGCCGGTCGGCACGAGCGGCACGACGTTGACCCGGCTGCCGCCGACCTGCCGGGCGAATTCCGCCATCGGGTAGATCGTGGCGGCGACGTTCAGCTTCGCCCCTTCTCCTGCGTCGGTCCCGCCATTTCCGGCGGGCTCGTTCGACGCTCCGCCGGAGCTGCTGCCGCAGCCGCTCAGCGCAAGCGCCAGGCCGCCGGACAGCAGCAGGCCGGACATCCATTTCCTTTGCCTTGCCATGATGCTCTCACTCCTTCATATTGTGCTTCAAGATGTATGGGAATCCTCGCCCAGCCTCGGTATCGGACCGTAGGAATGCATCTCCGTGTCCGCGGCAGCATGCTTGGACTTCGCCCGGACGAGCCGGACGAGCTTCTGCGATGCGACGCCGAGAGCCAGAAAAGCGAGGAGCACCAACGCGATCGTGCCGCCGGGCGGCGTGCCCATCTCGTACGAGGCGGTGAGGCCGCTCAGGACGCCCGCCAGGCCGATCGCCATGGCGAGCAGCAGCGCGGCGCTGAAGCGCGACGTCAGCCGGATGGCGAGCGCCGCCGGCAGGATGATGAGCGACGAGACGAGCAGCACGCCGACGATCGGCATCGCGGCCGCGACGATCATGCCCGTGATGACGCTGAACAGCATCGAGATGAGTCCCGTCGGCAAGCCGCTGACCTTGGCCGTCTCTTCGTCGAACGTCATCTGGTAGAGCGGACGGCGCAGGAAGAAGAAGAACAGCGCGGCCGCGGCGGTGACGATCAGCATGAGCACCAGCTGGGAGCGGTCCACGGCGACGACCGACCCGAACAGGTACGAGGTGAAGCTTTTGCTCATCGTTTTGTTCAGGCTCATGAGCACGACCGCCGTCGAGAGGCCGCCGACCATGATGATCGCGATCGACATCTCACTGTACGTCTTGTAGAAGCGGCGCACATATTCCACCGCGACCGCGCCGATCGTCGCCGTCAGAAAGCCGGACAGCGTCGGACTGAGGCCGATGAACGCGCCAGCCGCGACGCCCGCGAGCGAGACGTGGGAGAGCATGTCGGCCATGAGCGCTTGCCGGCGCAGCATCAGATAGACGCCGAGCACGGAGGCGACGACGGCGATCAGCGCGCCGGCGAAAAATGCCCGCTGCATAAAGTCGTAGTGCAGCATTTCCATCCTCCCTCCCCCTTTCGTTCCAGCTCGATGATGCGGTCCAGGTACGGCCGGCATTCCTCCAGGCCATGGGTGACCATGACGATCGACATGCCGTGCGCGTCGACCATATGGCGCATCAGCTCGTAGAAGCCTTTGCGGCTCGCCTCGTCCATGCCGGTCGTCGGCTCGTCCATGACGAGCAGGTCCGGCCGCTGGGCCAGCGCGCGGGCGATGCAGATGCGCTGCTTCTGTCCGCCGGAGAGCTCTCCGATGCGCCTCTCCCGCAGCTGCCACATGCCGACCTGCCGCAGCGACTTCTCGGCCAGCTCGCGGTCCTCTTTCGTCACCCACCTCAGCCAGGAGCCGCTGCTCAGGCAGCCCGAGAGCACGAACTCCTGCACGTTGCTCGGAAAGCCGCCGTTGAACGCCGCGATCTGCTGCGGGACGTAGCTGACCTTGAGCGGCCGGCCGTCCTCGCGCTTGGCGGCCAGGAACGTCTTGCCCTTCCACGGCTTGAGCAGTCCGAGCATCAGCTTGAGCAGCGTCGTCTTGGAAGCGCCGTTCGGGCCCGTAACGGCAGCGAACTCGCGGCTTCTCACCTCGATCGTCGCATTATGAAGGCTCGGCGCATCGTTGTAGCCGAACTCCACTTCGTTCAGCGAAGCTAGAATCATGGCCTGTTTCTTCCTTTCCGTCTTTCGGTTGATCCGTCTATCATCGTAATATTTACATCTCGGGACAAAAGAAATCGCTGCCTGTCCGCACGAACGAGGTCAGCGAAGAAAGTTGTAATCATTACACTTTAAGTATAGTACCAGCCGCGATGCGGGCTGTCAACGCCTAACGGCCCGATTCGCTCTGGCAGCCTTCGCAAAGGCCATAGACTTCGAAGCGATGGTTCATGATTTTGAAGTTGCCCGGCAGCCTCATCTCCTGCTCCATCGGACAATAGTCGAACGTCAACGTCTTCTCGCAATTCGTGCAGATCAGATGGTGATGGTGGTGATGATTGCAGGCCGCCTTGAACTTGAGCCCCGCGTCCATGGAGTAGAACTGCTCCAGCACGCCCATCTCGCTCATGAGGCGCAGATTGCGGTATACGGTATCGAAGCTGACGCCCGGATAGTGGACCGTCATCGCCTCGTAGACATCCTTCGGGGACAGATAGCCTTCGCAGCCGGCGAAGATTTCTGCCAGCCGGCGCCGCTGCTCGGTGATGCGCCAGCCGCCGCGGGCCATCGCGTCGACGATTTCCTTGGCCGTGCCGCCCGCATGGGTATGCGCCATGATCGCGCCCTCCTTCCCTGTACGTTCCAGTCGATGGCTTCATTGTACCATAATCGGACAAGCCCAAGGTAGCTCCATCCCGCCGAGCCGATGCGCTCGCGACGACGACCGGCAGGCGGAATCCGCCTGCCGGTGTCCGGGACCTCAGCCGCTACGACTTGCCGCCGCGCCCCGCCAGATGGATCATCGATACGACGAGGGCGAGCAAAGCGATCAGCGTATCCGTACTCATGAAAACCGCCTCCTGAAGCGTGGGCTTCTATCGGCCGGCTTCCTCTCCCATGAGCGGCGCGGAATCGGTTTCCCCGTACTAGGACTATGCGGGCGCGACGCAGGATATTCTCCTTTTCCTGGCAAAAAAGCTCTCCCACATCCCAAGCCGCCCACGTATAATAAGAACTACGCTCTCGACCGCCGAGGGCTGGCCCATCCGAACCTTCAAGGGGAGACCATCATGAACCTCTACTTGATCGTGCTGTCGTTGTTCATGTATCTCATCGCCTTCTTCACCGGCGTCAAGCGCACGCCGTGGCTGCTGGCCGCGTTCGCGCCCGGCAGGATCCGCAACCGCGACAAGCTGTTCCGAACCGTCTCCCTCTATAATCTGATCGCCTGCGTCATCGTCTTCTTCGTCGGCGTCATCAACCTGCCGGAGCTGTCGCATCTGCTCGTGCTCATCGGCTGCGGGTACATCGTGCTGCTCCTGTACTGCAACCGCAGCATGTAGGTTCGTCCGCTTCTGCGCAAACCAACAAGCCCTGGATGAGGTTCATCCAGGGCTTGTCTTCATGAAGCGGCGACGGTACGATGCCCGCCCGCCGCTCGAGGGTAAAGTTGAAGCGGATCAGCCTTCGAGCAGCAGCGATTCCGGATCCTCCAGCAGCTCCTTGACCGTGACGAGGAAGCGGACCGCCTCGGCGCCGTCCACGATACGGTGGTCGTAGGAGAGCGCGATGTACATCATCGGGCGGTTCTCCATCTCCGTGTCGCTCGTCGCGACCGGACGAATCTGGATCTTGTGCATGCCGAGGATGCCGACCTGCGGCGCGTTGAGGATCGGCGTCGACAGCAGCGAGCCGAATACGCCGCCGTTCGTGATCGTGAACGTGCCGCCTTGCAGGTCCGACAGCGCCAGCGAGTTTTTGCGGGCTTTGCCGGCCAGCTCGGAGATCGACTTCTCGATGCCGGCGAAGCCGAGGCGGTCGGCGTCGCGCACGACCGGCACGACGAGGCCGTCCGGAGCGGCTACGGCGATGCCGATGTCATAGTATTTCTTGACGATCAGATCGTCGCCGTCGATTTCCGCGTTGAGCAGCGGGAATTTCTTGAGCGCGCCGACGACGGCCTTCGTGAAGAAGCTCATGAAGCCGAGGCCGATGTCGTTCTTCTCCTTGAAGGCATCCTTGCGGCGCTTGCGCACGTCGAGGATCGCCGTCATGTCGACTTCGTTGAACGTCGTCAGCATCGCGGCCGTCTGCTGAGCTTCGACGAGTCGCTTGGCGATCGTCTGACGGCGGCGCGACATCTTGGTGCGCTCGACCGGCTTGCCCGGCTGCTCGGTGAACGACGGCTTCGCGGCTGGAGCCGGAGCGGCTGCCGGAGCTTTGGCCGCAGGCGCCGGAGCGGAGCCGTGGCTGGCTACGTCCTGGCTGTAGATGCGGCCGCTTGGATCCGTTCCCTTCACCTGGTTGAGGTCGATGCCGCGCTCGCGGGCCAGCTTGCGTGCCGACGGAGACGCGATCGGGTCGCCCTCGGAGGATGCGTTGGCCGGAGCCGGAGCGGCCGGAGCCGCGGCAGCCGGGGTCGATGGAGCCGCCGGAGCAGCCGCCGGGGCGACCGGCGCTTCCGTCTGGACCGGCTGCGCCGGCGCTGCGGCCGCGCCGCCCTCGCCGATGACGCCGATCGATTCGCCGACGAGCACCGTGTCGCCTTCGCCCTTGAGGATGCTCGTGAGCACGCCGCCGGATTCCGCGCTGATTTCCAGGTTGACTTTATCGGTTTCGAGCTCGAGCAGCAGGTCGCCTTGGCTTACGGCGTCCCCTTCCTTCTTGAGCCATTTGGTGATGGTCGCTTCTGAGATGGATTCGCCCAGATCGGGAACTTTGATGTCAGACACTTGCTTCTACCTCCCAAGTAAGATCGTGTTCAGAGCTTTTTGCTGCAGCGAGAGCGAAAGGATGGACTGCTGCTCGGCGGCGTGCACTTCCTGATGTCCGCTGGCCGGGCTCGAGCGGTCCGGACGGCCGATGTAATGGACGGCCTTGCCGGCGGCCACCTCGCGGATGCGAGGCTCCATGAATGTCCAGGCGCCCATGTTCTTCGGCTCCTCCTGGACCCAAACGATCTCCTCCAGCTTGCTGTAGCGGGAGATGATTTCGGCGATTTCCTTGTCCGGGAACGGATACAGCTGCTCGACGCGCACGATGTGCAGCCAGCTCATATCCTGATCCTTGGCGGATTCCAGCGCTTCCTCGAGATCGACGGCGACCTTGCCGGTGCAGAGGATCAGGCGGCGCACGGCGGACGCCTTCTTGCCGAGGCCTTCCTGCTCCAGCACGAGCTTGAACGAGCCGCTCGCCAGCTCCGAGCCCGGCGAAAGGACGCGCGGATTGCGGATGAGGCTCTTCGGCGACATGAGCACGAGCGGACGCGCGCCCTCATGCTCCGTCCAGGCGGCTTGGCGGCGCAGCAGGTGGAAATACTGGGCGGCCGTGCTCAGGTTGGCGACGGTCCAGTTGTTCTCGGCGGACAGCTGCAGGAACCGCTCCAGACGGGCGCTGGAGTGCTCCGGTCCTTGGCCTTCGTAGCCGTGCGGCAGCAGCATCGCGAGGCTGGAGCGCTGCTTCCACTTCGTGCGGCCCGCGGAGATGAACTGATCGAAGATGACCTGCGCCGCGTTGGCGAAATCGCCGTACTGCGCTTCCCAGATCGTGAACGTCTCCGGCGAGAAGACGTTGTAGCCGTACTCGAAGCCGAGCACCGCGCCTTCGGTCAGCGGGCTGTTGTGCACCGCGAAGCTCGCCTTCGCTTGCGGGAAGCTGTGCATCGGCGAGTACTTCTCGCCCGTCTTGTGGTCGTTCAGCACGATGTGGCGATGCGAAAACGTCGCGCGTTCGGCGTCCTGGCCGCTCATGCGGATCGGCTTGCCGTCGGCGAGGATCGTCGCGAAGGCGAGCGTCTCGGCCAGCGCCCAGTCGACCTTCTCGCCCTCGTCGAGCATCGAGCCGCGGCGCTGCAGGATGCGCTGCAGCTTCGGATAGACGGTGAAGCCGTCCGGAACCTGCAGCAGCGCGGCGTTGATCTCCTTGAGGCGCTCGAGCGGCACGGCCGTCTCGGTCGTCTCCGGCGCGACCGGGATCGAGCCCTCGTCGCGGCGCTTGCCTTTCGCGGCCTGCTCCTTCATGACATCATAGGCTTTTTGCAGCTCGGCCTGCGTGTCCTGGATCATCCTGTCGATGTCGGCGGCGCTCAGGGAGCCGTCTGCCTTCAGGCGCTCGGCGTACAGCGTCGCGACCGTCTTGTGGGCGCGCACCTTTTCGTACACGAGCGGCTGCGTGCCTTCCGGATCGTCCATCTCGTTGTGGCCGTAACGGCGGTATCCGACGAGGTCGATCAGGAAGTCCTTCTTGAACTTGTCGCGGTACTCGCAGGCGAGGCGGACGGCGGCGATGCAGGCCTCCGGATCGTCGGCGTTGACATGCACGATCGGAATCTCGTAGCCCTTGGCGAGGTCGCTCGCATAATGCGTCGAGCGGGAGTCCTTGCTGTCGGTCGTGAAGCCGATGCGGTTGTTGGCGATGATATGGATGGAGCCGCCGTTCGTGAAGCCGTCGAGGCCGGTGAAGTTGAGCGTCTCGGCGACGATGCCCTCGCCCGGGAACGCGGCGTCGCCGTGCACCTGGATGGCGAGCGACTTGCTCGAATCGCGACGCGGGTAGCCCGGCTGCGAGCGGTCTTCCTGCGCGGCGCGCGAGAAGCCTTCGACGACGGAGTTGACATACTCCAGATGGCTCGGGTTGTTGGCCAGCAGGATGCGCGCTCCGGCGACGGAACGGTCCGCGCCGAGATGGTACTTCACGTCGCCCGCCCAGCCGGAGTTGATGCCGACGGAGCCTTCGGACGGCACGAGCTCCTTGTTCGGCGCATGGTGGAATTCGGAGAAGATCTTCTCGTACGGCTTGCCCAAGACATGCGCAAGCACATTCAACCGGCCGCGGTGCGCCATGCCCATCAGAATGTGACGGGCTCCGTCCTGCACCGCTTGGCGGACGATCTCGTCGATAACCGGAATGAGCATGTCGACACCTTCCACGGAAAACCGTTTCTGGCCGACGAACGTGCGGTGAAGGTAGGACTCGAATTGTTCGACATGAACGAGCAGGTTCAGCAGGGACTTGCGTTCTTCAACATTCAGGGAGGCGTTGGCAATGCCGGATTCAGCCTTCGCGCTGAGCCAGTCCCGTTCCGTCTCGTCGTGGACGTGGCTGAACTCGAAGCCGATGGATTGGGTATACGAATTGCGCAGATTCTGGATCGCTTCCCAGCCGTTGGCGACACCGGCGGGCGCGTGATCCCAGAGGAGGGAAGCCGGGAATCGGCTCAGATCCGATTCGTTCAGCTCGAAAGTGGATGGCTCGAGCAAGCGTGTATCCGAGGATGCGCGCAAGCCGAGAGGATCGGTGTTGGCGGCCAGGTGGCCGTAGGTGCGGATGTTGCCCACCAGCTTTTCGGCAGCGACGAGCTTCTTGAGCAGCGTCGCGTCGACAGCGACCTGTCCCACTGCGGCCGGAGCCGTGCGGCTAGCCTCGACGCCGAGTTCGGCCGGCGGCGCTCCCAATTCGGCGAACAGCTCGCGGAAGGAAGCGTCGACCGATTCGGGGTCGCTGCTGAACTGTTCGTACTGTTCCTGGATGTAGCCCAGGTTAGGTCCGAAAAAGTCTTTCCATTGCCTTTTCGTGTTTGATTCGTCGGTCATTTGCCAACTACCTCCGTTAAGTGGAAAAAGGTTGGTACGGATGATACCCAAGCGCTGCCGAACCTCGCGTCAAGCCCGTGAAAAAGCCGCCGGCAGAGTACCGGGCGGCTGACAACAACGAATCATTGAACAGGTTCGGCGTCGATTGTGCCTCTATTATAAAGAAAATAAAGCGCTTATTCAACGTTTCGCGACAACCTTTACGAAATTGTGACGGGATCGTTCACAAAACCGTTTGGTTTGGGACAATTGCCGACAGCACAAACGCAGCGTAGGCCCCGGTCAGGGACTAAAACGGACGCTCTGTCCCCTGGGGCGGTCCACCCGCATGCCGGCTCAGGAGCGGTAAAAGCCGCTGCGGAAGCTGACGAGCTTGGCCTCGGTCATCTCCTCGGCGGCGTATCGAACGCCTTCCCGTCCGCTGCCGCTGTCCTTGCGCCCTCCATACGGCATATGGTCGAGCCGGAACGTCGGCACGTCGTTGATCATGACGCCGCCGGCCGTAAGCTCGGCGGCGGCATGGAGCGCGTGCTCCACGTCTTTGGTGAACACGCCCGCCTGCAGCCCGAATCGGGAGCGGTTGGCCGCGGCCACCGCCTCCTCCCAGTCGCGGAAAGGCGCGATCGCGGCGACAGGGCCGAACGCTTCTCCGCAGCTGAGCTCGGCGTCCTCCGGCACTCCGCGCAGCACGGCCGGCCGCATCAGGCTGCCCTCGAAGCTGCCGCCGCACAGCAGCTCCGCCCCGCGCTTCAGCGCATCATCCAGCCATCCCTTCAATCGATCCGCCGCCTTGGCGCTGATGAGCGGCGTAATGTCGGTCTGCTCGGACAGCGGGTCGCCGGCGACGAGCGCCTCGGCCCGCTCGGCGAGCATGGCGGCGAATCGATCCGCATGCTCCTCATGCACGAACACGCGCTGCACCGAGATGCAGACTTGTCCGTTGTAAGCGAACGCCCCCGCCGCAGCCTCGTCGGCGATGCGGGCGAGCTCCTCCTCCGTGAAGCCCCGGTCGACGAGCAGCGGCGAATTGCTGCCGAGCTCCAGCGTCGAGCGGCGCAGCCCGGCCAGCGATCGGATCTGCAGGCCGACCTCGGGGCTGCCCGTGAACGAAACGAACGAGACGAGCGGATGCGAGGCGAGCGTCGGCCCGAGCTCGCGGCCGTCTCCGGGCACGATGTTCAGCAGCCCGGCCGGCAGGCCGGCTTCCTCGAACAGCTCTGCCAGGAACAGGGCGGAGATCGGCGTCTGCTCGGCCGGCTTGAGCACGACCGCATTGCCCGCGGCCAGCGCCGGGCCGACCTTGTGGGCGACGAGATTGAACGGGAAATTGAACGGCGTGATCGCGCTGACGACGCCGACCGGCTCCCGACGGACGTGGGCGGTCCGGCCTTCGCCGCGAGGAGCGGCGTCCATCGGCACCGTCTCTCCGGTCAGGTTGCGGGCCGCTTCGGCCGCGAACAGATACGTCTGCACCGTGCGCGCGATCTCGGCGCGCGCCGCTCGGATCGGCTTGGCCGCCTCGAGCGCGACGATCCGCGCCGCCTCCTCCGCCCTTCGCTCCAGCAAGTCGGCGGCTTGATACAGAATGGAGCTGCGCTGATGCGCCGGCATGCGGCGATGCTTTTGGAACGCCCGGTCCGCCGCTTCGATCGCGCGGGCAGCCTGCTCCGGCGACGCCATGCCGACGACGGCGATCTCCGCTCCGCCGAAGGGCGCCCGCAGCGGCAGCTCTCCGGCGCCCTTCTCCCACGCGCCGTCGATCCATAATCGCATCTTTTGCGACATATTGTATCCCTCCGATACTCTTATCATGATAGAAGTCAATCTCGACCTTCCGAAATCGGGCTTAAATGCCACGATTTTCAAGCCCCATCGCTTGACATGATACAATTTGTATCATAAAGTTTGATATAGAGCTTGCAAGGCAAGCCTTTTTTGAACCGCCAAGGTTCAGTCTGATGTAAGGAGCCACCGACATGACCATGACCATGGGCGACCGTCTGCGCGAGCTGCGACTCAGCAAGAACCTGTCCCAGGAGGAGGTGTCCCGCCATATCGGCATCACCCGATCCGCTTACAGCCATTATGAAATCAACAACCGCCAGCCCGTCTACGAAACGCTGATGAAGCTGGCCGCCTTCTTCGAGGTCTCCCTGGATTATATGATCGGCGGCGACCAAAATCAAAGCGACTCTCAGCAACTGAACAAGGACACGCTCGACCTGCTCCAGACATTGAACCGGATGGAGCCGGACAAGCGGAAGCTCTATATCGAGCAGATGATGAAGCTTCTGCGGCAGACCGAATCCGCCGGGTAGCGGCTTGCTCCGCTTGCCGGCGATCCGGCTCCCCGTCATTCGGAAGCCGCTGCGCTTCCCGCCGCTTCGGCCGACCTCCGTTCTCCCCGCTATCGCCTGCTTCGCCCGCCTCTCCTTCCGATTATCCGCGCCGCTCCCCTTGCGTTCCTCCGCGTTCGACGTCCTTTGCCTTCATTGATTCGGCGCATCGCTCCCGATATAATGAATGGACGATCGCATGACAGAAGGGACCGAGAATTCATCGATGTATACTGCAGACCAATGGAAAGATTATGAACTGATCGACACCGGCGACGGAGACAAGCTCGAGCGCTGGGGAGACGTGACGCTCCGCCGTCCCGACCCGCAGATCATCTGGCCGTTCCGGGGCGACCGCAAGGCTTGGACGTCCGCAGACGGCCATTACCACCGCAGCAGCTCCGGCGGAGGCAGCTGGGACTACCGCCAGGCACTGCCCGAGCGCTGGACCGTCCGCTACGGCGAGCTGAGCTTCCATATCAAGCCGACCAGCTTCAAGCATACGGGACTGTTCCCCGAGCAGGCCGTCAACTGGAGCTGGATGATGGACAAGATCCGATCCGCGGGACGGCCGATCCGCGTGCTCAACCTGTTCGCCTACACCGGCGGAGCGACCGTGGCCTGCGCCGCCGCCGGCGCGGAGGTATGCCATGTGGACGCCGCCAAGGGAATGGTGCAATGGGCCAAAGAGAACGTCGCCCTGTCCGGCTTGGCCGAGCGCCCGGTGCGCTACATTACCGACGACGTGTTCAAGTTCGTGCAGCGCGAGCAGCGCCGCGGCAGCAAGTACGACGCGATCATCATGGACCCGCCTTCGTATGGCCGCGGACCTGGAGGCGAGATGTGGAAGCTTGAATCGAGCCTGTTCCCGTTCCTCGAGTCGTGCCTGGACATCCTGAGCGACAAGCCGCTCTTCCTGCTGCTCAACTCCTACACGACGGGACTGTCGCCTCAGGTGCTGCACAACCTGCTCGAGATGACCGCCCGCAAGCGCTTCGGCGGGTCCATCCATTGCGGCGAGATCGGCCTGCCAATCACCGCGTCCGGCATGATGCTGCCTTGCGGCATCCTCGGCCGCTGGGAGGCTTGATCCGGTGAGCGGTCGCTCCGGCAGCACGCCCGATCTCCCGATCCTTTACGAGGACAACCATCTGCTCGTCGTCGTCAAGCCGCCCGGCGTGCCCTCCCAGGAGGACGAGAGCGGCGATCCGGACATGCTCACGCTGCTCAAGGCCGATCTGAAGCGCCGCTACGACAAGCCGGGCAACGTGTTCCTCGGCCTCGTGCATCGGCTCGACCGCCCCGTCGGCGGCGTCATGCTGTTCGCCAAGACGTCCAAGGCGGCGAGCCGGCTGTCCGATGCGGTGCGCACGCGCGCGTTCCGCAAGACGTATCTCGCCGTGCTTACGGCTGCGCCGGACGCGCCCGCAGGCAGCCTCCTCCACTATGTGCAGAAGGACGTCTCCCGCAACGTCGTGACGGCTCATGCCCAGCCGACGGGCGACGCCAAGGAGGCGCGCCTCAGCTACCGGACCTGGCCCGGAGCGGACGGCTCGCCGCTGGCGGCGGTGCGGCTGCATACCGGCCGTCCCCATCAGATCCGCGCCCAGTTCGCCGCGATCGGCTGTCCGCTCGCCGGCGACCGCAAATACGGTTCCTCCGGACGCGAAGCGGCCGCTCGCGGCGGCCACGCCGACATCGCGCTCTGGTCGGCCGCGGCAGGCATCGCGCACCCGGTGACCAAGGAATGGCTGGAGTTCCGCTCGCTTCCGCCGCGCATCCCGCCTTGGACGGCATGGACGCAGGAGCAGCTGGAGCAGGCGGCGTCCGCCGTCCAGCATGCGCCTGGCTGACGGACGCCGCAGCACCGGCGGAATCCCAGCATCAACGCAAGAAGGGCCGAGCCGGCTTCCCTGAAAGGGGAAGCCGGCTCGGCCTTTTGGCGTGCGGCTGATATAAAAGACGGCGCAGGCGATCAGCGCCCTCGCTGCCTGTCCTAGCCGCACGGGAACCGCGGCATGCAGGCGATCATCCCGCGTTGGCGACCTTGCCGAGCAGGTAGACGAGCAGCTGCTGATTATGGGAGGAGATGCGGTCGAGCGCTCCCTTGAGGAACTCCTCGCGGATCTCCACGCCCCGCTTGACCTCGTTCTCGCCGTGGCTCGTCATCTTCACCCAGACGATGCGCCGGTCGGAAGAATCGCGGCTGCGCTCGATCAAGCCGCCCTTCTCCATCCGGTCGAGCAAGGTCGTGATCGCGGCCGGCGTCGTCTGCAGGTGCTGGAGCAGCTCCGACGGCTTCATCGGCTGATGCCTTTGCAGCAGCTCGAGCACGTTCAGCTGTCCTTCCGTCAGCTGGGGAAGCAGCTGTTCCTCCAGATGATGCTTCCATTCCTTCGAAATCTTGATCCACAGCCTTGCGAAATCCTCTGTAATCAATGCCTGCACCCGCTTTCTAGAATTGATTGGCCGACAGGACAGGTCTGTCCTCTGCTAATTCCTGATTATACCATCCGACTTTGTCGAAAGAAAGGTTAATTGGATTAATAATTCTAGACCTTAATCGATCTCTTTCCGAACCATTAGACAGAGGTTGACATAGGATGCAAGAGATGAAGGCGACAGAAGGCGAAAGGGTGATCATCATGGAAGAGCACAAGGAAGCGGTGATCCGCAAAATCCGTGCTTATGGCATCATCAAGGATCCCGAGCTGCTGGAGCGCCCTGACGAGCCGGTTCCGCTATGGGTGCTGCTGGAAGCGCTCTTGCATGTGATCGACCGGCTGGAGCCTTCCGACGATCGGCCGTATGACTGAGAGGCTCCTTGCGAGCCTCTTTTTTTCGGTAAAGCATTGAACCCTTGCGGGCTTGCTTGGTATAATCATTACATTTATTCCGTTCGCATAGAGAGGGTTGAATGTCCATGACACAAAAGCTCAGAACCGGTATCGTAGGCGGAACCGGCATGGTCGGCCAGCGCTTCGTCGCCCTGCTGGACCAGCATCCTTGGTTCGAGGTGACGGCGATCGCGGCCAGCGCGAGCTCCGCCGGCAAGTCCTATGAGGAAGCGGTGCGCGGCCGCTGGAAGCTCGAATCGCCGATGCCCGAAGCCGTCAAGGCGATCCAGGTGCAGGACGCGTCCAAGGTCGAGGAGGTCGCCGCGGAGCTCGACGTGATCTTCTGCGCCGTCGACATGAAGAAACAGGAAATCCAGCAGCTCGAAGAGGCCTACGCCAAAGCCGGCGTCGCCGTCATCTCCAACAACTCCGCCCATCGCTGGACGGCCGACGTCCCGATGGTCATTCCCGAGATCAACCCGGAGCATCTGGAGGTCATCGCCTCCCAGCGCCAGCGCCTCGGCACGGAGACGGGCTTCATCGCCGTCAAGCCGAACTGCTCCATCCAGAGCTACGTTCCGATGCTGACCGCGCTCCAGGAGTTCGGGCCGAAGCAGGTCGTCGCCAGCACCTATCAGGCGATCTCCGGCGCGGGCAAGACGTTCGGCGACTGGCCGGAGATGATCGACAACGTCATACCCTACATCGGCGGAGAGGAAGAGAAGAGCGAGCAGGAGCCGCTGCGCATCTGGGGCAAGGTCGAGGACGGCGCGATCGTCAAGGCGTCCGAGCCGGCCATCACGACCCAGTGCATCCGCGTCCCGGTGGCGGACGGCCATCTGGCGACCGTTTTCGTGACCTTCGAGACCAAGCCGAGCAAGCAGGACATCCTGGACCGCTGGGCCTCCTTCAGCGGCCGTCCGCAGGAGCTCGAGCTGCCTAGCGCGCCGAAGCAGTTCATCACCTACTTCGAGGAAGACAACCGCCCGCAGACCGGCCTGGACCGGAACATCGAGAACGGCATGGGCATCAGCGCCGGACGGCTGCGGGAGGATTCGCTCTACGACTTCAAGTTCGTCGGCCTCTCGCACAACACGCTTCGCGGGGCAGCCGGCGGCGCCGTGCTGATCGCCGAGCTGCTCAAGGCCGAGGGCTACATCGTCGCCCGCCAAGCCTAGGGAGCGATTGTACGGCCCTCAACAAGCCAAAAGGGACGAAGCGGAGAACTCTCCGCTTCGTCCCTTTTGATTTTGCTGACAGGCCGGAGGCAGCCAGACGAGGCCCTCGCGGCGCTGTCCGCTGGACTGCCGCCGCCGAATCAGCCCTCCTGGCTGATTTCCGGCCGCGGGAACAGCTGCAGGACGGCGTCGTTCTTGTCGACCTGGACCATCGCGCGCCCGACCGATTTGCGGTCGTCAAGCGGCGTCTTCTCGCTCTGGAAGCGCTGCTCGCCGCCACCGGAGAGCAAGGCGCTCAGCTCGCGCGGCTCCTTGCAGTAGAAGGCGCCGACGAGCGCCGAGCCGTTCGGCTTGACCCGCTTGCCTTCCTTGAATTCGAAGGTGATGACCCCTTTGCCCCCACGGCCCTGGACCGGATAATCGGCCAGCAGGCTGCGCTTGGCATAGCCGAGGTCGCTGATGACGAGCACTTCGCCCTCGTCGTCCGGTCCGGCCTCCAGCGCGGCGGCGAGCTCGTCGCCTTCCTTGAGCTGGATGCCGCGCACGCCGCCGGCGACGCGGCCCATCAAGCTCACCTCGGCCGCCGGGAAGCGGATTGCCGCTCCCGCGCGCGAGACGAGCACGAGATGGCGCTCCCCGGCTGTCTGCAGCACCTGGATGACCTCGTCGCCTTCCGCCAGCTTGACGGCCGCGATGGCGGTCGAGCGGTTCGTCGCATAGTCCTTGAGCTCGGTCCGCTTGACCTGCCCGCGCTTCGTGAAGAAGAACAGCGACTGCCCCGGCTGCTGGATGTCCTTGACCGGCAGCACCGCGACGATGCCGTCCTCCTTCGGAATCGGGATGACGTTGACGATCGCCGTGCCCGCGTCCTTCCACTTGAAGTCCGGAATCTGGTACACCGGCAGCAGGTAGTAGCTGCCCTTGCGCGTGAAGACGAGCAGGCTGTCGATCGTATTGCACTCCAGCACATGGCGGAGCGCATCGCCTTCCTTGAGGCCGGAGGCATCCAGCTCTCCTCCGCTGCGCGCGAAGCTGAGGCGGCTCGTCCGCTTGACGTAGCCTTCGCGGCTGATCGTCACGAGCACGTCCTCGGCGCTCACCATCACCTCGAGGCCGACCTTCAGCTCCTCGACCTGGCCGCGGATTTCGGAGCGGCGGTCGATGCCGTACTTCTCGCGGATCTCCAGCAGCTCGTCCTGGATGACCTTGAGCAGCTTCTTCTCGCTGTCCAGGATGGAGCGCAGGTACTGCACGCGCTTCGCGATCTCGCGCAGCTCCTTTTCGAGCGACGTGATCTCGAGGTTGGTCAGGCGGTACAGCTGGAGCGTCAGGATCGCATCGGCCTGGCGCTCGCTGAAGCCGAACTTGGCGACGAGGTTGTCCTGCGCGTCAGACCGGTTTTTGGACGCTTTGATCGCCGCGATGACGTCATCGAGGATGTTCAGCGCCTTGACCAGTCCTTCGAGCACATGCGCGCGGTCCTCGGCCTTTTCCAGCTCATAGCGCGTGCGGAACGTGACGACTTCCTTCTGATGGTCGATGTACGCCGCCAGCATCTCCTTGACGCCGAGCTGGCGAGGAGCTTTGTTGACGATCGCGACCATATTGAAGTTGTAGGTCACCTGGAGGTCGGTCTTCTTGAGCAGGTAAGCCAGAATGCCGTCCGCATCCGCGTCCTTCTTGAGCTCCACGACGATGCGCAGGCCGTCGCGGCCGCTCTCGTCGCGCACCTCGGCGATGCCGTCGACTTTTTTCTCGAGGCGGATGTTCTCCATCGCCGTGACGAGACGCGACTTGACGACCTGGTACGGAATTTCGGTCACGACGATCATCTTCTTGCCGCCTCGCAGCTCCTCGACGGCCGTTTTCGACCGCAGGTGGATGCGGCCTTTGCCGGTCGAATAAGCGTCGCGGATGCCTTCCTCGCCCATGATGATGCCGCCCGTCGGGAAGTCCGGCCCCTTCAGGATGCCCATCAGCGCCTCGAGCGGCAGGGTGCCGTCGTTCATGAGCGCGATGCAGGCATCGATCACCTCGCGCAAGTTATGCGGAGGAATCTCGGTGGCGAAGCCGGACGAGATGCCGCTGACGCCGTTGACGAGCAGGTTCGGGTAGCGGGCCGGCAGCACGACCGGCTCCTTGGTGCTGTTGTCGAAGTTGTCCTTGAACAGCACGGTGCGCTTCTCGATGTCGCGCAGCAGCTCCATCGCGATCGGCGACAGGCGCGCCTCGGTGTAGCGCATCGCGGCCGCCGGATCGTCGTCGAGCGAGCCCCAGTTGCCGTGGCCGTCGATGAGCGTATGGCCCATCTTCCACGGCTGCGCCATCCGCACCATGCCCTCGTAGATCGAGGAGTCGCCGTGCGGATGGTAGTTGCCCATCACGTCGCCGACCGTCTTGGCCGACTTGCGGTACGGCTTGTCCGGCGTATTGCCGGCGTCGTACATCGCGTACAGGATGCGCCGCTGCACCGGCTTCAGGCCGTCGCGCACGTCAGGGATGGCGCGGTCCTGGATGATGTATTTGGAGTAGCGTCCGAACCGGTCGCCGACGACTTCCTCGAGGAATGCCGGCAGAAACTGCTCGTTCAAACTCATGAGCCTCTCCTCCTATTCCTCGTATTCCGTGAAGTCGACATTGTCGATGATCCAGCGCTTGCGCGGGTCCACCTTGTCTCCCATGAGCGTCGATACGCGCCGCTCCGCCTTGGCCGCATCGTCGATCTGCACCTGCAGCAGCGTGCGGGACTCGGGGTTCATCGTCGTCTCCCACAGCTGGTCGGGGTTCATCTCGCCGAGCCCCTTGTAGCGCTGCAGCTCGAAGCCCTTGCCCATCTCCTTGCCGTAGTTCTGCAGCTGCTCGTCGGTCCAGGCATACCGCACCGTCTGCAGCTTGCCGGTCTTGCGGGACATCTTGTAGAGCGGCGGCTGGGCGATGTAGATGCGGCCCGTGTCGATGAGCGGCTTCATGTACCGGTAGAAGAACGTCAGCAGCAGCACCTGGATGTGCGCGCCATCCGTATCGGCGTCGGTCATGATGATGATCTTGCTGTAGTTGCACTCCTCCGCCTCGAACTCCGGACCGACACCCGCGCCGATCGCGGCGATGATCGCCTTGTACTCGTCGTTCTTGAGGATGTCGGCGAGGCGGGCCTTCTCCGGATTCATCGGCTTGCCCTTGAGCGGCAGAATCGCCTGATACTTGGAGTCGCGGCCCTGCTTGGCGGAGCCGCCCGCGGAGTCGCCCTCGACGATGAACAGCTCGTTGCGAGAGGCATCCTTGGACTGCGCCGGCGTCAGCTTGCCGCCGAGATTGGACGACTCGCTGCGCTTCTTGCCGCTGCGGATCTCCTCGCGCGCCTTGCGAGCCGCTTCCCGAGCGCGCGAAGCCTGGATCGCCTTCTTGAGCAGCATCTGGCCGATCTGCGGATTCTCCTCCAGGAAGACCGCCATCTTGTCTGCGACGACGGAGTCGACCGCGCTGCGCGCGGAGCTGCTGCCGAGCTGGTCCTTCGTCTGCCCGACGAATTCGACCTCCGCCATCTTGATGTTGATGACGCACATCATCCCCTCGCGCAGGTCGCCGCCCTCGAGGTTCTTGTCCTTCTCCTTGAGAAGGCCCGCTCGCCTGGCGTAATCGTTGAGCACGCGGGTATAGGCCGTCTTGAAGCCGGTCTCGTGCGTGCCGCCCCCGCGTGTCGGGATCGAGTTGACGAAGCTGACGATCGTCTCCGTATAGCCGTCGTTGTACTGCAGCGCGACTTCGACCTCGATGTCGTCCTTCTCCGCCGCGAAGCGCACGGCCTCGTGCAGCACCGACTTCTCCTCGTTGAGGAACTCGACGAACTGCTTCGCTCCGCCCTCGTAGTAGAACACGTTCTCATGGCCGCTGCGGTCGTCGCGGATCGTCACCTTGAGCCCCGAGTTCAGGAAGGCGATCTCCTGCAGCCGGTCGCTGAGCGTATCGAAGCTCAGCGAGGTGTTGCCGTGGAATACGCGCGTATCCGGCTTGAACGTCACCTTGGTGCCGGTCTGCCGCGTATTGCCGACCACGTCGAGGCCCGTCACCGGCTCGCCGACATGCTCCTTGCCCTGGCTGTCGACCCAGTATTCGAACCGCTGCTTATGTATCTTGCCGTCGCGGAATATCTCCACCTCGAGCCATTCCGACAAGGCGTTCGTCACCGAAGCGCCGACGCCGTGCAGGCCGCCGGATTTCTTGTAGCCCCCGCCGCCGAACTTGCCCCCCGCATGCAGGATTGTGAACACGACCTGCGGCGTCGGAATGCCGCTCTTGTGCATGCCGGTCGGGATGCCTCGTCCGTTGTCATGCACGGTCACGGAGCCGTTCTTGTGCAGCGTGACGGCGATTTCCGTGCAGAACTTGGCCAGATGCTCGTCCACGGCGTTGTCGACGATCTCCCACACGAGATGGTGCAGGCCCGAGCTCGTCGTGCTGCCGATGTACATGCCCGGGCGCTTGCGCACCGCGGTCAGGCCCTCGAGAATCTGGATGTCGTCCGCTTCATAGGAAGGGCTTTTCGCCGTATTCGCCGATTCGGTTGCGTAAAGGTCCAGTTGTTCGGCCATACGCGTCCCCCTTTTCTGTTCCTTGCTGTTCCTGCCCATAACTCACGCTATTTTAATTCAAGATGTCCTGTTTCGTAAAGACGCCAAACGATACGGCGAGCGCGGCTGCCGCCCAGATGCCGAGCACCGTCAGGGAAAATCCGATGTCCATGCCTGCGATCGGAGGCGGCGTGCCCTCGAGATAGTCGGTCAGGTCGATATTTACGGAAAAGATATATTTCGCCGTCTCCCACGAGGAGGCCATGCCCGCGAGGATGCTGCCGGAGATGACCGCCGCCATCATCGTCACGATGCTCGCCGCGGTGCTGCGGACGAGCACCGACACCATCATGGACAGGATCGCGATCGTCATGCAGCTGATCCAGATGAGGCCGCTCTGCATGAGCATGTATGCCCACTGGGGAACGGCGTGCACGCCCGTCGAGTCGAACGAGGCGCCGTCGATGACGAACCCGGTGAACACCGGCATCGTCCAGCCGCCGAAGCCGAAGACGATTCCGGATATGAGATAGCATACCGCGCCGGTCGCCAGGATAGCCAGCGAAACGTACAGCGTCAAGGCGATGAGCTTGCTCATCAGGATTTTCCAGCGCCGTACCGGACGGGTCAGCAGCATCTTGATCGTGCCTCCGGTCCTCTCGCCCGACACGAGGTCGGACGAGAGCGCGAGGATGAGCAGCGGGAAGAACATCGACACGGAGCTCGCCATGAACTGGCGGGTGAACGTGGCCGCGTCCGGGCTGTTCGGATTGATGTCATGATCCAGGTAATATTGCAGCTGCTGCACCTTGATGCGGTCGTACTTCTTCCACTCCTCCGGCATGCGGTCGCTCGCGAGCGTATTTTGCAGGTCGGTGATCTGCTGCTGGATCTGGTTGCGCCAATCCTTGAAGTTGGCGGCATTCGTCTGGGATACCCGGAGCTGGGCATAGGTGAACAGCGGCACGAGCACCAGCAGGATTAGAAGGATAACATAGAACCGCTTCTTTTTCCAAATTTTCAGCGTCTCGTTCTGCACGAGCGGAAGCATCCCCTTCACCTGGCCTCCACCTCCGTCAGCCTCAAGAACAGCTCCTCGAGCGTCGGAGCGACGCGCTGCACCGCTTCGATGCCGATGCCTCGCCGCACGAGCAGCTCCACGACATCCGGGAGCGCCTCATCGTCCACGGTCGTCACGATCGCTCCGGGAAGATGCGCGAGCGCGCTCTCGTCGACCCGATGCTCGTCCTCGCCGTACAGCCGGACGGACGGCTGCTCCGCGAGCAATGCTCTCGCCTCCTCCTGACGATCGGTCTGCCACATGACGTAGCTCGCGGCCTGCCCGACGAGCTCGTCCACCCGGCCGACCGAGAGCACCCGGCCTTCGCTGATGATCGCGACGCGGTCGCACATGAGCTGGATCTCGCTCAGAAGATGGCTGGAGATGAACAGGCTGAGGCCGGTTTCCGACAGCATGCGGATGAATTCCCGCAGCTCCTTGATGCCCTTCGGGTCCAAACCGTTGGTCGGCTCGTCCAGAATGAGCAGCTTGGGGCTTCCGAGCAGCGCCTGCGCGATGCCGAGCCGCTGCCTCATGCCGAGCGAGTATGTGCGCACCTTGTCGTGGATGCGATCCTCCAGACGGACGATCGCAACGACTTCGCGGATGCGGTCCTCGCCGATGCCCGGCTGCATGCGGGCGAACTGTTCGAGGTTCTCCCAGCCGGTGAGGTAAGGGTACATCTCCGGATTCTCCACGATGCAGCCGACCTCGGCCAGAGCTTTCTCCGGATCGCGGCCGAGATCGTGTCCGCCGATCCGAATCTCGCCTTCGGTCGGCTTGATGAGGTCGACGAGCATGCGGATCGTCGTCGTCTTGCCGGAGCCGTTCGGTCCCAGGAAGCCGAAAATCTCGCCGGGATACACTTGGAAGCCGACTTCATGGATGATCCATTTTCGGCGGATTTTCTTTTTCAGGCCGCGCACGTCCAGCACGGGCTCGCCGGAGGCGACGCCCGCTTGCGGAGCGGCGCTCCGCGCGGCGGCCGAAGGGCGGGACGGGGTCCTTTTGCGAACGGGGTAATCAATCGTCATGCAGGTCCTCTCCTTTTGTCTCTCGCTCATCTGGCCCGACAGGGACGGACATCCGTCAGGTCAGCGCCTGCACGATGCGCTGCGCGATGCGCGCGTAGCCGTCCTGATTGGGGTGGAAATGATCGGACGCCATATAGGCGGCCGAGCGCTGCTGGAACAAATCCATGACGGGGACGAGCACCGCATGCTCGTCCTCGGCGAGAATGCGGTACGCCTCGTCGTTCCATTTCTGGACGGCCGCGCTGCCTTCGCGCAGATCCGCGATGTCGTAGAAAGGATTGTACAGGCCGGCATAGACGAGCGTGGCCTTGGGATTGACCGCGCGAATTCGCTCGACGATGCTTTTGAGCGATGCTGCGGCTGCCGGAATCTGGGCCTCGATCTCGTCCAGCGGGATGTCGCCTCCGCCGCCTTCGTCCCTCGCCTCCAGCACGGGACGGAACAGGTCGTTGCCGCCGATCGTCAGCAGGATCAGGTTGGCCTGCCGGATCGGATTGTCGAGGCCTCGGTCCTCGGCCAGCATCTTGTCGAGCTCCGCCGCGGTCAAGCCGCTTACGGCCAGATTGTTGATCTGCTGCACCGGCTTGCCGGTCGCGGCCTCCAGCTGCTCGAGCACCGGCTTGACATAGCCGCGGCCGCTGTTGTCTCCTACCCCCTTGGTCAAGGAATCCCCGAGCGCCGTCACGAGGATCTCGTCCGCCTGCAGGTATTCGCCTCCGGACCGGGCCTCTGCCGGAGCCTGGCGCGCCGTCTGCTGCACGGAAGGCGTGACGACGAGCATGTCGCGCATGGCGAAGGCGAACCCGCCTGCGAGCAGCAGCGTCGAGGCGAGCGCCGCCGTACCCACGACCCGCCATAATATGCCGGATGACTTCATCTTTCTTCGGCTCCCCTTGCTCGAATTTGAATTGTGAACATTTGGTATAGCATCATCTACTAAAAATAAGGCTTGCGACAAGTTTTTGCAAATGATGCGGTCCGCAATCCCTTCGGCGCGTCTGTTCCCTCAGCAGCGAATCGCGGAGCCGCCGGACGAGGGCCGAATCGAGCGTCGGGCGCGCACGAAAAAAGCAGGCCGCGTCGGCCTGCTCCCCCTTATCCATCGTATCGAATCGACAAGCACTCCGCCGCCTGGCGAGCCGCGGCCCGCGCGGACTCGGCATCCGGACCGGAGGCGAGGGCGACGGCCATGCGTCGGCCTTTGCGCGTCTCCGGCTTGCCGAATACGCGCACCTGCGCGCTCGGTACGGCGAGCGCCTGCTCCAGCCCTTCGACGGCGAACGAGCGGCTGTCGCGAGCAGCCTTGAGCGTGCGGCTCGCGCCTGGCGACAGCAGCCGGACGCCTGGGATCGGAAGGCCGAGGATGGCGCGGACATGCAGCGCGAACTCGGACAGGTCCTGCGTCGCCATCGTCACCATGCCGGTATCATGCGGCCGCGGCGACACCTCGCTGAACAGGACGCCGTCCTCCGTCAAGAACAGCTCGACGCCGTACAGCCCCCATCCCCCGAGCGCTTCGGTGATGGCCAGCGCGATCCGCTCGGCCTCGCGCAGCTGCGCTTCGCTCATCGCATGCGGCTGCCACGACTCGATGTAGTCGCCGTCCTGCTGCACATGTCCGATCGGAGGGCAGAACGCCGTCCCTGAGACGGAACGAACCGTCAGCAGCGTAATCTCGGACTCGAAGCGCACGAAGCCTTCGACGATGACCCGTTTTTTCTTGGCCCTGCCGCCCTCCATCGCGTAGTTCCAGCAGCTCTCGATCTCCGCCTCGGAACGGCAGACGCTCTGGCCCTTGCCCGAGGAGCTCATGATCGGCTTGACGACGCATGGCAGGCCGAGCTCCAGCACGGCGGCCCGCATCTCCTCCAGCGAATCGGCAAAGCGGTACGATGCGGTCGGCAGCCGAAGCGTCTCCGCCGCCAGCCGCCGGATGCCCTCGCGATCCATCGTCAGCCGCGCGGCTCGCGCCGTAGGCACCACCTTGAAGCCTTCCTGCTCCAGCTCGACGAGCGTGCCCGTGGCGATCGCTTCGATCTCCGGCACGATCAGATCCGGCTTTTCCTGCAGGATCAGCCCGCGCAGCCGCTCCGGGTCCAGCATGTCGATCACATGCGAGCGATGCGCCACCTGCATCGCGGGAGCGTTGGCATAACGGTCGACAGCGACCGTCTCCACGCCGAGCCGCTGCGCTTCGAGGACGACCTCCTTGCCGAGCTCTCCGGAGCCCAGCAGCAGCAGCTTGCGCGCCCCTTCAGACAGCGGCGGTCCATACGACATTTCAGTTCCCCCTGTTCCCATTTTCCGGTACATGATCCCTATCATTTTGGACGCTGTCTATTGAAAAATCAAGCGAACACAAGCGTTTTCCTTGACAGATATATTCCTCCGGAAGTATGTTTAGGGCATGAAATCGATCCTTCAAGCGCTGGCCGAGCCGAATCGGCTGCTGATCGTCGAGCTGCTCCGCTCCGGCCCGCTCACGGTGGGGGAGATCGCGGAGCGGCTCTCCCTCAATCAGCCGCAGACATCCAAGCATCTCAAGGTGCTGAGCGAGGCCGGGCTGCTGCTGGTGGAAGCTTCAGCCAACCGCCGCATCTATCGGCTCGCGCCGAAGCCTTTCCAGGAGCTCGAAGCCTGGGCTTCCTCGTTCCGCCGAGACTGGGAAGAGCGGATGGACCGGCTTGACGGATACCTGCAGCGGCTTCAGCAGTCCCCCGATTGACGTCGGCATCTTTCGTCCGCATCGTTCCTTTCCAATTCAAGGAGGCCATGCCATGACCGATTCTTCCGAGCTTGGCCTGACCCGCCATTTCCGCGCCTCGCGCGAAGCCGTCTTCCAAGCCTTCACGCAATCGGACCGCTTCCTCGAATGGTGGGGGCCAGCCGGCTTCGAGACGACGGCGATCGCCGCCCGCATCGAGCCCGGCGGCCGCTTCCATTACCGCCAGACCTCGCCTGAAGGGCAGACGCTGTGGGGGGTGCTTCAATTCAAGGAGATCGAGAGTCCGGGGCGGCTCGTCTTCACCAACGCCTTTTCCGACGAGGAAGGACGGATTGCGCGAGCCTTCTTCGACGAGAACTGGCCTTTGCTCATCCGCAACACGATCGTGCTCGACGAGGAGGACGGCGGAACGCGCCTTAGGATGACCGGCAGCCCCGCGAGCCTACGCCGGAGGAAGCTGCGTTGTTCCGCGCCTCCTCCAGCATGATCGAGCAAGGCTTTGGCGGCACGTTCGATCGCCTCGACGCCTTCTTGTCCGCCTCATCGTAAAGGGACTTCAACACGTCTTCGAACCGCAAGCTGCCGCATGCCGAAAAAAGCTGGCCTGCCCGTCCTTTCCAGGACGGGCAGGCCAGCTTTTTGTCTTGCCCCGCATCAGGCGCTGAGGAACCGGTACTGCGCCTCGATGAGGCCGTGGTACGTGCCTCCGTGGCGCATGAGCGCGTCATGGTCGCCTTGCTCCACGATGCGGCCATGGTCCAGCACGACGATGTTGTCGCAATGGCGGATCGTCGAGAGCCGATGCGCGATGATGAACGACGTGCGTCCGGCCAGGAGCGTCTTGAGCGCCTCCTGGATCTTCAGCTCGGTCTCCGTGTCGATGCTGGCCGTCGCCTCGTCGAGGATGAGGATCGCCGGATCGGCGAGCAGCGCGCGGGCGAAGCTGAGCAGCTGCCTCTGGCCCATCGAGAGCACGTTGCCGCGCTCCTGCACCTCGGTGTCGTAGCCGTCGGGCAGCGAGACGATGAACTCATGCGCGTTGACCGCGCGGGCGGCCATCTCGACCTCCTCGTCGGTCGCGGTCAGCCGCCCGAAGCGGATGTTGTCGCGGATCGTGCCGGAGAAGATGAACGTGTCCTGCAGCACGATGCCGACCTGCGAGCGCAGGCTCTCGATCGTCACGTCGCGGATGTCCTGGCCGTCGATGCGGACGGCGCCCTCCACGGGATCGTAGAACCGGCAGAGCAGGTTGATGATCGTGCTCTTCCCCGAGCCGGTATGGCCGACGAGGGCGACCGACTGGCCGGCCTTCACCTCCAGCGAGATGCCCTTGAGCGCCGGGCGGCCTTTCTCGTACTCGAAGACGATGCGGTCGAACGACACGTCGCCCTTGATGCCGGTCAGCATGCGCGCCCGGCCGCTCTCCTTGACGGTCGGCTCCTCGTCGATGAACTCGAAGATCCGCTCGGAGGAAGCCATCGCGACGAGCAGCTGGTTGTACATCTGGCCGAGCCGGTTGATCGGGTCCCAGAAGTTGCCGATGTAGTTGGCGAAGCCGACGAGCAGGCCGACGGTGATGACGTTCGTCTGCAGCAGATGCGAGCCGTACCAGAACAGGATGAGCGTGCCGATCGCCGCCGTCACCTCGATGATCGGGCCGAACGTCTGGTTGAGCGCGGACGCGCGGTCCCAGCTTTTCTTGTTGATCGTGTTCATATGGTCGAAGAACTGGTAGTTCTCCTTCTCCTGGACGTACGCCTGCGTCACCTTCATCCCTTGGATCGCCTCGTTGAGATGGGAATTGATGCGCGACTGCTTGATGCGCACGTCCTGCCAGGCGAAGCGGATGCGCTTGCGGAGCGTGCCCGAGACGATGAACATGAGCGGCACCGTCACCATGACGGCGATGCCGAGCTGGAAGTTCCAGATCAGCAGGATCGCGGCGATGCCGATCAGCTGGATGCAGTCCATGAGCAGGTTGACGACGCCGTTCGTGAACAGGTCCTGCAGCGAGTTGACGTCGTTGGTGACGCGCACGAGCACGGAGCCTGCCGGCCGCTTGTCGAAAAAGCGGAAGCTGAGCTTCTGGATATGCTCGAACAGCTGCTGGCGCAGATCGTAGATGACCTTCTGGCCGATAACGTTCGTGTACTTGATGCGGATCGTGTTGGCGGCCCACTGGACGACGTACAGGCCGAGCATGATGCCGCCGTAGGTCAGCAGCAGGCCCTTGTCCCCGCCGCCCTTGTCGATGGCCTCGTCGATCGCCAGGATGATGACGGCCGGAGCGGCCAGCCGCGTCAGCGTGCCGAGCAGCATCATGACGACCATCGGCACGAGCTGCTTGCGGTAAGGCTTCATATAGGAGAGCAGGCGCAGGACCTGCTTCCAGTTGAACGGCTTCTCGATGACCTCGTCATCGGTATACTTGAAGCGCTGGCGCTGAGCCTGCGCGGCCTCCTGCATGGAGGCGTCGAGGCCGGTCGCGGCCGGCCCTTTTGCGCTGCGTGCCATCAGGCGGTTCCTCCCTTGCCCAGCGCGGGCTCGTCGTCCTGCTGAGGACGGTCGGCGTACTGGATGTTGTAGACGTCGCGGTACGGTCCGCTCTGGCGGATGAGCGACGCGTGCTTGCCCCGCTGGACGATGCGGCCCTTGTCGAGCACGAGAATCTCGTCGGCGTCCTTGAGCGAGCTGATTCGGTGGGCGATGATGAACGTCGTGCGTCCCTTCATCAGCTCCTTGAAGCCGGCTTGGATCTCATGCTCCGTCTCCATGTCGACCGCGCTTGTCGCGTCGTCGAGCACGAGGATATGCGGGTTCCGGATCAAGGCGCGCGCGATCGCGATGCGCTGCTTCTGGCCGCCGGAGAGGCCCATGCCCCGCTCGCCGACCAGCGTGTCGTAGCCGAGCGGCAGCTCCATAATGAAGTCATGCGCCTTGGCCAGCTTGGCCGCGCGCTCGATCTCCTCGATCGTCGCGTCCTTGTCGGCGTAGGCGATGTTGTCGCGGATCGAGGCGGAGAACAGGAACGTTTCCTGGAATACGGTCGCGATCTGGCTGCGCAGGCTGTGCACGTCGAGCTGGCGGATGTCGAGTCCGTCCACGGAAATCTTGCCCTGCTTGACGTTGTAGGCGTGCATGAGCAGCTGGATGATCGTGCTCTTGCCGGAGCCGGTGCCGCCGAGCAGGCCGATGACGGTGCCCGGAGGCGCGTCGAAGCTGATGTCCACTACGGCCGGCTCCTTGTCCGCGTAATTGAACGTGACGTTCTCGAAGCGGACATGCCCTTTGACATGGTCTTTGTCGAGCACGACGGCGTCGGGTACGCTTTTCACATGCACGAACTGGTTCAGCAGCTCCAGCACCCGCTCGCCGGACGCCTTGGACTGCGTGTAGTTGTTGATATGGAAGCCGATGCCCCACATCGGGCCGATGATGTACCAGATGAGGCTGAAGAACGCGACCAGCTCGCCGAGCGTCAGATGCTGGTCGATGACGCGCATGCCGCCGAAGATCAGCAGGATGACGACGCTTACGTTGGCCAGCAGCTCCATCAGCGGGAAGTATCGGGCCCAGATCGTCGCCGCGCCGACCTGGTTCGTCTGATATTCCGCGCTGCGCGCCGAGAATTTCTCGACCTCGTGGGACTCGCGCGCGAACGACTTGACCGTGCGGACGCCGGTGATGTTTTCCTGGACGGCCGTCGTCATGTGGCTGAGCGCCTGGCGCATCTCGCGGAACGCCGGATGGATGTTTTTCTCGAAGCGCACGGCGGTGAAGGCCAGGAAGGGAATCGCGACGAGCGTAACGAGCGTCAGCTGCCAGTCCATCGTCAGCATCATGATGCCGCCGAACAGGATCATGAGGAAGACGTTGAGCACTTGCGCGAAGCCGAAGCCGATGAACTGGCGGATCGCCTCCAGATCGGCCGTCAGGCGGCTCATCAAGTCGCCCGTCTTGGCCGTGTCGTAATACGGATAGCTCAGTTCCTGCAGCTTGGCGTAGCTGGCGTTCCGCAGCCGATAGGCGACCCGGTTGCCGAGCCGGCCGCCGAAAAAGCCGCTCAGGAAGTTCATGAAGCCTTTCAGCGAGACCACGAAGACGACGGCCAGCGACAGCAGCGGCACCGGCTCCCAGTTTTGCGGCTTGACGACGTCATCGATCAGGTACCGCAGCAGGTTCGGATAGACCAGTCCGAGCGCGGTAGCTGCGGCCAGGCAGAGGATGGACGCGAAGATGAATTTCCGCTCCACCCAGTAGTAAGGCTTGAGTTGCCTGAAAACCTCCAAGTTTGCTCTCTCCCCCGTTAGTTAGGTTTTAGTTCCGATTTCAGTGCTGACATGGACGTATGTTATCAGCATCCTCCAGGGGCGGCAAACGCCATCAGCGGCCATATTCAGCACTCTGCTCCGCTAAAAGGGAAGAAACGGAGCGTGAGGGGGATTATTCTCTTTTTCCTCGATGAATCGTCACGTTTGCGACACATTTGCGCGTTTTTATCTGTTTCAGAAGAAAAGGAGAAAAAAAATTTTACCCCGCTTTGAAATCCGCTCGCACAGGCAGGCCCAGGAAGCGCAAAAAAAGATGTCCTCTCCGCCGCGCAAGGCGGCTCGGAAGGACATCCTCTTTGGGTTGGACCGGAGGCGGCTTGGATCAGCCCGCCTCGCGAAGCAGCTCTGCGAGACGCCGCTCGAGCCCGCGCAGGGAATCGAGGCTCCCGCCATCGCGCATCGAGCCGAGGCGGCCGTCCAGCTCGCGCTGGAACGACAGGCGCAGCGCTTCGGCCGCCGCGGCGAGGCCGGATTCGAGGCCGAAGCGGTAGTGGGCAAGCCACTGCGCCGCTGCATCTTCCATCCAGTGGCGGATTTCCGGGGAGATCGTCTCCTCCAGCTCCTCGCGCAGCGCCTTCTTGCCTTCTCCCTCGAAGAAGGAGCGCGGGCTGCGGAACAGGCTCTGCAGCCGCTTGGGCTGCACGGAGACGGACTGCCATGCGGCCGGCTCCGGCGGAGCGGCGAATCCCGGCGCTTCCCACGGCGGCGCCTGGAAGCCCGGCAGCAGCACGGCCAGCCTTGCCGCCGCCGCTTCCGCACGGACGCGGATCAGCGCGGAGGCGGCCGTCTCGAGCCGCAGCGTCGTCGCGAGCAGCTCCTGGCTCAGCTCCAGCTGGAGCAGCCGCTGCAGCTCGAGCCAGGACGTCCAGACCGCCTTCTTCAGGTCGCGGCCGTCGTCCTGCAGGCTCGACGGATTGAAGGCATAGTTGAAGAAGTCCCCGAAGCCGTACCGGATCCGCTGCTGGATATAGTGGAACAGCTCGCGCAGCTCCTTCTCCAGCTCGGCCGCAGGAGGCGCGTCGGCGATGACGGCGGCGGCGTCCGCGGCAGGGACGCGCAGCTCCTCGAGCCGCTCGCGCTCGCGGCGCCGCGTGTCGGCATCGCCCTCCGCCGCTTGGATCCAGCCGCGGATCGTATGCGCGGCGCGCTCCAGCTCGCCGTCTGCCGCCTGCACGGCCAGCCGGCCCAGCTCGCCGCGCGTGAAGCCGAGGAAGCTCTGCTCGAAGGCCGGGATGCCCGAAGCCTCGAGCGCCGCCTCGTGCGCTCCTTGCTTGCCTTTGAGCCCGAGCAGGCTCGACACCGGAAACAGGCGCGGTCGGCGGATGCCGTGCTGCAGCAGGTTCGATTCGACATGCTTCAGCACGTCGTCCAGCTCCTCCGGCGATGCGGCGAGGTCGGCAGCATTGACGAGGAAGAACATCTTGTCGAGCTCGAACTGATCCTTGACCCGCCCCAGCTGCATCAGGAATTGCCGGTCCGCCTGCGAGAACGCATGGTTGTAGTACGTGACGAACAAAATCGCGTCGGCGTTCTTGATGTAGTTGAAGGCGACGCCGGTATGGCGGGCGTTCACCGAATCCGCGCCCGGCGTGTCGACGAGCACGATGCCCTGGTCCGTCAGCGGCGAGCTGTAGAACAGCTCGATCTCGCGCACGAAGCAGGAGCGGCTCTCTTCCGCGACGTAGCGGCGGTACTCCTCTTCTCCGACGCGCAGTACCTCGCCGAGCTGCGGCGCCAGCTCGTCCCAGCCGGCCTCGGCCGCCTTGAGGAAGCTGTAATGCGGCCGCCCGGCGGCATGGATGCCGTCCGGTCGGAGCGCGGCGATCCGCTTCAGCACCTCCCGCTCGGAGATGCCGGAGGCGTCCTCGCCGAGCAGCGACAGCGAGAAGCGCAGATCGTCCAGCATCGCCTCGCGGCCTTTCATGCTGACGCGGGCCGTGCCGTGCGGCTGCTCCTCCGTCGGCGCGAGAATGCGGTTGATCGCCGCGGTCGTCGGATTCGGCGACACGGGCAGCGCCCGCTCGCCGATGAGCGCGTTGGCGAGCGAGGACTTGCCCGCGCTGAACGCGCCGAACAGCGCGATCGTGAAGCGGCTCGCGCCGAGGCGCTCGGCGCGGGCGCGCATCGCCTCCGCCGCCGCGGCCAGCGCCGGCTCCGGCGCGAGCAGCTCCGCCGCCGCGCGCAGGCGCGCGGCGGCCGCACGCTGCGGCGCGAGCGCGCCTGCGGCGGCTGCGCCGGCGGCCGCTGCGGCGCGGCGCGCGCCTGCGGCCGGCGCCGAGGCGGCCGCAGGCTCCGGCGCGGCGGCGCTGCCGCGGCCTGCGGAGGCTGCTGCTGCGGCGTCGCGCGCCTGCGGCGCGCCGGCAGCGCCGGACGCGCGGGCGCCGCAGGCAGCAGCGCCTGCGCGCGCGCCTCGCGCTGCGCGGCGGCCTCGCCGAGCGCGGCGAGGCCCGCGAGCGCCGCAGCCTGGCCGCCGAGCGCGGCCAGCTCGGCGCGCGCCGCCTCGGCCGCTGCGACGTAGCGCGGCCGCGCGGCAGCCGCGAGCGACGCGGCCGCATCATAGGCGCCGCGCTTCAGCTGCGCCTTGATCTGCGCGGCGGCATCGCGGCAGTAGACGATCGTGTACTCGCCCCCGAACACGGCGCCGCCGCTCACCTGCGCCGCCAGCCAAGCGGCATCGGGCCGCCAGGCGAGCGCCGACTCGAGGCCGCTTTCCCACTGCTGGCGCTCCGGTCCCTGCAGCCCTTCGCGATCCGCCGCCTTGCGCAGCAGATCGGCCAGATGCCAGACGGCCTCCGCCTGCACCTGACGGCCGAGCTCCTCCTCGAACGCCGTAGCGCGCCGCTCCTGCTCCGCCGCCGTCTTGGCCGCAGCGAACAGCAGGCCCGTCTTGAACCCCGGCTTGCGGCTCTCCAGGAACAAGGCGGCGATGTCCCGGGTGGCCGCCGGCATCAGGTTGGCGTTGTCGAGAATCTTGCCGATGTCCGCCTGCAGCGAAGCCTCCAGCGCTTGCGGACCCCTCACCGCTCCGTCCGCGGCCTGCTCCAGCTCCCGCATCGCGGCTTCGAGGCCGGCACGCTCCTCCTCCGGTCCGGCCTCAAGCCCGAGCCGCTCCCGCTCGGCTTCTTCGCCTTCCAGCCGCTGCTTCAGCCAGCTGCGGGCGAGATGGCGGAGCGAGGCATGCACGCTCCAGACGGCCAGCTCCGAGTGCTGCCCCTCCAGCTCCGCGAGCAGCCGCTTGAGCTCGTCGAACTGGCTCTGCGGATGGTCCGGCTCGCGCAGCGACAGATAGAGCGTGCCCGCCGGCTCCAGATGCCAGCTGCGGAACGCCTCTTCCACGCTGCGCTTGTACTCGGCGAACGGAAGCTCCTCTTCGCGATGCTTGTCGATCTGATTGACGATCAGATAGAGCGGCTTGCCCCAGTCCTTCAGCCCTTTGGCGAACTCGAAGTTGATCTCCGACTGGACATGGTTGTAGTCCATCACGTAGAACACGACATCGGCCAGATGCAGCGCCGACTCGGTCGCCATCCGGTGAGCGTCGTCGGTCGAGTCGATGCCCGGCGTATCGAGCAGCGTCGTCTGCCGGCCGAAGCCGGTCGCCGGGTAGATCAGATCGACGCTGCGGAAGACCTCCCCGTTCTTGCAATAGTCCTCCAGCCGCAGCGGGTCGGCCTCGATCGTCCGCTCCTCCCCGTCCACGACCGCCTGGATGACCGCCCGCGCCGGCTCTCCCGACGCGATCGTCACGACGTTGGCGCTGGTCGGAATCGGGCTGGACGGCAGCAGCCGCACGCCGCACAGCGCGTTGACGAGCGTCGACTTGCCCGCCGAGAAATGGCCGCAGAACGCGACCGACAGCCGTCCGGCCTCCAGCTTCTCCTCCAGCTGGCGGGCTCTTCCCGCCAGCTCCTGTTCACCCTGCTCGCGAAGCAAGGCAGCCAGCTTCTCCGCCGATCGGCCGAGCTGCTCGGCTTCCTCCTGGCCTTTGCGCAACGTTGCTGCTTCCCCATGAGCCATGTCGCCATTCTCCTCTCCGCTTCGCCCGCCGGATCTGTCTATGACCCAAAAAGCGCAAAACAGCCGTCCCCGGGCGGCAGGGACGGCTGATGCTGCAATCGAACCGCCTGCGCATCGGCAGGCGTCAGCTCCGGCTTAGACGGCCGGCGCTTCCTCATCCTCATCCGTCGGGATGCAGATCTCGAACACATTGCCGTGCTGCAGGATCGTGATGTTACGCTGCTTCTCGCGCATGACGACGACCTCCGGCTTCTGGCGCATGCGCTCCAGGTATTGGGCCGGCAGATCGCCGGAGCCGCTTACCGTGACGCCTTCGATGACGAGATCCTCGTTCTCTCCCGGAGGAGCTTCCATCACCTGCTCGTAGATATCGGAGAACAGACCGAAGTCATTCGTGAATACGCTGATGCATTTCATTGTTCATCATCCTTCGCTTAAAGGTTGGAAGCCTCGCGCCTCGCGGCGGCTTCCTTCTTGGATCTAGGCTTGGCAGCGGGGACCGCCTTCATGCGCCGCTGGCCTTCCTTGCACAGCTCGATGAGCGGGCAGATGTCGCATTTGGGCTGCTGGGCCTTGCAATGGTAGCGCCCGAAAAAGATGAAGCGATGATGGGTCAGCGTCCATTCCTCGCGGGGAACGCGGCGCATCAGCTTCTTCTCGACCTCAAGCACGGAATCGTCGGGCTTGGCCAGCCCGAGCCGCTTGGACACCCGCTCCACATGCGTATCCACCGCGATCGCCGGCACGCCGAACGCGTTGCTGACGACGACGTTGGCCGTCTTGCGCCCGACGCCGGGCAGCTCGGTCAGCTCCTCATGCGTGCGGGGAACATCGCCGCCGTGCCGCTCCAGCACGATCCGGCACAGCTTCTGGATGTTCGCGGCCTTGGTGCGGAACAGGCCGATGCGCCGGATGTCCTGCTCCAGCTCGGCCAGCTCGACCTGAAGGTAATCCTCCGGCGAGCGGTATTTGCGGAACAGATCCGCCGTCACGCGGTTCACCGTCTCGTCCGTGCACTGCGCGGACAGCAGCACCGCGATCGTCAGCTCGAACGCGTTCTCGTGGTTCAGCTCGCAATGCGCGTCCGGAAACAGCTCGGCCATCGTGTCTAGAATGAACCGGATTTTATCGGAAGCTTTCATTGGAACGCTCTCTCCCTAGTTGCACTATCGTTCAAAGTGTACCGAATCTGTCCGTCCGGCGCAACCGAAAAAGGCTTTACGCGCAAAAAAAGAAGCGCCTCGCGGCGCTTTGTTGCGAAAATCTTCGGTTTTCAGCCTTTGACGACCTCCAGCAGCTTGCCTCCGAACACATACAGCGTGACGGCGTCGCCATCGGCTAGGGCGCCGAGCGCGATTGGCTGCCCGCTGGCGGTGACGGCCGCGCCTTCGGCGAGCGTGAAGCGGTAGCTGTTGTCGGTCAGCGAGGCGCGCTTCACGAGCAGCTGGCCGTTCTCCATTTTCCAGAACGTCTTCTTGACGCCCGCATTCGCTTCGATGACGACGGCTCCGTCGGCGCTTTTGCGAGTCTCGACACGATCGCCTGCGGCCAGCGCCGCGACGCTGCCGCTAACGGCTCCGTTCTTAACGATGCTGTAGCCGCTGCCGAGCTCGATCGTGCGTGCCGAGCCGCCGTATTCCTGCACGGTGACGGAGCTGCCACCGACCTGCGTGACGACGCCGTAGCGGACCGTCACAAGCGTGAGCGACGAAGGCGTCTGGCCCGCATAGGTGACGTTGACCGTGCCGCCCGCCGCCAGCGAGGCGAATGGAACCGTCGCGCCGTCGTCGCCTCGGAGCGGCAGGCTGCCCGCGCTGAGCGCGATGCCACTGCCGGACGCCGGCTGCAGGCCGAGGATCTTGTTCGCCGCATCGACCGACGAGATTTTGTACTGCACGCCCTGATGGACCCGCAGGCTCGTCGCCTTGGCTTGGTTCGTGTCCAGGCTGGCGGTAACGCGCATGCCGACCTTGACGTCGGCGATCGTCGCGCCGCTCTTGCCGTACCAGTCGACCGAGAGCGCGTCGAACGGAAGCGTCGCCGACGTGCCGTCGTCCAGCGACAGCGCCAGCGTCTTGGTCGCCGTGTTGAGCAGGCCGATCGTGCCGGAGTACTGGTAGACGAAACGGATGAGCACGGCGTCGCTGCCGGAATAGCCGACCGTCACGCGCTGCCCCTGGCGGAGCATACCTGTCGCCGTCGCTAGCGGCACGGTCGTGCCGTTCAGCTCGACGCGCGTCTTGTCCGTCACCTGCAGCGCCGCGAGCTTGCCGTTCGTGCCCTTGACGGTAAGAGCCTTCTGCTCGGGACTGTAGCTAAGCACCTCCGCCCCGGTCAGCGTCGTCAGCGAACGGTTCTTGACCGTGATCGACGTCACCTTGCCTGCCGCGTCGAGCGACAGCTCCAGCTGGTCATCCTTGTACAGGTCGCCGAGCACCGGCTGCTCCACGCCCGGAATCGTCAGCGTCACGTTGTCCGCCAGATAGCTCGACTGCAGCTTGCCGTTGGACGTGTAGGTAAGGATGTCTCCTGTAAACGCGCTGAACGAGCCGCTCGCGCCGCGCACCGTCGTATCCGTCACCTTGACCGACACGACCTGGCTGTCCTTGACGGAGTAGCTTACCGCATCGCCCGCCGTCAGGCCGGCCAGGCCTCCCTCCAGCGCGCGGCCGTCCCAGCCGAGCACGACGAGTCCTGCCGCTCCCGGCCACGTCTCGTCGGCGCCCGTCGACGTCTTGACCGTCAGCATGCCGCTGGCCGCGGCCGCGACGGTGCCGCTGCCTTCCTTGGAGACCGGAGCCGACTTGACGACGATCTCGAGCGCGCCCGGCTTGTCGCGGAACGTATCCGTCTTGACGATGACCTGGCTGTCCGTCTTGAGATCGGCCAGCTCCAGCTTCGCGCCTTCCTGAGACTTGATCGCGAGCGACGAGTCGTAGGTGACGCCGATCATGTTCTGTCCGTCCCACAGCCATATCGTATTCTGGCCCGCAGCGATCTGCTTGATCGTGCCTTCGGTCGACTTGACCTGCTGCTCCGTGTCGGTCTGCTCCACGTAAAGCGCGTCCGTGCCGCCGCCCAGCACCTGCACATGCGTGTACAGCTGCAGCTCGGCCGAGGACTTCAGCGCCGTCTCGCCGTCGAAGCGGTAGAAGCGGGCATCCGCGGCGAGATTGAACGTACGGAATCCGTCATCGGTATACACCGTCGCGGTCGTTCCGCTAACTGCCGTGAGCACGCCCTCCGTCTCGCCTGGGTAGGAAACGGGAGCCAGCGTCTGCGCTCGGCTGAACAGCGTAGCCGCCGAGGCGCGGTTGACCGCCGAGACGGGGTCGAATTTCTGCGCCGTCACGCCTTTGACGAGTCCGAGCGATACGCCGGCGTTGACATAGCCGGCATAACCGGCGCTGATGGCGGAGGCGTCCTGGAAGCCGGAGCTTTTGGCGGCCAGCTCCTGGGCCAGCTGCTGCTTGCCCGCGGCGCGAACGATGAGCTTCGTGATCCATTCGCGCGATGCCGCAGAGGCGCCCCACTCCTGCTTCGGCTGGGAGTCGGCCAGCTTGAACTCCTCTTCCTGACTCAGCAGGCCGAGCTTCAGCGCCAGCACGACATACGGCTTGTAGTAGTTGTTCACCCGGAACGAATCCGGGAAGACGACCGCCTGCGAGGCGTCGATCTCCTTCTCCTTGCCCATGAAGCGCAGCGCCATGACGACGGCTTCCTGGCGGCTCACGGAAGCCGACGGGCGGAACTGCCCCTGGTTGCCGACGATGATGCCTTGCAGAGCCAGCTTCATGATGCTGCGCTCCGCCCAGTGTCCGATCTTGACGTCGGAGAAAAAGGATCCGGCCGCTGCGGCCGCGGCTGTCCCTCCGGACACGGAAGAAGCCGCTGCGTTAGCAGCGGCAGGTCCTCCAGCCAGGAGGGAGAGGGCGATCATGCCCGTGGCGAATCGATAAGCTTTTGTACTCAGTGGCATCTGTTCCGGCTCTCCCCTATGAATGGAATGAAAACAAAACGGCGCTTATGGAGTGCTTTCGTACGAATCGCGCAAGATCGGATGCTGCAGCTCGACGTGGCCCATCAGGCTCTCGACGGCCTCGCCGTCCACGGTCACGTCCAGCGACTGGATCTCGGGAAATTGGAACGTCGTGCGCGCCAGCGAGTCGATGGCAAGCTGCTCTCCCGGTCCGCCCAGGCGGGCTTCGTCCGGCAAGGTCAGATCGACCTGCGCCGCGCCGTCCTTGAGCTGCACGGAACGGAACTCCACGCCTTGCCATAAGGACTGGTGGCCGTCGCGATCCGCTCCGGCGAGCGCCTTCAGCGCGGCGGCCAGCTTGCCCGCAGCGTCTTCGTATTCGATCTCCGCTTTGAACTCCTTGAGCCCGAGCAGCTCGGCATCGGTCTGGTAAATCTTGATCGTCGCTTTCTTCATGCCCGCCTCCGTCCCTGCGCCGGCCGAAGCTCCTTCGCCGGAGCCTTCGGCCGTCTGCGAAGACGGCGGCAACGATGGGGACGCGGACGCGGCAGGCGATGGAGATGGAGAAGGCGACGGGCTGGACGCCCCCGCTCCTCCGCTCTCCGGCGCTTTGGCGCCGCAGCCCGCGAGCGCGGCGGCGACGGCAGCAGCGGCCAACAGCGCCGCAAGCCTTCGTTTCGGCTGCATCATGGCTTTGTCGCCTCCTTACAGCTTCAGATATTCCTTGATTCCGCGGACGAGCGCTTGCGCGATCTCGTTCTGCTTGTTCTCGTCGAACAGGATCGCGTTGTCCTTGCTGTTCGTGAGGAAGCCGGATTCCGTCAGCACCGCCGGCATGGTCGTTTTCTTGATGACGACAAAGCCAGCCGTCTGCACCTTGCGGTTCGGAAGCCCGGTCGCAGCGAGCAGATGCTTTTGGATGATGTCAGCGAGCGTCTTGCTGTCCGCTCGATTGTAGTAGGTTTCGGTCCCGGAAGCCGAGGAGCCTTTGAGCGCGTTCGCGTGAATCGAGATGAACACGTCCGCGTTCAGCCTGTTGGCGATGGCCGCCCGCTCTTCCAGGGGGATGAAGGTATCGTCCGAGCGCGTCAGGATGGGCTCGATGCGAGCTTCCTTCTTGAGCAGCTCGTTCACCTTGAGGGCGATCGCCAGATTGAACGATTTCTCCGTCTTGCCGGTGATGCCGATCGCGCCCGGATCTTGGTCGCCGTGTCCCGCGTCGATGACGACCTTGAAGATTTTGTCGCCCGACGGAGTCGTCGGAACCGGAGGAACCGGCTCGCTCGCGCCGAGGACGCTCAGCTGCAGGAGGCCTTCGGACTTGGTGAGCGTATACTGCGCCGCAGCCTGGAGATCCCAGACGACCCGGACCGTGGACGGCTTGTCCGAGTAATGGGAGAAGCGGATCTTGGTCACGAGCGAATTGTCCGTGACGATCTCGCCCATCTTGGCCGTCGTCGCCGAGTAGCCCGGGGTGAACGCATCCGCGAACGCAGCTGCCGGAATGTCCAGCACGATCCGGTCGGGTCCGCTGAGGACCTGCGGCTCGCCTACGGTCGCGATGCCCTGATAGGCGATGCTCGTCGTGCCGATGCCGTCGTACTGGATCGACGTGACGAGCGCCTGCGCGTCAGCCGGAATCGTGCCGCCGCCGGAGCTGCCCCCGTCGCCGTCGCCCGGAGTCGTGCCGCCAGTGCCGGGATCCGGCTGGCTGCCGGTGCCGCCGGTGCCGGGCTGGCCCGTGCCGCCGTCCGTGCCTGGAGCTGTAGGCTCCTGCGTCGACGGCTGGAACAGATAGACCGACTTGGCAGGCGCGTCATAGTACACTTCCAGGCCCATGTTCTCGCTCACGAACCGCAAGGGCACCATCGTCGTGCTGGCCGCTCCGCTGCCGACGATCTTCGCCGGCGTCGCCAGCACGATCTTCGAGCCGTTGACGACGGACGACTTGCTGCCGACGACGAGCTCGATGAGGCTGTCTCCGTTATGTATGACTGCCTTTTTTGCCGCCTTGTCCCACGTTACGTCAAAGCCCATCCCTTCGGCTACCGTACGGATCGGAATAAACGTCGTGCTCTTGTCGATCCGCGGCGCCGATGCCGACTGAAGCTCCAGGCCGTTCAGGAACAGCTTTGGAGCCTTGCTCGCTGCGGAAGTGACCGAAGCGAACATGGATAACGCTGCTACGAAAAACACCAGCATCAGAACTGCTTTTTTCATCATTCACCTCGAAAAACGGATTCACCCGCCTTGCCCGCCCGGCGGCAGTGGACGTTGGCAAAGTCAGGCAATCGATTAGACGCGATCTATCCCGAAAAGTTGCGAAAAAAAGGGAACCGTGGCAACTTTTTTGCGTATACGCGAGGTTGCCTCTTCGCATGCTGTCGGAACCAGGCGGGACCGGGTCGCTCTGCAAGACGAAGCGCGCGTCCAGACTGCATGTACCCAAGTTACTCGGTTAGTCCGCGCAACTCCGATCGTTTCGCCTTCGTGTACCCGAGTTACTCGGTTTTTCCGCTCAACTCCAGTCGTTTCGCCTTCCGTGTACCCGAGTTACTCGGTTTTTCCGCGCAACTCCAGTCGTTTCGCCTTCTGGGCACACGAGTAACTCGATTAATTCGACTTGCTGCCTCGACTTCGTGCCTCTAGCCACTCTTTAACTCGATTTTTTCGACTTAATGCCTCGGTTTCGTGCCTCCAACCACTCTCTAACTCGATTTTTTCGACTTAATGCCTCGGTTTCGTGCCTCCAACCACTCTCTAACTCGATTTTTTCGACTTAATGCCTCGACTTCGTGCCTCCAACCACTCTTTAACCGAGTTTTTCGACTTCGTGCATGAGGGCGTTCATCCGAGCTAAATTAGATTGCTTGGCGACGAGGGTGCGTCCAGCAATCGATTGACCTGCTAGGTTCCTAGCTTGCTAAGATGACGCGTTAGATGGCAAGGCTTGCTGGATGGGCGAAGGTCAGAGACAAAATGAACGAGCGAGCTGGTCGTGGCCAAAGATTTCGTAACCAGCGCGGCACACCTTGCTGCCGTCTCCCCTTTGTTGAGGAGCGCGCGAGGCTATCGTTCCGTCTGATATGGGGCGTGCAAATCTGTCGTCTGCCGGTCATCCGGGCGCACGTAATGCTTTCGTTGCCGGTCATCCGGGCGCATGTAATGCTTTCGTTGCCGGTCATTCGGGAGGCACGCGAGGCTGTCGAGCGAGCAAGTCTTTCGTTACCGGTTAGGCGCGAGCGCATAAGGCTGTCGATACCGATTAGACGCGAGCGCAAGGCTGTCGCTGCCGGTCATTCGGGAGCGTGAGAGGCTGCCGTCTCTCGGGTATACGGGAGACGCCTCCTCCCCATTAAAAAGGGGGAGAAAGCGGCTGGGAAAAGGCAGAGCGGAGCGAGTCGATGCCTTTCGGAGAAGCGGCAGCGGTCCTCTTGGAAGACGGATGGCCTCCGAATAGGAGGATAGGCGATCCGGGCATCCGGCTTCCAGTGGAATCGGAGAAAGGCTCGGCTCCCGCAGCGACTGCTTGTCCAACTTGCTTCGTTTGCCGGCTTTCGCATCGAGAAAGACTCGGCTCGCGCAGCGAATGCTTGTCCAACTTGCTTCGTTTGCCGGCTTTCGCATCGAGAAAGGCTCGGCTCCCGCAGCCACTGCTTGTCCAACATGCTTGCTTGTCTTGCTCCCCTGCCGACAAAGGCTCGACTCGCGCAGCCACTGCTTGTCCCCATGCTTTTCCGCTTCGCGCCCCCCTCCCTGCCCAACAAATGCAAAAACCCGCCTGCGGATTCCGCAGACGGGCGAAGGATCAGGCGAACGAGCCTTGACGGCGCTCTTCGTATGCGGAAATTTCGTCCGCATGCTTCAGCGTCAAGCCGATGTCGTCCAGCCCCTGGAGCAGGAACTGGCGGCGATGCTCGTCGAGCTCGAACTCGATGCGCAGGCCGTGCGCGTCGGTCAGCAGCTTGCTCTCCAGATCCACGCTCAGCTCGTAGCCTTCATGAGCAGCGGTGCGCTGGAACAAGTCCTCGACCTGCTCCTCGCTCAGCTTGATCGGCAGGATGCCGTTCTTGAAGCAGTTGTTGTAGAAGATATCCGCGTAAGACGGCGCGATGACGACCTTGTAGCCATAGTCGAGAATCGCCCATGGCGCATGCTCGCGGGAAGAGCCGCAGCCGAAGTTGGCGCGGGAGATCAGGACGGAAGCGCCCTGATAGCGCGGCTTGTTGGGCTCGAAGTTCGGATTGACGTTGCCTTCTTCGTCGAAGCGCCATTCGAAGAACAGGAACTGGCCGAAGCCGCTGCGCTCGATGCGCTTGAGGAATTGCTTGGGAATGATGGCGTCCGTATCGACGTTGACCCGGTCGACGGGGGCGACGATGCCCGTATGCTTCACGAATGGTTCCATGGTCGGTGAATCTCCCCTCTTATAGAAACGGCCTCGGCCGCTGGTATTAGTTCGCTACCGCCTGCTTGATCTTCCAGTCGCGCACGTCCGTGAAGCGGCCCTCGATCGCGGCCGCTGCGGCCATCGCCGGGGAGACGAGATGCGTGCGGCCGCCGCGTCCCTGGCGTCCCTCGAAGTTGCGGTTGGACGTGGAGGCGCAGCGCTGTCCCGGCTGCAGCACGTCCGGGTTCATCGCGAGGCACATCGAGCAGCCTGCCTCGCGCCACTCGAAGCCGGCCTCGACGAACACCTTGTCGAGCCCTTCCTTCTCCGCCTGCATCTTGACGCGGCCGGAGCCCGGCACGACGATCGCGGTCACGCGGTCGCTGACCTGGTAGCCCCGCGCGATCTCGGCGGCGGCGCGCAGGTCCTCGATGCGCCCGTTCGTGCAGGAGCCGATGAACACGTAGTCGATCGGAATGTCGGCCATCGGCGTGCCCGGCTTCAGATCCATGTATTCCAGCGCCTTCTCGGCCGCCTTGCGCTCGTTCTCCGTCGGGAGGTCGGACGGATTCGGCACGGCCGACGTGATGTCGGTGCCCATGCCGGGGCTCGTGCCCCAGGTGACTTGCGGGATCAGGCTGTTGACGTCGAACTCGAGCACGGTGTCGTACTCCGCGCCTTCGTCGGTCGTCAGCTGACGCCAGGCCTCGATCGCCCGGTCGAAGTCCGCTCCCTGCGGCGCGTACTCGCGGCCGCGCAGGTACTCGAACGTCGTCTCGTCCGGAGCGATCAGGCCGGCGCGCGCTCCGCCCTCGATGCTCATGTTGCAGACGGTCATGCGCTCCTCCATCGACAGCGAAGCGATCGACTCGCCCGTATACTCCAGCACGTAGCCGGTCGCGAAGTCGGTGCCGTACTGGGCGATCAGGCCGAGGATCATGTCCTTGGCGGTGACGCCCGGCTTGCGGCTGCCCTTGAAGCGGATCGCCATCGTCCGCGGCTTGGACTGCTGCAGGCACTGGGTCGCGAGCACATGCTCCACCTCGCTCGTGCCGATGCCGAACGCCAGCGCGCCGAACGCGCCATGCGTGCTCGTGTGGCTGTCGCCGCAGACGATCGTCTTGCCCGGCCAGGTGAGGCCGATCTCAGGCCCCATGACATGCACGACGCCTTGGTCGATATTGTTCAGGTCGAACAGCTTGACGCCGAAGTCGGCGCAGTTCTGCGTGAGCGTGTCGACCTGCTGCTTGGAGATCGGGTCCTTGATGTTGAAGCGGTCCTTGGTCGGAACGTTGTGGTCCATCGTCGCGAACGTGCGGTCCGGACGGCGGACCTGGCGTCCCGAAAGGCGCAGGCCCTCGAACGCCTGCGGCGACGTGACCTCGTGGACGAGATGCAGGTCGATGTAGAGGATGCTCGGCTTGCCCTCTTCCGCGTGAATGACGTGATTGTCCCAGATTTTTTCGAACATGGTGCGCTTTTTCATAAGTTATCACCCCGTATGAGTATCGGTGCCGTTTCTTGATCTGCATCCAGCATACACGTCCGGGGTTGATTGTTCCAAGATATAATATCTATAATCATTATAGGATGCTATTATAAATCACCCGGCCCCGAGTGGCCGAAGGAGCCGAACGATGGAATTACGCCAGCTGCACTATGTCATCCAGATCGCCAAGGAGCTGAACTTCTCGCGCGCGGCCGAGAAGCTCCACATCGCCCAGCCGTCGCTCAGCCAGCAGCTGTCCAAGCTCGAGAAGGAGATCGGCGTGCTGCTCGTCCGCCGCACGACCAACTCCGTCGAGCTCACCCATGCGGGGGAAGTGTTCGTGGACAAGGCCCAGGACATCCTCGACCGCATCGAGCAGCTCAAGACCGAGATGGAGGACATGGCCCAGATGAAACGGGGACGCCTCGTCATCGGCAGCCTGCCGATCACCGGCTCGCACATCCTCCCGATCGTGCTGCCGGAGTTCGGCCAGCGCTTCCCCGACATCGAGCTCGTGCTCGTCGAGGATACGACCGCCAAGCTCGAGCAGCTCGCGGGAAGCGGTCAGACCGACATCAGCCTGCTGACGCTGCCGCTCATCGATCCGACCCTCGTCTATGAGCCGCTCATCCGCGAGGAGATCACGCTCGCCGTGCCGCCGAGCCATCCGCTGGCCGGCCGCCGGGAGCCGATCGGGCTGGAGACGCTGAAGGACGAGCCGTTCATCGTGCTCAAGAAAGGCCAGGGCTTCCGCCAGATCGCCCTCGACCTGTGCGCGGGCGCCGGCTTCCAGCCGCGCATCGTGTTCGAGAGCAGCAACATCGAGACGGTGCAGTCGCTCGTCGCGGCGGGCATGGGCGTCTCGTTCATCCCGCAGATGATCGCGCAAGGGCGCCGCACCGAGTTCACACCGTCCTTCATCCCGATCAAGGGCAAGCCGTCGCGGACGCTCGTCATCGCCAGCCGCAAGGGCCGCTACCTGTCCAAAGCGGCGGAAGCCTTCATCGAGACGATGAAGGCTTCCGTCAGCCGCCATTACGGCGGACAGGACTAGCGCGTGCTTACAGCTTCGGAGGGATCAGATGGCGCCGAATGTCCGCTTCCTTCCCTGCGTGGATTGCAGGCGAAGACTCATCGGAGGCGCCTCATGCCTAGGCGACAAGGCAGAGGGCGAGAAGGCGGTGCAGGCTGCCCCAGGGCGAGGCTGCGCGTCTACTCCCTAGAGCCGGTAGAGCTGCGGCCTGCGGTCCTCGAAGACGGGGATGCGGGCCCGCACCTCGTCGACAAGGGCCAGATCGATGTCGGCGCTCAGGATCGTCTCTTCTTCCCCGGCTTCGGCGAGCACCTCGCCCCATGGGTCGACGATCATCGAGTGGCCGAAAAACTCCGTCTCCCCGCTCGTGCCCGTGCGGTTGCACGCAATGACGTACATCTGGTTCTCGATCGCGCGCGCGATCAGCAGCGAGCGCCAGTGATGCAGGCGCGGCTTCGGCCACTCCGCCGGCACGAACAGCGCCTTCGCTCCCGCGAGCGCGAGCGAGCGAGCCAGCTCCGGGAAACGGATGTCGTAGCAGATCATCATCGCCGCGTCCGCCCCTTCCAGCGGGAACAGTCCCAGGCGCGAGCCGGCCGCCAGATGCTTTTCTTCCTCCATCAGCCGGAACAGATGCATTTTTTCGTACTGTCCGGCCAGCTCTCCCTCCCGATTGAAGGCGTAGGCGGCGTTGTACACCTCCTGCGCCCTTTTTTCGGCGATCGAACCGCCGACGACATGCACGCCCGCCTCCCGGCTGAACGCCGACAGCATCGCGCGCGTCCGCTCCCCGTCCGGGTCGGCCAGCTCGCCGATGCGGTCGAGCGCGTAGCCGGTGTTCCACATCTCCGGCAGCACGATCACGTCGGGCTTGTCCGCCGCCGCGGCCGCCTCCTGCAGCCGGGACCGCACCCGGGCAAAGTTCAGCTCCGGCTCTCCCGCGTCTATATGAAGCTGCAGCGCCGAGATGCGCAGCTTGCCTCCGTTTCCGCTCATGCCTCCAACCCCTTTCCGCGCATCCGCTTCGGGATGCTTCATCAATGCTACTATTCTTGCCGCGTCATAGGGCGCTGTCAAGATGGACAGGTTAAAAGCAAACGACGGGCTGCCCCGAGGCGGCCCGAAAGGAGATGCTTTTCCCGATGCGATTCCCTCCCTCTCTCCCGCCGGCCGCGCCTGCCGCGCCAACGCGCCTGCACTTCCTCCACTCCGCCGCCCGCGCCGCGCTCCGCCTTCCGCTGCTGCGCCATGCCGGCCGCTCCCGCAATGCCGTGCGGCTGGCCACGGCCGCGCTCGTCCTCCTCTTGCTCGCGGGCTTGCTTCCGCAGGCGGCGTCCGCTTCGGCTCCGGCCAAGTCCGACCGTCCGGTCCAGGTGTTCGACGTTCGCGCCGGGAAGGTCGTGCAGTCGTTTCCGAACGAGGACGCTTACCAGCAGATCGCCCGCTCCTGGCTGGACGCGGCCGAGGGGCTGTCGCCCAACCTGTCACCGGACGACGATTGCGGCTATGTGTTCCGCATCCCGCTGCGAGAGCCCGCCTCGCTGAAGGTCGGCCGCCTGCACCTGCGAGCCGAGGACGTGTTCCTGTTCTACTGTCCTGAGCGCGAGCCGGAGCTGCTCGTGTTCGACGAGCGCAAGAAGCCGTACCTGCTGACGGCCCGTCCGGATCTGCGTCCGTTCTTCGAGCGGATCGGCTTCGAGCCCTGAGCGGACGTTCGCCCCGGCGCGCGCTCGACAGTCCGTCCCTCCTCTGCTACCATGGTTGCAGCAAGCCGGAAGCGAGCGCGCGAGCCGCAGCGGTCCGGCCAAGGATGATGATGGAGTGATGACAAGATGAGCAACAGCCGCTTCAGCGCGGCGGCGCCGGGCCTCGTGCCCGCGCGCCGCTTGCAAGGGCTGCCGGAGCAGTTTTTCGCCAAGCTGGTCGGCAAGGCGAACGCCCGCGCCGCGCTCGGCCGGGACGTAATCAACCTCGGCCAAGGCAACCCGGATACCCCTACGCCCGCCCATATCGTCGAGAAGATGCAGCAGGCGTCCGCCGACCCTCGCTACCATCGCTACCCGCCGTTCCGCGGCTTTCCGTTCCTGAAGGAAGCGGTCGCGCTGCGGTACAAGGAGGACTACGGCGTCGACCTCGACCCCGAGACCGAGGTCGCGATCCTGTTCGGCGGCAAGACCGGCCTCATCGAGATCAGCCAGTGCCTGCTCGATCCCGGCGACTTGTGCCTCGTCCCCGATCCGGGCTATCCGGACTACTGGTCCGGCGTCGCGCTCTCGGGCGCGCGCATGTCGTTCATGCCGCTGCGCGAGGAGAACGGCTTTCTGCCGGATTACAGCCGCATCAGCGCGGAGGACCGCCGGGACGCCAAGCTGATGTTCTTCAACTATCCGAACAATCCGACCGGAGCGGTCGCGACGCCGGAGTTTTACCGCGAGACGGTCGAGTTCGCCGCGGCGAACGGCATCGTCGCCGCCAGCGACTTCGCCTACGGCGCGCTCGGCTTCGACGGCCGGCGGCCGATCAGCTTCCTCGAGACGCCGGGAGCCAAGGAGGTCGGCGTGGAGTTCTACACGCTGTCCAAGACGTACAACATGGCCGGCTGGCGCGTCGGCTTCGCGCTCGGCAACGCGCGCGTCATCGAGCTCATCAACCTGATCCAGGACCACTACTACTGCAGCCTGTTCGGCGGCATCCAGGAAGCGGCGGCGGCGGCGCTGACCGGCTCCCAGCAGTCGGTGCGCGAGCTCGGCGCCAGATACGAGTCCCGCCGCGAGGCGCTGTTCGGCGAGCTGGAGCGCATCGGCTGGCAGGCGGAGCGCCCGGGCGGCTCGTTCTTCTGCTGGCTGCCCGTGCCGAAGGGCATGACGTCGGAGTCGTTCGCCGACATCGTGCTGGAGCAGGCCGACGTCGTCGTCGCGCCCGGCATCGGCTTCGGCCAGCATGGCGAAGGCTACGTGCGGCTCGGCCTGCTGACGGAGGAGGACCGCCTGCGCGAAGCGGCGGCCCGCATCGGCAAGCTCGGCCTGTTCGGCTGAGCCCGGCCCGGCGGCCTTCTCCCCCGCCGGCGGCGGCATTCGTCCCTGCCGGGGGCTCTTTACGGCTTTACAGTGCCCGGGCGTCATGGTATGCTGGGTTCAATTCAACACGTTAGACGCTGTGAAGGGAAACGACAGAATCCCGCTGCGCATCAGAGAGCGGTCTCCATCGGCTGGGAGAGACTGCGGCGACAGCCTTCTGCACCCGTCCCGGAGCGCCCGGCGAGGAGCCGGACAGCGCCCTCTGTTACAAGGGCACCGAGAGGGACGGCGTCTGCCGTCCAACGTTAAGGTGGTACCGCGGAAGCAGCAGCTTTCGTCCTTTAGAGGACGAAAGCTTTTTTGTTTTTTTGCCGCCGCGGCCACGCTATTTTCGCCGAGCAGGAGATGAGATGCCGCATGAGCGCTGACAGACGCGTCGTCAAGATCGGGAGCAGCTCGCTGACAAGTCCCGAAGGCGGATTGAACAAGGAAAGACTGGCATTCTATGCCGGAGAGCTGGCCGACCTCCACCGGCAAGGCCGCGAGGTGCTGCTCGTCACCTCGGGCGCCGTCGCCGCCGGCTTCAAGGTGATCGGCTACGAGTCGCGGCCGAAGCTGCTGCACGAGAAGCAGGCCGCGGCCGCCGTCGGCCAGGCGCTGCTCATGCAGGCCTACCAGGAGGCGCTCGCGGCCGAGGGCATCCGCTGCGCGCAGCTGCTGCTGACGCGGCCGGACTTCACTGCCCGCGGCCGGGGGCGCAACGCGATGATGACGATCGACGAGCTGCTGCGGCAGGGCGTCGTGCCGATCATCAACGAGAACGATACGGTATCCACCGACGAGCTGAAGTTCGGCGACAACGACATGCTGTCCGCGCTCGTCGCCAATCTGGTCGGAGCGCGCCAGCTCATCATCGTCACTGATACGGACGGCCTTTATACGGCCGATCCGCGCCGCGATCCGGCCGCGCGCAAGATCGAGCGCGTCGAGGCGATCACCGGCGAGCTGATGGGCCTCGCCGGCGGGGCCGGCTCGAGCGTCGGCACCGGCGGCATGCGCTCCAAGATCGAGGCCGCGCGCATCGCGATGCGCGGCGGCGTGCCGGCGTTCATCGGCCGCGTGCTCGAGCCCGGCGAGCTGCTGCTCGCCGCTTCCGGCAGCGGCAAGGGCACGTATTTCGAATCGCGCGAGCATCATCTGCCCGTCAAAAAGCAATGGCTGGGCTTCCACTCGATGCCGAGCGGCAGCATCGCCGTCGACGCCGGAGCCGAGCGCGCGCTCGTCAGCGGCGGCAAGAGCCTGCTGCCCGCCGGAGTAACCGCCGTGAGCGGAGACTTCCATCCCGGCGACGTCGTCGAGGTGACCGACCCCGCCGGCCGCCTGATCGGCCGGGGCATCGTCAACTACGACTGCTGGCAGCTGCGGGCGGCCGCCGGCCTCGGCTCGGAGGAGGTGCGGCGGCGCGTCGACGTCTCCCGCATCGAGGTCATCCACCGCGACGAATGGATCACGCTCGCCTGACGGGCATCAAAAGAACCGCAACGAACGAGGACAAACACAATCCGCAAGGAGGAATGGATATGAACATGCAAGCCAACCTGTCCGCCGCGCAGGAGGAAGCCACCCGCAAGGCTGCCGCGGCGCGCAAAGCCGCATCGCGCCTCGCCGTGCTGACGACGGAGCAGAAGGACGAGGCGCTCGGACGCATGGCGGACGCGCTGCTGGAGCGCGCCGCCGAGCTGATCGAGGCCAACGCGATCGATCTGAAGAGAGGCGAGGAGAACGGCACCGCCCCCTCCCTGCTTGACCGGCTGAGGCTGACCCCGGAGCGGATCGAAGCCATCGCCGAGGGCGTGCGCCAGGTGATCGGCCTGCCCGATCCGGTCGGCCGGACCGTGCAGGCCATCGAGCGGCCGAACGGCCTGTCGATCGAGCAGGTGACCGTGCCGCTCGGCGTCATCGGCATGATCTACGAAGCGCGGCCGAACGTGACCGTCGACGCGGCGGCTCTTTCGCTCAAGACGGGCAACGCCGTCGTGCTGCGCGGCGGCAGCGCCGCGCTGCAGACGAACCTCAAGACGGCGGAGATTCTGCGCTCCGCGCTCGCGGCATCCGCGATTCCGCCCGAATCGCTGCAGCTGATCGAGGATCCGAGCCGCGCCTCGGCCGACGCGATGCTCAAGCTCAGCGGCCTGCTCGACGTCATCATCCCGCGCGGCGGGGCTGCGCTCATCCGCAACGTCGTCGAGAACGCGACGGTGCCCGTCATTGAGACCGGCGCCGGAATCTGCCATACTTATGTGCATGAGGATGCGGACGCGGACATGGCCGTCGCCATCGCCGTCAACGCCAAGGCCCAGCGGCCGTCGGTATGCAACTCGATGGAGACGCTGCTGCTGCATCGCCGCTTCGCCGAGCGCGGACTCGCGCGGATCGCCGCGTCGATGAAGGAAGCCGGCGTGGAGCTGAAGGGCTGCCCCGAGGCGCTTTCCCTGCTGGGAAGCGGCGCGGCGCGTCCGGCGACGGACGAGGACTACGCCACGGAGTACAACGATTACGTGCTCAACATCCGGATCGTCGACAACCTCGAGGAGGCGCTGGAGCATATCGATCGCTTCGGCACCCGCCACTCGGAGTGCATCGTCGCCGAAAGCGCGGAGGCTGCGGGCGAGTTCCTCGACCGCGTCGATGCGGCCGCCGTCTACCACAACGCTTCGACCCGGTTTACGGACGGGTTCGAATTCGGCTATGGCGCGGAGATCGGCATCAGCACGCAAAAGCTCCATGTGCGCGGCCCGATGGGGCTGCCGGCGCTGACATCCACCAAGTACCGCATCCGCGGAACCGGCCAGATCCGCGGCTGATTCCGCCACCTGAGGAGGCAACTGAACCGATATGACGATGCAATCCGCGGCCGGCGCTACGCCGGCCGCTCCCGATGCGCCGCTCCAGCAGCTGCGCTTCTGCTTTTACGGAGCCGGCTCGATGGCCGAAGCCGTCGCCCGCGGCATGACCGGCCGCCAGCTGTGCCCGCCGGAGCAGATCGGCATGTTCAACCGCAGCGGCGGCCAGCGCCTGGCCGACCTCCGCGCCCTGTACGGCGTGACGACCGCCGAGACGCCGGAGGACAAGGATCGGCTGCTGACCGAGGCCGATGTCGTCATCCTGAGCATGAAGCCCAAGGACGCCGAGGAGGCGCTCCGCTCCGTCGCCGCCACGCTGCGGCCCGGACAGCTGATCGTCTCGATGATCGCCGGACTCTCCATCCGGACGATCCAGGCGCTGCTGGGGCAGCCGCTGGCGGTCGTGCGCACGATGCCCAACACGTCCAGCTCGATCGGCCTCGGCGCGACCGGCCTCAGCTTCTCCGGCGAGGCCAGCGACGAGCAGCGCCGCATCGGCGAGCAGCTGTTCCGCTCCGTCGGCATGACGGTCACGGTCGAGGAGCCGCTCCTCGAAGCGGTGACCGGCGTGTCCGGCAGCGGCCCGGCTTATCTCTACTACATCATGGAATCGATGATCCAGGCCGGCGTCGAGCTCGGTCTCGACAGCGCGCTCGCGCGCGAGCTGACCGTGCAGACGATGCTCGGCGCCGCCGAGATGATGCGGGTTACCGGCGAGGAGCCGGCCGAGCTGCGCCGCCAGGTGACGAGTCCCGGCGGCACGACCCAGGCGGCGATCGCGCTCATGGAGGAGCATGGGGTCGGCCTGCATTTCCGCCAAGGAATGAAAAAATCGGCCGAGCGCGCTTCCGAAATCGGCCGCGATCTGGAAAGGAGCGTTCTAGGTGAGTGAGACGACGATTCCCGCCGGCATGTGCGTCGCGACGTACCGCGTCCATGACGACAAGGCCGATTTCGCCGAAAAGGCCCAGTCCATCGCGGTCGGCCTGACGGTAGGCAGCTGGACCGATCTGCCCGAGCTGCGCAAGGCCGAGATGGAGAAGCATCTCGGACGCGTCCTCTCCATCGAGGAGCATGAAGGAGACGGATCTCCGGGCAGCCGGCATGCCGACATCCGCATCGCCTACCCCGATCTCAACTTCAGCCGCGACATTCCCGCGCTGCTCGTCACCGTCTTTGGCAAGCTGTCGATGGACGGACGGGTCAAGCTGCTGGATCTGGACGTGTCGGAAGGCTTCCAAGGCGCGTTCGCCGGACCGAAGTTCGGCATCGCCGGCGTGCGAGAGCAGCTCGGCGTCCACGGCCGTCCGCTGCTGATGAGCATCTTCAAATCCGTCATCGGCCATGATCTGCGCGGGCTCGAGGAGCAGTTCTACCAGCAGGCTCTCGGCGGCGTCGATCTGATCAAGGATGACGAGATCCTGTTCGAGAACGAGGAGATCGGCATCGACCGCCGCGTCGCGGTGTGCATGGAGGCCGCCCGCCGGGCATCCGAGCAGACGGGACAGAAGCTGCTCTATGCCGTCAACCTGACCGGCCCGACGTCGCGGCTGCATGAGCAGGCGCGACGGGCGATCGCCGAAGGCGCCAACGCGCTGCTGTTCAACGCGCTCGCCTACGGCTACGACGCGCTGCATGAGCTGGCGGCCGATCCGTCCGTGAATGTGCCGATCGCCGCCCATCCGGCGATGGCCGGCGCGTTCTATCCGTCGCCGCACTACGGCATCGCCGCCCCGCTGCTGCTCGGCAAGCTGATGCGGCTCGCCGGCGCCGACCTCGTGCTCTTCCCTTCGCCGTACGGCTCGGTCGTCATGCCCAAGGAAGAGAATCTCGCGATCACTGCGGCGTTGCTCGATCCGACCCGTCCGATGCGGACGAGCTTCCCGGTGCCGTCCGCCGGCATCCACCCCGGCCTCGTGCCGCTGCTGCTGCGCGATTTCGGCATCGAGTCGGTCGTCAACGCGGGCGGCGGCGTGCACGGCCATCCCGGCGGCGCTGCCGCCGGCGGCCATGCGTTCCGCCAGGCGATCGATGCCTCCATGGCGGGCATTCCGCTGCAGCAGGCGGCGCAGGAGCCGGGACGCGAGGCGCTGCGCGCCGCCGTGGACGCCTGGGGAGTGCGCGAGGCGTAACGCCACGCCCCCCTCTCCACCGATTTTCGCAACCGAGAAAGAAGGCATGGAGCGATGAGCTTGGAACCGAAAAAACAAGTGCTGTTCTGCGACTTCGACGGCACGATCACCGAGAACGACAACATCGTCGCGATCATCAAGCATTTCGATCCGCAAGGCTGGCAGCAGCTCGTGCAGGATACGATCGACCAGCGCATCTCCGTGCAGGAGGGCGTCGGCTCGCTGTTCCGCCTTCTCCCCGCCTCGATGAAGGACGAGGTCGTCCGCTACGCGATCGGCAATGCCGTCATCCGGGACGGCTTCCGCGAGCTGCTCGACTATTGCCGGGATCAGGACATCGAGTTCTTCGTCACGAGCGGCGGCATCGACTTCTTCGTCTATCCGCTGCTGGAGCCGTTCGGCATCCCGCATGACCATATCTATTGCAACGGCGCCGACTTCGGAGGGGAGCGCATCGAGATCCTATGGCCGCACCGCTGCGACGGCGACTGTCCGAACGGCAGCTGCGGCATGTGCAAGACGGCCGTCATCCGCCGCTTTCCGGCGGACCGGTACGAGCGCATCCTGATCGGGGACAGCGTGACCGACTTCGAGGGGGCGAGGCTCGCCGATCTCGTCTTCTCGCGCGCCCATCTCACGGCCAAGTGCCGGGAGCTCGGACTGCCGCATCTGGAGTTCTCGACGTTTCACGATGTCGTGCGCGGCCTTGAGGAGCGTCAGCAAGCCAAGAAAGAGAGGAACGTACGATGAGCGAGTATCAAGAGCACCTCGCGCGGCTGGAGGAAAAGCAGCGCGCCTACGCCGAGCTGGCCGAGGTCAAGGAGCTGTTCGCCTCGCGCGGCTGGTTCGCCGGCACGAGCGGCAACCTGTCGGTGCGCGTCGGCGGCTTCGAGCCCGGCGACTTCCAGTTCGCCATCACGGCGAGCGGCAAGGACAAGTCCAAGCGCACGGCGGAGGACTTCCTGCTCGTCGACCAGAACGGCAAGCCGAGCGAGCCGACGGCGCTGAAGCCGTCCGCCGAGACGCTGATCCACTGCGAGATCTACCGCCTCACCGGGGCGGGCGCCATCTTCCATATCCATTCCGTCTACAGCAACGTCATCTCGGAGTGGTTCTGGGAGCGCCGCTCCGTCCCGGTCACAGGCGTCGAGCTCATCAAGGGGCTCGGCATCTGGGAGGAAGAAGCGCACATCGAGATCCCGATCGTGCCGAACTACGCCGACATCCCGCGCATCGTCCCGGAGATCACGGACGCGCTCCAGCCGCGCCTGCCGGGCGTGCTGCTGCGCAAGCATGGCATCTACGCCTGGGGCAAGGACGCCTTCGAGGCGAAGCGCCATCTCGAGTCGTTCGAGTTCCTGTTCGAATACGTCTACCGCTGGGAGCTGCTGCAGGGCAGCCGCCGCTGAGCGGCACGAACCGAGCAATCAAGCTTGGAACCCAAATAAAGCACCTCGTCCGTCCCATCCCCGAACTCAGCCGAGTTCGGGAAGGGACAGACCGGTGCTTTTTTCCATGTCCATCGGCGCTTGTGCACAGAGGAGCCTTTACGCCCGTTTCAAGCTGCAAGCCCCGCATCCCGTCCTGGCGGTCCGAAAGCCGGTCAAACCAGCTTTCCGTCCTGCATGACGCCTGGACCAGGAGAGCGGCGATCAGCCGTTCCCTGCCGCAGCCCCCTCCGCCGCCTCGATGACTTTCGCCACCCCTTCGCCCAGCCTGCGCTCGTCGAGCATTGAGTAGCTGAGCCGGATGCGGTCGTGCATCGCTTCCAGCGGATCGCAGATCGGTCCCGGCACGAAGGCGGCGGACAGCTCCAGGCTGTGCTCCAGCAGCTGCGAGGCTCGCAGGCCCTGCGGCAGGCGCACCCACAGATTGAGCCCGCCGGCCGGACTTTCCCAGCTCCAGCCGGAAGGCGACAGCGCTCGCTCCATCGCTTCCTTGCGCATCGAGACCGCTACGCGCAGCTTGGCCAAATGCTCCTGCATGCGGCTCGAAAAGAAAAAGGACTGGAACAGCTTCTGCCCGAGCAGCGGCGTGCCGCCGTCCGACAGCGCCTTGAGCGGACGGATCGCCGACAGGAGCGGAGGCCTCGCCGCAAGGAAGGCGATCCGCAGTCCCGGCGCGATGTACTTGCTGTACGAACGCAAGTAAATGACCCAGCCCTCGGTATCGTAGGCGAACAGCGGTGGCGGCGGAGGCTCGCGGAAATAGAGGTCCGAGTACGCGTCGTCCTCGACCAAGATGCACCGGTATCGCTCGGCCAGCTCGAGCAGCGCCTTGCGCTGCCGGACCGGCACCGTGTACCCCGTCGGATTGTGGAACGTCGGGTTGAGATAGAACAGCTTCGGGCGTTCCGTCGCCAGGAGGTTCTCCACCTGCTCCAGGTCGTAGCCGTCCGGCCGGATGTCCACCGGCAGCGCGCAGACGCCCCGCTGGCGCAGCAAGTCGATGGCCGGACTGTAGGTCGGCCGCTCGATCAGCGCCTTGTCGCCCGGCTGCAGCAGCGCCCGGAACGCCAGATCGATGCCTTGCTGGGCGCCGGTCGTGACCATCAGCTCCTCGGCCGACAGCTCCAGCCGGCGGTCCCGCATGTAGCCTGCCATCGCCTCCCTCAGCTCCTCGTCTCCCATGACGGTCGAGTAGGTGCTGAGCAGCAGCGGGTGGTTCGCGATGACCTCCTGCGCGTGCTTGGCAAGAAAACGGTTCGGCAGCAGCGTCGGATCGAGCAGCGCCTCGGACATCCGGTAGCGGACAGCCCGGCCATGGATTTCCGCCAGCCGGCTCTCGGCAACGCAGCCCGCCTCGGCGCCATAGCTCCAGCGGACGCCGCTGCCGGACGCTTCGCCGGAGGGGATTTCCATCCGCACATAATAGCCGCTCCGATAGCTCGATTCGAGCAGCCCCTCCTCCTCCAGCAGCCGGTAGCCCTTGAGCACAGTCAGGCGGTGAACGCCCAGCTCCTCCGCCATCGCGCGCACCGACGGAATCTTCTCCCCCTTCGCCCAGCGTCCATGCCGCAGCCCGCTGCGCAGCGCCTCCTCGACTCGCCTTCCTTTGGAGCCGACCCCGTCGGCCGTCGCCGCTTGACGCATCCGCCATCCCTCCCGATCTTGCCTTCATCTGTTCTACTATTGCCGCATCTGGTCGGTTTGTCAATCGTATGATGAAGGCCAAAAGGAGGCTGCTTCCATGGTCGTTCTGCTTTACTCCCTCATGTGCGCCATCTTCGGCACGACCTTCCTCGCCATCAAGCTCGGCGTTGAGGCCGGCCTGCCGCCGCTGCTTTCGGCCGGAGCGCGGTTTCTCGCGGCCGGAGCGCTGCTGCTGCTCTGGCTTCGCCTTCGCGGCAAGCCTTCCTTCCGTCTGCTGGCGCGAAAAGAAACGTGGCTCATCGGCTTCGGCAGCACGTTCATCACGTTCGCGACGCTCTACTGGGCGGAGCAGCATCTCGACTCCGGCACGGCCGCCGTCCTGTCGGCCACCGCTCCGATCGCGATCCTCTGGCTCCAGTCCGCCGTCTGGAACAAGCGCTCGACGAAGCTGGAACGGCGCGGCACGGTCGTCAGCTTCGCCGGCGTCGTCGTCTTGCTGCTCCCGAGCCTGACAGCGGCCCATCCGAGCACGCCGTGGCTGATCGGCTGCCTGCTCGTGCTGCTCGGCCAGCTCGGCTACGCCTCCGGCAGCCTGCTGCAGCGCCATCTGCTGGCAAAAGAGCCGTCGCTCTCTCCGATCGCGCTCAACGCCGGCCAGATGCTGGCCGGCGGCGCGGGCATGACGCTGCTGTCGCTGTTCACGGAACGGATCGACACGGCATCCGTGGATGCGGTTCCGGCGGTCGCCTCGCTGCTTTATCTGATCGCCGTCGGCTCGATGCTCGGCCACAGCCTGTACGCCTGGCTGCTCCGAGCGACGAATGCCTTTTTCCCGTCCACCTGGCTCTATGTCTCGCCGGCGCTGGCGCTCGGGCTCGGAGCCGCGCTCTACGGCGAGCGGCTGAACGGCCTCACGGCCGCAGGCGCCCTGCTCGTCCTGGCCGGCATCGCGCTGCTGCGGCTGCCGGAGCTGAAGACGCAGCTGCGTCCGTCCAAGAGGAGCGAGCGGGAGGCGGCTTGATCCGCTTGATTTCCGGCAGCACCGAAGCCCGCATCGGATTGCGGCCGAGGCGGGCGGATGCTGCGACGGGAGCGGCGCATGCGACGAGCGCGAACCTTCAGGTAAGTACCCCGCGTGAACGTGCGTTCTATCCCGCTGCCTCCATCTCGGCTATACTCTCTCTACCACCGAATTCGAGGAGGCATGTCCCATGAAAACGCTCGTCATCGTCGTCCACCCTGCTCTGGCCACCGCTTCCGTCGTCCATAAGAGATGGGTCGAGGAGCTGAGAAAGCATCCGGACCGTTATACCGTCCACGAGCTGCATGAAGCCTATCCGGACGAGAAGATCGACGTCCAGGCCGAACAGAAGCTCATCGAAAGCCACGGCAATCTCGTTCTCCAGTTCCCGGTCTACTGGTTCCACGGGCCGCCGCTGCTGAAAAAATGGCTGGACGAGGTGCTTCTGTACGGGTGGGCTTTCGGCAGGAAGGGAAACAAGCTTGAAAACCGCCGCGTCGGGCTCGCCGTATCCGCAGGCATCCAGGAAAGCGACTACGCGGAAAACGGAACGTACCGGTATACGTTGCCGCAGCTGATGGCTCCGTTCGAGGTCAGCTTCCGCTACTGCAAAGCGGATTATAGGTCCCTCTTCGCCTTTTATGGCCAGGAAACCGAGCAGGGCGGGAATGAGGAGAACGGCGAAGCCGAGCTGCCCGCCGGCAAGCTGGAGCAGAGCGCGCGCGACTACATCGCGTTCCTCGACTCCCTATGAGCGAGAGGGCTGTCCATCCTCCTGCGGAGCATCGGACCGGTTCGCTTCTCCCCATCTGCACATCAGGTCCAGCAGCGGAAGGAGGGAGCGGCCCCGCTCGGTCAAGCCGTATTCCACTTTCGGCGGAATCTGCGGATATTCGTTGCGGAAGACGAGGCCCTCGGCCTCCAGCTCCTTCAGCGTGACGGCCAGCGTCTTGAACGAAATCGTGCCGATGCTGCGCTGCAGCTCGTTGTGGCGCATGATTCCGTTCTCGGCCAGCCAGTAAAGCACGATGATCTTGTACTTGCCGCTGATCAGGGACAGCGTGTAGCCGAAGCCGGTATCGCCCAGCTTCACTCCGGTAGGCACGCAGGTGTCCCGGGTCGGTTTGTCCATCGTTTCGCCTCGCTTCTCTGCTTGTTTCGGTCGGCTCGCCTTCGCCGTCGGGTTCAATAAAGCCGCTTCGTGAAGCTTTCCCGCTGCGAGGCGGCGATGTCTTCCGGCGACAGTCCGAGCTGCCGCACATGCGCCGAGATGATCTCGGCCGAGCGCGGCCGCTCCTCCGCAGGCAGCCAATGCTGCTGCTCCCAGGCATGGGAGCGCTTGAACGCCTTGGCGCAGTGCATGTAGCATTCCTCCACCTCGATGCCGATGCCGAGCAGCGGGACTTTGCCGAAAGCGGCGAGCGGCCGCAAGCGTTCGGGATCCTTCACGATCCAGGCTTTTCCATTGAAATAAGGCTTCATTGCGGCATCCTTTCTTGACCATCGGAATTGCAGCTTGTACCCGTCATCATAAGCTCTCCGTCTTCGATTTGTCTATCGAATGGAGCGGGACGCAACGCGGCTCCTGGCGCTGTCCATGAAAAAAGGGCCTCCTTGTCCGCTTGGCGGCACGGGAGGTCCTTTTCCCTAGAGCACGATTCCGACTGCCCCGTCCTCGACGACGACGGGATACGACTTCACGCGGACACGGTCGCTGAACAGCGATCGCCCGGACTTGATGTCGAACTCCCAGCCATGCCAGGGACAGCGGACGATCTCGCCGTCGCGGTCGTAGCGGTAGCAATAGACGTCCGACGGGACGTTCGTGCCGGCCACGCGGCCGGCAAGCATCGGCGCGCCTTGATGCGGACAATAGTTGTTCAGCGCGTAGTAGCCGTCCTGCAGGCGGTAGACGACGAGCTCCCGCTCGCCGATCCGCGTCAGGCGGGCTTCGCCTATGGCAAGCTCCTCCTCGCGGAAGACGACATGCACGGTCATGCGCTTTTCCTCCTCCCGCCGCCGATCATCCAAGCCGGTACAGCCGGCGCGCGTTGTCGTAGAACACCTTGCGCCTCGCCTCGGGCTTCAGCTTGCGCAGGATCTTGTCCGGCGCGTCGAAGTCCCAGTGCGGGTAGTCGCTGGAGTAGAGCAGCATGTTCTCGGCATCCATCATGTCGAACAGATCGGCCAGATGCTGCGGGTTGTCCGGCTCCTCGATCGGCTGCGTCGTCAGGTAGCAGTGGTCGCGCACATACTCGCTCGGCAGGCGCGTCAGCCAAGGCACCGTGGAGCGGAGCGCCTTGTAGTTCTTGTCGAGCCGCCACAGCAGCGGCGCGAGCCAGGCGACGCCGCCTTCGACGAGCACGAGCTTCAGGCTCGGGAATTTGACGAAGACGCCCTCGCAGACGAAGCTGACCAGATGCGCCATGAACGTCTGCGACAGGTTCGTATGCCACTCGAGATAGCGGCTCGGATAACCCGCCGCCGTCGGAGCCGCCGACAGTCCGCCGCCCTCCGCGCCGGGATGGACGGCCAGCGGCAAGCCCGCCCGCTCGCAGGCCTCGTAGATCGGATGGTAGTAGCGCTGGCCGAGCGGAAATCTCGCGGCGCTGGAGATGATGACCTCGACAAAGCCGGGATGTCCGGCGAGTCGGTCGATCTCCCGCGCCGCCAGCTCCGGATCGAGCGTCGAGACGGCGATCGCCGCCTTGAAGCTGGGATGCTTGCCGATCCACTCGTGCGCGACATAATCGTTGTAGGCGCTGCAGATGGCGGCGGCATAGTCCGGGTCATGGGTCGTCGCGATATTGTACACGACGCCGGTGAGGACGGCGGTCTCCACCCGGTACGGCTCGATCAGCTGCTCGACGATCCGCTCGGGCACCGATCCCGCTCTCGCTCCATCCGGCGGCAGCGCGTCCTTGCGCATGACGCCGACCGGCGACCAGTAGCCCGACATCGCGTAGCCGATGCCGGAGCTCGCCACGCGCGAGCGCCACGGCTCGGGCAGATAAGGCAGCAGCGCCCGGTCGTCCTGCTCGTTGTGCACGTCCGCGTCGATAATCGGATCGGCTGCGTTCGAGGCCATCGCTCAGCCTCCTCCGTAGGTGCGGTCGTAGGCGGTCTGGTACATGCCGAGCAGCTCGTCGGCCCCGAGCTTCTGGAGCTGGTCCGTGAACTGGGCGAACGCCTCGTCGGTCATCGGCGTCTTGCCGGTAATGAACTCGGTCAGCTTCTGGTCGATATGCTTGGTCAGGTTGGTCAGCTTGGACTTCTCGAGCTCCAGCTCCTCCTGCGTCTTGACGAGCTGCTTGGGTGCCGGCACGATGAACGAGGCGTACGACTCGTTGATCGCCTTGGCCTCATCGCTCAGGCCCTGCTCCCATGCCGCGCGGGACTTGGCGTTGTTGAGCGTAATCATGTCGTACCAGACGCCCCAGTCCTTGCGCAGCGTCGTGAACGGCGACGGGCCGAAGTCCTTGTTGTAGACCGGCGCTCCGTCCGCCAGCTCGTACGTCTTGCCCTCGATGCCGAGCGACAGATAGTCGCTTCCTTCCTCTCCGGCGAGGTAGTCGAGGAATTTCACCGCCCGCTCCTTGTCCTTCACCTTGGCGGAGACCGCGCGGCCGACCGCCCCGACGACCGGGCGAGAGAACTGGTACGGCTTGACGCCGTCCGCGGCGAACATCGGCATCGCGCCGAGCTCGAACGCCGCCGTGCCGGCCTGCTTGCCCTTGTCGATGAGCGTTTCGCGGTCGGCTTTCCAGAAGTACGTGACGCTTGATTTCCCCCGCAGCAGCCGCTCCTCCCACTGGGCCGGCGTCAGGATCGCATACTCGGGATCGAGCAGCTTCTCCGCGTAGAGCTTGTTCAGGAACCGGATCATCTCCTTGTAGCCGTCGCGGTAAGGAGCGAACGCGTAGTCGCCCGATTCGGGATCGATGTTGAAATAGCCCTCGATGCCGGTGAACATGCGTCCGAACACCGTATACAGGCCCGTGTCCCCCGTAATCGCGCTCGTGATGAGCGGATAGCTGTCCGGCTCCTTTTCCTTGAGCGACTTCAGCAGCGCGTAGAACTCGTCCAGCGTGCCCGGCGCCTGGAGGCCGTGCTTGACCATGAGGTCCTTTCTCGCGTACCAGATGAAGTTGAAGCCCTTGCCCTCCGCGTCCCCTTCCAGCACAGGCACCGTATAGATGCCGCCGTCCGCTCCGGTCGCCACCGCCTTCGCCTCCGGATACTTGTCGTAAAACGCTTTCAGGTTCGGCGCTTCGTCCAAATAGTCGGCGAGATTGAGGAACACCTTCTCCGGGCCGTTCTCGCGGCCTTCCTGATTGGTCACCTGGATGAAGTCGGTTACCGTATTCGTCGCGATCATGATCTGCTTCTTCTCGGCCAGCCCTTCCTGGCTGACGACCTGGAACTCGGGCTTCACGCCCGTCTTCGCTTCGATTTCCTTGAAAATCTCCCAGTCGGACCGGACCTTGCCCTCCGGCCGGTCATAAACGAGCCAGCTGTAGGAGATCGGCCCGTCGGTCGTCCCCCCGTCCTCTCCGCTGCAGCCGGCCATGGCGCTTGCGGCAAGCGCCGCGGCGAGCAGCAGCGACGCGCGTTTCGAATTCGGATTCATGAACGAAAACCCCCTTCTCGATTAGGCTCAGCCCTTGATGCCGCCGATCATGGCGCCTTGCACGAAGTACTTCTGCGTGAACGGATAGACGCACAGGATCGGCACGGTCGCCAGCATGATCATGGCGTACTTGGTCGTCTCCAGATGGGACAGGTCGCCCTCTCCCTGCACCGTCTCGCCGGCGATGAGGATGTTGCGCAGCATGAGCTGGAGCGGGTAGCGGTCGCGGTCGTTCAGATAGATGAGCGCGTCGAAGAACGAATTCCATTGGTTGACGGCGCTGAACAGGCCGATCGTCACCAGGACCGGCAGGGAGAGCGGCATCACGATCCTCACCAGCACCTGCAGCGGGCCGCAGCCGTCGATCCTCGCCGCATCCTCCAGCTCCTCCGGCATCGCTTCGAAAAACGTGCGCATGATGAACAGATACCACGTGCTGATGAGCGGCGGCAGCACGATCGCCCAGAGCGTATCGAGCAGGCCGAGCTTCTGGACGACGAGGAACGTCGGGATGATGCCGCCGCTGAACAGCAGCGTGAAGGCGGCCAGCAGCAGGATCGTCCTGCGCCCCGGCAGCCACCGCTTGGAGAGCGGGTACGCCATCGAAGCGGTGGCGAGCAGCGTCAGCACGACGAAGACGGCCGTATAGCGGATCGTATTCCAATAGCTGGTCCATAGCTCCGATCGGGCGATGAGCTGCTCATAGGCGATCCAGGTGATCCGCTTCGGCCAGAGCAGCACCTGGCCGCTCGCGACGAGCGCGTTGTCCGAGATCGAGGCGGAGAAGACGTAGAGCATCGGGTACAGCATGACGGCGGCCAGCAGCAGCATGACGACGACGTTGAAGGCGTCGAACAGCCGCGAGCCGAAGCTTGGCTTAATTTTCACGGCAGCTTGCTCCTCCCTACCACAGACTCGTATCCGAATGCTTCCGCACGAAGCGGTTGGCCGCGACGACGAGCACGAAGCCGATCGCGGACTGAAACAGCCCGACGGCGGTCGCGAAGCTGAAGTCGGCGTCGAGGATGCCGCGTCGGTAGACGAACGTGTTGATGACGTCGCTCGTCTCGTAGTTCATCGAATTGTACAGTAGCAGGATCTTCTGGAAGCTCGCCTCGAGGAAGTTGCCGAGCGTCAGCACGAACAGCACGATCATGATCGGCACCATGCCGCGCAGCGTGATGTGGCGGATCTGCTGGAAGCGGCTCGCTCCGTCGATCTTGGCCGCCTCGTAGAGCGCGGGATCGATGCCGGCGATGGCCGCCATGTACAGGATCGTCCCCCACCCGAGCTTCTGCCAAATCTCCGAGCCGACGTAGACGGTCCGGAACCACTCCGGCATGCCGAGAAAGGCGATCGGCTCCAGGCCGAGCAGCCGGACGAGCAGCGCGTTCACGATGCCAGTCGTCGGCGACAGGAACGTGACGAGGATGCCGGCGATGACGACGGTGGACAGGAAGTGCGGCATGTAGCTGATGCTCTGGATGAAGCGGCGGAAGCGGGCGCTGCGCAGCTCGTGGAACAGCACGGCGAGCAGGATCGGCAGCGGGAAGTGGAAAATGAGATCGTACAGATTGAGCAGGACGGTGTTGCGGATCAGCTTCCAGGCATCCGGCGTGTAGTAGAAGAAATCCACGAAATGCTTGAAGCCGACCCATTCGCTGCCGAGAATGCCCCGACCGATGGAGAAATCCTGAAACGCGATGATGATGCCGTACATGGGAACGTACTTGAAGATGACGTAGTAAAGCACTCCCGGCAGCATGAGCAGATACAGCGCCCGATGCTTGCTCAGGGCGGCCAGCAGCCGGCTGCCTCGCGCCAAGCCGAACTCCCCCTTTCCGGTGTCCGCTCTCCGCGGCGGTCTGAAGCGGAGGCTTGCCTTCAGCTTAGGGGACGCCTGGTCAGGAAGGAAAGAGACGCTTTTTTCGCGTGGCATCGCAGCGGCGAAACCCGCCAAGCCGCCTGGCAGGCGGCTTCTGGCGAAAAAAAAGCGACGCCGAAAAAATGGCGACGCGTCAGGCTGCGGTCATCGGCCCGCCGAGGCACGGGCGGTATCGCGGTATTGGGTCGGGGTAATGCCCTCGTGCTTGCGGAACACCCGATGGAACGAGTTGCGCCCCCAGTACCCGACCTTCTCCGCGATGTCGTCGATGCGCAGATCCGTGCCGAGCAGGAGCTCCTTCGCCTTCTCGAGACGGTACCTGGCGATGTAGTCGACGTACTTCTCCCCGATCTCTTCCTTGAAGACGCGGCTGAAATAACCGGGCGACATGTTCAGCCTGGCGGCGAACGCGTCGATGGACAGCTCCTTGTCATAATGGGCATGGATGTAGGACAGGATCTCGCCGAGCCTCGCGTGGCGGGACGGCCCCGCCTCCGCAGCCTGCCCGACGAGCTGCCGATGCGCCATGCGCAGCCACTCCCGGAACTCCGCCTCGCTCCAGCAGCGCTCCAGCCCGGCAAGCAGCCGCGCCTCGGCGGCCGGGCCGGGCTGCTCGGCCGCCTGCAGCGTCCGCTGCCAAGCGCGCAGCGTATCGCGGCAGCGCTCCCGCAGGCGCGCGCAGGAAATGCCCGCAGCGGCGAGCTTGCCGGCGCCGTCGAGCGCGCTCTCCAGCATCGCCGCATGATCGCCGGTCCGTCTGCGGTTAAAGACGACCGCCAGCTCCTGCGCGCTCAGAAGAACGGAAGGCTCGGCGGCGGGCAGGCCGCGCTCCGGAGCGGCGCAGACGGCGATCGGCTCGCTGCCGACGAGCCGCCCGCCGATGGCGGTTACCGCTTCGCGCCAGCAGTCCGCGATGCCGTCCGGCGTGTCGAAGCGGCCGCCGACGCCGATCGTCGCGCGGCCGGTCGGCAGCTCCCGGCGCACCGCGAGCCGAATCATCTCGGCCAGCTCGCCGCCGGTGACGAGCAGCAGCGGATCGTCGCCGGCCACGATCGCGAGCGTATCCGCTGCCGGACGGCACGGCAGCACCTGCGCCGGAAGCATCGCCGCGACGCGCTCCAGCAGGCCGGTCCGATCCGGCCAAGGCTCCTTGGCCAGCGGACCGTCCGGTCCGTCGTGCAGCCGGATGCAGAACGCATAGCCGGAGGCGGGCAGGTCCATCCGGATGCCGAGGGCTTCGGCTTCGCGGCGCAGCTGCTCCGCATCGCTCCATCTTCCGGACAGCAGTCCTTCGAAGAGCGATTGCTTCAGGGCAGGAACGGCATCGGGCGGCGGGTGCGAAGCCGAGGGCAGCCGCTCGGTCGAGTCCAGCGGCCGGTAGATGCGCCGGCTGAGCCAATAGGAGACGACGCTGCCGACGAGCAGGAACAGCGCCGCGAACAGCAGGATGCCGAGCCGCAGCTGCCGGGCCGGCTTCATGAGCTGGGGCAGATCGACCAGGCTGACGATCCGGTATCCCTCGTGGAAGCGCATGGCCGCAGCCTGCAGCAGGTGGTCGCCTGCCCGCTCCGTCTCGAATGCGCCGCCGCTCCCGCCGCTGCCTGCAGCAGCGCTCAGCCGGCGAAGCTGCTCCGGTCCGACCCCGTCCGCGAGATAGGAGCCGGCGACGAGCTCGCCGTCCCGGTCGACGAGCGCCGTGCCCGCGGACCATCGCTCCGGGATGTCCAGCAGCCGAAGCAGCTCCGGCTGCCTCAGGCGGACGACCAGATAGCGATCCGGATCGGCGCTGTGGAACGGATAGCTGGCGACCGCAGCCAGCTGGCCGGTGCCCGGCAGGACGAGATCCATCATCATCCTGCCCTGCAGCGACGACAGCAGCTTGTAGCGAAGCGCTTCGTCCATCGGATGCACGAAGCGGAAATAGTAGGATCGGTCGGTGTACAGATCGGCGTCGACGATCAGCTCGCTGCGGGCGGAGACGACAAACGCCTTTTCCGCGAGCGGATGGCTCTCCAGGCGCTGGAGCCGCTCGCGCAAGGCGAAAAGGGCTTCGGCCTGCCGGGCTTTTTTGCCTTCCGCGCCGGCCGGCGGCAGGAGGCTGTCTGGCGTAACCGAGGACAGGACCGCGATCATCGACGTCTGGAGCGATTCGAAGGACGCCTCGGTCTTTTCGGAGGCGCGGCCAAGCAGAAGCTCGTTGAGCTTCTCGGCGTCGTCCGTAATGAGCTGCAGCACGAGCATCTGCACGAGCGCGGCGGCGGCGAGCACGGGAACCAGGATGAGCAGCAGGTAGACGGCAAAGTGCCGGCGGAACAAGGAGGCTTTGAAAGAGGGCATGCGGGTCGACAGGTCGATCGTTCTCACCACCTTGGGAAGGGTCGGCAAGCAGGCATGCGGATGCAGAATGCGGATTGCGGATGCGGATTGCGGAAAGGGCAGCGGCGCGGCCGAGCTTGCCCTTCGCGGGGGAATCTAGCTAAAAGTATAGACAAGCTGTAATTTATTATCAACAAAATGTTAAGTTTATGAAAATAACATTTAGGCCGTCGCGGAACGGAGAGGCCCCTCTCGATTCGTTCTTCGAAAATGCAAAAACGGCCATTCCGAGGAATGGCCGCCTGCTGCATGCTTAATCGCGGAACGCCTTCAAAAACCGCACGGCCGCGGCGATGTCCTGCTCCGGCTGGACGCCGACCTCGCGCTCGATCGTCAGGTAGCCGGCATAGCCGATGTCCTGCAGCGCCTGGAGGTAGTTCGGCCAATCGACGCTTCCTTCGCCGAGCGGCACTTCGCGGAAGTCCTCGCCCTTCTCCGCCGCCTCGGCAAGCTTCTCATGGCTCATCGCCTCGAACTCGAACCCGAGCATGCCGTACACCCGGCGCGGATCGACCTCGTCCTTCAGCTTGATGCCGTCCTTGGCATGCGTGTGCACGATGTAGCGGCCGAGCGTGTACACGCCCTGCACCGGATCGTCTCCCGTCACCATGACCATGTTCGCCGGATCGAAGTTGACGGACAGCCCGTCGGTGCTCAGCTTGTCGAGGAAGCCTTTGAGATGGGCCGCGCGCTCCGGTCCCGTCTCGATCGCGAAGTAGGCGTTGCGGCTTGTCGCGTACACGCTGATCTCCTCGCAGGCGTCCTGCATCGCCGCGTAGATGTCGCTCTGCTCGTCGTCCGGCACGATGCCGATATGGGTCGTGACGATCGAGCAGCCGAGATCCAGCGCCAGGTCGAGGATACGCTTGGATTTCTCGACCTTCCAGCCGTTTTCCCGGCGGTCCTGGAAGCCATGTCCGCCCAGATCGCCGACGAGCGCGGAAATCTTCAGGCCAAGCGAATCGATATAATCGCGCAGCTCCCTTCGAGCCGCCGCGTCGAGCCGGTCCGGGTCCATCTCGCCGGATACGGCATAAATCTGCACGCCGTCCGCGCCGACCTCCTTCGCCTTGCGCAGTCCTTCGCGCACGCCGACCTGGAAGCTGTCGACGATGACGCCGATCGGGTTGTTGATGCCCATGTCCATCCGCTCCTTTGCCTCTTTCACTCGGGCTTGCCTCGTCGGCAGGCCGCTTGATTCTCATTGTAAAGGGTGCTCGGCAAAAGGGGCTAGAACGTCGATGCGGCCGAGTTGGACATTTGTGCGGCCCGCTCTAGCGGACCGCCACCCATTCCCCGCGCCGGTCGGCCGAAGCGATCTCGGCGCGGACGATCCGGATCGTTTCCTTCGTGCTCTCGGGAGCTGCCTCCTCGATCGGAGCGCCGGCAAGCAGCTGCTCGACGAAATACCGGAGCTCGTAGTAGTACCCTTCTCCCGGAGCCAGCGCCGCCTCGTAGCCCGGAGCGCCGTCCGGGTTGACCCGCAGCTTGCCGCCGGCGAACTGGACGTTTCCGCGCTCGAACGTCACTTGAAAGCCCATCTCGAAGCCGTAGTCGCCGTTCCGCGTCCAATCCACCTGGGCGTGCACGATCCGCGGCTCGGCATACCGGTAATGCGTGGAGACGATGTCGTAGCCGCTGCCCGCAATGCGGTTGAGCCCGACCGCCGACACCGCCTCCGGCTTGCCGAACAGCCAGTGGACGACATCGGCGTCATGCACGTGCATGTCGAGAATCGCGCCTCCTCCCTTGTCCTTGTCCAGCACCCACGGTCCCCAGCTCGGCGTGCCGCCCCCGCGGCAAAACGAAGCGTACGTCACCTCGCCGAGCGCCTTGGCGTCGACCAGACGCTTGAGCTCGACATAGGCCGGCCAGAAGCGCAGGCACTGCCCGATCATGAGCGATCGGTCCGCAGCGCTTGCGGCCCGGATCATCGCCTCGCACTCCGCCACGTCCATCGCCATCGGCTTCTCGCAAAGGACATGAAGCCCCGCCTGCAGGCACTGGATCGTCACGTCCTTATGCAGGTAGGTCGGCAGCGTGATGTCCACCGCATCCAGCTCTTCCTTGGCCAGCATGTCGGCGACCGACTCGTAGGCCGGATAGGCGCTCAAGTCGCCGACGCTCCCGCCTGCGGCCAGATTGCCGCCGCTCCCTTCTCCCCGCAGCTTGGCCGGATCCGCGTCGCAGATCGCAGCGACCTTCACGGCGAGCCCGGCCCGCTCCAGCTGCCGGTAATTGTCCAGATGCGCCTTGCCCATGAAGCCCATGCCGATGATGCCGATCCGGATCATGCCCGCACGCTCCTTCCGAGGATGGCGTCCATCGCCGCCGATGTATTGAAGACGATCTGCTCGCCGTGATGGGCGTAAGGCGGAATCATCTCCGCCGTCACGTAGCTGTCGTACCCGATCGCTGACAGCTCGCGCACGACGGCCGGGTAGTCGACGTCTCCGGCCAGCAGGTCGACGAAGCCGTGCAGGCCGCCGGCGGCGCGCCGGTAGTCCTTGAAGTGGACCTTCTTGATGCGCTTGCCGAGAATCGGGATCCAGTGCTCCGGATAGCCCGCGAGCAGGGCGTTGCCGACATCGAAATAGCTGCCGACCCAAGGCGAGCCGACGGCGTCGAGGAAGCCTCTCAGTTCAAGCGGCGACAGGAGGAACTTGTTCCACACGTTCTCGATGCCGATGCTCACGCCCAGCCGCTCGGCATCCGGCGCCAGCTCCCGAAGCGCCTCCAGCGCGCGCTCGTGCGCGACATCGTAGCGGACGACCTCAGCATCCGGCAGAAAGTCGACGCCGACCGCGCCCGGCACGACGAGAATCGTATCGACCTCCAGCAAGGCGGCGAATTCCAGCTGCCGGCGCACGATCTCCATCGCCTTGGCGCGCGTCTGCGCCTCGCCGCTTGTGAGCGGGTACGTCCAATACAAGCCGCTGGCCAGGCTGGCGATCTCGATGCCGATTTCCCGCGCCAGCTTCGCGATGGCCTCGATTTGCTGCGGCGTGCTGTCCAGGCTGAGCTCTCCGGTTTCCTCCAGCGCCAGCTCGATGCCGTCGAAGCCGGCCTCCTTGGCGAGCCTCAAGCTTCGTTCCACCGTCGTTCCGCCGGGAAACGACCAGGCGTTGATTCCTTTTTTCATCGAATCGCTCCTCTTCCAAGCGTCATGTCCATCCGCCTTGAGTATAGCTCCGACGCAAAGAAACCGCTTTATCTCCAGCGCCGCCGGATTTGCATTTTTGTGGTAAGATGGGAGCACATGCTGCGCCATGGAAAGGAGCGGTCGCCCTGGAGTTCCACCCGCTGACGCTGAGACAGGAGCTGGCCGTCGAGCAGCTTGTCTCCTTCCACTATTTCGAATACCCCAAGGGCTATCTGTTCGAGGGAGAGTCGCATGACTTCTGGGAGCTGCTCTATGTGGACAAAGGCGAGGTCGAGGTGCGTGCGGACGACCGTCTGCTCCGCTTGGCCCAAGGCAGCATCGTCTTCCACAAGCCCGGCGAGTTCCATACGGTCCGGGTCGGCGAGGAGCATCGGCCGCCGAACCTGATCGTCGTCGCCTTCGTCTGCCGCAGCCCGCTGATGGACCGCCTGCGGGACCGGACCGCCGCGCTGGAGGAAACGGAACGGGCGTGGCTGTCGATGCTGCTGCGCGAAGGCTTCGCGAGCTTCCAGCCTCCCTACCACGACCCGCTCGTGCATGAGCTGCGCCGCGCGCCGGACGCGCCTCCGGCGTCGGAGCAGATGCTGCGCCTGTCGCTGGAGCTGCTGCTGCTCAGCCAGATCCGCAAGAGCGGCGAGCCGCAGCGCCGGACAGCCGCGCACGCGGCCCAGCCGCTGCCTGCGGAAGGCTCGGACGCGATGGAGCGGCTGCAGGCGTACATCGTCGAGCGGCTGCAGCTCGGCGAGGCTCCGACGCTCGACGAGCTGTGCCGCTCCGCCCATCTCGGCCGCAGCCGTCTGCGAGAGCTGACGCAGCAGCATGCCGGCACCGGGCCGACAGAGCTCGTGCGCCGGCTGCGGCTCGACGCGGCCAAGTCGATGATCCGCGAGCGGCGCTACAGCCTCACCGAGATCGCCGACCGGCTCGGCTACTCGAGCCTCCATTATTTCTCGCGCGACTTCAAGCGCTTGACCGGCATGGCCCCGTCCGAATACGGGCGCACCGCCTTGGCCGCCGCGGGCTTGCTTCCGCAGCCGGGACCGGGGAAGGTCTGACTTAGGAGAGGAGCGATCGTTTTGGCGATTACGCGGCGCCATGGATCATCATCCTGCTGCTGCTCGCGCTCATCCGCCGTACGTCTCGGAATCTTTGAAAAAAAGCCAAGCCCGCGCTCCGAAAGGAGGCGGGCTTGGCTTTTGTCTTCCTCGGTTCTACTCCGCCGGAGGCGTGAACGAACGGTTCGCGAACTCGGCGTCCAGCATGTAGAAGGCGTTGCTGTCCGACTCGATCCGCTTGAGCTTCTGGATGATGCCGTCGAAGAGGGCTTCCTCCTCGACCTGCTCGTCGATGAACCACTTCAGGAAGTAGATCGTCGCATGCTCGCGCTCGTCGAGCGCCAGGTCGGCGAGATGGTAGAAGTTCTTCGTGTTCTGCTGCTCGTGGCGGTAGCCGTGCTCGAAGACGTCCAGCATCGATCCGTACTCGTTCTTCGGCTCGCCCATCGCCTGCAGCGTGGCGCGGCGGCCACGGTCGTTGAGGAACTTGTAGATCTTCATCGCATGGAAGCGCTCCTCCTCGGCTTGAACGAGGAAGAAATTGGAGAAGCCCTCCAGGCTCTGGCCCGAGCAATACGCCGCCATGGCGAGATACACATGGGCGGAGTAGAACTCGAAGTTCATCTGGTCGTTGAGCGATGCGGCTAGCTTGTCATTCATCGGAATTCCTCCTCGGTTGCGGATAGAGCTAGATTAGGCGCTCCTTCTCGACCTGCTCGAGCACGCGTCTCGCCAGCTTCTTGGGCTTGCCCGCGTGCACGACGCGGCCCTTGACGACGGCGAAGCAGCGCTCGCGGCACAGCCGGCAGCTGCCGAGGCAGTCGGACTTGCGCAGCTCGAGGCCGGGCTCGTCCTTGAGCCTGCGGTAGGCGGGCTTGGACAGACGGTTCAGGTTACGCCGGCAAAACCGGATCTTCACTTGGCTCCGCCGCGGAACTTGCGGCTATGGACGCGTGCTTCCTCCGGCGTGCTGACCCGGTTGCGGCTCCACTCCAGCAGGATGCGCTCGATATAGGTGAAGTGCACTTTGCCGGAGAAAACGGCCTCGCGCAGCGCGAAGCGGATCAGCTCCTCGCTGTACCGGTCCTGGTCCAGCCACATGCTGATGCGCTCGCATTCCATCGGCGAGAGCAGCCGTCCGAACTCCTGCTCGAACACCGAGAACAGGTCCGTCACGGCGGCAGCAGGCCGCGGGACCGGAGCCGCAGAAGCGGGAGCGGATCGATCCGCCTCCGCCGCCCATTCGGCCGAGCGCTCCAGCCAGCCCTGCCAGTTGTAGCGCTCGTAGCGGATGCCGCTGACGCCGTCGAGCGCCTCGTCGATGCGGAGCAAGCCCTCCTTCATGAGGCGGCCGAGCTGCTGCTGCACCGAGCGCGGCGAGATGCCGAGCCGCGCAGCCAGCTCCTCCGGCGTCGGAAAATCATTGCGCTCCGTGTCGCGGAACGCCATCAGCTGCAGCAGCAGCATGAAGTCCGCGTCGCCGAGCCCGAGCTCGCGATACGAGCGGAGCAGCAGCGCCGGCAGGAAAACGCCGCCCTCGCCCATGACGCGGGCGAGCGCCTCGGCGTGGGCGCTGCCGCCGCCCCGGACGCGGTCGTCGGGCCGCATCAAGGATACAGCCGGTAGAGCGTGCGCGGGAATGCGATCGTCTCGCGCACATGCTCCAGTCCGCAAATCCAGGCGACCGTACGCTCGAGACCGAGGCCGAAGCCGGAGTGCGGCACGGTGCCGTACGTGCGCAGGTCCATGTACCACTGGTAGGCCTCGAGCGGCAGCTTATGCTCCTCGAAGCGCTGCGCCATCAGCTCCGGATCGTCGATCCGCTGCGAGCCGCCGATGATCTCGCCATAGCCTTCCGGCGCGATCATGTCGGCGCACAGCACCACTTCCGGACGGTTCGGGTCGGGCTTCATGTAGAACGACTTGATCGAGGCCGGGTAGTGCGTGATGAACACCGGACGGTCATGCGCCTGGGCGATCGCCGTCTCGTGCGGAGCGCCGAAGTCCTCGCCCCAAGGCACCTCGAAGCCGTTCTGGTTGAGGAACTCGATCGCCTCGTCGTACGTGATGCGCGGGAACGGCGCCTGGATCGCCTCCAGCTTGGAGATGTCGCGCTCCAGCGTCGTCAGCTCCGGACGGCAGTTTTGGACGACGCTCTGGACGACATGCGCGACGAACTGCTCCTGGATGCGCAGCGACTGCTCGAGATCGACGAAGGCCATCTCCGGCTCGATCATCCAGAACTCGATCAGATGGCGGCGCGTCTTGGACTTCTCGGCGCGGAACGTCGGGCCGAAGCTGTACACCTTGCCGAGCGCCATCGCCGCCGCTTCCATGTACAGCTGTCCGCTTTGCGTCAGGTAGGCGTCCTCGTCGAAATATTTCGTATGGAACAGGTTCGTCGTGCCTTCCGCCGACGTCGGCGTCAGGATCGGAGGATCGACCTGCGTGAAGCCGTTCGTATCGAAATATTCGTTCACCGCGCGCTTGATCTCGGCGCGGATCGTGAGCACGGCGCGCTGCTTGGGCGAGCGCAGCCACAGATGGCGGTGGTCCATCAGGAAGTCGACGCCATGCTCCTTAGGGGTGATCGGATAGTCCTGGGTCACCTGGATGATCTCGATGCCCTCGACGACGAGCTCGTAGCCGGACGGGCTGCGCGGCTCCTCCTTGACGAGGCCGGTCACGTACAGGGAGCTCTCCTGCGTCAGCTTGCCCGCCTGCTCCCACGTGTCCTCGCTGACCTCGGTCTTGGCGACGACGCCCTGGATGAAGCCGGTGCCGTCCCGCAGCTGCAGGAAGGCGATCTTGCCGCTGGAGCGCTTGCGCTGCAGCCATGCGCCGATGCGCACGCTTTGGCCGACGTGGCCGGATACTTCTCGGATGGTGACGAGTGAATCGCTCATGATGGAGGTTGGCCCCTTTCGTTCAACGGAAAATAGTTTGAATCAAGCCTGCTCCGCGCCGCGCTGACGGGCCAGCTTGAACGTATCGCGCGCGATGAGCAGCTCCTCGTTGGTCGGCACGACCATGACGGCCACCGACGAATCCGGCGTGGAGATGACCCGCGCCTCCTTGCTGCGCTGGGCGTTGAGCTCCTTGTCGAGCTTGATGCCGAGGAAGGTCAGTCCCTCGCACACATGCTCGCGCAGGACGACGGAGTTCTCGCCGACGCCGGCCGTGAACAGCAGCACGTCGATGCCGTTCATCGCCGCCGCATAGGCGCCGATGTACTTCTTGACCCGGTAGGCGTACATCTCGAAGGCGAGCTTCGCGTTCTTGTCCCCGTCGAACATCGCCTCGGTGATCTCGCGCATGTCGCTGCTGAGCCCGGAGATGGCGAGCAGGCCGCTGTGCTTGTTGAGCATCGAGTTGACCTCGGAGAGGGTCAAGTCTTCCTTGTTCATCGTGTACGGCACGATCGCCGGGTCCAGATCGCCGCTGCGCGTGCCCATCATGAGGCCCTCGAGCGGCGTCATGCCCATGCTCGTGTCGAACGACTTGCCGTTCAGGATCGCCGTCGCGCTCGCGCCGTTGCCGATATGGCAGCTGACGAGCTTGAGCTCCTCCAGCGGACGCCCCAGCACCTCCGCGGCGCGCTCGCTGACATAGGCGTGGCTCGTCCCGTGGAAGCCGTAGCGGCGGATCGCATGGCGCTTGTACAGCACCATCGGCACCGGATACAGGTACGACTGCTGCGGCATCGTCTGGTGGAACGCCGTGTCGAACACGACGACCTGCGTGACGCCCGGAAGCACCGCCTCGACCGCCGTGATGCCCATCATATGGGCCGGGTTGTGCAGCGGCGCGAGATCGAACAGCTTGCGGATCTCCAGCTTGGTCTCCGGCGTGACGACGGCCGACTCCTGGAACGCCTCGCCGCCATGCACGACGCGGTGGCCGACGGCGTCGATCTCCTCGACGGACTTCAGCACGCCGTGCTCCTTGTGGGTGAGCATGTCCAGCACGCGCTTGATCGCGCTCGTATGCTCCAGGATCTCGTCGACGATCCGCACCTCGGGACGTCCTTCCGGCTCATGGGTGACGATCGAGGAATCCATGCCGATCCGCTCGACGCGCCCGCTCGCGAGCACCGACTCGTCCTTCATGTCGTACAGCTGGTACTTCAGCGAGCTGCTGCCCGCATTGATGACGAGAATGTTCATACGCGGTCACCGTCCTCATCGTACGTGAAGAAGCCTGCGCCGCTCTTGACGCCCAGCTGGCCGCCCCGCACCATCTTCTTGAGAATGAACGACGGGCGATATTTCAGCTCGCCGTACTCGCGGAACATCGACTCCAGCGCGGCATGCACGGAGTCGAGGCCGAACCGGTCGGCCATCTCGAACGGCCCGTGCTGGAACGAATAGCCGATCCGCATGGCGCTGTCGATGTCGTCGACCGAAGCGACGCCCTCCTCCAGGATATGGAGCGCTTCGTTGATGAACAGGCAGATGAGCCGGGTCGTGATGAAGCCCGGCGACTCGAACACCATGACGCCCTTCTTGTCGATGACCTGCTCGACGAAGCCCTTGGTCGACTTGAACGTCGCGTCCGACGTGCGCAGGCCGCGCACGATCTCGACGAGATCGACCTTGAACACCGGATAGACGAAGTGCATGCCGATGACGCGCTCCGGATGCGAGGCCGCGCTTGCGAGCTCCGTGAGCGACAGCGTCGACGTATTGCTCGCGAGGATGACGTCCGGAGGGCAGGCGCGGTCCGCCGCGGCGATGATCGCCTTCTTGCGCTCCAGGTCTTCCGTGATCGTCTCTATGATGAGCTCGCATTGGGAGAAGTCGTTCATGTCCGACACTCCGTGGATGCGGTTCAGGATCAGCTTCTTCTCCGCTTGCGTGAGCGCCCATTTTTCGATCTGCTTGTCCAGGCTGATCTCGATGCTGCGCAGTCCCTGCTCCAGCTTGGCCGGGGTAAGCTCCATCAGGAATACGTCCATGCCTTTGTACGCGAGCATTTCGGCAATGCTCTGGCCCATCGTACCGGCACCGATGACACCAATCTTTCTAAAATTCACAGTAGGTCCGCTCCAATCTAAAAAAGCTTCTATTGTCTCTATAGCCGCCCCTTATTATACCTTTCCAAGGGACGGTTACACAATGTTTCCGAATTTGTATTTTGCACAATCCGGTGACCGGAAATCCGCGCCGCTGCTGGATTTTTCCGCGACAGCGCGGCGATGGGAAGACATCGTTCCGCCTCATTCCTGCCCGGTGTGGCGCAGGCTTGGCCGCAGCGCTCCCGCGCCTGCCCGAAAGCCCTCCGGACAACATAAAAAGACGGGCCTGCGGCCCGTCTGCAACTCATACGTCTAAGAAAAGATGCGACTTGAGCCCCGAAGGCTCACGCTCCGATCGGCTGCGGCTCGTCGCGCAGCAGCTCGCGGAACTGCTCGCCTCCGAGCGTCTCCTTCTCGATGAGGATGGCGAGGCTGTGCTCGAACAGCGGACGGCGCGAGCCGAGCATCTCCTTCGTGCGCGCCATGAGATCCTCCAGCACGCCGCCGGTGATCTGCGCCCAGCGGTCCGGGGTCAGCATCCGGTCCTCGACGATGCCGGCTTCGGTAAGCCCGCATTCGACCATCGTCCGCACGATGTTCAGCGCCTGCTCGAAATCGCCCTTGGACCCCGTGCTGCGTCCGCCGTAGAACATCTCCTCGGCGGCGGCTCCGGCGAGCGCGATCATGATCTGCGCCTCCAGGTAGTCCTTGGTATACAGATAATGATCCTGCGCGGGATTGTGGCGCACGTAGCCGAGCGCGCCGCCGCGCGGCGACAGCGCGACCTGCGAGACGCTGCCCGGCCGCACGAGCTCGGCGGCGATGGCATGTCCGAGCTCGTGGATCGCGACCCGCTCGCGCTCTTCCTTGGTGGACTCGCGGTCGGTCTTCTCGCCCATCATTACCTTGTCGATCGCCATCGACAGATGCTGCTGGCGCACGCGCTCGCTGCTCTCGCGCATCGCGTAGATCGCCGCCTCGTTCAGCACGCTCTCCAGCTGCGCGCCGGAGAAGCCGAACGACTCCTCGGCGATCTTGTCGAGGCTGACCGCTTCGTCGAGCGGTTTGTTCTTGGCATGGATGGTTAAGATATGAAGACGGCCTTTTTTGTCCGGCAGCTCGACGCCGATATGGCGGTCGAAGCGGCCCGGCCGGAGCAAGGCGGAATCGAGCATCTCCTTGCGGTTCGTCGCCGCCATGATGAGGATGCGCGGAGCGTCGTTCGTATGGATGCCGTCCATCTCGGTCAGCAGCTGGTTGAGCGTCTGATCGTACTCGCGATGCTGTCCGCCGTCGCGCTTGCCGCCGATGACGTCGATCTCGTCGATGAAGATGACGGCATTCTTTTTGCCGGCCTTCTGCGCTTTTTTGCGTGCGTCCTTGAACAAGTCGCGGATCCTTCCCGCTCCGACGCCGACGTACATTTCGACGAACTCGCTGCCCGAGGCGGCGAGATAGACCGAATCCGTGTACTGCGCCGCGGCTTTGGCCATCAGCGTCTTGCCGGTGCCCGGAGGGCCTGTGAGCAGGATGCCTTTGAGCGGACGGATGCCGAGCTTGCTGATCTCCTCATACTTGACGAGAAAGTCGAGCGCCTCGATCAGCTCGCCCTTGGCGCGGTCCTGGCCCCCGATATCGTCGAAGGACAGCGGCTTGGATGTCTTGACCGTCGCGTCCCTCCTGCCTCCGGCCGCCGCAAGCTGCCCTTTGGAGCGCAGGGCGAAAAACAGCACGCCGACAAGCGACAAGGCAAGCAGCAGCGGCACGACGTTCACGCCGCGGAATACCAGAAAGGCCAGCAGAGCGGTCAAAAAGCCTGCGCCGATCTCGGCGCTGTACTTAGGCATTGGGCCAAACCCCCATCGTCTCGCCCGCGCGGGGCAGAAGGATATATTTCGTGTCCGTACCGTATTCCAGCGTTACATAAACGTTCGCCTGGTCCATGGAAGACTTCGCCCGAAGTCCTTCATGGCTTTTTTGCATGGCCGCCAGCGCGTCCGGAATGCGGGAGTATTCCCGATTCTCCATCGCTTCCGCGATCGTGAACAGCTGGCTCGACCAAATCTCCTCCAGCTTCGGGCTCGTCGGGCCTTCGACTTGCAGCATCAGCTTGCGGGAGCCGATGACCGATGCGCCTTGCCGGGAAATCTGCTCATATATGGTTCGAAGATCGGCTCCGCTGTTCAGCGTGAGCTTGACCGTTACGACGTCTCGACTCAGGGAAGGATCGGCGGAAGCGACGCCCGGCAGCGATTGCACAGCCTTGATGAGCGGACGCTCGACAGCGGTCTGCTGATACGCGTACCACCCTCCGAACAGCAGCGCGGCCGTCACGAATACCGTCGCGAAGAAAGGCAGCAACCTCCATTTGATCAATGCAAAAAGCCCCCTTTTGGAATCGAAGCGGCCTGCAGGCAGACCATCCTCATGCGTGCATGCGCTTTGTGATGGCTTCTAGTATATCACAAATGCTATACGATGAGTATATCACTTCGATTTCGATAGAGGGCAGGCAATTGTGAACAAATCAGGAAGATCGTTTTGCGGTCAACGTATAGGACGCCCGCTCGGCGCCGGTCTTGAAGTCAAAGAAATCATAGTAATAACGCTTTTGGTCCGTCGTGCGCGCGTAGTAGGCTTCCCACGCCGGCGAGCCATTTTGCCATGCGGGACGCACATGGATGACCTGCGCGTCCGGCTTGGCTGCGAGCAGCTTCGCGCGGATGTCCGCCTCCGAGGCGCCGTCGGCCGCGTTCTCGGCGTAGGGTGCCCGCTCCGGAAACAGCCAGACGACGAGCTCGCGGCCTTCGGCCGTGCTTCCGCGCACGATCCAGAGCGGCTCGTCCCAGACGTATTTCTCGGCCGAGGTTACTTCCGCCAGCCCCGCCTGCTCCTTCGCCTGGCTTTCCGCTTGCGCCTCGCCTTCCCATACCGGACGCTGGACGCTTCGCAGCTCGGCATGGAGCAGCACCGCCAGCACCGCCAGCATCAGCAGCGCGACGACCGTCCAGCCCCGGCGGGTAAAGTACCAGCGAGGGCTGCGGCTGCGGGCCATCAGGCTCCGGCGAGCCTGCGGTAGCAGGCTTCGGCTTCGGCCAGGATCTTCTCCTCATCCAGCAGCAGGCAGACGCCGCCTTGCACGACTTGGCGCCCGTCGACCCAGACGTCGCGCACGTCGCGTCCCGAAGCGGCATAAACCAGGTGGGATACGAGGTCCGTCCGCGGGTAGAAATGCGGCTGGTCGGCGTCGAGCGCGATGAAGTCGGCCTTGAGGCCGGCCTGCAGCGCGCCCAGCTCGGGCTGACGGATCGTCGCCGCGCCGCCGAGCGTCGCGAGCTGCAGCGCCTGATGCGCCGGCATGACGGTCGGATCGCCGCTGACGCCTTTGTGGATGAGCGCGGCAAGGCGGATCTCGTCGAACAGATCGAGGTTGTTGTTGCTCGCCGCGCTGTCCGTGCCGAGCGAGACGGCGACGCCCGCCTTGAGCAGCTCCGGCACGCGCGCCACGCCGCTCGCGAGCTTCAGGTTGCTGGCCGGATTATGCGAGACGGCGACGCCCCGCTCGGCGAGCAGCGCGATCTCCTCGTCCGTCAGATGCACCGCATGGGCGACGAAGCTCGGACGGGAGAACAGGCCGAGGCGGTCGAGATGAGCGACCGGGCGCAGGCCGTACTCGCGCACGTTCTGCTCGACCTCGGCCTGCGTCTCGGACATATGCGTGTGCATCGGCAGGTCGAGGTCATGCGCCGCCTGCACGAACGACTCGATGAACGCCGGCGGGCATGTATAAGGCGCATGAGGGCTCATCATCGTCATGATGCGGCCGTCCGCGGCGCCGTTCCAGTCCTTGGCGAACTGGACCGCTTCCGCCAGCTTCTCGCGCTGCACCTCTTCCGGACAGAGTCCGATCGCGCCGCGCATCAGCACCCCGCGCATGCCGGACTGCTCGACGACCCGGGCGACCTGGTCCATCCGGTCGTACATGTCGACGAACGTCGTCGTGCCGCTCTTGAGCATCTCCAGCACGGCCAGCGATGTCCCCCACTTGACATCGGCGTCCGTGAATTTCGCCTCCATCGGCCACATGTAGTCCTGCAGCCAGGTCTGCAGCGCCTCGTCGTCCGAGTAGCCGCGCAGCAGCGACATCGCCGCATGGCCGTGGGTGTTGATGAGTCCCGGCATATAGATGCGGCGGCTGCCGTCGATCCGGACGGCGATGTCGTCGGCATCCTGCGGACGCTCCTCCCCGATATAGGCGATCCGGTCGCCGTCGACGACCATATGCCCGCGCACGACCGGCTGGGCTTCGTCCATCGTGACGAAGGTTCCGTTCTCAATCCACCATTTGCTCATGTTCATCCGTCCCGTCCTTATCCATGTAATAGGCCAAGCTCAGCAGCTGCGTCGTGAAGTCGGCGTAATGGATCCGGACCTTGTCCGGAGCCTTGAGCACGACCGGCGCGAAGTTGAGGATGCCCGTCACGCCCGCTTCGATGAACCGGTCGGCGACATTCTGCGCTTCTGCGGCCGGCACCGTGATGATGCCGATCTGGATGCCGTCCTCTCGCACCTTTTCTTGAAGAAGCTCGATCGGCAGCACCTCGAGCCGGTTGATGCGCTTGCCGATCTTGGCCGGGCTCGCGTCGAACACGGCCGTGATCTTCATGTTGTCCTTGACGTAGCTGCTGTAGTTGCACAGCGCGTGGCCGAGGTTGCCCGCCCCTGCGAGCGCGACCTTCATCGGCTGGTCGAGCTTGAGGATGCCGCGGATCTTCTCGATCAGATAGTTGACGTCGTAGCCGACGCCCTTGCGTCCGAATTCGCCGAAGTAGGCCAGATCCTTGCGGATCTGGGCGGGATTGAGATCGAGCTTGCGCCCGAGCTCCTGGCTGCTCACGGTCTGCACGTCGCGCACATGCAGGTCGTTCAGCACCTGCAGATAGACCGGCAGCCTCCGCACGACGGCCTCGGATATCGGTTTGCCCTGCTTGCTCATGGCTGCTCGGCCTCCTTCGGTTCGTTTTGCAGCCACTCCCTCATGCGGGAGGTGAACTGCTCGGCATGCATCGTTTCAATTTTAGGCCCTGGCAGCGAATAGAGGAAGTGCTTTCCGTAAAACGTGTCGATGACGCGCGTATCGTACAGCAGCACGATGCCCTTGTCGCGGGTGGTGCGGATGAGCCGGCCGAAGCCCTGCTTGAAGCGGATGACCGCCTGCGGCACCGACAGCTTCATGAACGGGTTCTGTCCCGCCTCCTGCAGCAGCTCCGCCTTGGCCTCCTGCAGCGGATGGTTCGGCGGCTGGAACGGCAGCCTCACGATCGCGAGGCAGACGAGCGCGTCGCCGGGAATGTCCACGCCTTCCCAGAAGCTGCTCGTCCCGAGCAGCACCGAAGCCGGCTGCTGGCGGAACAGCCGCGTCAGCTTGCTGCGGTTGCTGCTGTCCACGCCTTGGCCGAGCACCTGGATGCCCGCTCCGGCAAGCGCTTCGCGCAGCGGTTCGTAGACTTCCTTGAGCATCCTGTAGCTGGTGAACAGCACGAGCATCCGACCGCCCGTCTCGATCGCCGACGCGGCCAGCGAGCCGACCAGCTTGGCCAAGTAGGCCGGATCGGCCGCGGCTCCCTTCACCTTGGGGAAATCCCTCGGGATCATGACGAGCGCCTGCGAGCGGTACTGGAACGGCGACGGCAGCTGCACCGTGCGCGCCCGGCGCTCGTCGCCGAGGCCCAGTCCGAGCTGCTCGGCCGCGTATTGGAACGTCTTGCCGACGGTGAGCGTCGCCGACGTGATGACGACGCTTTTCTTGCTGTCGAAAAAATGCTCCTTGATCTGCGCGCTTACGTCGGCCGGCACCGTATGGAGCTGCACGCTCTTCGTCCTCGCGCTCTGATACGACTCGATCCAGTACACCATCTCCGGCTTGTCCGCGCGCACGAACACCTTGAGCTCGTCGCGGATCCGCCCGGCGTCCTTGACGGCCCCGGCCAGATCCGTAATCATGCCTTGCAGCGACAGGTCGTCGAGCTTGTCCTTCATGTCCGAGCTCATCTTGTCCAGCACCTTGACGACTTGGTTCATTTCCTTGAAAAACAGCGACTCCTCGAACTCGATCGCTTCCCATGCCTTCGGGAGCGCTCCCGGCTTGAGCCGCAGGATCGTCTGTCCCGCCTCGGCCGCGCCGCCTCCGGCGCTCGGCGATGCGAGCGCCTGCAGCAGCTCGAACAGCTTTTCCCACGTATCCTTGAGCGAGCCGAAGCGCGGGATGACCTCGTCGAGCTGCTCGGTCCATTTGGACACCTCGTCGGCATCCTCGCCCTGGATCTGCATCCGCAGCTGGGGCAGCAGGCCGTTCCTCGAGTCCTTGGCCAGACGGTTCGCCAGATTCAAGAAGCCGTAGAAGCCGAGCTGCTGGCCCAGATGCTTGCCGGCAACTTCTTCGAGCTGATGGCCCTCGTCGATGACGAGATAGTCGTAGGACGGCAGCAGCCGGTGGTCGGCGCGGATGTCGGTGAACAGCAGCGAGTGGTTCGTGATGACGACGTCGGCGAGATTGGACTCCTGCTTGGCCCGGTGGTAGAAGCAGCGCTTGAACCAAGGACAGGCGCGGTTGAGGCAGGAATCGGCGTCGCTCGAGACCGAATTCCAGAACTCCGCTCCACGGTTGCCGAAGCTCAGCTCCTCCTGGTCGCCCGTCTCCGTCTCGCCGAGCCAGACGAGCATCTGCGAAGCGGTCTGGCGCTCTTCTCCGCCCGCGGCCAGCTCCAGCGTCTGCAGCCGCGTCTCGAACTTGCGCAGGCACATGTAGTTGCCCCGGCCCTTGAAGACGCTCGCGCGGAACTTGAACGGCAGCACGTCGCGCAGCAGCGGCAGGTCGCGTTGGCGAAGCTGCTCCTGCAGATTGATCGTGTGCGTGCTTATGACGATCTTGCGCTCGTTTTTGATTCCGAAATAGAGCGAAGGAATGAGATAGCCGAGCGATTTGCCCGTACCGGTGCCCGCCTCGATCAGCAGATGCCGGTTGTTCTCGAAGGCGTCGTTGACCTCCCGGAACATCGACGTCTGCGCCTCGCGCTCCTCGTAGTCGGGGAACAGCGTCTCGAAGCCCGTCTTGACCATCTCCAAGTAATCCTCGAAGCTGGCGTCCGTGAGCGGATTAGAGGCATCCTCCTCGCGGGCGGGCTCCTCCTCCGTCCAGTCGCCGGCCTTCATCGCCACGCCCCGATAGTACTTGTGGGATTCCGTGTCGAGCGCGGAGCGCAGCTGCTTGGCCTCAAGCTCCAGCGACAGCATCCAGCCGAGGTCGCCGTCCTGGATGAAGGACGCCAGATGCTGCACCGTCAGCAGCGGCAGCTCCCGGAGCTTCTTCAGGCATTCCGAAAACAGGATCGCCGTCGCCATCGCGTCGCTGTCCGCCCGGTGATGCTGGTCGTGACGGATGCCGAACTGCTCCGAGACGGCCCCGAGCTGGTACGACGGGAGCGACGGGAACAGCATGCGCAGCAGCTCGACCGTATCGAGCCTGCGGCCGGTGAACGGCGAATAGCCGGCGCGGTCGAGCGCCATATTAAGGAAGCCGGCGTCAAAGCCGACGTTATGCCCGACCAGCACCGCATCATTCAGCAGCGGAATGAGCTCCAGCAGCAGGTCGTCCGGCTCCGGAGCGTCCCGCACCATTTCGTCGTCGATGCCTGTCAGCTGGGTGATGAAGGCGGGGATCGGGATGCTTGGACGCACGAAAGAGTTCAGTGTCTGCACGACATTGAACTCTTCGTCCATCAGCACGAGGCCGATTTGTATGAGATCATCTTCCGAGGCGTTCGTCCCGGTCGTTTCCACGTCGAGTACCGCATAATTCATTGACTGCCGATCTTCCTCTCCGATCAAGTCAGCTCCGCGCTTCCGAAATAAAGGGATAATGGCCCTTGCGCCTGATTAAGGCATGACTTGAGGTTGATAGCGGGATCCTCGAAGCTCGGATCCATCTTGAGTGCCTGGCGGAACAGCCGCTCCGCAAGCTCCATGTTCAGCCGCACCGCCTGGATGCAGCCGAGGGCGTTGAAGCTGATCGCCTGCCAGCGCGGATGCTCCGACAGCGTGGCGAGCAGCTTGAAGTGCAGCTCGGCATCGCTCCACTGCTTCGTGTGCATGAGCGACATCGCCAGGTACAGCCGCGCCAGATTGAATTCCGGCGCGAGCCACACCGCTTCCTGGAACTGGCCGATCGCCTGCGGGAACATGAACAGGTTGAAATAGCCTTGGCCTTTGGCGACGCAGGCGGCGATCTCCTCGTCCGTGGCCGGACGGGGCGCATCCGCCGCCGCATGTCCCCAGGCGGTCGGGGGATATCCGCCTCCTCCGTACGCAGGCGAGCCGCCAAGCTCCGGCGGCTCCTGCATGAGCGGCAGCTTGGCTTTGCCCAAGCGGGACGTCGGCTCGTGAGCGCCGCCGCGGCTGCGGCCGTTGCGACCGGACTGCGGCGCGGCGTCTCGCGGAAGGCCGGCCGGACCGTGGAAGCCCGCCGCCGCCGCTTCTTGCGGATAGGCATCCTGGAAATCCGCCAGCTTTTCCTCGAACGCCAGCCATTCTTCGATGAATTGATCGCTTGCCGAGCGAAGGTGGATCAGCTGCTTCAGCAGCTGCTCGCGTTCGTCCGGACTGCAGCCGGGACAGCGAAGCATGATGTCGTCCAGCATTTCGTTCATGACGGCAAACATCGGCTCAAACATCCGTTCACACCGCCTTCGGCTATGGAATGAGGGGAAAGGAATCGTCATAAGTGCCCGGCTCTTGAAGCCGTACCCTCATTTTGCTTCCGATCCATCCCCCCTATACCCGGCGGCGGCAGTTCCCTGGAGCGGACGCATCAGGAAGCGCGCTTACCGAATGACGGCATGCACCTCATGATCCATCACTTCGGCCGGCTGGTTGCGTTCGTCGAGAATGACGACCCGCGGGCGATACGTCCGCGCTTCCGCCTCCTCCATCGAGGCGTAGGAGATGATGATGATCTTGTCGCCGGGCTGCACGAGCCGGGCTGCGGCGCCGTTCAGGCAGATGACCCCGCTTGCGCGCGGTCCGGGGATGATATAGGTCTCCAGGCGAGCGCCGTTGTTGTTGTTGACGATCTGAACCTTTTCGTTGGCCCACAGATCGGCCGCGTCCATCAGGTCCTCGTCGATCGTGATGCTGCCGACGTAGTTCAGGTTCGCTTCCGTCACGGTGGCTCGGTGGAGCTTGGACTTCATCATGATGCGCTGCATCGTATTCAGGCTCCCTTCTTGGGAAATATCGCGTTGTCGATGAGGCGGGTGCCGCCGAACTTGACGGCGAGCGCCAGCAGCGCCTCCGACTGCAAGAGCACGCCGCTCAGCTGCCGCTCCGAAGGGATGGCCTCCAGCGACGGATACAGGCGCAGCTCGGCGTAGTCGATGTCCGCCAGCGGGGAGCGGGCGATCTCTTCCCGCGCGCGGCGCTGCAGCTCGCCTGCGGTCATCCCGGGCTCCTCCGCCCACTCCTTCGCCTTGCTCAGCGTCCGCGACAGCACGAGGGCTTCCGCGCGCTGCTCGGGCGACAGGTACACGTTGCGCGAGCTCAGCGCAAGCCCGTCCCGCTCGCGGAGCGTCGGGCAAGGCACGATCTCGACGTCGAAATTGAGATCGTCGGCCATCTGCCGCACGACGGCCACCTGCTGCGCGTCCTTGAGGCCGAAATAGGCCCTGGTCGGCGCGACGAGGTGGAACAGCTTGGCGACGACGGTGCCGACGCCGTCGAAGTGGCCCGGGCGGGAAGCGCCGCACAGCGCCTCCGTCACGCCGCTGACAAGCACCCTCGTCCGCGGACGCCTCGGGTACATTTCCTCGACGCTCGGCAGGAAGACGATATCCGCTCCTTCGCGGCGCGCGACCTCCAGATCGCGAGCTTCGTCACGCGGATACCGGTCGAGGTCCTCCGTCGGTCCGAACTGCAGCGGATTGACGAAGATCGACAGCACCGTCAGACCGTTCTCGGCGGCGCTGCGTCGAATGAGGCTGCCATGTCCGTCATGCAGATAGCCCATCGTCGGCACGAGGCCCGTCTGCAGGCCCGGCGCTTGCTCGCGGCGCTCGCGCAGCAGCCCTTTCAGCTCGGCGACCGTGCGCGCGACGATCGGCGTCTTCGGCTTCGCTTGCGTCAGCACGCTCATTTGGAGCCGCCTCCGTATACGGCCGCCGGCTGCGCCGCGGCGATGCCGAACGTGTGCTCCTCCGCCGGGAAGCGGCGGGCCTTGACGTCCTCGACGTAGCCGCCCAGCGCCTCGCGAATCTGCGAGCCGACATCGGCATACGTCTTGACGAACTTCTTGGGCGTATAGGGTGAAGCATATTGAATGACGTCGTGATAGACCAGAACCTGGCCGTCGCAGCCCGCGCCGGCGCCGATGCCGATCGTCGGAATGTCCAGCTTGCTCGAGATGTCGTCGGCAAGCGGCCCGAGCACGAGCTCCAGGACGACGGCATAGGCGCCGGCCTGCTGCAGCGCCAGCGCGTCGTCCAGCAGCCGGGCCGCCTCGGCCTCGAGCTTGCCTTGGATCTTGTAGCCGCCCATCTGATGGACCGACTGCGGCGTCAATCCGATGTGGCCGATGACGGGGATGCCGGCATCGACGCAGGCCTTGACCTGCTCCGCCACCTCGGCTCCCCCTTCGATCTTGACCGAATGGGCATGCCCTTCCTGCATGAGCCGCGCCGCGCCCTGCAGCGTCAGCTCGCGGCTGACGCGCGCCGTCATGAACGGCATATCGACGATGCGGAACGTATTCGCCGCCCCGCGGGCGACGGATCGCGCATGATAAATCATATCCTCCAGCGTGACCGGCACGGTCGTGTCATAGCCGAGCACGACATTGCCCAGCGAGTCGCCGACCAGAATCGTATCGACTCCCGCTTCCTCGGCCAGCTTGGCGGAAGGATAATCGTACGCCGTCAGCATCGTGATCGGCACGCCCTCCTTTTTCATCCGCTGCAGCTTGGTTACCGTCAACGCTTGTTTCATGTTCGTTTTCCCCTTTCGGCGCTACCTCTTGGCTTAGTGTGAACACAAAAAAACCTTTTAGCCTCCGCTAAAAAGTCCAGCCCGAAAAAGGATGTCCTGCCGGCTGCGCTCCTCTCGCCGTCCCGGTCCGCCATGCGGCTCCGCGCGCCGAGTCCTCGCCTCCGTGTCCATGCCTCTTATGAAACAGCAGACTGTGGAGCCGTCTGCCAGGCTGCGCCAGTGCGGTTCCGGCCTATCGGCCGCTGATACCGCCCGGTCCCCCCCAGTATAGCAGATCGGGCTTCACCCGTAAACGAGGGGGACGAAGGCGCTTGCAGGGCTACGTTCCGACCGGTTCCCCCATCTCGGCCGAAAACAGCGTCCGTTCCGTTCCGTCCGGCAGCCGGACCAGGAGCGCTCCGGATTCATGGAGTCCGAGCGGAGTGGCGACCAGCTCTCCTTGCGGCGTCCGCAGCGACATCTCCCGATGAAGCGACACCGAGAGCGCCTCCCAAAGCAAACGCACCGGACCGAAGCCTTCCTCCACATAAAGCCGATAAAGCCGCTCCCATTCGAGCAGGAACGCCGCCGCCAGCTCGCCGCGCGAAAACATGCGGCCGGCGGCCATCCGCAGCGAGACGGCCTTGTCCAGCAGCTCCGGCGGGTAGTCGGCCTCGCTCAGGTTGACGCTGATGCCGATGCCGGCCACGACATGCCGCAGCCGCTCGTCCTCGGCGGCCGACTCCAGCAGGATGCCGCTCAGCTTGCGGCCGCCGACGAGCAGATCGTTGGGCCACTTGATGCCGATGTCGAGCCCGGTCTCGCCGCGCAGCGCCCGGCAGAGCGCGACCGCCGTCAGCAGCGTCAGCTGGGGCGCGCTGCCGACCGGCAGCTGAGGCCGCAGCACGAGGCTCATCCAGAGTCCTTTGCCATAGGGCGACACCCAGCCGCGTCCCATGCGCCCGCGCCCGCTCAGCTGCTGCTCGGCGATGACGAGCGTGCCCTCCTCCGCTCCTTGCAGCGCGAGCTGCTGGGCGACGTTCTGCGTCGAATCGACCTTGTCCAGCACGACGAGCCGGCGGCCGAAGCTCTCGGTGCGCAGCAGCGCGCCGATCGACTCGGCATCCAGCGCCTCGGGCCGTCCGACGAGCCGATAGCCGAGCTTCCGCGAAGCCTCGAACTCCACGCCTTGCTCCTGCAGCCGGCGGATGCCCTTCCACACCGCGGTCCGGCTGACGCCGAGCTCGCGGCTCACTTCCTCGCCCGAGCGGAACCGGCCGGCCGATTCCTCGAACAGCTCCAGCAGCCTGTCCAAATCCATGTCCCTTACTCTCCTTCCATCCAGGAAGCGGCCAGCATCGCCAGCGCCTCCGCCTCATTCGGCACCTCGCCGAGCATGACCGCTTCCAGCAGCCGCTTCAGCAGCAGGCCCATCCAGGGTCCGGGCCGGCGGCCGAGCTCATGCTGCAGCCGGCGGCCGTCGATCGCCAGCTCCTTGAGCGAGCGAGCCGGCAGCTCCTCCAGCCAGCCGATCAAGCGGCCGGTCGAGGGCGCCTCGCCGCCGGCAAACAAATGCGGCGCGAGCCCCGTCTTCTCCGCCTCTGCGAGAAACGAGAGTCCATGGCGGACCGCGTCCTCGCCGAGCTCCAGTACCAGCCTCGCCATCTCGACCCGTCCGGCGGCCCCGTCGAGCCGCAGCAGTCCGCCGTGGACTGAAAGAACGGCGGCCAGCCGCTCCTGCCTGGCCGTGCTGAACCGCAGCGTCGCGAAGCTTTGCCGCGCCTGCTCCGGCGTCTGCTTCAACAGCAGATGCAGCGCCGCCCAACCGTCGTCCGGCCGCTGCAGCCGGCTAGCTGCCTGCATAGAGGCAGCCAGCGCGCCGCCGCGCGCGGAGCATGCGGCCGCCGCGCCTGCGAGGCTTGGCAGCGGCTCCTTGAAGCGCGACGCCAGCCCCGACGCGGCAAGCAGCGCCGCGCCGCGGGCAAGCCCGCCTCCGGCGAGCAGCTTGTCCAGCTCGGCGCCGATCCGCTCCATCGCGATTTGCCGCAATCCTTCGCGGCTTGCGATCAGTCCGCGCCAAGCGGACGGAGCAAAGCTCAAGCCGTAGACGGAGGCGAAGCGGATGCCGCGCACGAGTCGCAGCGCGTCCTCGGCGAAGCGCTCCCCGGCTGTCCCGACCGCGCGCAGCGTCTTTCGCTGCAAATCCGCTTGGCCGCCGAACGGATCGATCAGCCTGCCGCTGCGGTCCATCGCCATCGCATTCACGGTGAAGTCCCGCCTTTGCAGGTCCTGCTCCAGACTCCGTACGAACTCGACCTTGTCCGGACGCCTCGAGTCCGCGTACTCGCCGTCCGTGCGGTAGGTCGTCAGCTCGTAGAGCCTCCCGCCATGCCGCACCGTCACCGTCCCATGCTGCAGCCCCGTCGGGATCGCATCGGGAAAAAGCTCCATCGCTTCCGCCGGCGTCGCCGAGGAAGCGATGTCCACGTCATGCAGCGGCAGGCCGAGCAGCAGGTCTCGCACGCAGCCGCCGACAAAAACGCCCTCGTAGCAGGCCTCCTCGAGCCGAAGCAGCACCGGCAGCGCCGCTTGCATCTGCGGGTCGAGGCGGCTGACGCCGCTCATCCGCGGCATGTCGGCACGGGCAGCTCCGTCTCGAGCCCGAGCACGCGATAGTAGATTTTCTCGTATTCAAGCGTGATCCGGTCGTTGCAGAACTCCTCGCAGGAGCGCTTGATGCACGCCTCGCGGAACTGCTCGTACATCGCCTCGTTCGTCAGCAGGCGGACGGCATTGCGGGCCATGTCGGCCGTGTCTCCGACAGCCGACAGGAAGCCGGTCTGCTCATGCGCCACGAGCTCGGGGATGCCGCCTGCGTTGGAGCCGATCGTCGGGACGCCGCAGCCCATCGCCTCGAGGGCGACGAGGCCGAAGCTTTCCTTTTCGGAGGGCAGCAGCAGCAGGTCGGCCAGCGAGATGATCTGCGCCACGTCCTCCTGCTTGCCGAGGAAGTGCACGCGGCTCTCCAGGCCCATTTCCTGAATCTGAAACTGAATTCGCGACAGTTCAGGCCCTTCTCCGACCAAAAGCAACTTCGATGGAACATGTTCGTTGACCCGCCGGAAGATATCGATGACGTCGCTGACGCGCTTGACCGGACGGAAGTTGGAGATATGCATGAGGATCTTCTCCTGCGGCAGCGCGTAATCGCTCCGCATCGTGCCGGTGTTGCGCGGATAGTAGACGCGCTTGTCGACGAAATTGTAGGTCAGGTCGATGTCGCGCGTAATGTCCATGAGCTCGCGCGTCTCGCGGATGAGATCCTTGGATACGGCGGTCACGGCGTCGCTTTCGTTGATAGCGAGTCGGATCAGGCTCTTGAGCGACTCGTCCTGGGCGAGCACCGTGATGTCGGTCCCGTGCAGCGTCGTCACCGTCTTGAGGCCGGAACCGTTCATCATCTGCTTGGCAAGGAAAGCGCACACAGCATGCGGCACCGCGTAATGCACATGCAGAAGATCCAGATTCTGCATCGCGGCGACCTGGGCCATCTTGCTCGCGAGGCTCAGATCGTAGGGAGGATAGCGGAAGACGTAATACTGGTTGACCTCCACTTCGTGATAGAAGATGTTCTTGTGGAACTGTCCGAGGCGGAACGGGATGCTGTGCGTGATGAAATGGATTTCATGGCCTCTTTCCGCGAGCAGCTTGCCGAGCTCGGTCGCCACCACTCCCGAACCGCCGAGCGTCGGGTAGCAGGTAATGCCGATTTTAAGTTTTCTGGACATGATGGTTCCTCCCAGGGCGAAACGGCATTCGCCCGTCATCTGATGGCCATCCCAATCCGTTCCGAGAAAGACAAGGAGAGCGATCCGCTCCTCCTCTCTTGTCTTTCCGTTGAATCCGCGGCGGAATCGGCATGGATGCCTGATGCTACCATTATATTCGAGGCGCAGGGCCGTTAAGCATCAAGCTTCGATAAAGCCCGACACCGGATAAGGCCGCTTCAGCGCGAAGCCTTCCGCATGTCGGCAGCCGGCGGCTTGTCCGGTCAAATAGTCCCGATGCTCCACCCGCTGCACGTAGCCTTGCGTCAGCGGCGTCTCTACGCGGTCGCCTCCGGCGGCATCGAACTGCGAGCGGTAGGCGGCGAGGGCATCGAGCTTGGTCTCGATCTGCGCCGAGATGTCGACCGTCAGGGCGATGTCCCGCTGATCGTTGATGTAATAATAGACGAGCCGCTCCACCTGGACCGGCGGCAGCTCCGGCATGTAGCGGCGCAGCTTGGCATTGAAGACGGCCTCCTCGACAATCGCGCTGCATGCGTTGTGGTCGGGATGGCGGTCTTGCCAATACGGCGCGAAGACGACGCGCGGCCGGCGAAGCCGAATCTCGCGAGTAACGGCGGCAAGCTGCTCCGCGTCTCCGGTCAGGCCGCGGTCCGGCAGGCCGAGACAGCCCCGGTAGGACAGGCCTAGGATGCGGGAGGCCTCTGCGGCTTCCTCGGCCCGGAGCTTGGGGTCTCCGTTGGAGCTCATCTCGCTGCGGGTCAGGTCGCAGACGCCGACGCGCAACCCTTGCCGGGCATGCAGGGCGATCGTGCCGCCCATGCCGATCTCGGCATCGTCCGCATGAGCGCCGAATACGAGCAGATCGACTTGCGTATCTGGATTCATGCGCTTACTCCGGCTTGTACTTGTGCACGAGCTCGCGCCAAGCGAAGTCGCCGCGCATCATCGACTTCACGAGCAGCTCCGCTGTCGCGATGTTCGTCGCCACCGGGATGCCTTGCACGTCGCAGAGGCGTAGCAGGGCCGTGATGTCGGGCTCATGCGGCTGCGCCATAAGCGGATCGCGCAGGAAGATGATGAGGTCGAGCTCGTTCTCGGCGACCAGCGCTCCGATTTGCTGGTCTCCGCCGAGCGGACCGCTCATGAAGCGCTGGATGTTCAGGTTCGTCTTTTCCATGATGCGAGAGCCCGTCGTCCCGGTCGAATACAGCTTGGCGTCTTTGAACGCCTCCTCATAGGCGGTGATGAAATTGACCATTTCATCCTTTTTGCGGTCATGCGCGATGAATGCGATTTGCAGCATCTTTCCCAGCTCCTTTATGGTCTGACAGACAGAAAGTAGGGATGAATGAGAGGGCAATCGTGCGCTACCCGTCCATGATATGCTCGAAGCCGTACACCATGCCTTCGTAGGTCATGACTTTGCGGACGGCGTGCGCGACGCCCGGCATGTAGCCGGCGCGGTCATACGAGTCATGCCGGATCTTGAGCGACTGTCCGAACGCGCCGAAGACGACCTCCTGCTGGGCGAAGACGCCCGGCAGCCTCACGCTATGGATGCGGAATCCGTCGTAGTAGCCGCCGCGCGAGCCTTCGATCGTCTCTTCCTCCATCGGATTGCCTTGGCGCAGCTCGTTGCGGGCCGCGGAGATGAGCTCGGCCGTCTTGATCGACGTCCCCGAGGGAGCGTCAAGCTTCTGGTCCCCGTGATACTCGATGATTTCGAGATGAGGGAAATATTTCGCTGCTTCCGCGGCGAATTTCATCATCAAAATGGCTCCGATCGAGAAGTTCGGCGCGATCAGCCCTCCGATCTTCTGCTGCTTGCACAGCTCGTCCAGCTCTTCGATCTGGGCCGGAGTGAAGCCGGTCGCCCCGACGACCGGCCGGATGCCGCGCGTGACGGCTTCCAGCGTGTTGGCATAGACGGACTGCGGCACGGTGAAATCGACGAGCACGTCGATGTCGGCAGAGGACAGCATCGCCTCGAGCGTAGGCGCGACCTTGATGCCGGCCTCGTCCAGTCCGACCAGCCGCCCCGCGTCGACGGAGCCCGCCGATGGAGACATCGCTCCGGCGAGCTGAAGCCCTTCTTCCTGGAGCACGAGCTTGACGACTTCGCGCCCCATGCGGCCGGATGCGCCGGCCACCGCCACTTTGATAGGGGTTGTCATGTTGGTTCACCTCGGTTCAGAAATAAAAGGCGGCCGGGACGGTCATTCATTCCCACGCCGCCTGAGCATCCGCTTGAGCTGACGATTCAGCTGCCTCGCTTCCTCCATCGCCGGCTCGAGCCGGCAAGCCTCTGTGGCGAGCAGCCGAGCTTCCCGCAGCCGCCCGAGCTGCTTGCAGCATACTGCGGCGAGGTAGCAGGCCTCGGCCTGCAGCGGGTCGAGGATGCGCGCTTCCTGCAGGAACTCCATCGCTTCCGCCGCGGAGCCTTCTCCGGATGCGAGCAGCAGCTTGGCGTCGGAGACGAGCCGCCTTGCCTCCACGACGTCCAGATGATAGCGGTATTCCTCGTGGTCCGGCTTCAGCTGGCAGGCTTGGGTTGCATGGTGGAGAGCCAGCTCCCACCGTCCGCTTCGAGCGCAGGAGACCGAGCACTTATAATGAAAGGAAGCGTTGCGAGGCTCCAGCTGGATGGCCTGCAGGAACCACTCGATCGCTCCATCGAAATCGCCGTTCAAGATGCATTCGTACGCTTTTTTGATGCAGCCTTCCCCGTCCATCCGCCCACCTTCCTTGCGCTAGGGTGATGGTAACAGCATATGCCCGGGGCTTTATTGCGGTTCGCCGTTTTTACGCGTCCAGCGATCGGCATCGCGCGTATTGAACTTGTGCATGACGGCGTCATGCGCCTTCGTCAGGTCGATGTCCAGCGAATTGGCGAAGCAGTTCAGAATGAACAGGATGTCGCCGAGCTCCATTTCGATGGAGTTGTCCGCCTCGTCCGGCTTCTTCGGCTTTTCGCCATACGCATGGTTCACTTCCCGCGCCAGCTCGCCGACTTCCTCCGCCAGTCTCGCCACGAGGGACAGCGGGCTGAAGTAGCCTTCCTTGAACTGACCTATGTAGCGGTCTACCTCGCGCTGGATTTCAGCGAGGGATTTTTCCTCCATATGACGGTCCCCTTTTTGCAACGTATCTTTACCTATGTTATCCTAAAGCAGTTTTGAACACAATATAGGGAAAGCCGCTGCGAGGCTGCCCGCTCACACTGTGAAGCCAAGGAGAATACCGCCATGTCCAATCTTGCTTACCGCTATCTGTACAAGTCCATCCTTCCCGTCCTGCTCGGAACGGCCATCTACGCCTTTGGCCTGCAGTATTTCCTTCTGCCCAACCAGCTCATGGAGGGGGGCGTGACCGGCATCGCCGTCCTGCTCAACTATGCGTTCGGCTGGAAGCTGTCGATCACGACGCTGCTGCTCAACATTCCGCTCTTCTTCGTCGGTCTGCGCATTCTGGGCAAGCTGCCGATGGTCATGACGATCGTCGGCACGCTCAGCCTCTCCCTGTTCCTTTTTATTTTTGAAAAGGGCATCGAAACCGGCTGGATCGAGCCGTTCTACGCCGAGAATGACCTCATCCTTGCCGCCCTGTACGCGGGCGTGACGCTTGGCGGCGGCCTCGGCATCGTATTTCGCTTCGGCGGCACGACCGGCGGCGTCGACATCGCCGCCCGCATCATCAACCGCGCCAAAGGCTGGAGCATGGGCCAGATCATCCTGTCGTTCGACGCCATCATCATCGGCATTTCGCTGCTGTACATCCCGAAGCAGAATGTCCTCTACACGCTCGTCGCCGTCTTCATCGCCTCCAAGCTGATCGACTTCATCCAGGAAGGCGCCTATGCCGCCAAAGCGTTCTCGATCATCAGCGAAAAAGGCGAGGAGATCGCGGATCGCATCACCGTCGAGCTCGAGCGAGGAGTGACGCTTATTCCTGCCGTCGGCGCCTATTCCAAGGCGCAGCGCAACATGATCTATTGCGTCGTCTCCCGCAGCGAGATCCGGGCGCTCCGCTTGATCGTGAAAACGATCGATCCGCGCGCATTCATCGTCATCAGCGACGTGCACGACGTGCTCGGAGAGGGCTTCAAGGAAGAGGCCTGATTCTGACTCTCCTCTTCTCTCGTTCGGTCTCATGAAGCCCAAAAGCCCTACCGTCTGCGCAGACGGTAGGGCTTTTAGGCTTATTTGCGGACGACTCCGTTGCGGCTAGGCCGCTCCGGACGCGCCGGGAGGACAATGACGCCATGCTGGCCCTGTCGGTAGTTCGACCAGCCGACGTACGTGAGCAAGGCGCAGATAAGCGGCACGATCGCATAGATCAGCCAGCTTCCGCCTGCGCGAGGGGGGAGCGGGAGCGCCTCGGCAGGCAGGTCCCCTCCCCCGCCGCCGGCGAGGAACAGCCGGTCCGCGGTGCCGGACAGCGACTCGAACGATTGCACCGCCCAGCCGGTCCGGGTGCCGTCCCTCGACGTCAGCAGCCTGGAGCTGTAAGCGATGCTGTCCCGCATCGCTTCGGCGAGCGCCTTGTCCCGCATGAGCAGCGCGGAGGGCTCGATCAGCTCCCAGTGCTGCTGAAGCGTCTTCATCCGAGCCTCCGCCGTCCCGTTGTCGGACGCGCCGGACGTCGTCCAAGCGATAATGAGCTGACGCGCGTCCTCCTTGAGGATCGGACGATATTGCAGCCATAGGGCATCGTCGCCTCCGGTCAGGCTGTCGGCTGCCAGCCGCACCTTGGACGCTGCCGCCAGCAGCCCGTCCGTATCCGACTGCCGGCTTGCCGCTGCGGAAGCTTGCCGGAGCGCCTCATCCACGGCGATCCAGCCGAGCTCTCCGCCGCTCGACCGCAACGTCTCGTCGCCGGCTGCCGCCTCCGCATCTCGGAGCGTATAGAAAATGCCGTTGCGGTCCGCCGCCATGACGGATTCATAGAGCTGGTCGGCGGCAGCTCGGAAGCTCTCCTGCTTGGCGCGAAGGCGCAGCTCGTCCTCGCTCGCGGCATACTCCCGGCTTGCCGCGGCCGCCAGCGCGGCCCCGTGCAGCAGAAGGGCAGCCGCCAAGCCCGCTGTCAACGCCGCCCACCATCGTCTCGACATGCTTATCCCTCCCTGTCTGTCCTACTTTATGCGGGGACAGGCAGGTTTATGATGGCCAATCCAGGCGTTCCGAAGCTCGTCAGCGGTCGCGGCCGTCGCTTCCCCGCCTCAATAAGGCCAGTCCGAGCAGCGTGACGAGGAAGCTGAATACGGTCAGCCCGACCGTAAACGTCCGTACCTCGGGCACATGGTCGTACAAAGGCGACGGCAAATAAGGGAAAATGCCGAAGGCGTAATCGTTGTAGTCGTTGAACAGCAGCCAGAGCAGCGCGAAAGCAGCGGCAGCTTTGCGGAACCGGAAAAAAGGCAGGTAGAGCAGCGCTTGGACCGCCATGCCGAGATGCGAGGCCATTAGCATGTAGTGCTGCGGCTCCAGCGGCTCCCCTTGGGAAGCGCCGGCCAATATCATCGCGACCGCCCAGATGCCGTATTTGATCGAGGTGACGACGCCGAGCGCCTCGATCCCCGACCGCAGCAGCCGCGCGCCGCGTCCGGGCGATGCAGGCGGGAACAGCAGGTAGAGCAGCGCCAGCGTGAAGAACAGGCTCGCGGTCGGACTGTCGGGCACAAAGACGATTTGCCACCAGGGGTGCCCGTCGCTGACGGTCTGCTCAAGCTGATAGGCATACCAATAATAGCCGTAGACGGTCCCGAGCGCATTGACGATGAACAGCGTCCACAGGAACGGCCGGTACAGCAGGAGGCTGCGGTCCAGCTTGAATCCCATCGTAAGTTCCTCCTTTGGTGCGGAAATCGATGCAGAAAAGACCTGACTGCCGTTGGACAGTCAGGCCTATCGCATAGCCGAGGCTTATTCGCCGGCAGCTTTTTGCTTCGCCAGCCAGTCGGCCAGCGTATTGATCTCTTCGGAGGAGAGCTGCTCGCCGAACGCCGGCATCGAACCTTTGCCGTTCGTGACGATGTCAGCCAGCTCTTCCTTCGTCAGCAGGTCGCCGACGCCACGCAGCGAAGGAATCTTCGCTCCGGCTTGGCCTTTCAGGTCGGTGCCGTGGCATTGCAGGCAGCCGGCCTTTTCCATGATTGCCTTGATGTCCGCGTTGTCCGCATCGACCAGGGCGACCTCCTCGACCGGCTTCGTCGCCGAAGGCGGTTCCTTGCCGGACATGGCCGCCTCGCGCGCCTCTTCCTCGCGGGTGAGATGCTCCGGCACCGTACCCGTGACTTCAAGCTCATGCTGGTAGAAGTCCCAGCTCACCTTGGTCAGATAGAAGCACGCGACGAGCGAGAGCAGCATGAGCGCGCTCGCGATCGGACGGCGGTAGAAGCGACGCTCTTTGCCGGTGTCCAGGAACGGAGCCAGCATGAGCGAGCCGAATGCGACGCCGGGAATGCCGACGACGCCCCAAGCGACATAATCGCCGGATACCCAAGGATACTTGAGCAGCTGGTACAGGAACAGGAAGTACCAGTCCGGAATCGGAATGAACGCCGAGTTAGTCGGGTCCGCCGGATAGCCGAGCGGAGCCGGGTGTGCGATCGTCAGGACGAGGAATCCGACCAGGACGACGCAGCCGACCATCCATTCCTTGAGCAGGAAGTTCGGGATGAACGCCTCCGAACGGCCTGGGAAGGACGTGTAGTCCGGCGGCACCGATACGACTCCAGAAGGCTTGCGCACCCGGGAGTCGCCGACATAAACGACCTTTTCGTTTTTGTTTCCGTGAGCCATTTAGGTCCCTCCTCTCGGTTATAGAGGACCCGCGATACCTTGCTTGCGGATCATCAGGAAGTGCGCGGCCAGCAGAGCCAGCAGGGCGCCTGGCAGGAAGAACACGTGGATTGCGAAGAAGCGCGTCAGCGTCGTCGCGCCAACGATCTCGCCGCCTTGCAGGAAGATTTTGATATACTCCCCGATATACGGGACGGAGTCCGCGATCTGGATGCCGACCTTGGTCGCGAAGTAAGCCTTGTTGTCCCACGGCAGCAGGTAGCCCGTAAAGCCGAGGCCGAGCATGATGAAGAAGATCAGCACGCCTACGACCCAGTTCATCTCGCGAGGCGCCTTGTAGGAGCCCGTAAAGAAGACACGCAGCGTATGTAGGAACATCATGACGATGACGAGGCTCGCGCCCCAGTGGTGCATGCCGCGGACGATCGAGCCGAACGGCACCTTGTGCTGCAGGTAGTCGACGCTGGCATAGGCATTGATGATGTCCGGCACATAATACATCGTCAAGAACATGCCGGATAGAATCTGGATGACCGTGATGAAGAACGTCAGTCCTCCGAAGCAATAGACGAACGCGGAAAAGTGATGCGCCGGGTTGACATGCTCCGGCACTTCATGGTCCGCTACATCCCGCCACAGCGGCGTAACGTCAAGACGCTCGTCGATCCAGTTGTATACGCTTTTAAACATTGGAACTAACGCCTCCCATTAAACCCGCGTGTTGGGGATGATATCGCCCAAGTAGACGAACCCGTTCTCGACCTTGACCTGGTACTCGTCAAGCGGAGCCGGCGCCACGCTCAGGTTTTTGCCATCTACCGTGTAATGCGCGCCGTGGCAAGGACACACATATTGATTAGCAGTCGTCGTGTTCCATCCGATCGTGCAGCCGAGGTGCTTGCACACCGGCGAAAGGGCGAAAATCTTGCCGTTGTCGTCCTTCATGATCCAGGCCGCCTGCTCGGGATCGCTTACATACCAAGCATCCACCTGATGGATCTTGAACTTGAATTCGGTCGGCTCTCCGACCTTCACCTTGCTCTCTTCCACGACCTTCACGAAACTGCCGCCCGCGCGCTTCTCCAAGAGGGGATCAACGGCGAACCGGATCATCGGCAGCACGGCGCCGCCTGCCATGAAGGCAGTTGCTCCTCCGAGGGTGTACGCGAGAAACTGCCTGCGGGACATTTCCTTGCGTTTTACGGGAGTATGCGCGGTCTCCTGATACTCGTGATTACTCATCTGTTCAACCCCCTTTGCAACCATTTCGGATGCCTTGTCCGCCAGACATTCCGTGTCGAACCAAGCAATTCCTATCATACGTCAGTCGTATAGGAGCGTCAAGAATTTGGAAGTTCAATGTTCAAAAATCGCTCCCATGTTTGTTGCTAATTTGTCACAATTGCCCCTGCTTTCGACACGTGCAGTTAACAATCATTCCCTGAGACATGGTTTCCCCCAAACGGGCCGACTCTATACGCTTTCCCCGCGGCTTGCATGCCTCCAGCTCAGGCGTTCCAGAGCCGGCGGATCTCGCCGCGGATCCGCTCCGCATCCGGAAGAACGCCATCCTCGCCGGGACCGATCGTCAGATCCGCCTCGGTCAGCCCGTCCAGTCTCAGCGCGGCCGAAGCCGCGACCACATAGCGAAAGCCCGCTTTTTTCAAGTTGTGGACAAGCGGACCGAGCGCCGCCGCCGTCTCCTCGCTGCCGTACTGGACGGCCGGATACGCGACGATCCGTCCCCGGAACGGAATCTCGATCGCATCCATCACATCGCGCAGCCTTTCAAGCGCGGCTGCGGCCTGCCACGGGTTTTCGGCTCCGCTCAAACCTGTTACCGGCAGCAGGCAAGTATCGACGAACGGCTGCAGCTCGGGCCAGCGCGATTCCTCGATTTCGCTGAATTTCATCTCGCACCTCCTTTAGCGCCATAACCTTTACTATGGTACCTTTTAGCGGCACGTTTGCCAAGCACGAACCCCCCGCCGAACCGGCGTACCGGTTCGGCGGGGGGCATAGGATGCGCCGACATCGTCAGCGCTGCAGCGTATTCCATTGGGCGGCCAGCTTCTCGAAGCTTTCCTTGTCGCCTGATTCCAAGGCATCGTCGATGGCCGCATAGATTTTTTCCTTCCGGAACCGGATCAGAGCTTCATCGAGAAGCATCTCCGCGGCCAGTCCGAGCATGACCTCGTAATTCGCCTTCATTTTGTCCATTGGATGCACCTCCGCTAATTTGTGCACCTATACCTTTCTTGCTGCAGTTCGTGCCGGTAGTGCCGCCAGGTATAGAATCGACGCCAACCTGTCGCCGCGATCTCCATCTATTGTATTCGCCCTAGCGGCTGCTGGGAGAGGCGGCTGACCTGCCAGCTAGAATAATATGCTCCTGCCTGCGCCGCGCTAGACTTGGCGGACCTCCTCGATCCGCAGCACGTCTCCGTGCTCCACGCTCACCCCGGCGATGACCGCCCGACCGAGCCGCGTCATCCGCAGCACCGTTCCCCGATGCTCTTCTTCTCCGATTCTCAGCAAGCCGAGATGCAGCATCATCATGAGAATTCGCGTATCCAGGACCGCTTCTGCCGTGTCATAGAAATAAGGCTTCACGTAAGGCATCAGAACCTCGCGGAGGGAGTCCGCCGTCACCCAGCGGTCGGCCAGCTCGTCCACCCAATGGACCAGCGAGGCAAGATTCGGCACCGGGCCTTTGTACAGCCGCAGCCAGAACCGATACAGCTGCTCCGTGCCGTACGGCTGCCCTCCCAACAGGGCGGCTTCGCCCAGCGTCGTAAGCAGCAGCTCGCTCTCCGTCTCCTCCAGCCACTTATTATAGAAGCAAAAATCGTAGACGAGCGAAAATCGCTCCGGATAATCGCGGAAGCGGCGCCCGTAGCCGAACCTCCATGCCGCTTTGGCCGGCGGCTCCTCGCGTACGCCGAAGCTTTCCATTGCCTGCAGCATGCTGCGCCGGTGCATGAAGCCCTCTCGCGTCAGCGGCACCTCGTGATGCCGTACGTAGGACAGCAGCGCTTTGACGTCGCCCGCGAGCAGCTCCTGCTCGTCGCGGTACACGGGCGGCTCGTCCGTGAAGACAAGCCGTTCGCTGAACTTCCGCTTGAGCGTCTCGCGAAAGCGAAGCTTGAGATCCCGAGGCATGCGGAACAGGTACCGGTCGGGGCCTGAGATGCCGTTGAACAGCCAGCCGTAATGCTTGAAGCGCACGATCATGTCCCGCGGGCTTTCCGCCGCCTCCGGCTGCTTTCCTTTTTTGCCGCGCGCCTTCGCCTTCGCTTTCACCGGGTCGGGCTCGGGCCCGGGTTCGGACCGGCTCGATTGCGCCCGGGCTACCAGCTCCTCGAGGCTGAACAGCTCCCGGCTGTCGAAAATCAAGGCGTTCATGAACCTCAATTCCTCCAGCTTCATGGCTCCGATTCGAGCCTCGAAGCCTTCACGCGATCCGGCTTTGGAAAGAATGGCTTGAATCAGCTCATGCTTGGAATTGCCGTTGCAGCGGCAATCATATCCTTGCGCGATCCGGCTCAGCTGGGCGATGTCCGCATAACCCAGCATATCCGAGAAATTCATCTCTCTTCCCTCCTTCTATCGGCCTGTTCCCTTCTAGCTGCTTTTTTGTACTACCATTATGGGACGATCCAAAAGATTTAAGACATGCCGGGCAACAAAAAAACCCGCCGGATCGGCGGGTCGGTTCGGTTCATGAGATTTCTTGCAGATGGAGCGTGCAGTTATGCAGCAGGGACTGCCAGCCGCCCGGTCCATGCTCCAGCACGGAATAGCACATATTGTGCAAATAGGGCTGATCCAGCCCTTCGACCATGACGCCAAGCATTTGAGCGAGAAAGCTCCCATGCGTCACGGCAAGAAGATTGCTGCGGGGCATCTTGGCCGTATACGTTTCAAGGAATCGGGCTGCACGCAGGCGGACGCTTTCGTCGCTCTCCACCCCGGCTTCGGGATTTGTCCGCCAGCCTTGGCCCCACGTCGCCAGCCGCTCTTCCTCCGAAGTGCCCTCGATTTTGCCGAAGCTGCGTTCGACGAGCAGCGGCTCCGGCTCCAGCAGCGGAACGCCGAGCTTGTCCGCGATGATTTTCCCCGTCTCGACCGCGCGCGACAGGCCGCTCGTGACGACCGCGTCCCAGCGCTGCTCCTCTCCCGCAAGCCGGCTTGCGAGCAGCAGCGCCTGGCGTTTTCCTTCTTCGTTCAGGGGGATGTCGGTGATCCCTTGAATGCGGCCAAGCGCATTCCAATCGGTCCGGCCATGCCGGATCAGACCCAGTTTCATCGTCCTGCCTTCCTTCCTGCTTCAAGTCGTTAGGTCCGAGTATAACAAAAAACCGGCCGCGAGGCAGCCGGAGAGCGTTATTTTCGAATGCGGGACAGCCATCCCGTCATGAGCATCGTCATGACGAGCCCAAGCACGGAAAGAATGATCCAGTATTGAGGCTCGCGGGGGACGAGGCTGAGCAGCAGCGGGTCGCTGACCGTGGCGACGGGAATGTCGCCCGAGATCGACGCTTTGAATACGGGAGACGAAGACGCGCTTGCCGTATCCATCATTCCTTTGGACTCGTCGGCTCCGCCGCTCCGGCCAAAAAGAACGTAGAGCAAGCTTGTGCAAAACATCGCCAGGCACGCCGCCACAGCGGCGGACAGCCTCGCTCCGAGAGCGCGGTTCAGCGAGAACCTTCTCCTCAGCGTCCAATCCAGATGGTCCTCGGCATGAATTCGATCCATGACGGTGCGGTTCACTTCCTCGGCCCTCTCGGCCAATTCGTATGCTTCCGCACCGGACAGCTCTTGGATGAGGCGCTCGCTCTCCTCCCAAAGCTCGTATTCCTGTCTGCAGGCTATGCAATGCTTCAAATGCAGGTCGACAGACTGCTTCAAAGGATCGCCTTCAGGCACATCCCAATAAAGCGCGAGCGCATCCTGCACTTCTTCGCATTTCATCGCAGCTTCATCCCTTCGAACGCTTCGCTCTCCGTTTCTTCGAAGTAGGGTTCCAGCTGGACCTTGACGCTGCCCCGGGCGCGGAACAACAGCGATTTGACCGAACTGACGGTCCCGCCCAGTACATCGGCAATCTCCTGATAGTCCAATCCTTCATACTCGCGCAGAATGAGCGCGGACCGCTGCTTCTCGGGGAGAGCGTTGATCGCGTCCCGGACAAGCGCCATCCGCTCACCCTGCAGCAGCCTCTGCTCCGGAGCGGCGTCCATCGGAGCCATCGGCATGACGCCGCTCTCCTCAAGGGGAATATGTACGCTCCGCTGCTTGCGAAGCTCGCTCAGCACCGTGTTGCGCGCAATCGTATACAGCCAGGTGGAGAACTGCGCGTCCACCTCGCGGAACGAGTGCAGGCTGCGGTAAGCTTTGTAGAAGGTCTCGGAGCAGAGATCCTCTGCGACGAGCTCCATCTTGGTGCTTCGGAGCATGTGAAGGATAAAGGCCATGATTTTACGCTGGTAACGCCTCATGAGTTCGGAATAGAGCTCTACATTTCCATGTTTGATTTGCCGGATCAGATCGGAATCATCCATGACAGGCGGCTTTACCTCCTCACCTGCAGCGATTTCCGTCCGGTAAATAGTTGTACCGGAACGGATGCAGAAAGTTGCGCTGCCGCGCAAAAAAGACTGAAGAAAGAATGAACGACGATAAAGTGTATTTCGGCATCCTGCCAACCATTCTGAAGAATACTTATTCGCCAGCCGGCGCCAAATTCCTGCTTGCTTCGACATCATGGAGAATTACCCAAAAGCTGGATGGCCGCAAACTCCCCGTATTGTATCATGGGGGATGCGAGAGGGAGCGAATATGAGGAAGTTCTAAGAAACCTGCCGCATGTTCATCTCTGTCGTCTCAAACAAAAACCACTCCCCGACGGGGAGTGGTTTTGTTTCAACCATGCGCCAAAAAAAAAAAACCACCCCGAAGGGTGGCAGCGTTCATGATGAGCGCTATAGTTGGATAGGAGTGGAGAGAAACCATACTGTACTTTTATTATATGTATCCGTTTTCAATCTGTCAATAAGCGTTTTCATTTTCCCTTTAAAAAGATTGAAGCGGTCTCAAGGCGCGTGGTTTCGGCTAAAGCAAAGCCCCTCGCCAAAAAAAGGCAAGGGGCTGCACGGAGCCGAAGAAGACGCCTCGCGTGGCGGAAGCTCTGGCCATCGCTGGACGGATTGCATCCGGGAGGCGTTTGATGCGTCGCAGTTCAGCTCTTCACGGCATATCCGAGCTGCTCCAGCGCTTCAAGCGCCTGGTCGAGATCGCCTTGCGTGCGGAAGCTGAGGCGGAGCACGCCGGGTGCGTCCATCCGGCTCTCGATGATCTGCAGGTTGCTCAAGTTGATGCGGCGGTTGCCGAGCTCCGTCGCGATCTTACCGATGATGCCGGGATGATCGGGCACGTCCATATAGCATTCGTAGATGGACTGGAGCACGCCCTTGCGGCGTTCCGGCAAGCTGCTTCGGAACGCTCCCGCAGCGCGGAACGCATCGCTGATCGCCTCGCCGTCCTGCTTGCGCAGGATGTCGGCGAGCCGGTCCAGCTCTGCCCCCCACTCCCCCAACAGCCGCAGCACGATCTCGCGGTTCGCCAGCAGGATGTCCCGCCAGACGACCGGATCGCTCGAGGCGATCCGCGTGATGTCGCGGAAGCCGCCGGCGGCCAGCATCGCATAAGCGTCGTTGGACTCGTTGTAGCGGCGCACCTGGTTGACGAGCCCGGCCGCGATCAGATGCGGCAGATGGCTGATCGCGCCGACGATCTCGTCATGCTCCGAAGGATCCATATGCACGATCTTGGCGCGGGTGTGGCCGAGCAGCTCGGTCAGCCGCTCCAAGGCATCCGTCGGCGTGCCCGCCTCCGGCGTAAGCACGTAGTAGGCGTTCTCGAACAGGATGGCGCTGGCCGCCTCTACTCCCGCCCGCTCCGAGCCCGCCATCGGGTGGCCGCCGATGAAGACAGCGCCTTGCCAATCGATGCCCGATACAGCTTCGGCGACGCCGGACTTCGTGCTGCCGACATCGGTGACGACGCAGCCCGGCGCGAGCGGCAGGAGGCTGATGCGGCGCGCGTAATCAGCGAGCAGGCCGACCGGCACGCACAGGAAGATGAAATTCGCTCCGCGCACGGCATCCTCGAGCGAGGTCGTCGCTTCGTCGACGACGCCGAGCTGGACGTATTTGTCGGCGGATTCCTGGCGATAGGAGTAGCCCGTTACGAAAAGACCGGGCTGTCCCTTGAAGCACAACGCGAGCGAGCCCCCGATGAGGCCCGCTCCGATAATGGCGATTTTGGTCATCGATCTACTTTCGCACCGTCGCTTCCTTCAGCACTTCCTCCAGGGCGGCGACGAACTTGATGTTGTCCTCCGCCGTGCCGATGGATACCCGCAAGCGGTTCGGATACTTGGACCAGCCGGCCCGAGTGATGAAGCCCCGGCGCAGCAGCCGGTCGAACGCCTCGCGGGAAGGCATGCCGACATCCACGAGGATGAAGTTGGCCTGCGTCGGGAAGTAAGCCAGTCCGAGCCGGTCGAACTCGCCCTGCAAATAGTCGCGCTGGAGCAAGTTGTTCTCGCGGCAGCTGTCGACGAACGCCTGGTCGGACAGGGCGGCCTTGGCCGCGGCTTGCGACACGCGTGCCGTATTGAACGGCTCGCGCACGAGGTTGATGGCATGGATGACGTCCGGATGGGCGATGCCGTAGCCGATCCGCAGCGCGGCAAGTCCGTAGATTTTGGAGAATGTCCGCAGCGAAACGAGGTTCGGATAGCGGTCCAGCAGCCGGATGCTGTCCGGATAGTCCGGGTCGTCCACGAAGTGGCAGTAGGCCTCGTCGAGCACGCAGAGAACAGACTTCGGCAATGCGTCCAGGAAGGAAACGAGCTCCCGCTCGGTCACGATCGTGCCGGTCGGATTGTTCGGCGAGCAGATCCAGACGATTTTGGTGCGATCGGTGACCGCCGCCAGCATCGCCGGCAGATCCTGCTTGCCGTCTGCGAGCGGCACCTCGACGATGGCCGCGTTCTCGACGACCGCGTTGTGGCGGTACTGCGAGAACGTCAGGTCGGCCATGATCGTCTCGTCGCCCGGCTCCAGGAACGAGCGGGCGAGCATGAGAATGATTTCGTCGGCGCCGTTGCCCCAAATCAGCTGCTCGGGACGGACGCCGAGATGGCCTGCTGTCGCGGCCGTCAGCTCGACGCTCGCGCCGTCCGGGTAGATGTTGCTGTTCTCGATCTCGGTCAGGATCGCCTGCTTGGCAAGCGGCGAGCTTCCGTATGGGTTTTCGTTGGAGGCGAGCTTGATGACCTCGCTGAGGCCGAGCTCGCGCTTGACGTCGTCCACCGGCTTGCCCGGCTGGTAGACGGGCAGGTCCACGATATGGCGTTTTGTATTCATGGTTCACCTCATAAAAAGTAAAGTCCGCTTCCCGCGTCATGCCCTCTATTGTCTCACAGTTTCAGGGAAGTTGAAAGCACTTTAAAGCGGTGCACCAAGTCAGACTCGCAGGGAGGCGACAAAGCGGCCGATCTGCGCGATGCCGTCGCGATAGGTCGACGGCTCTGCCAGCAGCGGCAGCGCCTCCTCGACTTGGCGCACGATCGCGCTCCCGACGATGACGCCGTCGGCATGGCGGCTCATCCGCTCGACCTGGTCGCGGCTGCTGATGCCGAAGCCGACCGCGATCGGCACCGGCGCCGCCTCGCGCACCGACTGCAGGAACTCCTCGATGCCGCTGTGGAACTCGCTGCGCATGCCCGTCACGCCGAGCGAGCTGACGCAGTAGACGAAGCCTTGCGCGGTCGACGCGATGCGCTGCACGCGCGCTTTGGACGTCGGCGCGACGAGCGGAATGAGGTGGATGCCGGCCTCGGCGGCCATCTCGCGCACCTCTCCATCCTCCTCGATGGGCAGATCCGGGATGATGAGGCCGCTGATGCCCTTCTCATGGATGAGCGTGAAGAAGCGCTCCAGCCCGTACTGCAGCACCGGGTTGAAATAGCTGAACAGGATGAACGGCATGCGGCAGCCGGCCGCGCGGGCGCGCTCCGCCACCAAGACGCAGGCTTCGAGCGTCACCGGTCCGCGCAGCGCACGCTCCGATGCCTGCTGGATGACGGGACCGTCGGCCAGCGGGTCGGAGTAAGGAACGCCGAGCTCGACCATGTCGGCGCCGCTGCGCTCCAGCTCCAGGACGATGTCGACCGTCGCGTCCAGGCTCGGATCGCCCGTGGTGACGAACGGAATGAGGGCCGCGCGGCCCTCGGCCTTCAGCGCCGCGAACGTCTCGTCAATGCGATTCATGCGGCTTCACCCCCAAATATCCCATGATTGCCTCGACGTCCTTGTCGCCGCGGCCCGACAGCGAGACGACGATCGTCTTGTCTTTCGGCAGCGTCGGGGCAAGCTTCATCACCTGCGCGATCGCATGAGCCGATTCCAGCGCCGGGATGATGCCTTCCGTGCGGCTGAGCAGCTGCAGCGCCTCGAGCGCCTCCGCATCCGTGATCGGGACGTATTCCGCCCGGCCGGAGTCCCTGAGATAGGAGTGCTCCGGTCCGACGCCCGGATAATCGAGGCCAGCGGAGATCGAGTGGGCCGGCAGCACCTGGCCGCTGTCGTCCTGCAGCACATAGCTCATCGAGCCCTGGAAGACGCCATGGCGGCCGAGCGTCATCGTCGCCGCATGCTCGTCCGTGTCGACGCCTCTTCCCGCCGCCTCGACGCCGACCAGCTTGACCGATTCGTCGCCGACGAACGGATAGAAGATGCCCATCGCGTTGCTGCCGCCTCCGACCGCCGCGACGACGTAGTCCGGCAGCCGCCCTTCGTCCCGAAGCACCTGCTCGCGGGCCTCGTCGCCGATGATGCGCTGGAAGTCGCGCACCATCATCGGATACGGATGCGGACCGGTGACGGAGCCGAGGATGTAGTAGGTATCGTCGACATGGCTCACCCAGTAGCGGAGCGTCTCGTTACAGGCGTCCTTGAGCGTGCGCGTGCCCGACAGGACCGGCACGACCTCGGCGCCGAGCAGCTGCATGCGGAACACGTTGAGCTGCTGTCGCTTCGTATCCTCCTCGCCCATGAACACCTTGCACTCGAGGCCGAGCAGCGCGGCGATCGTCGCCGAGGCGACACCGTGCTGGCCCGCTCCCGTTTCGGCGATGATCTTCTTCTTGCCCATGCGCTTGGCCAGCACGCCTTGGCCGATCGTATTGTTGATCTTGTGGGCGCCGGTATGGTTGAGATCCTCTCGCTTGAGCAGGATCTTGGCGCCGCCGAGATGGCTCGTCAGGCGCTCCGCGTAGTACAGCGACGTCGGCCTTCCCGAATATTTATGGAGCAGGTAACGCACCTCCTCCTGGAAGTCGGCGTCCTTGGAGTAGCGCTTGTAAGCCTCCTCCAGCTCGAAGAGCGCGTTCATCAGCGTCTCGGGCACATACCGCCCCCCGAACTTGCCGAAGCGTCCGTTCTCGTCTGGAACCTGATTCATCGCTGCTTCACCCTTTCCGTAAATGACCGGATCCGTTCCGGCGACTTCTGTCCATCGTGCTCCACTCCGCTCGAAACGTCAATCCCGTCCGGCGAATAGCCGTCGATCAGCTCCCGCACGTTGTCCGGATGCAGGCCGCCTGCGGCGAGCAGCGGCAGGCCCGCTGCCGCCGCCGCAGCCTTGTAGCCGGGAATCATCTCCCAGTCGAACGTGCGGCCGGTGCCTCCGCCCGCCGTATCGAGCAGCAGCCCGGCGACGCCGGCGGCCGCATAGCGTGCGACTTCGGCGTCCGGAGCTGCCGGTCCGTCCGCCGCGCGGCCCGCGTGCAGCGCCTTCCAGACGGGGAGTCCGGTCGCCACCGCCGCCGCGCGGCAATCCTCCGGGCTTTCCGATCCGTGCAGCTGCACGAGGTCGAGTCCGCCCTCGGCCGCCGCCGCCGCCAGCTCCGCTGCCGGCAGGTCCACGAACACCCCGGCAGCCAGCGGCGCGGGACGGCCCGCCTCCTGAGCCGCCGCCTTCATCGCGGCAATGAGCCGGGCCGCCTCCGCCGGAGCGACCTGGCGCCGGCTCGGCGCGAATACGAAGCCGGCGTAATCGACCGGCAGCTGCCCGAGCAGCCTGGCCGTGGCCTCGTCCCGCACGCCGCAAATCTTGAGCAGCGGAGCCGACGTGCCGGTCAGCCTATCCTGCGAGCCGGCACCGGCTCCTGGACCGCGTTGCGCATGGCCGCTCATCGGACGGACACCGGACCGAGCAGCTGCTCGACCGCCTCTCCCGGCTCCGGCTGGCGCATGAAATGCTCGCCGACGAGCACCCCGGCCGCGCCCGCCGCGCGGACGTAGGCGACGTCGGCCGGAGAGGAGATCGAGCTTTCGCTGATGACCGGCGTACCGGCCGGCACCATCCGCATCAGCCGCTCCGTCGTCTCCAGGCTCGTCTCGAACGTATGCAGATTGCGGTTGTTGATGCCGATCAGCTTGGCGATGCCCGCGTCCAGCACTCCGTCCAGCTCGCGCTCGTCATGCACCTCGACGAGCACGTCCATGCCGAGCGCCTCGGCGATCTCATGCAGCTCCTTGAGCCTGGCGCGGTCGAGAATCGCTGCGATGAGCAGCACGGCGTCCGCTCCGATGACGCGCGCCTCGTAGACCTGACGATAGTCGACGAGAAAGTCCTTGCGCAGCAGCGGCACGCTTGCCGCCTCGCGGATCGCAGTCAAGAATTCCGGCGCTCCCTGGAAATATTCGCGGTCGGTCAGCACCGAGATGCAGTCCGCTCCGGCCTGCTCGTACGTCCGGGCGAGGTCGACCGGATGAAAATCCGGACGGATCAGCCCTTTTGAAGGGGAGGCCTTCTTCACCTCCGCGATCAGGCCGACTTCGCGCCGTCGGCGCTCGGTGACGGCGCCGACGAATCCGCGGCACGGCTCCATGCCGGAAATTTCTCTTTCGTAAGCGGACAGGCTGAAGCGGCTCGCAAGCGCCTCGACCTCGCTTTTTTTCGTATGGACGATTCGGTCAAGAAACATGGGACAGCTCTCCTGTCTTTTGGATCAATTGCTCCAGCTTGGCGCCCGCGGCGCCGCTGTCGACGGCATGACGGGCGGCTTCGACGCCGCCTTGAAGCGTCAAGGCTGCGCCTGCGGTATAGATGCAGGCGCCGGCATTGAGCAGCACGATGTCGCGATAGGCCCCGTCCTCCGTCCCGGCGAAGATGCGGCGGATGATGGCCGCATTGTCCTCCGGCGAGCCGCCCTGGATCGCCGACAGCGGCTGCCGCCGGATGCCCATCTCCTCCGGCGTCAAATCGTATGTGCGCACCTGTCCGTCCTCGCCGAGCTCCGACACGGTCGTCGCCGCGCTGATGCTGATCTCGTCGAGGCCGTCATGGCTGGAGACGACGAGCGCCCGCTTGAGTCCGAGCGTATGAAGGACGCTCGCCACCGTCTCGGTGCGCGCGCGGTCGTACAGGCCGAGCAGCTGCCGGTCGGCTCCGGCCGGATTCGCGAGCGGTCCGAGCATGTTGAAGATGGTGCGCACGCCGAGCTCCCGGCGAGGAGCCGCCGCATGGCGGAGAGAAGGATGGTAGAGCTGGGCGAACATGAAGCAAATGCCGATCTCCTGCAAGCATGCCGCCGCCTGGCGCTCATCCAGCGAGATCGACACGCCGAGCGCCTCGAGCACGTCCGCGCTGCCGGCCTTGCCGCTCATCGCGCGGTTGCCGTGCTTGGCGACCCGCACGCCGGAGGCGGCGGCGATGATGGAGGACGCCGTGGAGATGTTGAATTTGTGGATGCCCGAGCCTCCCGTGCCGCAGGTGTCGAGCAGCCCCTCCTGCACCGTTTCCACGCGCCGGGAAAAGCCGCGCATCGTCTCGGCGAAGCCGCTGATCTCGTCGATCGTCTCGCCCTTCATCCGCAGCGCCGTCGCCACGCCGGCGATCTGAGCCGGCGTCGCCGCTCCGTCCATGATGAGGCGCATGACGTCGCCCGCTTCCGCGCGCGTCAGATGGCCTCCTCCGATCAGCTTGTCGAGCGCTCCCTGCATCGTCGTCGTGCGAATCGCTTCCATCATGCCCGCTCCTCCTTTCCTGCCGGTACGAAATAGTCGCTGTTGATCGCAGCCGTAACGGCCTCGCGGGCGCGCCGCGGAAAAGCCGCTTCGGCCGTGCGGATGGCCTTCAGCATGCCCTTGGCCTTGTTGACCGTCTCCTCGTATTCCTTGTCCGGGACGGAATCCCATACGACGCCTGCGCCCGCCTGCACGTAGGCTTTGCCGTTCTTGAAGATAATCGTGCGGATCGTGATGCAGGTATCCATGCTGCGTCCGCTGAAGCCGAAGTAGCCGATCGCGCCGGCGTAAGCCCCTCTCGCCTCCGTCTCGAGCTCCGCGATGATCTCCATCGCCCGCAGCTTCGGCGCGCCCGACACGGTGCCGGCCGGCAGGCAGCTGATGAAGGCGTCGAAGAAATCCTTGTCCTCGCGCATCGCGCCTGTCACGTTGGAGACGATGTGCATGACATGGGAGTAGCGCTCGATCTCCATGAACGAATCGCAGCGGACGCTGCCGAACTCGGCTACCCGGCCGATGTCGTTGCGGCCGAGGTCGACGAGCATCAGATGCTCGGCGCGCTCCTTCTCGTCCGCGAGCAGGTCCGCCTCGAGCTCGCGGTCCTCTTCCTCGGTGCGGCCGCGCGGCCTCGTCCCGGCGATCGGCCTCGTCTCGACCTTGCCGTCGGACACCTTGACCAAGGCCTCGGGGGAGGTGCCTACGATGACCTCGTCGTCCATTTTCAGATAGTACATATAAGGAGACGGGTTGAGCGTCCTCAAGATCCGATACACGTGGAGGGGATCGACATCCGTCTCGATGTGGAACCGCTGCGACAGCACGACCTGGAAGATGTCTCCGGCGCGGATGAACTCCTTGGCCGAATTGACGTTGGCGATGAACTGGTCTCGGGTCAGGTTGGAGCGGATGTCGCCGAGCTCCGGATCGTCCGGCAGCGGATCGCCCGCCGTCGTCAGCAGCGGCACCGGCTGGCGCAGCTTCTCGAGCGTGCGCTCGATCCGCTCCACCGTCGCCTCGTATGCCTGCTCGATCTCGCGGTCGGTCGCGGCGTCCGGCACATGCACGTTGCCGATGACGCCGATCTGCTGCTTGAAGTGGTCGAACACGATCATCGAGTCGCAAAACATGAACTGAAGGTCGTTCATCTGCAGATCGTCATGGCGATGCTTCGGCAAGCTCTCGTAGTATTGCAGCAGATCGTAGCCGAAGAAGCCGACGGCGCCCCCGCTGAACGAAGGGATGCCCGGAAGCTCCGGACTGCGGTACGCCCGCAGATGAGCCTTCAGCAGCTCCAGCGGACGGCTCTCGTCCAGCTCGATCCGCTCTCCGCGCTTCTCCAGCACCATACGTCCGTTCTTGCCGTAGAGCATCATGAACGGATCCATGCCGATGAAGGAATGGCGGGCCCATTTCGCTCCGCCCTCGACGCTCTCCAGCAGGAAAGCCCTCTTCTCGCCGGCGAAATGCTGGAACAGCCGAATCGGCGTCTCGGTGTCCGCGAGCAAATAGCGCGCGATCGGAATCAGGTTGTACCGTCCCGCGAGGCGGAGCACGGACTGCAGCTCTCGATTCATCTTCATCGTCTCCTTGGCATCAGATGGATAAGCTCCAAGCAAAAAGCTCCCGCCATAGGCGGGAGCTGGACGAGAGCGATGAAAGGAATAGGCTTAATGAGCAGCAGCTGCATGACGCGCAGGACATCGGCCGTCTACGCCGCCCTATTGGCGATGCGCGGCACAATCCTCTGCGGCGAAGCAGGCTCCTCAAACTCAGCTAAGCTCATCTCGACTCATCTCTCTCAGGCTCCCCGCCACTCCAAGCCCTCTTGCCGCCGGACATGATCGGGGACTGCCTGCTCCGCCCTCAATAGGCGCTAGCACTATACATTACCCTCACTATACAAGGGCTCCGGCGAGCCGTCAACCCTTGGAACCGCTCAGATCGGGACGCAGCACGCCCGCTCCGCGCAGATAGACATGCTTGATCTCCTTCTGCGTCAGCTCCGTGTTGACCGTGACCATGAGCCGGATGCAACGCTCCAGGCTGCCTTTGACGGGCACCTCGACCGCGCACATGAGCGGCACGAGGTCCCAGCCCTGGAGGCCGCGGATCGCCCTAGCCGGAAAAGCCGCGTCCAGATCCGTCGTCACCGTGATGAGCACGCTGCAGATGTCCTCCGGATCGAATCCGTTCTCCGCGACGATCGCCCGCAGCATCTCCGACGTCGCCTGCAGGATTTCCTGCTCTTCGTTGCGGTCCACCGTGATGGCGCCGCGTATTCCCCTTACGCTCATGGCCAGCTCGCCTCCCGTTTCAGCCGTTCGACGATGTCCCGGACCCACTGCTGGCGGATGTCTTGGCGAATCTCGACCTCTCCGATGGCAGTCGGCACGATGAACACCATCTTGCCTTCACCGAATTTCTTGTCGTGCATCATCGCTTCCATGATCCGATCGGTATCGAAATGCTCCGGCAAGGAGACCGGAAGCCCAGCCTTGCCAAGCGCCTCGCGCGTCCGGAGGTACACTTCCTGCGGCGCGCCGAGCTGCACGCCGAGCATCGCCGAGCCGATCATGCCGATCGAGATCGCTTCGCCGTGATGAAGCTCGTTGTAGCCGGCCACCGCCTCGAGCGCGTGCCCGATCGTATGGCCCAGATTGAGGATCGCCCGCACGCCCTGCTCCGTCTCGTCGGAGGATACGATGTCCGCCTTGACGGCGCAGCCCTTGTAAAGCGCATAGCCGAGCGCTTCGGCGTCGAGCGCGAGCAGCCGTTCCGCGTTGTCGATGCACCAGTCGACGAAGGTGGCGTCGCGGATGAGGCCGTGCTTGACGACCTCCGCCAGCCCCGAGCTGACTTCGCGCCGAGGTAGCGTCTTTAGCGTGTCCAGATCATACAGCACAAGCGAGGGCTGATGGAACGCGCCGATGATGTTTTTGGCCATCGGATGGTTGACCGCCACCTTGCCGCCGACGCTGCTGTCATGGGCGAGGATCGTCGTCGGCATCTGGACGAACCGAATCCCCCGCATGTAGGAAGCGGCGGCATAGCCCGCCAGATCCCCTACGACGCCGCCGCCGAGCGCGACGATCGCGGACTTGCGGTCGAGCCCATGCTCGAGCGCCTTCGTCATGATCTCCTCGAAGCGGGCGAGCGACTTGGACGGCTCGCCGGCCGGCACGATGCAGGACGCGGCGCGGAAGCCCGAGGAGCGAAGCTGCTCCAGCAGCCCGTCCAGATAAAGCGGCGCTACCGCATCGTCGCTTACGACGAGCAGCGGCGACTTGACGCTGAGGCCGGCCTGGAGCAGCTGCTCCCCGGCGCGGGCGAGCAGGCCCGATCCGATGCGGATCGGATACGAGCGCTCTCCGAGATTCACCATGAGCTCGCGCATGTCAGTAGCTCCGGACTTGCTCGAGGTAGCTGTCGTAGTTGCGGCGGATCTCCTCCATCGAGTCCCCGCCGAACTTCTCCAGGAACGCCTTGGCCACTTCCCAGGCGACGACATGCTCCATCACGACGCTGGCGGCCGGCACGGCGCAGCTGTCGGAGCGCTCGACCTGCGCCGTGAACGGCTCGCGCGTGTCGATGTCGACGCTGGCGAGCGGCTTGTACAGCGTCGGAATCGGCTTCATGACGCCGCGCACGACGATCGGCTCGCCGGTCGTCATGCCGCCCTCGAAGCCACCTGCGTTGTTGGAGGCGCGGTGGTAGCCGCGTTCCTCGCTGTACAGGATCGGATCATGGACCTGGGAGCCGCGGAGGATGCCGGCCTCGAAGCCGATGCCGACCTCGCAGCCCTTGAAGGCGTTGATGCTGACGACGGCTCCGGCGATGCGGGAGTCCAGCTTGCGGTCCCACTGCACATGAGAACCGAGACCGACCGGCACGCCCTCGACGACGCATTCGACGATGCCTCCGATGGAATCTCCGTCCGCCTTGATCTGGTCGATGTAAGCTTCCATCCGGGCTTCGGTTTCCTTGTCCACGACGCGGACCGAGGACGCCTCGGTCAAGCGCGCGAGCTCCTCGGCCGGCAAGCGGTTGGGCGGAGCCTCGATCTCCCCGATGCGGATGACCTGACCGGCGACCTTGATGCCGAAGGCGGCCAGAAGCTGCCTGGCCATCGCGCCGACGGCGACGCGCGCCGCCGTCTCGCGGGCGCTGGAGCGCTCGAGCACGTTGCGCAGGTCCTTCAGATCGTATTTGAGTCCTCCGTTCAGATCGGCATGGCCGGGACGCGGACGGTGCACGCGCCGCTTGGCCTCGTCTCCGCCCTCGATCGGCTCGATGTTCATGACCGACGTCCAATGCTTCCAATCGTTGTTGGCGACGACGAGCGCCACCGGCGCCCCGGTCGTCCGTCCGTGGCGCACGCCGCCGACGATCTGCGCCGTATCCTTCTCGATCTGCATCCGGCGGCCGCGGCCATAGCCCTTCTGGCGGCGGTGCAGCTGGAAGTTCAACTCCTCGAAATCAAGCTGGAGATTGCTCGGAAGCCCTTCGATAATCGCCGTCAGCTGGGGGCCGTGCGTCTCTCCCGCTGTCAAATAACGTAAACTCATGCCAGATCTTCCCCCTCGTATTCAGGCCCGGATTTGCGATCGCTTTACCACAGCGACGCTTTTAAGAACACAAGCGCCATGCTGCGTCAAGGTGGGCTGGCGACCAGCCGGCAGGGGATGATTCCCGCTTCGGCGCGTGCAGCCCTGATCGGCTTGAAGGCCGTCCCGTCCCAGTTTCTTTGCCCATTATAGTATAAGGTTTGTCCGTTTGACAAGAAACAAGCCCGGCCGAAGGCGGCCGGGCTTGGCGATGGTCAGGCTTTGCGGCGGTAGAAGAACGTGTCGGCCGACTCCAGTCCATAGTCGCTCGGAGAGAAGATTTGCTCCGTGCTCCCGACGAACAGGATGCCTCCCGGGCGCAGCGCTTCCGCGAACTTGCGATAGAGGAGCGTCTTGGCCTCTTCCGTGAAATAAATCATGACGTTGCGGCAGATGATGAGATCATAAGGCCCGTCGAAGCGGTCGTCCAGCAGATTATGCTGGCGGAAGCGGATGATGCGGCGCAGCTCCGGGCGAACGGCATAGCCGCCTGGAATGGCGGCAAAATGCTTGTCCAGCAGACGCCTCGGCACATCCTTGACCGAACGGGAATGGTATTCGCCCGCCTCCGCCTTGGCGAGCACGCCTCGGTCAAGGTCGGTCGCCGCGATCTCGGAGCGTCCGGCAGCCCCCAGCTCCTCCAGCAGAATCGATAGCGTATAGGGCTCCTCTCCCGTAGAGCAGGCGGCGCTCCAGCAGCGCAAGCGGGAGCTCTGCCCGAGCAGCTCCGGCAGGAAGCGGCTGCCTAGCACCTCCCATCGACCGGGATTGCGCCAGAATTCGGAGACGTTGATCGTCATCCGGTCCAGAAACTCGTCCATCAGCTCCGACGAGCGGCTGAGCGCCTGCCAATAGGCGTCGAAAGTGGTGAAGCCGTGGCGGAGCCGCAGCGTCGTGAGCCGCCGTTTCATTTGGTTTTCCTTATATTGCGACAGGTCGATGCGGGTATGAGCGCGGATCTGCTCGATGAAGCGGGCGAAGTCCGGGTCCGCCAGCGCCGCCGCGGAATCAGATCCAGCGTGCGATGGTCCGGTCATAGTCGACGATCTCCTCCGGCGCGAACCAAAGTGCGATCTCCCTCTCGGCATTTTCGGCGGAATCGGAGCCGTGCACGAGATTGAGGTTCGTATGTACGGCGTAATCGGAGCGGATCGTGCCGGGCGCCGCCTCGACGGCGTCGGTCTTGCCGATCATCGCGCGCGTGAGGGCGATGGCGTTGTCCGCCTCCCATACCATGGCGAAGACAGGACCTGCGGTAATGAATACGATCAGCTTGTCGTAGAACGGCTTGCCCTTGTGCTCGGCGTAATGCGTCTCCGCGAGCTCCTGGCTCACCTTCATGAACTTGGCGGCTGCGAGCTGCAGTCCTTTTTTTTCGAAGCGGGACATGATCTCGCCGACCAGCCCTCTCTGCACGCCATCCGGCTTGACCATGATGAGCGTTCTTTCCATGCGCTTCCCTCCTGGATCGATGCGGCTGCCGATGCTTTCGGTCCGACTGCGGCCTGTTCGCGTCAATAGCTGCGTTTATTGATGAAATGTGCGATGTCGGTCAAGTTCTTTTTCGCCGGAAGATCCGGAAGTCCTGCCAGCGCGGACAAAGCTTTTGCCGTGAACGTCTCCGCCATCTGTTCCGCGGTGGCGACGCCCCGGCTGCCGCGGATGAGCTGGATGGCCGCATGCGTGTCGGCGCGTCCCTCGCTTTCGCGGATGGCGCGGATTTCATGCAGCAGCGGCTCCCGGCGGTCCTGCTCCTGGAGCGCCAGCAGCACCGGCAGCGTCATGTTGCCTTGGCGGATGTCCGAACCAGGCGGCTTGCCGATCTGCTTCTCCGTGCCGAGCAGGTCGAGCAGATCGTCGCGGATCTGGAACGCCATGCCCGTATTGTACCCGAACCGATAGAGAAGGCTGCTCGTCCAGCGGTCCGCTCCCGCCGCGACCGCGCCCATCTCGCAGCTGATGGCGATGAGCAAAGCGGTCTTGCGCCGGATGCGCCGCAAATAATTTCGGACGGACTGCTCCGTATGGAAGAAGTCTCGCACCTGCTCCATCTCTCCGATGCACATCTGCACCATCGCCCGCGCGAGGATGCGGTGCAGCTCCGGCTCCCGCGCTTCGGTCATCAGTCCAAGCGCCTTGGCATAGATGAAGTCTCCCGTGTACATCGCGATGCGGTTGTCCCACTTCGCTCCGACCGTCGGCTGGCCGCGCCGGGTGCGCGCGTTGTCGATGACGTCGTCATGGACGAGGCTCGCGCTATGGATCAGCTCCAGCGAGACCGCGACGCGCTGGAGCTCCTCCAGCCGATACTCTCCAAAGCGGCCGGCAAGCAGCACGAATACCGGACGGATGCGCTTGCCGCCCGCCTGCAGCAGGTGCAGGGAAGACTCGCCCAGCAGGCTGTCGTCATCGGCTACGGCCGCCTCGAGCTGGCGCTCGATGCCGTTCAGCTCGCCTTTCATTTTGGCATACAGGTCTAGCAGTTTCATTCGTTCACCTGCCTGTCGATAATTGCGGATCCATGAATGCGAGCGACGCCGGCTCGCCGATAAGTCCGAGCTGATGCGCGTAGCGGTAGTACAGTTCCAATCCTTCGCGCAGCTCCGGACCGAAGTCGTAGCGCAGAGCGCCGAAATACTCTCTCCAGTAAGCGGCCTTGCCGCCGACCGAAGCGGTCGCGCGCTCGACGAGCGGCTCGGGATCGGCGACGCTGCGGCGGCGGCTCTCCAGCAGGTCGCGATGCAGATGCAGCACCTCGGCCGGACGGGAGGCGAGCGCGTCCCGCCTCGCGGCGACGACCGCATAGGTCATGCCGAGTCCCGTCCACCGATGCCATTCCTCCCCGAGGTCCATGACCTCCAGGCCATGCTCTTCCCAGCTGGCGCGGATGGCGCTGTCTCCGATGAGCAGCGCCGCGTCGTTGTCCTGGAGCATCGCCCGGAGATCCGGCTGCATGACCGTATAGTCAGGATTCCCGTCGTACCGCAGCGCGAGGATCATCTTGAGCAGATTGATCGACGTCGCCGACGTGTCCGTCAGCGCGATCCTTCCCCGCAGCGCTTCGCGGAGCGGCTTTTTGAGGAACAGCAGAATGGAGCGCACAGGGCCGACTGTGCCGACCGACAGTCCGGGCAGCAGCGCGTAGCTCTGGGGGTCCATCCCGTAAATAAAGGAGGAGACGGCCGAAACGGCGAGCTCCCCCTCCTGCAGCATGCGGTTCAGCCCTGACGGGACGCGGCGGACGATGCGGTAGTCCTCGGTCTCCTCAGGCACATAGTGGAACAGCGGCCAGGCGTTCGTGTAGTCGATTCTGCCGACGCCGATCGGTCTGTTGTCAGGCACGCCCATCATCTCCCCACCGACGGAACAAGTCATGCTCGAAGCCCATCAGATCCAGCAGCTTGCCCACCAGAAAATCGATCAGGTCCTCCATCGTTCGAGGTCCGTAGTAGAACGCCGGCATCGCCGGCACGATCGAGACGCCGAGCCTCGACAGCTTGAGCATGTTCTCCAGGTGGATGGCATGCAGCGGCGTTTCGCGGGGGACGAGCAGCAGCCGCCTCCCCTCCTTGAGCATGACGTCCGCGGCGCGGGTCATCAGATTGTCCGAGGAGCCGTGGGCGACCGCCGACAGTGTCCCCATCGAGCACGGGACGATGACCATGCCTTGCATGCGGTAGGAACCGCTGGCGATGTTCGCTCCGATATCGCCGCTCGGATACAGCCGCAGCCGCCCGTCGTCGGCCGCTTCGCCGAATGCGCGGCGGATCGAGTCCTGGCGCCTCGCAGCGTCCCAGCCGAGCTCCTCCTTCAGCACCCGCCAGCCGGCGTCGCTGATGACGAGGCCGACCTCGCAGCCGGCCTTGAGCAGCTCCTCGATCAGGCGCACGCCATAGATCGCTCCGCTCGCTCCCGTAATGCCGACCGCCCAGCGCGTCGCGCGCGCCTCTCCCTTGCCGCTCATGTCCATGCCCTCAGCACGGTCAGGTCAAGCAGCGTGAAGACGAGCATCGTGATGCTGAGCCATCCGTTCATCGTGAAGAAGGCGGTCTGCAGACGGCTCATGTCGTTCGGTCCGAGAATGAGATGTTCGTAAAACAGGATGCCGATCGAAAGCGCGACTCCGGCCAGGTAGATCCAGCTTAGGTCCGTCATGAAAAACAACGCGACGAAGCAAGCGGCCGTGACGAGATGGAACGCCTTGGCCAGATGCAGTGAGCGGACGACGCCGAAGCGCGCCGGGATGGAATAGACCTTTTCCGTGCGGTCGAAGTCGATGTCCTGAAGCGCGTAGATCGTATCGAAGCCCGCGAGCCAGAAGACGATGCCGATGTAGAACACCCAGGCCGCCGGCTCGAACGAGCCCGTGACGGCGACCCAGCCGCCGAGCGGCGCGAGGCCGATCGTCAGGCCGAGGATGATGTGGCATAGCCAGGTGAAGCGCTTGGCATAGGAATAGATGACGAGGAAGAATACGGCGATCGGCATCAGCTTCACGCAGATGGGATCGAGCCGGGACGCCGCCCAGAAAAAGAGCAGGAATGAAATCACGACGAAAAGCACGACCTCGCCGGTCTTCAGCAGCCCGGCTGGCAGTGCCCTCTTTTCCGTCCGCGGATTTTTGAGATCGATCGCCTGGTCAATCAGGCGGTTGAGCCCCATGGCCGCGCTGCGCGCGCCGAACATCGCCAGCGTGATCCAGCCTGCCTCGGCCCAGCCCGGCAAGCGGCCTTCCATCGTGACGGCGCCGAGCAGCATGCCGATATAGGCGAACGGCAAGGCGAAAATCGTATGCTCGAACTTGATCATTTCGAGAAAAATGCGTACTTTGCGAATCATCTTGCGTCCGTCCCCTTCGTCCCGATATGAAGCGCCGCGATGCCGCCCGTAAGCGGATCCGCGCTGACGGACTCCAAGCCGGTCTTGCGGAAGATGTCCGCAAGCTCCCGGCGTCCCGGGAACGACTTCAGCGATTCCGGAAGCCACTTGTACTGGTCGTACGACTTGGCCACCAGCTTGCCGAGACGAGGCAGAAGATGCTCGAAGTACACGTAATAAAGGCTTTTGAACGGCTGCCACGTCGGCTTGGACAGCTCGAGGCAGACGACTTTGCCGCCTGGCTTGACGACTCGCTTCATCTCGCGCAGCACCTGCTCCAGATCCGGCACGTTGCGCAGGCCGAAGCCGATCGTAGCGAAGTCGAAGCTGTCGTCCGGATAAGGCAGGGACATCGCGTTGCCCTGCACGAGCTCGATCTGGCCGCCGAGGCGCTCCCGATCGACCTTGGTCTGGCCGACCTCCAGCATGGCCGGACTGAAGTCGAGCCCGACGATCCGCCCGGTGCCGCTTGCCTTGGCGATGGCCAGCGTCCAATCGCAAGTGCCGCAGCAGAGGTCGATCGCCGTATCTCCGGGGCGAACCGCCATCTTGCGCATCGTGAACTTCCGCCATGCCTTGTGCTGGCGGAAGCTGAGCAGATCGTTCATCATGTCGTATTTCGGCGCTATCTTTTGGAATACCGAGTGGACATGGGATTCCTTGGAGCTTGAGTTCATCTGCGTTGTCTCCTCGACTCGCCTGCCGTCCCGGCCGCGGCCGCCTCCACCGGGGCCAACAGCATCTGGCCGATGGCTGCCGCCTCCTCGGCTAGCGTCGCCGGAACGATGTCGGACGCGAGCTGCCCGAACCGGGACGCTCTCTCGCCGAGCTTGTCCGCCCATAGAGCGGTCAGGCCGTATTTTTCAGTTAACATCCTCTGGTCGCCCGCTTCGGCGCGCTCCAGTAGCCTGCGGTCCCGCTCTTCGCCGTGCTCCATCACGTGCCAGTAGCCCCAGCTCCATGCGAATGCGGACGAGTCCGCTAGCGCAGCCCTCTCCGCCAGCAGCGTCTCCAGGCGCGCCAGCGCATCCACGATCCTCGTCCATGCCGGGCGCAGACGCTCGTCCAGCAAGGCCGCATACCCGTGCAGCAGGACGCCGCGAATCCGCGATTGGCGATCCAGATATTCCTCCGCCCCGAGCCTTCCCCGCTTCATCAGCAAATAAAGCTCGGTCTTGAGGCGGTTGGCCTCGCAGATCGCCTCGCTCTGCCTGCGGATCGTATCGATCCGTCCCGAGCCGGCGAGCAGCTGATAGAATCGGCTGCTGAAATAATCTCCGGCCAGGACGCGCAGCTGCCTCTGGCGCATCTGGCGCATGCCGCGCTCTTCGGACTCCGTATCGACCCGGTCGTGGGTGTCGAGCCCGAGCTGCACGAGCGAAGAAGCGAGCGCATGCAGCTCATGGGGCTCTCCGTCCGCTCCATGCCTCAGGAAACAGCTGAGCAGCCGGGCTCGCGCATCGGGAAACGGAGGCAGATCGGCGAAGCGCTCGATCATGTCATGCTTCGTGTACTTGCCGGCTAAAACGGGTATTCGATAATCTGTCATGAGGGAAGCCTCCGAACCTGACGGCGAAACTTGGGCCGTTCCATAATCTAAATTAGTATACCACAAATGACAGGCGGCCGTACAAACGGCCGCCTCCGCTCAGCGAGCGGGGCGGTCGCTTTTGAAATAAACGAGCCTCAGACGAGACTGCCAAAGCCGGTCGTTCCGCAGCGTGATTCCGCTCCAATCAGCCAGCTCGCTCGGGCCGATCCATCCATCGGTGCGCCGCATGTCGGCCGCGGCGGCAAGGCTTCCCTCTTCCGACTGCAGCCGCGCCAGCAGCCTCGTCACGTTGGAGCTGCGGACGAAGCACAGCTCGGCCAGCCCACGCAAGTCGTCGCGCCATAGAGTGTCGCCGAAACTGCCCTCCCGCGCCCGCAGGTCGACCCTAAGGACGCTTCCGTTCCATTCCACTCGCTCCAGCCGGGGCCCCAGACCGAGCGCCTGCAGGCTGTCGATCAGATTGGATAGGCCGAGCGCCGCAGGCAGCTCGGTCCGGAACGCCGGTCGATCCAGGTCCCGTGCGCCTCCGGGGACGATCGGCAGCAGCGCCAGCAGCAGCATCGCCCCTCCCGCCGCGGCTGCGGCCGCCGCCATCCGCATCCATCCCCCTGCTCTCATGGCCGCGCCCCCTCCCGCCGGACAGCTTGCCTCTGCGGAAGGCTGTCCGATTCTCTACTAGCCAGTATACGGGCCGGGCTGCCGTTTCATGATCGATCGCGGGAGCGGACAAAAGAAAAAGCAGGCTTCACGCCTGCGGCTTGCTGACAGGCTTCACGCCTGCAGCTTGCTGACAGGCTTCACGCCTGCAGCTCAATCTCCCGAGTCCACCGTGCCGTAACGGGTCATGATTGTCGCCCGTCCCCGGATCTTGATGGCGGAGGTATGGTCGGTGAACTGCGCCAGCAGCACCTCGCCCTTGTCGAGCTTCTCCGTATGATGGAAGCGCGTATCCGTGCCTCGAGTCAGTCCGATGACCTGCACGCCCTGATCCTTCGCTTTGATGACGATGTATTCTCCGTGCGGCTGATCCATGATGCATGCTCCTTTCTGCAGGCAATTGCCCTCTAGAAAAAACTGCTCTCCCGATCGGCGTCAGGAAAGCAGCTGCTCGTTATGTATGGTCGGAGTAACAGGATTTGAACCTGCGACCTCACCCACCCCAAGGGTGCGCGCTACCAGGCTGCGCCATACCCCGCCGTTAACTCGCGGCCTCACGTCGGTAAAACGCTTGTCGTACGCCCGTTTCGGCATAAATAGACGAATAATTGCGGCGTTTTCCATTCGGCACGCTTCCGATTATAGCACCGAGGAGCGCACCTTCGCAACATTGCTCAGCGCACTCGCGCAGACGATTTACAAGCTTCCTACTAGATTAAGGCGTTAAGGCGTTTACCGCTATTGTCCGCCCAAATTGCTTTAACGGAACGCCAACCTTTCGCGTCTCAATCGTTTTGTTCAAGGCAACTGCCAAAAACGACGAAAAGGAGCTATTAGGAGGACGTTAAACTGAGTCGCTCCAAGCCTTTACCCAATGTTTAAACCGATGCCAGGCATGATGTGCATCTTACGCAGGGTTAATTGTAATAAACAAAGAGATCAAGTAAGCGATAAGGATAGCGGCGGGAGCAGAAGCCATTATTGCGACTCCCATTAAGTCACGGCCCCGCTTCTTAGCTGCGTAACCGCAGACGACCGCAGCGACAGCTAGAACTGGGGATATAATTAGTGGAAGTAAAAACACGCCGATGATCGCTGCCCACCCATATATGACGATGTCTTTATTTTGCCGGCTCCCTTGCTTCGTTTCAACTACATTCATCTATGCACACTCCTCGAATTCATTACCGTAATATTACCAGTTTTGGTCGGAAACTAAAATAGAACACCCCTTCGTATTTCAACGTTTCTACGCTTAGTTCGTAAGGAGAGCGCGCGAGGATTGTTATCTGTTCTAAGGGTTGACCAAGAGCCTGCCAATTTCCTAGCGTTCATCCGCCTTTTATCCGCAGCATAAAGCTTTTTAAAAATGCGATAACCGCGCTCGCATCTTCGCGTCATTTCCGCCTCTTTCCGCAATCTTGCACTTCCCCTCCGCCATAAGCGCGAACAAGCCCGCCCAGCTTCCACCTTCATAGGTTTTGCCCCAGACATCCTCTCGACCGTTTCAGCAGTATTGCCTCGGCACCTTCGCATTGTAAACATTCGGAACAACAACATCTACATCTTCCTGTTGTTTTAGCGCTCGCTCAACCGCTTATCCGCCAAAATAAAAACCTCCCGTCCAGTTATCGCAATAACTGAATGGAAGGTCGAACTCACGCGTATCCTGCCGAGCATCCGCAATGCGGAAAGGCACGCACACAAACGGGCGATTGTGCGTATGTCGACGTCAGATCCCGCACCTGAGTCACAAGTCGTGACATTGAAGAACTATACTGATTGTCCATAACAAAAAACGTCCGAATGCGGTCATTCGGACGGCGGAGCAGATCAGTTGGAAACCAGGTCCTTGAGCGACTTGCCTGGCTTGAAGGCAGGCGTCTTGCTGGCGGGAATGTCGATCTCCTCGCCCGTCTGCGGATTGCGTCCCTTGCGGGCTTGGCGCTCGCGCACCTCGAAGTTGCCGAAGCCGACGAGCTGCACCTTGTCGCCCGATTGAAGGGCGTCGGAGATGGCTTCGAACACGGCGTCGACCGCTTTCGTCGCATCCTTCTTGGACAGCTCCGCGACCTCGGATACCTTGTTGATCAGATCGGTCTTGTTCAATGATCTCACCTCCTGTAGTTTCTCACCTTATCACATGGTTTTGCCTTTTCCTGCAAAAATATACCTGTTCAGGCGGAACAAACTTATACTAATACAGCCGCAAGCGGAATACAAGGGTATTTTTGGGCGGGCCAAAAGCCCGCTCCGCCCTTCTGCGGCGCGGCATTCACGCCTTGCGCCGGTTCAAATGGATGAACGTGATGGCAAGCGCGAGAACGAGCACGCCGCCTTTGATGAAGTCGTTGGAATAATACGGCACGTTCATCATCGTCAGCCCGTTCAGCAGCACGCCGATCAGCACCGCGCCGAAAAAGGTGCCGACAATGTTGGGACGGCCTGCGCCCAGCACCGAATAGCCGACGAATACGGCCGCGACCGCCTCCATCAGAATAGGCGCGCCTGCGCCCGACTGGCCGCTGCCCGTGCGGGCGGCGAAAAGCAGGCCCCCGACCGCCGCGAACAAGCCGGACAGCACGTACGCCATCGTGCGGATGCGCCGGACGCGCACGCCGGAAAGCCGCGCCGCCTCCTCGTTGCCGCCGGTCATCTCCATCTGGCGCCCCATGCGGGTGTAGGTGAAAAAGACGAAGACGAGGACAAACGCGACGATCATGAGCACGACCGGCACCGGCACGCCCAGAAGCTCGCCTTGACCGAGCCAGAGGAATGACGGCGAGATCGTGCCGGGAGCGGACGTGCCGTCCGGCATGACCATGTTGCTGTAGATCGAATTGCCTTTGGTGAGAATCTGCTGCAGGCCGGAGACGACGTACATGATCGCCAGCGTCGCCAGCAGATCGGGAATGCGGATGCGCACGATGAGCAGCGAATTGATGAGTCCGACGGCCGCTCCGATCGCCAGCGAGCCGATGATGACGACCGCGAGCGGCATCTCGTACCAGACCATGAGCGCCGTCGAGAACGCGATGACCATCGAGACGGTCGAGCCGACCGACAGATCGAAGCCGTCGACCGACAGCGAGAAGGTGACGCCGATGGCGACGAACGCCGTAATCGAGATGGACCTCAGAATCGAGGCCAGATTGTCATAGGTAAAGAAATGCTCGTCCCAAAGCGAGAAGAAAAGAACGACCAGCCCGATGACGATCAGCGAGCCGTATTTGAAAATGAAATCCGTCAGCCTGGCATTGGCGCTCATGCAGCCCCTCCCCTTCCTCCGCTGGCGTGGATCAGAAGCTCCTCTTGAGTGGCCTCTCCGCGCCCGAACTCGCGCACGATGGCGCCGTCGTACAGGACCAGGATGCGGTCGGCGATGCCGATCGCTTCCTGGAACTCGCAGGTCAGGTACAGCACCGCCTTGCCTTGCTGGGCGAGCGACCCAATCACCTGGAAAATATCCCTCTTCGCGCCGATGTCGACGCCTTTGGTCGGTTCATCGAACAAGTAAACGGAAGCATCGGTCGGAATCCATTTGCCGATGCTGACCTTCTGTTGGTTGCCGCCGCTCAGCGTAGAGACGGCTTGGCTGTACCCGGACGTCTTGATGCCGAGCCGGGCGATCAGGCTGTCCGCGCTCTGCTCTTCCCGCCGCCGGGAGAGCAATCCGCCGCGCAGCAGCTTGCCGAGCGTCGGCAGCGTCAGGTTGCGCAGCACGGTGTCGCTTGCCACGATGCCCTGGCGCCGCCGTTCCTCCGGCACGAGCGCGATGCCGCCGCGCACCGCGTCGGCCGGCTGCCTCGTGCGGATCGGCTTGCCCGCGACGCGCACCTGGCCGCCGCTTTGGGCATCCGCACCGAAGATCGCCCGCGACAGCTCGGTCTTCCCGGCTCCGACAAGGCCGACGACCGCCGTGATTTCGCCGCTGCGCACGCTCAGATCGACGCCTTTGACGCGGCTGCCGCTGCGCAAGCCGTCCACCTCCAGAAGCACGGTTCCGATATCGGCCTCCAGCTTCGGGTATTCATCCTCGAAGCGGCGTCCGAGCATGGCGAGCGCGACGTCGTCCGCATCGGTCTCGGAGGCGGGCTTGGTCCAGACGCGCCGTCCGTCGCGCATGACCGTCACGCGGCCGCACAGGCGGAATACCTCCGGCAAGCGATGCGTGATGAACACGATGCCGATGCCATCGGCGCGCAAAGCCTCCATGACGCGGAACAGGCGCTCGGCCTCCTCCAGGCTGAGCGGCGCCGTCGGCTCGTCGAGCACGACGAAGCGAGCCTGCTCCGTCAGCAGCCGAGCGATCAGCACGAGCTGCTTCTCCGCCAGCGTCAGATCGCCAGCCCGCTTGTGCAGCGGAATGTCGGCGCCTAGCCTGCGGAGCGTCTCGCCGGCCTCGCGATGAAGCGCCTTCCAGTCGACCCAGATGCCGGCGCCCGCAGCCGAATGCCGGTCGAGCAGGATGTTCTCCGCGACGCTCAGTCCCGGCACAAGCGCGGTATCGACCTCCTGATAGACGCAGTGGATGCCGAGCTCCTTGGCCGCTTTCGGACTGTCGATGCGCACCGCGGCGCCATCCAGCTCGATTACGCCCTGATCCGCAGCGTAGGCGCCGGATAGAATCTTGATGAGCGTGCTCTTGCCCGCGCCGTTCGCCCCGAGCAGCGCGTGGATTTCTCCGCCGGCCAGCTCGAGGTCGACGCCGTGCAGCGCCGGCACGCCGGAGAACGACTTGGCGATGCCGGCCAGCTTCAGCCGGGAAGTCTTCCTGTCCATGGCTGTACCCTCCCTTTCCTGCCGCAAGCGAAAAATCAGGGAAAGGCGGCCGGCGGCCGCCTTTCCCTATTGCCTGCGAACGAACGTTTACTTGTCCGAGCGGCCCATCCAGTCGGCGATGCCCTGCTCGCTCTTGCCCCAGCCCTCGATGTACTCGCCGAGCTCGGTCGTATTGATCTTCTTGTCTTTCGGCAGCGCGTCTCGCGTCACCATGACGGCCTCCAGGACGACTTTTTCGTCCGTCTGATCGCCATGGAGCTTTTGGTACAGGTAGCGGGTCTGCACGCGTCCGATATCCTTCGGATCGACCGCGATCGAGGCGACCCACGGGGAGTTCTCGTCCTGGATCAGCTGCAGGTCCTCGTCGCTCATGTCGATGCCGTACACCTTGATCTCGTTGCGTCCGGCTTGCTGGATGGCGCGCGTCGCTCCTTTGGCGAACTCGTCCCACGATGCCCAGACCGCGGAGATGTCTCCCTCGTTCGGATACTGCTTCAAAATCGCTTCCATCTGATTTTGCGTGTCGAGGGCCGGCTTGTCCGCCGTGCCGAAATGCGCGATCTCCTTGATGTCCGGGTTCGCGTCCATGAACGCCTTGTAGGAAATCTGGCGGCGCTCCATCGGAGCGAAGCCGGCGACCCATACCTTGACGATATTGCCTTTGCCGCCGATATCCTCTTTCATTTTCTCCAGCAGCTGCTTGGACATCTCCTCGTCGCTCTGCTGCAGCACCGTGACGCCCGGAACGTTCAGGTTGGCGTCGAACGCCACGACCGGAATGCCCTTGTCGACCGCCTTCTTGACGCCGGCCTCCAGCGCCTCGGCCGTGCCGTGGTCGGTCAGGATGCCGTCGAAGCCGCCATTGACCGCCGCATCGAGCTTGGAAGCCATGTCGGCCAGGTTGTTGCCGGCAGCCTGCACCTGCAGCGTGCCGCCGAGGCTTTCGACCTGCTCCTTGACGCCTGCGACATACTGAGCGGAGAACGCGCCTTCGTTGAACTGCATGATGAGCGCGATCTTCTTGCCCTGAAGATTGTCATTGCCCTCGCCGAGCGTAGCGAGGATCGCATTGCCCGGCTTCGCAGCGCCTCCGGCTTCGTTCGCCGGCGCGCCGCTGTCGCCTGCCTTGCTTCCGCAAGCCGCCGTTGCCAGCATCGCCGCTGCGGCTGCGACCAACATTGATTTTCTGCCCCACTTCATCTCTCTTCTTCTCCTCCTGCATGACCGCGCCGCGAATTGCGGCAAGTCTGGTAATTGACCTCATCATAGCATGTTTACCAAGCAAGTCAATCGGAATTTACAACTTTCATGTCGAAAAAAATCGAATCATCGGACTATGAATAATTATAGAACCCATTGACCTAGATGCAAGCCTTTTTTTATAAAGCGTTTTCGGTTCTTCCCCCTTTATTTATAGGTTTTATCTATAATTTTATAGGACTCGTCGCGTTTTTCCCCTCTCTCTTCAACAAGAAAGCCGAATGTCGGATGACATTCGGCTTCAAGCTCATTGCATCTTTATACAGATCAAAGAATGATGGCGATCAAGCCGCCCGAACCTTCGTTGATGATGCGGCCGAGCGTCTCCTGCAGCTTGTAGCGGGCGTTGTCCGGCATCATGGCGATCTTGCCTTGGATGCCTTCGCGCACGATCGAGTGCAGCGAGCGGCCGAACATGTCGGAGTCCCAGACCTTGATCGGATCGTTCTCGAAGTCCTGCATCAGGTAGCGCACGAGCTCCTCGCTTTGCTTTTCCGTCCCGATGATCGGAGCGAACTCCGATTCCACGTCGACGCGGATCATGTGGATCGACGGCGCAGTCGCTTTCAGCCTGACGCCGAATCGCGAGCCTTGACGGATAAGCTCCGGCTCGTCGAGCTGCATCTCGGCCAGCGTCGGGGCGGCGATGCCGTAGCCGGTCGTCTTGACCATCTCCAGCGCTTCGGCGAACCGGTCGTATTCGCGCTTGGCATGCGTGAAGTCCTGCATGAGCTGGAGCAGGTGATCCTTCCCGCGGATCTCGACGCCGACGACCTCCATCAGGATCTGGTCGTACAGCTCGTCAGGCGCGTACAGGTCGATCTCCGCCACGCCTTGGCCCATGTTCATATCGCTCAGACCGGCGCGCGTGATGAAGTCGTATTCCATGAACTGGGCGACTACGCGGTCCACGTCGCGCAGCCGTCGGATGTCCTGGACCGTATCGCGCACCGAGTTCTCGTAGTTGCTGCGGAGCCAATGGTTCTCGCTCAGAACCATGACCCAGCTCGGGAGGTTGACGTTGACCTCGTGCACCGGGAACTCGTAGAGCACCTCGCGCAGCACGGAGATGACTTCCTCCTCGCCCATGCTGGCCGCGCTCAGCGTCATGACCGGGATATCGTATTTCGCCTGCAGCTCCCCGCGCAGCTGGAGCGCTTCCTCGCTTTTCGGCCGCGTCGAATTGATGATCAGCACGAACGGCTTGCCGACCTCTTTGAGCTCCGCGATGACGCGCTCTTCCGACTCGACGTACGAGCTGCGGGGGATCTCGGCGATCGTGCCGTCCGTCGTCACGACGACTCCGAGCGTGGAATGCTCCTGGATGACCTTGCGCGTCCCGATCTCCGCCGCCTCCTGGAACGGAATCGGCTCCTCGAACCACGGCGTCGTAATCATGCGCGGGCCGTTCTCGTCCTCGTAGCCTTTGGCGCCGTCCACCGCATAGCCGACGCAGTCGACGAGCCGCACGTTCACCTCGAGCCCTTCGGCCACATGGATGCGGACGGCCTGATTCGGCACGAATTTCGGCTCCGTCGTCATGATCGTCTTGCCGGCCGCGCTTTGGGGAAGCTCATCCACGGCCCGCACGCGATCGACCTCGCTCGTGATGTTCGGGAGCACGGTCGTTTCCATGAATCGCTTGATGAAGGTCGATTTGCCGGTCCGGACCGCGCCGACGACGCCGAGGTAGATGTCTCCGCCGGTCCGTTCGGCGATATCCTTGAAAATATCCACTTTTTCCACTTTCAGATCCCCTCCCAATCGATTATCCGGTTCGTCGCCTTCCACCGATCAAGAGGGCAGGCAAGCGACGCAACTCGTACATGCTGTGGACTAGTAATAGCTTATTGTCCATCCATCCGGTTTATGACGGTTGCGCCTCACAATCTTGCATCCCGGTCCGGACCGACCCGCCCTTTCAAGAATGTATGATATGCCCTCGCGACAACGAAAAGAACCTCCTTCCAGCGGGATGCGCGGGCATCTCGCGAGAAGGAGGTTCAAGGCGGTCAGGACTCGTCCGGCTGCGGAACCGGCTCCTGGTCGATCAGACGATAGACCGGCGACTTGACCGGCACGAAGTCGGTCTCCTCGGCCAGCAGCGAGCGCAGGTCGACTTCGGGGCCAATCTCGTCCAGGCCTTTTTTTTGGGCCGCACGCATCAGGTCGCTGCCGTAATCGGCATACACCTTGCCCCGCTCGTCCAGCATGAGGGCGAGCGCCCCGCCGGAATAGACGCTGCGCAGCTTCGGCTCCTTGACGCCAAGCTTGGCGTAGTCGATCCGGTAAAAGCCGGGGGAGACGGATTCGCCGCGCGGCACGGCGCCGCCTCCGCGAACGAGGCGGTCGATTTCCGCCTGCGCGTCATTCACCGCCTGAAAGACGGGCAGCGGCATCAGCTTGACGGTAGGGTCCGTTTCCTCGTTTTGAATCAGGAAGTAATAGCTTCCGCCTTTTTCAAACGTGGCGGCAGGCAGCTCCGACAAGTAGCGGCTGCGCTGCAGCTTGGCGAAGTCGACCACGAATTTCTCGTATGCCGGCGTTTCAACCGAAGCGTTTTTGAGCGGCAGAAGGCCGGTTTCCTGCTGGTACAGGTCCACGACCGCCTGGACGCTGGCGACGGCGTCCTTGGCCGGCAGCTGGTTTTGGGCAAGCTGCTCCCGCGGATAAAGGCAGCCCGAAAGCAGCGTGGCCGCCGCGGCGATGGTTGCCGCCGCAAGCAGCCGCCTGCCGAGCGCGCCGATCCGCGCGGCGCTGGTCGTTGTCGTTCGGTTCATTCCATTCCCTCCTGATCCTTCCTGCGAAACGAGCGCAGCCAGCTGTCGTCGTCTTCTTCGGCTTGACGCTCAAGCTGGCGACGCACCGCTGCTTTGAGCGGATTTTCCGGCAGCACGACTTGGCAGTCGCCGAGCGCGCGGCATTGGCAGCCGAGCCTTGAGCCGCCGCCCTCGCCCAGCTTGCGGCGCTCCTGCGGCGTCGGCCGGGAAAGACCTGCCTCGCCATGCTCGGGATGAACGCCGATCTTGCACATGAGGCAAGCGGCCTTGCCGCCGCAGCGGACCGTGAGCGGCCGTCCCGCGAGCCGCGCCGCGTCCAGCAGCGTCGTGCCGGGACGGACGCGCACCGACTTGCCTTCCGGCCAAAACGTGACTTCGACCACGCTTCCCGACTCTCCTTTTAGAAATAAGGCTTGTGACGCACGTCGATGTCAGCGTCGTCAGAGCGGACGACCGCCTGGCAGGAGAGACGGTAGCCCTGCTCAAGCTCTTCCGGCTCGAGCCTGTCCCATTCGGCGTCGGTGACCGGCTCCAGCTGATCCATGCCGCTCCCGATCAGACAGCGGCAGCGCGCGCAGGTGCCTCTGCGGCAAGAAGAGCCCCATTCCGCTTTCGCTTGGAGGGCCAGTTCGAGCAGCGTCGCTCCCTTGACCGCCGGCGTCTCCGTCAGCCGGCTGCGCCCTTGCAGCTTAATCACGTTGCATCTCCTCCCCCTCTACGCAATGATGGAAAATACGCCCAGCAAAAAGCCGACGACGAGCAGCACGAACGCGATCAGCGACAGCGCTCCCCGCAGAATGCCCCGCGTCTTCGCGCGAGCGAACGTAATCATCAGAGCCGAAATGACCATCATCCCGATTCCGATCAGAGAGATCCACATGACTGTCATCGGATCCATCTTCCGACACTCCCATTCCCATTCCGTCGGAGTGCGGCGGCCCCCTTCGGGCCTGTCCGGCGCGGATCGCGCGAAAGGCCGGCAGCGCCGCGGCCGCGGCAGTACCGGCCCCTATCCTCTCCGTACGGATATCCTTATTTTTTGATCATCATCTTCATCAGCGTCTCCAGGTTCCCCATGTTCATGCCGCTGCTCTTGACCGCCTTGACGATCTCGTTCATCGTCTGCTCGGACACCGGAACTTTGGCCATGCTGGCGACCTGCTTCACCAGCTTGCGGAGCTCTTCCTCGCTCTGCATCGTGTCCGGCGTGACGCCGCTGGCAAGCTTCTTGACCTGGTTTTCGGTAATGTTCTTGCCCGTCTTCTTGTTGACCGCGCTCAGGATGTCCTTCGGCGAGTTCTTGCCCATCGTGTCGCCCTCCCCAGGAATGATGGGGCTATAGACGCCGGGTGGTTCCGGCGGCATAACCGCTCTGCCATCATTCTATGAGCGCAGGCGACCAGAGGTGCGGGCGAGCTGCCGGGAAGGACGAACGCCCCCGGTCTACAGCTCGCCCGTGCGGTCGCGGAGCATCAGGCTTTCTACGGCTTCGCGCGGCGCCTTGCCTTGGAACAGCACCTCGTATAGCTGATCGGTGATCGGCATCTCGACGCCGTATCGGGCGGCAAGGGACTTGGCCGATCTCGTCGTGCGCACGCCTTCGACGACCATGCCGACCTTCTCCAGCACCTCGTCCAGCGACAGCCCGCTTGCGAGCAGCGAGCCGGCGCGCCAGTTGCGGCTATGCGGACTGGTGCAGGTCGCCACGAGATCGCCGACGCCGGCGAGCCCGGCGAACGTCATCATGCTCGCGCCCATCGCCTGGCCGAGCCGGCCGATCTCGGCCAAGCCGCGCGTCAGCAAGGCGGCCTTGGCGTTGTCTCCGAATCCGAGGCCGTCGGACAGTCCCGCTCCGAGCGCGATGATGTTCTTGATCGCGCCGGCAACCTCGACGCCGATGACGTCCCGGTTCGTATAGACGCGGAAGCAGGAATTGATGAACGCATCCTGCGCCTGCTCGGCATAGCCTTCCGCTTCCGAGGCGACGACGACGGTCGTCGGCAGCTGCTTCACGACTTCCTCCGCATGGCTTGGTCCCGACAGTACGACGATCGTCTCCAGCGGCCGTCCCAGCTCCTCCGCCAGCACATGCGACATGCGGTCGAGCGAGTCGATCTCGAAGCCTTTGGCCGCATGGACGATGATCGCATCCGGCTCGAGCAGGGAAGCCGCCGCCGCCGCGACCTGGCGCATCGCCGAGCTCGGAGCGGCGAACAGCACCAGCCGGGCGCCTAGAAGCGCTTCCGCCATGTCGGTCGTAGCCGTCAGATTTTCCGGAAGGGCCGCTCCAGGCAAGTATTTCGAGTTGACGTGCAGATCCCGGATCTCCGCAGCTTGAGCGGCATTTCGGGTCCACATGACGACTTGATGGCCGTTCGCCGCCAGGACGGCGGCCAAGGCCGTGCCCCAGCTGCCGGCGACGAGCACGGCCGCTTTCTTGAGCTCGCGGGGCGAGCCGTCCGTTTGTCTCATAGCGGCCCCCTCATGGCTTTTTTGAGCCAAGCTTGTTTTCCGTTCCCTTGAACAGCTTGACCAGATTGCTCCGATGCCGAACGAAAGCGAAGACGCACAGCACGGCCGCAGTCCAGAAGATCGGACCGATCCCGATCAGAAGATAGATGGATAATGGCGTAAGCAGGGCGAATATAAGCGAGCCCAGCGAGACGTAGCGCGTGATGGCGACGAGCGCGATCGCGATGATGCCGGCGTACAGCGACGGAAGGAAGGCAAGCGATGCCATCGCTCCGATCATCGTCGCGATGCCCTTGCCTCCCTTGAAGCGGAAAAAGATCGGCCAATTATGGCCGGCGATGACGGCAAGCGCGCAGACGGCGGGAAGCCAGTCGACGTCCGGAGCGGCCAAGCGTCCGATCCAGACGGCTGCGACGCCCTTGAGAATGTCGAGGACGAACACCGCGATGCCCGGGCCTTTGCCGAGCACGCGCAGCGTATTGGTCGCCCCGGCGTTGCCGCTGCCGTGATGGCGAATGTCGATGCCCTTGAAATAGCGGGCGATCAGGATGCTGAACGAGACGGAGCCGAGCGCATAGCTGGCTGCGATCGCAAGGATGGTTGTCAGCAAGGCTCTTCTCCCCTAATCCTCATCCGACTTCCGGCGGGTGAACAATCGGACCGGCGTGCCCTCGAAATTGAACGCGGCGCGGATCTTGTTCTCCAGATAGCGCTCGTAGGAGAAGTGCATGATCTCCGGCGCGTTGACGAAGATGACGATCGTCGGCGGACGTACCGCGACCTGGGTCACGTAATTGATCCGCAGGCGCCGCCCCTTGTCCGTCGGCGGCGGATTGATCGCCACGGCATCGGAGATGACGTCGTTGAGCAGATGCGTCTGGATGCGCAGCGCATGCTGCTCCGAGACGTGGTTGATGACCGGGAGCAGCTTGTGCAGCCGCGACTTGGTCAGAGCGGACAGGAATACGATCGGCGCATACGTCATGAACAGGAAATGGTCTCGGATGCTCTGGGAAAACAGCTGCATCGTCTTGTCGTCCTTCTCCACCGCGTCCCATTTGTTCACGACGAATACGGAAGCCTTGCCGGCTTCGTGGGCGTAGCCCGCGATATGCTTGTCCTGCTCGATGATGCCTTCCTCGGCATTGATCAGAATGAGCACGACATCTGCCCGCTCGATCGCCTTCAGCGACCGCATGACGCTGTATTTCTCGGTCGATTCGTACACTTTGCCCCGCTTGCGCATGCCGGCGGTGTCGATGAGCACGTAGCGCTGACCGTCCTTTTCGAACGGGGTGTCGATCGCGTCGCGGGTCGTGCCCGCGACATCGCTTACAATGACGCGTTCCTCTCCGAGCAGCGCGTTGACGAGAGAAGACTTGCCTACATTCGGCCGTCCGATGAGGGCGACCTTGATGATGTCCTCGTCATACCCGTCTTCTTCGAGCTCCGGCAGCTTGGATACCGCTTCGTCGAGCAGATCCCCGATGCCGGTGCCATGCGAGCCGGAGATCGCGATCGGACTGCCGAAGCCGAGTCCGAAAAATTCATAAATATCTTCCATGCGGCCTTGATTGTCGACCTTGTTGACCGCGACGACGACAGGCTTGCGCGAGCGGAACAGCATCTGGGCCACTTCCTCGTCGGCCAGCGTCAGTCCGGTCTTGGCGTCGACCATGAAGATGATGACGTCCGCTTCCTCTACGGCGAGCTCCGCCTGCATGCGGACGGACTTCATGATCTCGTCCTCGCCGTCCAATTCAATTCCGCCCGTATCGACAATGCTAAAGGATTTTCCATTCCATTCACCGGTTCCATAGATCCGGTCACGCGTGACGCCCGGCTTGTCCTCCACGATCGCCAGACGGTCGCCTATGACCCGGTTGAAGATCGTGGATTTTCCCACATTCGGCCTGCCCACGATGGCTATAACGGGTCTTGCCATAACATACACCCTCTCAAAAATTCTCACGCCTTCCATCATAGCAAAAAACAGCTGAGTTGGCTAACTTTTCAGGCTCTGCGCCGCCAGACGAACGGAAAATCAGCCTTTATGGTCCACAAGAATGAAGCTTCCGTTCTTGAGATCATGGGCGTTCGCATCCAGAATCTTTTCCAGCAGAAACGCCGTCTGCTCCGCTTTTGCAGGCTCGGTTTCAATGAATACGGGGGCGCCGCCTCCAAGCACCGCGCCTGCTTTCGTTCCGACGACCGCGACGATTCTAGCCATTGTCCTTCGCCTCCTGATTGACGCCCGCCTTGGAAGGCATACGCACCGCCGTCTCCAGCAGCGGGACCCGACTCGCGATTTCAAGCGCCTTCGATTCATCCTTTTCATGCGGCAGGATGAACACGCCGAGCCTGCCGGAGTCCATGTCGAGCTTGGCCATCGGCAGCAGCGCAGGCTCGCCGGTATCGCGATGCACGCCGAGAATCGTGGACAGGTCGTACAGAATCGCCTGTCGTTGGCCCAGGTTGGACAGCGTCACCCGTCCGTTGGCGTTGCGAGGGGCAAGCACCAGGCCGAGTCCGCGCTCGCGGATGATCTGCTGGTCGCTCTCCAGGCCGACGTTCATGATGTAGATGTCGTCCACGTACAGATCGGGGCCGTCCACGCGCACGCGGCCGGCCTGCACATCCGCAATATGGGACAGCGACTTTCCGGATCGCAGCTTCCAGACCGCGGCCAGCGCCAGCACGCCTCCGAGCAGGCCGGCCCAGACGTTGAGCGCGACCGCGCATAGGCTCGCCGCCATCGCGGCGAGGATGACGAGATAGTTCCTGCCCTCGAACACCATGGCGATGCCTTCGATGTAGGACGTGCCTCGCGATACGAGCTCCATCGAGTCCATCTTGGAGAGCGTCTCCCGCTCCATGTTGCGGACGTCCCGGAATTGCTGCGCCGCTACGGTAAGGAACGTCAGCGCCGTCAGGTTCTTCTGGTACAGCGCCGGGACCGCGACCGCTCCGAGCGCGGAGGCGATGAACCCGAGCGAAAGATGGATGATCTGTCCATGCGGAAACGTCGGGTACTGGCGGTAATCGGAGCGGAGCAGCAACAGGCGGGCGATGACGCCGAACCCGATGCCGATCAGCACGGAGGCGACCATCTGATTCGCCTCGAAGTACTGCTGGATCTGTCGAAGCACCTTACATCTCTCCTTCGGGTTGTCGGTCTCGAGCCGCGAGCAAGCGGGCAAGCGGGCGGGCGAGCGCTCCGATCGTCAGCGTGGAGACCCGGCAGGCGGCAGCCGACAGCGCCAGACGATCCCACCAGGCCGCGTCCCCGACGACGATCGGTCCCGGCCCGCTTGCGTCGAGCAGCGGATAAAGCGATACGAGTATCGCCGCGCCGGCGAGGATGACGAGCTGATACCGCGCCCGAAGCGACAGCACGGCGGCGAGCATGCCGCCGATCCAAGCCGAATCCCAGCCGCTTCGCACCAAAACGAGCTGAGGCGAGGCAAGGAACAGGCTGTCGAGCCAGATGAGCAAGAAGCCGAGCAAAAACGCGCAGCCGAGCAGGTAAAGCCGATCGGATGCGGAGATGGCCCGCAGCAGCGTCCAAGCAGCGAACGCAACGAGCGCGAGCGCAGCTCCATTTCCGATCATCCTGCCTCCAAGCGGTACCCATAAAAAAGCGAGCGTGACCAGCATCGCCAGCGCGGCTGCACCGTGCCTCGCCTTCAGTCCATCGGCAACTTCCTTGTTCCATCCGCTCGCCAGCAAGATAAGCCCGATGATCGAGAGCTGCGCCGCCGCGAATCCATCGCTGATGGCCGTCATGGCTATCACCTCCACCCGGTTATTATGCGCCCGGCAGAGGGGGATTATCAGCCAAAAAAGCCCTGTTCCGCCAGAAGACGGAACAGGGCTTTAGAAAAAGGCTTAGTTTTTGAATTTGCTCAGCTTGTCGCCGAAGCGCTCGCCAAGGTTGAAGCTCATGCTTTGGTTGCTCAGGGAAACGTTCGGGTTGTCGATCTTCTCTTTGAAGCCGCCGCGATCGGAACGCTCGCGGGCAGGACGCTCGGAGCGAGGAGCTTGCTCCGGAGCTTCTTCCGTTTCCTTGATGCTCAGGCTGACGCGCTTCTCGGATGGGTTGAAGTCGAGGATTTTCGCCTTGACTTCTTGGCCTTCCTTGAGTACCTCTTGAGGCGTCGCCACGTGGCGGTGAGCGATTTGGGAAACGTGCACGAGGCCTTCCACGCCTGGAGCGATCTCAACGAACGCGCCGAAGTTCACGAGGCGGCGAACGGTACCCGTTACGATGTCGCCCGTCTTGAACTGGCCGTTCACGGATTCCCAAGGACCTGGCTGCGCCGCTTTGATGCTCAGGCTGATCTTGCCTACGGAAGGATCCAGCTTGAGTACCTTCACGCGGACGGATTGGCCTTCCGATACGACGTCCTTCGGATGAGCCACATGCTGCCAGGACATCTCGGATACGTGCACCAGGCCGTCTACGCCGCCGATATCGACGAATGCGCCGAACGGAGTCAGACGCTGAACCGTACCTTCGAGCTCTTGGCCCACTTGGAGGTTTTCCATGACTTTTTGCTTGTTTTGCTCGAATTCCGCTTCCAGGACTTCTTTGGCGGAAAGGATGATCTTGTTGTTCTCGCGGTCGATCTCTTTGATCTTGACTTTCAGGGTACGACCTTTGTAGTCTTTGAAGTCTTCGACGAAATGACGCTCGACCATCGACGCCGGGATGAATCCGCGTACGCCGACATCAACGACAAGACCGCCTTTGACTACGTCTGCAACCGTCACTTCGAGAACCTCGCCGGCTTCGAATTGAGCTTGCAGGGAGTCCCAGGATTTTTCTGCGTCCACGGCTTTTTTGGAAAGCAGCAGCTTTTCCTTCTCGTCATCGATCGTGATGACTTTCAAGGTCAGCTCATCGCCGAGCTTGACGACGTCGTTCGCGCTGTCCAGCTGAACGGAGCTCAGCTCGCGCAACGGAATGATACCGTCATATTTATAACCGAGGCTTACCGTTGCCTGGTTGTCTTCGACTTTCACGATGGTGCCGGTTACGATGTCGCCCTTTTTCAGGGTGACGATGTTCTCCAGCTCATCTTGGCTGAGACCTTGCTGAGATTCTTGGACAGAGTCCTGGATTTTTGTTTCTTCTGACATCGAAATTACCTCCTCAGTTCATACCCCAACTTTATTTAAACCCAAATTGCACTGTTGAATCAGGAATAAGGGATTAAAACATGTTCAGTCGCGAAGCTTGGCGATGTCTCTCATGATCTTGGCCGTGACCTGCTCCAGCGTGTCTCCGGAAGAAGAATGGATGAATTCGGACAAATCCACCGGAGGCCCATAGATGACGCGGGTCTTGCCGAACAATCGATAGGAGCCGACGATCGCCACCGGAATGACGGTCGCTCCGCTTCGCATCGCGATCATGGCGGCGCCTTTTTTGGCTGCGTCGCCGCCGCTGTTGCGGGTGCCCTCCGGGAAGATCCCCATCACGCCGCCTGCCTTGAGCAGAGCGATGGCCGTGCGGATCGACTCCTTGCTCACGCCGCCGCGCTTCACCGGAAAAGCTCCGAGTCCCTCGATCAGCTTGCCCAGCACGGGAACCTCGAACAATTCCGCCTTGGCCATGTAATGCACCTTTCGGTCCAGCTTGATGCCGACCGTCGGCGGATCGAAGTTGCTGATGTGGTTGGAGCACAGGATGACAGGACCTTCGGCGGGAACGTGCTGCAGCCCCTCGGCCTTCAGCCGGAACAGGACGGTATAGGCGCCTCTCAGCACGCCGCGGCAAAATTCATAGAGCATCCTGCTTCGCCTCCGCCAGTTTCTCAAGGGCCATCTCCCGAATTCGCGAGACGACCTCGTCTGCCGGGATGCCCGTGCTGTCCAGCAGCACGGCGTCATCGGCCTGGATGAGCGGGGATACGGCCCGTCCCATGTCCTTGCGGTCCCGCTCCTCGATCTCCCGCTCCATCACCTCCAGCGTAATGCCGAGCGAATCCCCGGCTTCGCGGTGGCGACGGCGCGCGCGCTCCTGCACGCTCGCGGTCAAGTATACCTTGAGCTCGGCGTCCGGCAGCACATGGGAGCCGATGTCGCGTCCGTCCATGACGACGCCCTTGGCGGCGGCAAGCCCCCTCTGCATCTCGACGAGCCGGACGCGCACGCCGTCGATCGCGGCCACTCGGGAGACGTGAAGATTGACATCTCGGGAGCGGATGCGATCCGTGACATCCTCGCCGCCGAGCAGGACGATCTGTCCCTCGGGCCCTGGGGCGAGCCGGATGTCGAGCTTGCGGGCATGCGCGGCTACCGCTTCGTCGTTCTCGATATCCAGCCCGGCTTCCCTGGCGCTCCAGGTTACGGCACGATACATGGCCCCCGTGTCGATATAAATATAGCCTAGTGCCTCGGCAACGCTCCGTGCGACGGTGCTCTTGCCGGCACCGGCGGGTCCGTCGATCGCAATGTTGATGCGTTCGTCCATCCCGTCGTGATGGATAGTCAAGATCGGTTCCTCCAAGCAGCATCTAAGGTACGTTAGTCATCCAAAATCAGTAAAAAAGCAGGCTTTGCCTGCCCACCGATTATATCACAGTCAACGGATGGATGCAAAACGGTTAGCGGCCTATCGCAAATCCCGGCGCCTAGCCGCTCGCCCTCGTCCGCTCTCCAGACGGCAAAGCCAGGAATTCCGCTTAACGCATGCAGTCCAGCCTGAGCTGCAATCGCCGCCGCCAGCAGCACGGCGGCCGCTGACGCCAGCCAAGCGGTCGGCGCATCTAGCCGCTTCATTTCCGTTCTCCTTTCGCCGTCCCGCCGCGAGCCGGGCTGCCGCAGTTAGCATGTGCTGGAAACGGGAAACTATGCGATGGCGGTCATGCAAGCTGGCCTTCCTACTTGCGGAGCTCCAGCTGCCGTTCGAAGCAGCAGCGGATGATCTTCTGGCGGTCCGGCTCCGAGATCGTCGTGAACTTGACCATCGCCTGCTTGCGCCCGTTCTCCAGCACCTTGACTCGAATGATCTCGCTCTTGAAGAAGGCGTGCTCGACCACGCCGTTCTTGAACGGAACGAGCAGCCAGCATTCGAGCTCCATGCCGTTCTCGAGCAGGCGGCTGGCTTCGCAATGGAACGAGATTCCCCCGCCGCCGACGTCGTCGGTGATGCCGATGAACCGATGCTGCCCCCGCACGCTCACCGCCAGCTCCAGCTCGGCCGGGACGCGCAGGAAGCTTCGCCGCTGAATGCGGGTCATGCTGCTTTCTTCTGCCTTGCGGATGCGGATGAGCCGCAGGACGTCGTCCCGATAGCCGGTCACGTAGGAATTGAAGTAGTGCTTGACTCCGTCCGGGCTGATGATGTAGATCGACAGCTCGTCTCCGAGGTAAAGCTTGCGGAGCTTGCCGCTCGGCTCGTGGATTGGAATCTCCATGTACAAGGAATCCGCGTCCTCGTCCGCCACCCTGGACTTGAAGACGGACTGGGCTTCCTCTTCGTCGGAGGAAGCGACCTGAATGAACAGGAAATCGTTGATTTTAGGCAGCAAAAAAGGCCCCCCTCCCCTAATGCCATGATTATAGCATGTCGGATGAAAGGGAGCCAGATGGAATGGATCGCCGCGTCAGGAGCAACTCGCCCGCGGCTTCGACGGAGCCTGGATGCGGTCAGGCTTCCGGAATTTCTTCAACTGCTTCCTCGGCGCCTGTTTCGGCATTCATGTAGACCCGATAGGCGAATCCATTGCTTTTGCCCTTGTATTCGTAGCAAAGCACTTCTTCGTTGTCCTCGTTCTTGATGAGCGCGAGGCGGCCGGCTTTGCCGCCCATCGCTTGCGTCAGGCCCTTGCGGGCCTCGCTCTCGGCCAGAGCCGGCTTCGCCAGGTCGCGCTTCTTGTGGGCGTAGACATAGTCGCCTGCCTGCAGGCCGACGATCTCCCCGTTGTCGAGAGCGACCTTGACGGTGATCTTGTCCGGATACAGGAGCACGCCATCCTGCTTGGCGACATAGGTGAATACGCCCTCGTTGCCGAACTCGTCGTAAGTGACCGGTTCCATCTGCTTGTATCCGTGCTTGTCGAGGAATTCAGCCGCGCTGCTCCTGGCCTCGGCCAGCTGCAGCTTTTTGTCGGCGATGTCGCGCGGCTTGACGAACCAAAGCAGGTCGCCGCCGCGGTAGGTGAAGTCCATCGCGATGTCCTTGCCACTACCTTTTTCTACGACCGCGGAGTAGGAAGCGTAAGGGGTGCCCTTGCCGTTCTCCGTCACCTTGATCGGCGCGTCCGAGCCGAGGCCGAGGAACGCGGCCGCTTTGCGCTTCACGTCTGCGGCCGTCACCGGCTTGCCGGACAGCATGCTGACCGTCCGCTTCTCGTACAAGCTGGACACCGTAGGACCCCAGTCGATCGAGTCGTACTGGCCGACCTTCGAGTCGACGGTCTTGAAGCCTTCGACGATCGCGTTGCCGGACTGCTCCCGGTCGGCCGCCAGGGCTGTCTCGACATCCATCCAGCGGAGCTTGTCCTGCAGCACCTTGCTCTGCACCTGCTCGAGGTCGCGGTTGATCTCGGACGACTTGTCAAACAGCGTTTGCATCGTCTTCATCTCGCCGTCCGACAGCGGCTGCTTGGTCAGATCGCGCATCGACGCCTTGTAGGCGAAGTTGGAGATATGGGACAAGAAGTCGCCGGTTTTCTGGAAAGGCATCATCCGGACCGGAAGCTGATTGATCTCGCTCTGAGCCTGGCTCGTCAGCCGCCACACGTTCACGAGGCTCTTGCGCTGGAAGTTCTGCGAGCCGGCGTTGACGGCCAGCGTCGTGCCGAGCTGGTGTTGAAGCCGGTCCATGTGGTAGCTCAGTTCATGGAACGCTTTCTGGTATTGGTTCTCGGCCTTGATGAGGATGGAATTCTTTTCCTGATGCTCCTGGTACCCCCAGTAAGCCGCGCCGATGAGCAGGAGCGTCATGATGGGAAAGAGCACGCTGCTGAGTCGTTGGTACATAAAGCACAAGCTCCTTTCTTCTGCCAAACCTGGGGTTAGTTTGGGTAGAGGAAAGGAGCTTTATGCACCGATCATAGGGGCATTTCTTCGATTTCGAAATCGTCGGTGTTGTTGCAAAGGCATTGCTTGAAGCCGGTATCCACCCTTACTCCGTCCCTTCTGCCTCGCAGGACGAACTTCTCGCCGCAGATGCGGCAGCGGATGCTCACCTTGACTCTCGCCTCCTCCATGACGGACCTCCTCTCGTACGCGATCGGCCGCTCTACTCCGCAGTATGGACCGATTCGTCAGAGCTTAACCCCTTCTTCCCGTCCCACGATGCGGAACGGAGAACGCGCGTTGGCCCGGCCGATTTTGACGAGTCCCCAGATCCAGAGGAAAGCCATGAACGGAACGATGCCCCATGCGATCTCGCTGATCTCCGAGGTGATGATCCAGTCGTAGAGGCCGTGCAGGCCGACAGGCAGCAACAGCGAGACGGCCAGCAAGCGGCGCGCGCTGCGGCGAGGCGCGAATTTGGCCTTGCCGAAGTAATAGCCCATCATGATGCCGAACAGCGCATGGCCGGACACGGGCAGCAGCGCGCGCAGCATGAGCGTCGTGAAGGTGGAAGGGAAGTAGACGGCGTAGAGGATGTTTTCGATCGTCGCGAAGCCGAGCGAGATGCTGGCCGCGTAGACGATGCCGTCGTACGGCTCGTCGAATTCCGTATGGTTGTAGATGATATGGTAGAGGACGAACCACTTTACGACTTCCTCCACCCCGCCGGAGAGGCCGAAGGAAAACAACAGCGGATGGCTGCCGAGAAAGAGCTCGATGCCTCTCTGGATCACCATGATGGGCACGACGATGAGCATGCCCGTCAAGAACAGCTTGAGCACGAGGTGGATCGGCTCGCTGTCGTAGCGGTCTTTGAGATAGAGATAGGTCAGCAGCGCGACTCCCGGCGCGATCGCGGCAGTCAGGATGGAGAACAGCAGCAAGCGTCGTCACGCCTCCTTTGGGACATCGCTATAGGATCAGCACAAAAAAGGAGCACTCGCTCCGGCAGGCCGGCGAACGCGAATGCTCATTGTCGCTGGGATGGTTAAGAAAAATGAAGGCAAAGCTCGCGTACCGCATCGGCAGGCATGATGACCTTGCCGTATTCGTCGAGCACGGCGGACGTGACGGAGGTCGCATCGCCGTATTCAGCCAGCACGGCGATCATCGCGTTCTGCACGCCGGCATCCGTCGAAGCCGTATCGAAGGCGATAATCCAGCGTCCGTGGTAGGAATACAGCTTCCCTTCCTCGGTCAGTCCGGAAGCCTTCAGCTGCTTGGCGGCAGAGATGACGTCCTCGAAATCGCGGAACGAGTACATGATCGTGTCGCTGGATTCCAGCGTCACTTCCATTTCGTACATCTCTTCGTCCGCTTCGTCTTCGTCCATGCGGCCGTTGCTGCTGACATTGACCTTGCCGCGGGTCACGATGACGACCATGCCTTGAGCGGGCATGGCGATCACCTCTACCGCCAGCGGTCCGTTGGCGTCGAAGCCGAGTTCCGAATAGGCCTGGTCCATCATTTCGCTGAACAGCTCGTGCACTTTCGGTATCTCGCGCCACATGTCGTCCTTCTGGATCCCGCGCTCCAGCAGGTCGTCGAACGTCAGAAAAATACGAATTTTGTCTTGCCCCAGCCGTTCGATCTTCATGACAGGATCCTCCTCTGCAGCATCGGATATAACAGCGTATGATGCACAAGCCATAAGGTGCGGCATACGTGCCATATGACTATATTACCATTTCCCGCCGAGGAATGCATCCGCACGGCAAAAAAACAGCCGCCCCGCCAATGGCGGAGCGGCTGCCGCTCGGTTCAATGCGGAGGCAGGACGGCGCCCGCTTCGGCGAGCAGCTTGTCGGTCTCCTTCTTGACCGCAGGATCGCTGCTTACAAGCGCCGCGATCTGGGCCCAAGCCTGCGCGTCGCCGGCATGCGGAGCGTCCTCCTCCCGGCGAACGGCCGCAGCCGGCTTCGGGCTGGCGCTGCGGGCTGACGCTGCAACGACGCCCTTGCCGCCGCGCAGCGCTCCCGCCATCGACTTCCTGACGACGCCCGACCACAGCTGACCGGCTACGACGCCGGCCGCCGACGCCAATCCGGGCCGCTTGCGAGCTACGTAAAGCGTTGCAGCGGCACCGGCGATTCCACCAGCAATGAACGTTCCCAGCCTCATGGGCAATTCCTCCTTCGCTCAGACGCCAGGGGGCGCCTTTCGCTTCGACTTGATGCCGGTAGCATGCCCTTGCCGCAGCCGCTTCATGCCTCGTCGTCCAGGTCAGGGATTCATGCGGCGGCGCGCTGTTTATTATGGTAGAATGAGCATCTTGGCGCGCCGCCGATCCGGCCGGCCCGCCGCCCTATACTGAGGCATCTGGAGGGAAATCGTCTTGACCAACCATCGCCGCTATGCGGCTTCGCTGCGCTTTGCCGCATGCGCCGCGGCAGCCATGTCGCTGCTTGCCGGCTGCGCCGGAGGAAACGGGGCCCCCTCGGCCACCTCCGTCCCGTCTCCAGCATCTTCTGCCGCCGTCCCTGCCGCTTCCGAGGCGGCGCCTACGTCGTCGCCCGCCCCGTCGCTCGCGCCGAGCGCATCGCCTGCCCCGTCCGCGGAGCCGCCCGTTTCGCCGGAGACTGCCGAGACGCTATACCGGATGAGCGACAAGTCCTACCGCTTCGAGCCGATCGGTTCCGCTGCGGCCAAAGCCGTGCTCCTGACCTTCGACGACGGCCCCAAGGAAGAGGCGATGCTGACCCAGATGCTCGACACGCTGGACAAGCATGGCGCCAAGGCGATCTTTTTCGTCAACGGCTACCGCGTCGAGGAGAGTCCCGAGCTGCTGAAGCTGATTCAAGACCGCGGTCAGACCGTCGGGAACCATTCGTGGGACCACATCGCGCTCAGCAAAAAAAGCAAGGCCGAGGTGCAGAAGCAGCTCGGCGACGTGCAGGATATCGTGGAGAAGACGATCGGAGAACGCCCGGAGTTCTTCCGCCCGCCGCATGGAGCCGGCGGCGACGTCGGCAAGCAGGTCGCCAAGGAAGAAGGCATGCTCTACATGACCTGGTCCAACGGATCTCTTGATTGGGACTTGAAGGCGACGAAGAAGGATCCCCAGCTCGTCATCGAGCAGGTGCTGTCCCAGCTGCATCCCGGCGCCAACATCCTCATGCATGAGCTTCAATGGACGGCCGACGGCCTGGATTCCCTGCTGACCAAGCTGGAGGAAAAAGGGTACGGCTTCATCGATCCTTCGACGATCGAGCTGCCGGACGGCGCCGCAGGCCGCTAACGGTCCGAATCGGAGCGGGTGAGCCGAAGCAGATGGATTTCCGGCGGACAGTTCAGCCGAATCGGCGCCTTGGAGGTGCCGTAGCCCGAGCTTACGAGCAGCCGGACCTTTCGGGGTCCGGCTTTTGGCGCGGCGGCCGGCCCTGGCAGATCGAACCACCCGGCCCGGAATTTGCGCACGCTGGAGCTCCGCATCGCCGGACCGAGCAGCGGCAGGAGAATCTGGCCCCCGTGCGTGTGGCCGGACAGCATGAGGTCCGCTTCCACCCCTTCATGCCGGCTGCGGTGCGCGAGGATCGGATCATGCGCGAGCAGGACGGTGAACGGCATCGTTCCGTCCGGCTCCGGCAGCGGGGCGTTGGCCTTCGCCCTGTCGCAAGCGGGCAGCGACAGCGCCTCGCCGAGACGGTCGCGCTTCGTCCGCGGATCGTCCGTGCCCGCCAGCCGGAAGGCTTCCCTGCCGACCAGCCGGACGTACTCGTGCCGATTGCGCAGAACGAGGACGCCTGCCGCCTCGAGCACGGACCGCAGCTCCTCGATCTCTCCGTCGTAATCGTGGTTGCCGTATACGGCATAGGCCGGAGCGATGCTTCGCAGCAGCGCCATGTTCGACCTCACCTGCTCCAGACTGACGCCCTTCTCCCGGACATCGCCGCCGATGAGCACGAGCTCGGCTCCTCCGAGCGCTTCGACCCGGGCAGGCAGGTCCGAGTCGAGCCGGCGCCGGTGGATGTCGCTGATGAACAGCACCCGCAGCCCGTCCAGAGCGGAGGGGAGCCGCTCCAGCGGCACTTCTTCCCGGACGATGTCCGACCCTCTCGCCTCTTCGAGCATGAGCCGGACGACAGCACGCAGCCCCAGCGCCGCCGCGATCGCCAGCGCGGCCGCAAGGACGGTCCAGACGGTTGCATTCATGGCAAGGCACCGATTCCTTTCCCGATCGCGGCCCCTTCCGGCGCTGACGGATCGAACAGGCTCCTCCCCCAGAAAAACAGGCAGCCGGAGAGGACGATGAACAAGAACAGCAAGGCGCGCAGAAGCATCCGGTACCGCTTCGGCCGAAGCGAGGGATGCCTGCCGCGGCGAGGCGGCATTCCTCCGTCTTGGGCCTCGTTTTCCGCGAGCCGCTCCGCCGATGCAGGGGGAGCCTCTTTATGCGGTCTCCTGCGCCCGAATTTTTCCACCCGGCTCATGCTTCCCTCCTGAATCGGATGATGAGTCCCATGATGAAATCGATCGCGAAATGGGCGGCGATCGGAGCCCAAAGCGTGTCGGTCTGCATGTAGATCCATCCAAGCCCGTAGCTGATGCCGAAGACGAGTCCGGTCGGGATCCAGTGCTTGAGGTAGCGGACATGGATCGCCGCGAACAGGATGCTGGTCCAGTACGGGCCTAAGCTGTGCTGGATCGCGCCGCGGAACAGCATCTCCTCGCACACGGCGACGACAAGCGACAGCAGCGCGATATGCCAGACCGGCCGGCTGCGGAAAATGCGCTCGTTGACGCCGCCGTCATCCGCCGCCTCCTCCGGCACCCAGCGGGACAGGATCAGGTCGACCGCGAGCACGGCGAGAGCGAATCCGAAGCCCCAATAAAGGAAGCTGGCGCCGGAAGGAAGCCCGAGCAGCGCAAACGGATTGCGGCCCTGAAAAAAACACCAGGCCAAGCCGATAACTAGGGTAACCGCTTGTGTGACATACAGGTTGAGCAGCAGCATGCGGTCCGACAGCTCGTCGACCGAGACGCTGCGGACACGGATGTTGCGAATATCGAATTTTTTCATGAAGTCCCGCCTGTCTTGAAGTAATCACGGCCGACAATCAACCGATCGCAAGGAGAAATCGTATGGACAAACATCTGAACCGCTATCAAATGCTTTTCACGCTCGGCTTCATCTTCATGCTCGCCTTGGCGGTAGGCGCGTTCTTCGCCGGTGTCGAAGTCGGCTCTTCCCGTACGGAGTCCCGCTACGAGGCCAAATCCCTTCGTGCCGCCGCGGCAAAGACGGCTGCCGCCTATACGCAGCAGGATCTGGTATCCTTTTATCATACCGTATTTTCGCCTTATCGTGAATTTCAGAGCGAATGGCTCAAGATGGAAAGCCGTCTCGAAGCCCGCTCCAGCACCCCTTCCGTCGGACAGCTCGAGCAGCTCGGCGAGCTCGCTTCAAAAAAGCGCAAGGAAATCGAAGCGGTCTCGCTGGAGGCGAGAGGCAGCCTGCTGACCGAAGCCCGCGCCGACTACCTGCACAGCCTCGACCGCTTCGCCGAAGCGGCCGCGCGCCAGAAGTCCGCCGCAGTCGGCAGCAGTCCGGACCGCTTCCTGTCCGCCCTGCGCGCGGACAAGGATTACAAGCAAGCAGCCGCGGAGTCGCTCTCCGGACAGAACCGGTATTATTCCGCGATGCTCGCATGGGCGTCCTCCGCCCGTCCCGCCATTCCCAAGCAGGCCGAACTGACCGGAACCGTCAGCCTCGCCAAGTGGAGCTCGAGCCCGCTCGCGGTCAAGAACAAGCTTGTCGCCGACCTGCTCAGCAAGCGGGGCCAGATGAGGGATTACTTCCCGCAGGACCTGGCCGGGGCGGTGGACCAGCTGATCGAATCGGGCGAAGCGGCCAAGCTCGGCCTGACAAGCTTCCAGGACGCGGTCGAGCTGCTGAGCGGCACCGGGGCGGTGCGCAGCGGCGACTTCTGGCAGATCAAATCCCGCCTGTACAGTTCCGAAATGCTGCCGCAGCTGCCGTTTTTCCTTCCGCCAGAAAGCTGATTCGGGTCTTCCAGAATGATAGCTAAAATTTATAGGGCCAGCAAGTTTTCTCGTTGCATTTGAGACAACACCGCTTTAGAATAGTAAAGGTCAGCCTTCGGTTGCAGAATGCGCGGTTTCTCGACAGATCCCGCTGCATTCTGCGTTTGCAGCATGAGGCGCTCTAGCACGGACAAGCATTGAAGCCATACAGAAGCCGCACGAACGGGCGGCTCCCGTATGCGATGGAAGCGAAGGAGGCTTGCCGCCTCGCCTTCGCGGAAGAGAAGCCCGTCCCGGCTGGACACGCTGACGTCCGGGCGGTTTTTTTCTTCTTGGCACGCCAGCATACACTTTCCATAGCATGACCCGGCCCGGACGGCCCTGCCAGGACGTCCCGCCTGCTGTATGCAACCACCATTCGCTAGGAGGCATTCCCCATGTTCAAAGTGTTAGTATCCGATCCGATCAGCGATCTCGGCATCCAGCAGCTCATGGACGCCGAAGACGTGACGATCGACAAGAAGCCCGGACTGAGCGAGGACGAGCTCGTCGCCATCATCGGCCAGTACGACGCGCTGCTCGTCCGCAGCCAGACCCGCGTCACCGCGAGAGTGCTCGAAGCCGGCTCCTCCCTCAAGGTCGTCGGACGCGCGGGCGTCGGCGTCGACAACATCGACCTGCCGGCCGCGACGAGCAAGGGCGTCATCGTCATCAACGCACCGGACGGCAACACCATCACGACATGCGAGCATACCTTCGCCATGATGATGGCGGTCGCTCGGCATATCCCGCAAGCGTACGCCAAGACGGTCGGCGGCGAATGGGACCGCAAGTCGTTCGTCGGAGTCGAGCTGCGCGGCAAGACGCTCGGCGTCGTGGGCATGGGACGGATCGGCAGCGAGGTCGCTCGCCGCGCCAAGGCGTTCGGCATGGACATTCTGGGCTACGATCCGTTCCTGACGGAAGAAAAAGCCGAGAAGCTCGGCGTCAAGCTCGCCAGCGTGGATGACATCGTGCGCGGCGCCGACTTCATGACGGTGCACACGCCGCTGACGCCGGAGACGCGCCACATGATCGGCGCGGAGCAGTTCAAGGTGATGAAGCGCGGCATGCGCATCGTCAACTGCGCGCGCGGCGGCATCGTGGACGAGTACGCGCTTGTCGACGCGGTCAACGAAGGCATCGTCGCCGGCGCGGCTTTCGATGTATTCGAGGTGGAGCCTCCAGCGGCGGACCATCCGTTCCTGACCCATCCCAAAATCATCGTCACGCCGCATCTTGGCGCTTCGACGATCGAAGCTCAGGAGAACGTCGCCATCGACGTCTCCGAGCAGGTGCTGCACATCCTGCGCGACGAGCCGTTCCTGAACGCCGTCAACATGCCGCCTGTCGCGGCGGCCGTCATGACCCAGCTCCAGCCTTATTTCGAGCTTGGGGAAAAGCTCGGCTCCCTCGCCGCTCAGATCGCGGACGGACCGGTCGGAGAAATTACGGTGGGCTTCTCCGGCGATCTGGCCGAGCTCGACACGCAGCCGCTCACCCGCTACATCGTCAAGGGCATCCTCGCCCATCATCTGGGCAGCGATCAGGTCAACATCATCAACTCGCTGCATCTGGCCAAGGAGCGCGGAGTGAACGTCGTGGTGAACAAGTCTCATGCCGCCAAGGACTTCACCAACCTCGTCAGCGTCACGCTCAGCAGCCGCGGCGAGACGACGCATGTCGCCGGCACGCTGCTGACGGGCTACGGCCCGCGCATCGTCCAAGTCAACGGCTACACGGTCGACGTCGCTCCATCCGGCCATCTCGTCTTCATCTCGCATCATGACCGTCCAGGCATCATCGGGCGCATCGGCACGCTGCTCGGCTCCAACGATGTCAACATCGCCACGATGCAGGTCGGACGTCAAGTCGAGGGAGGCGCCGCCATCATGGTGCTGACCGTCGACAAGGGCGTGCCGAAGCCGGTGCTGGCGGAGATGATCCAGCTCGACGAGCTCAAATCCGCCAAGGAAGTCACGCTGTACTGATTCAACCCGACCAAGCGCAAGGCCGTCCATGCCAGGACGGCCTTTTTCGTTTTTTCCGGGAGCGTTCGCGCGTTTGTTCCACATGCAACAAGATTTGCCCCTTTGCTTCAACAAAAAAACACCCTTCGAAAAGGGTGTCAAGACAAGATCGGATTCGGTTCGACAGGCAGCAGCAGCGTGAATGTCGTGCCTCGTCCGATTTTGGACTGGACCTGGATGCTTCCGTGGTGGGCTTCGACGATGTTGCGGACGATCGCCAGGCCGAGCCCGGTTCCTCCGGAGGAGCCGCGCTTGCGAGCCTTGTCCGCCTTGTAGAACCGCTCGAAGATGAACGGCACGTCCTCCTCCGGAATGCCCTGGCCTTCGTCCTCGACCTCCAGCTTCGCTTGCCGGCCTCCCTGCGCTCCGCTCATCCCGAGAGCGAGGCGGATGCGCGAGCCGTCGGGACTGTGGCGCACGGCATTATCGAGCAGATTGGTCAGCACTTGCTCCAGCCGGTCCTCGTCCGCCTGCATGAGCACGACCGGCTCGTCCGGGGCTTCCACCTCCAGGAGGATGCCCCTGTCTCCCGTGTACACGCTGAATTTGCGCGCGACCCGCCGCAGCAGCGGGTCGAGGTCGACACGGGCCAGGCTGAGCTCCACGTGACCGGCCTCCATGCGGGCCAGATCGAGGAGATCCTTGACGAGGCGGCCCATGCGCAGCGACTCGTCGTGGATGACCTGCACGAGCTCGCGTCGCTCCTCCGGCGATGCCGCGATGTCGTCCAGCAGCGCCTCGCTGTAGCCTTGCAGCATGGATAGCGGCGTCCGTATTTCATGGGATACGTTGGCCACGAAATCCCGCCGCAGCTTCTCCAGCCGATGCTCCTCCGTCACGTCGCGGAGCACCGCGACGACCCCGCGCACCGTATCGTCAGACTTGAGCGGCGCCATGACGACCGACCAGACTCCTCCTTGCACCTGCAGCTTTTCGCTCAGGTCGCTGCCCTCCGCGATGACGGTGCGGAACAGCTCCCTCAGCGGCCCTGGCGCGGCATCGGGCGCGGCCGCCCGATCCTCTTCTTCGTCCCAGTCTGCCATGCGAAGCCGCTCCAGCAGGCGCTCGCCGGGAGGATTGGTCAGGACGATCCGACCGGAAGCATCCATCGTGAGCACCGCGTCGGCCATGCTGCGGAGCACACTCGACAGATGCTCCTTCTCGTGGCTCAGATCGGTGAAGAACTCCTGCAGGTCCGCTCCCATCCGGTTGAACGCCCCCGCCAGCTCGCCGATTTCGTCCGAGGACCGGATCGGCACGCGCGTGCGGTAGTCCCCCTCCGAGATCAGGTTGGCCGCGTCCTTGAGCTGAAGCAGCGGCTGGGTGATCTTGCTGGAGAGGAAAAAGGCGAAGAACGTGGACAGCAGGAACCCGATGATTCCGATGTAGACGAACAGCAGCTTGACCCGGAACGGCTCGTCAAAAGCGATATCGATATACTGCAATAGGAACATGCCGAGTATAATCAGCACGACCGCCACGAGCAGCATGATCGTAATCCACAGCTTGCCGACGACGCTTCTCCACAGCCAGCGCATCGGTTACTTCGGAACCTCGAGCTTGTAGCCGACTCCCCAGACGGTCGTAATCATGGCAGCCGCTTCCGACGAGACTTTGTTGAGCTTTTCCCGCAGCCGCTTCACATGGGTGTCGACCGTGCGCAGATCGCCGAAGAACTCGTAGTTCCAGACGTCCTTGAGCAGCTCCTCGCGCGAGAACACCTTGTCCGGACTGACGGCCAAATAATGGAGCAGCTCGTACTCCTTGGGCGTCAGGCTGACTTCCTGCCCGCCGGCGGTGACGCGATGGGCATCATGCTCGATGACCAGATGAGGAAAGACGATATTGCTGCTCGCCGCGCTCTCTCGCGTCAGGAACGCGGTAGCGGAAGAGCGGCGCAGGATCGCCTTGACCCGGTAGATGATCTCGCGCGGGCTGAACGGCTTGACGACGTAGTCGTCCGCGCCGACCTCGAAGCCTTGCACGCGGTTCATCTCCTCTCCCTTGGCGGTGAGCATGATGACCGGAGTGGCCTTGATCTGCCTGAGCCGGCTGCACACCTCGATGCCGTCCATGCCCGGAAGCATGACGTCAAGCAGGATCAGATCGAAGTCCTGGCCGGAAGCGAGCCTCAGCGCCTGCTCGCCGTCATCGGCTTCCTCGATCTGGTAGCCTTCCTTTTCCAGGTACATTTTCAGCAAGCGACGGATCCGCTCCTCGTCGTCGACGACGAGGATGCGGTGCACGTATTCACTCATGCGGCACGGCTCCTTTGGTAGTCCTTTATACTCCGGCGTACGAGTGCAGGCCGGCGATGACCAGATTGACGCCTATCAGCGTAAACATAATAATAACGAATCCGATGACCGTAAGCCAGGACGAGCGCTTGCCGTGCCAGCCGCGCGACAGCCGCAGATGGAGATAGGCGCTGTAGAACAGCCAGGTGATGAGCGCCCATACTTCCTTCGGATCCCAGCCCCAGAAGCGGGACCAGGCGATCTGCGCCCAGATCATGGCGAAGATGAGCGCGCCGAGCGTGAAGATCGGGAAGCCGATCGCGATCGCCCGGTAGCTGATTTCGTCCAAGTCGTCGGGATCGATGTCGGTCGTCATCGGATGGATGACGGCTCCGAGCTGCTTGCGGAAGGCGAGGCGCAGCAGGCCGTACAGGATCGCGCCGGTCAGCAGCGACCAGATGACCGTGTTGAGCTTGCGTCCGGCATTGATGCCGTTCATCCAGGACGGCGCCTCAAGCAGCGGCTTGTCCACGCCGAGGAAAGCATCCGCGTGCAGCAGCTCGCTGTTGAACGGCTGGACGATCGGCGGCATCGTATAGCGGACGGTCTCGACATTGGAGACGGCTTCTCCCGCCTGGGTCACGTCCGCCGTCTCCTGCCGGAATTCGGCCTCGTAGCCGGCCATGCGGAAGCTGAACACGCTGATGATGAAGCCGACAGCGACGATCAGCATGAACATCGTCACTTCGATCCAGAACCGCTCGCGCCGCGCGTTCTTCGCGTCGCTGGCGTAATCGATGGTCCGCAGCAGATGCAGCAGGCCGGCCGCGAAGCCGACGGCCAGGAACGCTTCGCCGAGCGCGGCCGTCGTCACGTGGATCTTCAGCCAGTAGGAATTGAGCGCGGGAATGAGCGGCTGCGATTCCTGAGGGAACACGGAGGCGTAGGCGATGATGATGATGACGAGCGGCAAGGCGAACATGCCGAGAATCGGCTTGCGGTAGATCAGGAAGATGATGACGAAGGCGAGCATGACCGCCATGCCGAGGAACGTCATGAACTCGTACATGTTGCTGACCGGGATATGGCCCTGCCCGATCCAGCGGGTGAAGAAGAACGCCAGGTGCGCTGCCAGGCCGAGCGCCGAGACGATGAATGCGATGCGTCCCCATTTGCGTTCATGTCCGGCCGGATCGCCGTGGCTCCATTTGCGTCCGGCGATCGCCATCACGTAGAAAAGGAAGCCGAAGCAATACAGGAAAAATGCCGCTATGAAAGCGGAGCTGCTGAAATCAAGCCAATTCACGTCCGATTCCCTCCGTTATCCAAGCTCTTTGGATCGGTCTCGTTGCCAGCCGCCTTGAGCGCCGCTGCGAGATCCGCCCTCATGCCGTACCAGTTTTTGTTCGTGTGCGCGCCGATCGTCGCGGTGCTGCCGTCGATGCGCAGCCAGATGCGGCGATGATGCCAGTAGGCTCCCATGACGAGGCCGAGCATCGAGATGCCGAGACCGACCCAGATGTACGGCATCGCCAGGTCTTTGCGGACGTTGAGGAACGTCGTGTATTCCACGAAATGCACGTTCTCCATGCCGTTCACCTTGATTTCCAGCCGATCCGCGATCGCCGCGTTCAGCTTGTCCTGGCTGAAGGCGGCTTTGTCCTTCTGCATCGGGAAGTAGATGTACGGCTCTCCCTGCTCGTCCAGCCCGGGGCCGTGGACGAGGAAGATGAACGCCGGAGCTTTGGGGTCCCGCGACTTGGTGATCGGATTGCCGTCCTCGCCGATGGCGAACTCCATGAAGTTCTGCTTCAGCTCCAGCCGGTACGGTCCGACCTCGAACGACGTCTCGGGATCGCGCATCGCGAGCGTGAACGGCCCGTAGGCTTCCCCCGTCTGCTTGTTGATGACGACCGGCTTGACCTCCCGCAAGATGGCCGTATTGTCGAAGTCGAACTGGTACAGCTTGAGCCCGTCGTATTCCAGCGGGCTGTTGACTTCGATCGGGTGGCGGGCGACTTCCTTGAGCTCGGGCTTGCCGGCGGCCGCCGTGCAGCCGGCGGTGCATTCGTACAGAACGGCGTCCGTCCGGTACAGCTTCGCCCGCAGCGTTCCCTTGAGCTCTTGCGGAAGCTCCTCGTCGTCGTAAAACTCTACGGTGAATTTCTCGTTTTTGACGTAGTAGTTCGTATCTTCGATGCGGACCGTATCGCCCTCGGGAATCGTGACGTACTGGTCCATCTGCCAGGCCGGAACCGCTCGCGCCAGGACGGCTAGCAGGAAGACGATCAGTCCGATGTGGTTGATGTACGGCCCCCAGCGGCTGAACCGGTGCTTCTCGGCGAGCACCGCGCCGTCCTTGCGGATGACCTTGTAGCGCCGCTTGCGGGCGGCCTGCTCGAAGCGGTCGACCCAGGCATCGGGGTCGCCCTCGATGTCCCCGCGGTAAGCCGCTCGCTGACGCAGCAGGAACGACTCATGCTTGCGGATCTGCTGCTTGTTCAGCGCGCGGTACAGCGGCAGCACGCGGTCGAGGCTGCAGATGACGAGCGAGGTGCCGATCAGCACCAGCAGCGTGATGAACCACCACGACTCGAACGTATGGGACAAGCCGAGCGCGTAATAAATTTCGCCCGACGTGCCGTAAGTGTCGCGGTAATAGTCGCCGAGATCCTGCGTCGTGAGGAACGTGCTCTCCTGCGGGTAGATCGTGCCGAGCGAAGCCCCGACCAGCGTGATGACGATCATGTAGACGGCGATCTTGACCGAGGAGAAGAAATTCCAGACCCGGTCCAACACGGAGGGCCGGCTTTTCTGGGAGCGGCGAGCCGCGCCGTCGTAGCGCATCTCGAGCAGCTCCTCGGCCGAGCCTCCCTCATCGAGCGAGCGGCCGCACGACTCGCAGAGCACGGTTCCGGTCGGGTTCTGATGGCCGCATTCGCATTTGGTGTTTTGGAACACCGGTGTAGCCTCCTATCGTGATGCTAGTATGCCTTGGAGCAGGGCAGGCGTCAGCTCTGCTCGATCAACTTGAGCACGCGCTCCTCGATGTCCTGCTCCGTCATGCCCCCCTGGTACACTTCCTCCAGAATGCCGTCCGGGCGAATGAAAAAGGTCGTCGGATAGGAGCGGAGTCGATACCTGCGCTCGGTTTCCTTGTCGACATCGCGCAGGATCGGATAGGTGAGGTTCTTGCCCGCGACGAAGTTGCGGACGGTCAGGTTGTCCTCGCTGAGATTGATCGCGAGCACCTCCAGCCCTTCGCTCTTCCATTTGTCGTATTGACGCTGGAACTCCGGCATCTCCTTGACGCATGGCGGGCAAAAGCTGCCCCAGAAGTTGAGGACGACGGGCTTGCCCTCGTAATCCGACAGCGACACCGTCCGGCCGTCCAGCGTCGAAAGCGTGAAGGCCGGGGGCTTGTCGCCCGGCATCGGAAGGCCTTCCTTCGACGCAAACAGCGTCTTGCCGATGGCATAACCGCCCAGCAGCAAGACGCCGAGGAAAATGAGGATTTGCACCGGCTTGCGGGCAGCGCCCTTCATCTTTCGTGCCACCACCTTATGTAAGCGTTCTTCCTCTTCATTATAACGTCAAGAAGAGACGGAGCAGCTTGCGGCCCCGTTACTTTTTGTGACTATTATGTGAAAGCGCCGCGTCGCGCAGCTCCTTGATCTCGGACAGCGTCAGATGGCGGAACTTGCCGCGCTGCATGTTCTCGAGACCGAGATGGCCGAACTTGATCCGCTTGAGCCGGGCGACCGGGTGTCCGATCGCATCGAACATGCGGCGAACCTGGCGGTTGCGGCCTTCATAGATGGTGATCGAGATCGTCGCGACTCCGGCATCCACGTCGACGTCGTGATAGTCCGCTTCAGCCGGAGCGGTCATGCCGTCCTCGAGCTTGATGCCCTTTTGCAGCCTTTCCAGCGCGCTGCCGTGAGGCACGCCCTTGACGGTCGCGAGATACGTCTTAGGGACGTGATGGCTCGGATGCGTCAGCAGGTTGGCGAATTCGCCGTCGTTCGTCAGCAGCAACAGCCCTTCCGTATCGTAGTCCAGCCTTCCGACCGGATAGACCCGTTCCTTGATGCCGGGCAGGAAGTCGCTGACGATCTTGCGCCCTTTCGGATCGGACGCGCTCGTGATGACGCCTTTCGGCTTGTTCATCATGAGATAGATTTTTTTCTCGGAGGCGATCCGCTTGCCCTTGACCGTGATCTCATCCGTTGCGGGATCCGCTTTCGTTCCGAGCTCGCGGACCACTTTTCCGTTCACCTCGACCGCTCCGCTGGCGATCAGCTCCTCGCACTTGCGGCGGGAGGCGACTCCGGCGGCGGCGAGGATTTTTTGTAATCGTTCCAATTAAGTTCACCTCACCCACCATCATACCGATTGTCCCGAAAAAGCACAAGGAGCCGCGACCTCCGGAACCGGCAGCAGCCGGCCCCGCTCTTCCGGAGGAAGAGGAGGCCGGCGATGGAGGCAGCCGAATACGTACAGGCAGATGAACACGGCGGAAAAGAGCCGTTTCATCAGGTCAGCCGAACACGTACAGGCAGATGAACACGGCGGCAAGGAAGCCGACCAGGTCGGACATCAGGCCGACCTTGAGCGCGTAGCGCGTGCGCCGGATGCCGACGGCTCCGAAGTAGACCGTGAGCACGTACAGCGTCGTATCCGTGCTGCCCTGGATCGTCGAGGCGATCCGCCCGATCATGCTGTCCGGTCCGTGCGTCGCGATCAGATCGGAGGTGAAGGCGAGCGAGCCCGCTCCGGTCAGCGGCCGCAACAGCGATAGCGGCAGCACCTCGCCGGGGATGCCGAGATGCCGCAGCAGCGGCTCCATCGCTCCGGTCACGTAGTCCAGCGCGCCGGAGGCGCGGAACATGCTGATCGCGACCATCATGCCGACCAGATGCGGGATGATGCCGATGGCGGTGCCGAAGCCCTCCTTGGCGCCCTCGGTAAACGTCTCGTACACCGGAACCTTGCGGAACGCGCCATATAAAGGAATGAAGGCGATGATGGCGGGGATCATCCAGATCGACAGCAGGTTGATGATCGAATACATGCTCCTCCCCCTTTACGCTTCCGGAGGCAGCTCGCGCCGTCCGAGGAGCCGGCCCGCCGAACGCGCGGCACGGCGCGGGAGGCTCCCCGCTCCTCCTGCCGGCGGCGCCAGCGGCGGCTGCTTGCTCCGGCTCCGGTACCAGCGGTCGAGCAGGATCGCCGCTGCCGTCGCGACCGCCGTCGCCGCCAGCGTCGTGCCGACGATCTCCGCCGGATTGGCCGAGCCGTAATTCATGCGGATCGCGATCAGCGTCGTCGGCACGAGCGTAATGCTGGACGTGTTCAGCGCCAGCAGCGTGCACATCGCCGGCGTCGCCGTCCCCGGATCGGGATTCAGCTTCTGCAGCTCCTGCATCGCCTTGATGCCCATCGGCGTGGCGGCGTTGCCGAGCCCGAGGATGTTGGCGCTCATGTTGCTCATGATGTAGCCCATCGCGGGATGGCCCTTGGGCACGTCGGGAAACAGCAGCCGGACGAACGGGCTGAGCAGCCGGGCGAGCCGGGCGAGCAGGCCGGCGTCCTCGGCGATGCGCATCAGCCCCATCCAGAAGACGAGGATGCTGACGAGGCCGAAGCAGATCGTCACCCCGTTCTTCGCCCCGTCGAATGCCGCCTGCGTGACCGCATCCATGCGTCCGGTCGCGGCGGCCACGACGACGCTAATGACGATGAAGCCGAGCCAGATCCAGTTGACCATCGGCTCACTCCCCTCCCGCCGCGAACAGCGCCTTCAGGCTTCGCGACAGCGCCGCGCCGAGGCTTGCCGGCCGGCTGGGGAACATCCCGCCTGGCCGGAACGATGCCGTCGCGCGATCCGGCTGGCCGATCCGCGAACTGCCCGCTTCGTAGATCGGGACGGCGCCGATCGGACGTCCGTCCAGCGTCCACTCGAGCCGTCCCCGCTCGCCGAGCGAGTAGGCGAGCGCGTCCTTTTCCGGGCTGAGCAGCACGAGGCGGTTGGACAGGCCCGCATCCTCCCCTTCCGCCAGCGGATACCGCAGCTGCCGGCCCGACGCCAGCGGATAGCCTTTCAGCCGCTCTCCTTTCGCGGCGAGCGTCTTGAGCCGGTAATGCTCGAAGCCCCAGTCCAGCATCGACGCATGGTCACGCCAGTCATCCCGGTCATTGAGCGTGACGACGGCCAGCTGCTGGCCGTCTCTCGTCGCCGAGCTGACGAGGCAGCGCAGCGCCGTCTTCGTATAGCCGGTCTTGACGCCGTCGGCGCCCTCGTACAGGGCGAGCATCTTGTTCTTGTTCGCCCAGCTGTAGTCCCAGCTGTCGAACGGGTTCGGCGCCTTGTGCACCTTCGTGCCGACGATGTCCGCGAACACTGGATTCTTGAGCGCATAAGCGGTCAGCTTCGCCAGATCGTTCGCCGTCGACAGATGGCCTTCCTGATCGAGCCCGTGCGGATTCATGAAGGTCGAGCGCTCCAGCCCGATCCAAGCGGCCTTGTCGTTCATCATCTTGACGAAGCCTTCCTCCGAGCCGCCGACATGCTCCGCGATGGCCGTAGCGGCGTCGTTGCCGGAGCGCAGCATGAGGCCGTACAGCATGTCCTTCAGCTTCATCTTCTCGCCCAGCTTCAAATAAATCGACGAGCCTTCCTTGCCGACCGCGCGCTGCCCGACCGTGACCATGCTCTCCAGGTCGCCTTCCTCGATCGCCGTGATCGCCGTCATGATCTTGGTCAGGCTGGCGATCCGCATCGGCTCGTCGGCCGACTCGCTGCTGTAGAGCAGCCGGCCCGACTCGACGTCGATCAGCGCGGCTGCCTTTGCGCTCGTAGCCGGCGGACGGGGGGCGTCCGCCGCGTCCGCCGCCTTCGCCGCCGGCGCCGAAAGCAGGCTCGCGCCGAGCAGCGCAAGACCTGCGGCGGCGGCGGCCGTTCGTTTCCACGCACCTGCAATTGCCACGGTATCGTTCCTCCTCCCGGCATGCGAAAGCCGCTCGCGGCTCCCGTCTCCTGCTGCCATTGTATGTATCTTGTCCGTCCGATATGAACAAGCCCGCCGGAACGGCAAAAAAGCTGTCCTCCCGGGAGGACAGCCGCTTGCAGCCGGCGACACATCTGGTCGTCGCGGCTAAAGGATCGGATCGCTCGTGATAAGAGTGCTCTCGACGCGCTCGACTCCGTCGTGATGGCGGAACATGCCTTGGATCTTCTCGAAAGCTCCCGGCACCGCGTCGATGACGCGCTCGACCAGATGCGTCTGGTTGTCGAGCGGAACGACGCGCACGCCCTGCGTGCCGACGACGAGGAACGCGATCGGCGTGATCGATACGCCGCCGCCGCTTCCGCCGCCGAACGGCAGAGCGACCTGCGCGTTGTGCCCGTCGGCATGGGTCGAGCTGCTGCGCGCGCCGCCGTCCATGCGGATGTCGCTGCCGCCGGCCACGAAGCCGAAGCCGACCTTGCTGATCGGCATGATGACGCTGCCGTCCGGCGTCTGCACGGGATCGCCGACGATCGTATTGACGTCCACCATTTCCTTGATATTTTCCATGGCGGTCTGCATCAGGCCTTGAATAGGATGTTCTGCCACAGTCTGACGCCTCCTTCCGTTCTCATCATCCGGACCAGCAGCTGCAGTCCGGCAAGGATAGCATTGCCCAAGCGGATTTCCGCTATGCAGTCGAAGCTCGTCTCCAGCCGCGCCGCCCGGTAGTCGGGCCGCACCTCCATTTGGGGCTGCGCGTTCAGCCGGCACAGCTGCGAGAGCAGGCCGAGCGCCGTCGTTTGCAGCGACCAGGCCGCGCCGGTCGCCATCGCCGTCCATACCGCATCTCCGGCGCCGATCGTCGTCCGCCACGTCCAGCGGCTGATCTCCACCTTGTTCAGCAGGCGCCGCACCAAGCCGGTCAGGTTCTCCGTCCGGCGCAGCAGCTTCCAGGCGTCCTGCAGCAGCTCGGCGATGCGGGAGGGACCGATATCCTTTTTCACGTCCGATTCGGTATGCAGCAGCGACGGACTGTCTGCCCGCGCGAGCTCTTCCACCTGCAGCCCCTTGCCTCCGAGCTTCATCATCGGAATCTCCCAGTTGAACTTGAGCAGCCCGAAAAGCGTCTTCACCTGAAGGGAAAGATTGTCGTCGCCCTCATGCCGCGACAGCTGGGCGCGGGCGCGCACCGGAACGGCCGCGATCGCGGCGAGCAGCAGCAGCGGCACGAGAATGATCCCCAGCCAGCCGAACCATGCCCCCATCCCCTCCGCCCCCTTTCCGTCATTCGGCAGCTTGAACCGACCGTGATCCGTCACGCCGCCTTTCTCGGTTAGCATGCCCAGAAATGACAAAAAAGACCGGCGCTTTGGCCGATCTTTTGGGAAGAAGCTAAAATTCCTCGTCGAGCGAAGCCCGGCGGCTGTCCAGGCGGCCGAACAGAAGCTGGGTCTGCTCCTCAAGCTCCGCCTCGGGCGTGATCGCCGCCGGCTCCGGCAGCGCCTCGAGCGAGCCGAGCTCGAAGTGGTCGAGAAAGGAGCGCGTCGTGCCGTACAGAATCGGCCGGCCGATCTGCTCGGCGCGTCCTTTTTCCTCGATCAGATCCTTCGCGACGAGCGTCTGGATCGCCTTTTCGCTCTTGACGCTGCGAATCTCCTCGATCTCCACGCGCGTGATCGGCTGCCGGTACGCGATGATCGCCAGCGTCTCCAGCGCCGCCTGCGACAGCGTCGAGCGGGACGGAGAGTAGGCCATCCGTTCGAAATAAGGCGCATGGTCCGGATGCGTCGTGAAGCGGAACGCCCCGGCCACCTCCGCGATGCGGATGCCGCGCCCGGCCTGCTCCAGGTCGCTCTTGAGCTCGCGCACGAGATCCTCCGACAGGCGCTGGTCGATCTCGACGATCTCGGCGATCTGCCGGACCGTCAGTCCCTCGTCGCCTGCCATGAACAAAAGTCCTTCAATAATTGATTTCAGCTGCTGCACCATCACGATCCGACGCTTCCCCTCTCCAATGGATGACGATATCATCGAACAGACTGTTCTGGAAGACGCGGACCTGCTTCATCTTCATCAGCTCGAGGATCGCCAGGAACGTCACGACGATCTCGTGCCGCTCCACCGCCTCGCCGACGAGCCGCGAGAACAGCGCGGTCTCATGCGTCCGCAGCAGCTCGGAGATGTCGCGGATGCGATCCTTGACGGATATCTCGTCCCGATGGATGCGGGCGACGTGCGTCCGCCTCGCCGCCTTGCGCAGCGCCCGGCGGAACGCCGCCATGATGTCGCCGAGGTCGAGTCCCTCCAGCGGATGGGCATCGTCCTCCTTCATGAACGTCGTCAGATCCTCGGGCTCCTTGCTGTAGACGAGGCTGCGCGCCATCTCGCGGTCGCGCAGATGCTCGGCGATCTGCTTGTAGCGGCGGTACTCCACCAGCTTCTGCACGAGCTCGTCGCGCGGATCGAGCATGTCCTCCTCGTCCCAGGCGTCCTCGTACTCGTCCATGACGGGAGGGCGGGGCAACAGCTGCCCGCTCTTGATCGCGAGCAGCGTGGCGGCCATGACGAGAAACTCGCTCGTCACGTCCAGCTCGAACTCCTGCATCGCGTGCAGGTAGTCCATGTACTGATCCGTGATCCGGCTGATCGGGATGTCGTAGATATCGATCTCTTCCCGATCCAGCAAGTGAAGCAGCAAATCCAGCGGCCCTTCGAATGCTTCCAGTTTGTACAATAGGCTCATGCCGCTTCACCTCTTCCTGATGGCCGGTATCGCGGAGTCGTTCGCCTCGCGCGCTCCTCAGCCTTGGATCGCCCGCGTCAGATTCGCCATCTCGATCGCGGCGGCGGCGGCTTCCCAGCCCTTGTTGCCGGCCTTGGTCCCTGCGCGCTCCACCGCCTGCTCGATCGAGTCCGTCGTCAGCACGCCGAAGATCGTCGGCACGCCGGTCTTGAGATTGATCGCGGCGACGCCTTTGGCGACCTCGCTGCAGACGTAGTCGAAATGCGGCGTAGAGCCCCGGATGACGGCTCCGAGGGTGATGACGGCGTCATACTTGCCGCTCTCCGCCATCTTCTGGGCGATCAGCGGAATCTCGAACGCGCCCGGCACCCAGGCGACCTCCACCTCGTCCTCGCTTGCGCCGTGGCGCTTGAATGCGTCCAGGGCGCCGCTCAGCAGCTTGCCGGTGATGAACTCATTGAAGCGGCCGACGACGACGCCGTATTTCAGCCCTTGCGATACCAGATGTCCTTCGTAATATTTCGTCATGTTTTTGAACCCATCCTTCTATTTTAATTTATTCGGCTTAAATTTCAAACTCCAACAGATGGCCGAGCTTCGTTTTTTTCGTATTCAAGTAATTCGTGTTGCTCTCGTTGCGCTCCATCTGGATCGGAACCCGTTCGGCCACGCTCAGCCCGTAGCCCTCGAGGCCGCGGATCTTGCGCGGATTGTTGGTCATGAGCCGCATCCGGCGCACGCCGAGATCGCGCAGAATCTGCGCTCCGATGCCGTATTCCCGCAGATCGGGACCGAACCCGAGCTTCAGGTTGGCTTCTACCGTATCGAGTCCCTGCTCTTGGAGCTGATACGCCTTGAGCTTGTTGATGAGGCCTATGCCGCGCCCCTCCTGCCGCATGTAGAGCAGCACCCCGCTGCCCGCCTCCTCGATCTGCCGCAGCGCCGCCGCCAGCTGCGGGCCGCAGTCGCAGCGCCGGGAGTGGAACACATCTCCGGTCAGGCATTCCGAGTGCACCCGCACGAGCGTCGGCTGCTCCGGGTCGATCTCTCCTTTGACAAAAGCGACATGCTCCTTGCCGTCGACCTCGTTCGTATAGGCGACCGCGCGGAAGACGCCGAAATCGGTCGGCATGTTCACTTCGACGACCCGCTCCACCAGCTGCTCGCGGCGATTGCGATGCTCGATCAGCGACTGGATCGTAATCAGCTTGAGGCCGTGCTTGCGCTTGAAATCCACCAGGTCCGGGAGGCGCGCCATCGTGCCGTCCTCGCGGATGATCTCGCAGATGACCCCACCCGGCTTGGCGCCGCACAGCTTGGCCAGATCGATCGCCGCCTCCGTATGGCCGGCTCGCCGCAGCACGCCGCCGTCCTTGGCGATCAGCGGAAAGATATGGCCCGGCCGGCGGAAATCGTCGGCCCGTGCCGCGCCGTCGACGAGCGCCCGCACCGTCTCGGCGCGCTCATGCGCGGAGATGCCGGTCGTCGTGCGGATATGGTCGACGGACACCGTGAACGCCGTGCCGTGATAATCCGTATTGCGGGCGACCATCGGCGGCAGGTCGAGCTCCCGGGCGCGATCCGCCGCGATCGGCACGCAGACGAGCCCCCGCGCCTCGGTAATCATGAAATTGATGACGGCCGGCGAAATCGTGTCGGCGAGCGCGATGAGATCGCCTTCGTTCTCGCGATCCTCGTCGTCGACGACGATGACCGGCTTGCCGGCCAGCAAATCCTGGACGGCGTCTTCGATCGTATCGAACGGCTCGCTGGCGTCTTGATGATCGAATCGTTCCATGCTGTCTCCTCCTTCGTTCCCTTGTCTCATGCGAATCCGTTCTCCGCCAGGAAGGCCGCGCTAAGCGAACCGCCGGCCGCGCGTCCCGGCTTGCCGGAATCGGCGCTTTCCGCCCGTCCGCCGAACCGCAGCAAATGGTCGACATATTTGCCGAGCACGTCGCATTCGAGATTGACGGTCGCGCCCGGGTGCTTGCGCTGCAGCACGGTCTCGGCCAGCGTATGCGGAATGATCGACACGGAAAATACCCCCTCCCCCGCCTCCGTCACCGTCAGGCTGACGCCGTCCACCGCGATCGAGCCGCGCGGGATGATGTAGCGGCGCAAGCCCTCGTCCTCCAGCCGGATCGTGAACAGCACCGCGTTGGCGTACGCCCTGCGCTCCGCGATCCGCCCGATGCCGTCCACATGGCCTTGGACGATGTGGCCGCCGAAGCGGCCGTCCGCCCGCATCGCCCGCTCCAGGTTGAGCGGGCTGCCCGCGGGCAGTTCGCCGAGATTCGTATGCCGGTACGTCTCCGGCATGACGTCGGCCTCAAAGCTGTCCGAGCTCCAGCCGGTGACCGTCAGGCAGACGCCGTTGACGGCGATGCTGTCGCCCAGCCGGACGCCCTCCAGCACGCTGGCGGCTCCGATGCGGAGCACGAGCGCCTCGCCTTTTCGAGCGACGCCGCGCAGCTCCCCGATTTCTTCAATCAACCCCGTGAACATGTCAGCCGATCCCTCCCCCGGCGGCAGGCTTGCCGCTGATGCAAACATCGCGTCCGTACCGCTCTACCTCGACGTCGTCCAGCTCGATCGCGTCCGCCATCCGCTCGAAGCCGGCGAAGCGGAACGACGAGGGGGCATCCTCTCCGCCGATGATCTTGGGCGCCAGGAACACGCAGATCCGGTCTACCAGCCCCGCCGCCAGCATCGAGCCGTTCAGACGCCCGCCGCCTTCGAGCAGGATGGAGCCGATCTCGCGTTCGCCGAGCAGCCGCATCGCTTCCTGCAGCTCCACAGAGGCTCCAATGCCGCAGCGGATGACCTCGACGCCGGCCGCCCTCAGCGCCTCGGCCCGGCCTTCGTCGGCGGCTCCAGACGCCAGCGCGATCGTCGGCGCGGCTCCGTCGCGAACGAGCTTCGAATCCAGCGGCAGCCGCAAGGCCGAATCGGCGACGATCCGGACCGGATGCAAGCCCGGCACGTCCAGACGCGTCGTCAGGCTCGGATCGTCCGCCAGCACGGTGCCGATGCCGACCAGGATGCCCATATGGCGATGGCGCATCGCATGCACGGCCGCTCGCGCCTCCGGCCCGGTCACCCAGCGGCTGTCGCCGCTCGCGGTCGCGATGCGGCCGTCCAGCGTGGAGGCCGTCTTGAGCGTGACGTACGGCAGCCGGGTCGTGATGAACTTGCGGAACGGCTCGCTTCGCCGCCGAGCCTCTGCTTCCATGACGCCCGCCTCCGTCTCGATGCCGGCCGCCTGCAGCTTGGCCATGCCGGTGCCCGAGACGAGCGGATTCGGATCGAGCTCGGCGACGACGACGCGGGCGATGCCGGCGGCGATCAAGCGATCGCTGCAAGGCGGCGTGCGGCCGTAATGGCTGCACGGCTCCAGCGTGACGTAGGCCGTCGCTCCCCGAGCTTCTTCTCCCGCCATGGCCAGCGCATGCACCTCCGCATGCCCCTCGCCCCGCTTGAGATGGGCGCCGAGGCCGACGATGCGGCCGTCCTTGACGACGACGCAGCCGACGGCCGGGTTGATTCCGGTCTGGCCGGCCGTCTTGGCCGCCATGCCGAGCGCAAGCTCCATGTAAAATCGATCATCGATCGTTTCCCTCAATGCAAAAACACCCCCGATTGACGCCTGTGGCGCCCTTCGGGGGTGACGGGTAATCGGATCGTCGCCGCGAGACAGCTGCAAGAGCCCGGAGCTTCCGGACGGCAAATAAGCCGCTCGGAAATGCGGGAACAGACCGACCGGCCCGGGCCTACGGCAGATCCGGCGCACGTGCGCCGAATTCCATCCTGCAGCCAAAGCGGCGGACTTGAACAGACTCCTCCATCGAGCGGAGGAGCTTCCTCTATGCGTGCCTGTCTTGCAGCGAGCCTTCTCCCATCCAGACTATACTGTCGGTCCCGGAATCGCACCAGGTCAGCCGCATGCGCTCTCCACGCATCCTCGGATGGAGGGCAGCGCGGGAGTGCATGCGGGTCACGGACTGACCGATCCCGGCGAGCCGCGGCGCATGCCGAAGACGCGTAGGAACGGATCACCGCCGGTTCGGGAATTGCACCCGTCCCCGAAGGTTCGCTTTGAATCTCATCTTACTTGCCCGTTGCCTAAAAAGCAAGCGGGAAGGTCGGAATTAAAGAACAAGAAGGCTCTCAAGCGAGAGCCTTCTCATCCGCACGATCAAGCTTCGACGATTTCGACTTTGGCCATCTTGTCGCGGCCTTTGAACGCATCGACGTATTCCATGCCTTTGGTGACCTTGCCGAAGACGGTATGTCCGCCGTCAAGATGCGGCTGCGGCTGGTAGCAGATGTAGAACTGGCTGCCGCCGGTATTCCGTCCGGCATGAGCCATCGCGAGCGAGCCGCGCTCATGCTTGTTCGGGTTGATCTCGCAGTCGATCGTGTAGCCCGGTCCGCCGGTGCCGGTGCCGTTCGGGCAGCCGCCTTGCGCGACGAAGCCCGGGATGACGCGGTGGAACGCGAGTCCGTTATAGAAGCCTTCGTTCGCCAGCTTTTCGAAGTTCGCCACCGTATTCGGCGCGTCCTTCTCGAACAGGTCCAGCAAGACCTCGCCGCCGTTTTCGAGCGTGATTTTCGCTTGTTTTGCCACTTCGCATCACTCCTGCCTTTCCAAAATAAAAGCTATGTACGCATCTATCATACACTAGAGCCAGCCGCCAACGCAAAGCGGGCCTCCCGAGGGAGGCCCGCTTGAAGCGGCTTACGGCTGGACTTCGACCTTGCGCAGACGTTCCGGCAGCACGTCGTTGCGCGAGATGTCCTCGAGCGACTCGCGCTTCACCGCGACGTCGGCCTGACCGTCCTTGACCAGCACGACAGCCGGACGGCGGATGCGGTTGTAGTTGGACGCCATCGCGTAGTTGTACGCGCCGGTGCAGAACACCGCGAGCAGATCGCCCGTCTCGGCCTTGGGCAGCTCCAGGTCCCAGATGAGCATGTCCCCGCTCTCGCAGCACTTGCCGGCGACGGACACCGTCTCGACGGCCGGCTCGGCGGCGCGGTTGGCCAGCACGGCCTCGTACTTGGACTCGTAGAGCGCCGGGCGCGGGTTGTCCGTCATGCCGCCGTCGACGGCGACGTACTTGCGGACGCCCGGAATGTCCTTGCTCGTCCCGACGGTGTACAGCGTCGTGCCGGCGTCGCCGACGATGCTGCGGCCCGGCTCGACCCAGATCTCCGGAAGCGGATAGCCGGCGTCGGTGAAGTTGGTGCGGATCGCGTCCGTAATCGCGCCGATATAGTCGCGCACCGGAAGCGGGCTGTCCTCGGACGTATAGCGGATGCCGAAGCCGCCGCCCAGGTTGATGACGCGGAACGTCTGGCCGAGCTTGGCCTTGACGTCGACGGCGAACTCCGCGACCTTGGCTGCCGCCATGCGGAAGCCTTCGACCTCGAAAATCTGGGAGCCGATATGCGAGTGCACGCCGAGCAGCACGAGATGCTCCAGGCCGAGCGCCTGGCGCACCGCCTCGAACGCGGCGCCGCCGGCGAGGTCGAAGCCGAACTTGGAATCCTGCTGTCCGGTCGAGATGTAGTCATGCGTGTGCGCCTCGACGCCCGGCGTGATGCGCAGCAGGATGTTCGCCTTGCGGCCCTTGGAGGCGGCGATGGCGTTCAGCAGCTGCAGCTCCGAGAAGTTGTCCGCGACGAAGCAGCCGATGCCGGCGTCGAGCGCCATCTCGATCTCGAACGGCGTCTTGTTGTTGCCGTGGAAATGGATGCGCTCCGCCGGGAAGCCGGCCTGCAGCGCCGTATAGAGCTCGCCGTCGCTGACCACGTCGAGCGACAGGCCCTCCTGCTCGGCGATGGCGCACATCGCGACCGTGCTGAACGCCTTGCTCGCGTAGGCGACCTGGAAGCGGAAGCCGGACGCCTGGAACGCCTCGACATATTCGCGGGCGCGCTGGCGGACGAGCGCCTCGTCGACGACATACAGCGGCGTGCCGAACTGCTCCGCCAGATCCTTCGTATCGCAGCCTCCGATCTCCAGGCGGCCGTGCTCATTTATTTTTGCTGTTCCGTGAAGATGCATGGTTGTCGATACCTCTTTCTCCCCGGCTCAGGCAAGCGGGGTTCGTTTGTCCTAATGTGACCTCAGTATAACGAACCTCGGGAGAACGAGTAATGGATTTTCTGTCGTTTCATTTGCATTTGTTGCATCGGCCGAACGCCCTGGGTCAGCCGCCGCCGTGCTCCGGCATCTTGTCCCGCTGCTGCGGGCGGAGCAGGTTCGGGCGCTTCCGGTTCTCCAGCACCGGCATGCGCAGCAGCACGTTCATCATGCCGCGGGCGTCGAACGGAATGAGCGGCCACATGTACGGTCGGTTGAACGAGCGCTGCATGACGAGGATGACGAATACGGCCGTCCAGCCGATGACGAGCCCCGGCACGTGGAACAGGGCGACGAGGCAGATAAGCATCAGCCGCACGATCCGGTTGGCGAGGCTCAGCTCGTAGCTCGGCGTGGCGAACATGCCGACGGCGGCGACGGCCATGTAGAGGATGACCTCGTTGACGAACAGGCCGGTCTGCACGGCGATGTCCCCGACGAGAATCGCCGAGACGAGCGAGATCGCCAGCGCGAGCGGGGTCGGCGTGTGGATCGCGGCCATGCGCATCAGGTCGATGCCGGCCTCGGCGAGCAGGAACTGCAGCGCCAGCGGGATTTTGCTGAGCTTGGCCGGACCGATGAACGACAGCGCCGGGGGCAGCATCGACGGATTGAGCGCGAACAGCAGCCAGATCGGCACGAGGAACAGCGACGCGAGGATGCCGAGGAAGCGCAGCCAGCGAAGATACGTGCCGATGAACGGCGTCTGCCGGTTCTCCTCGGCGTGCTGCACGAGATCGAAGAACGACGTCGGCAGGATCATGACGCTCGGGGACGTGTCGACGAACACCGCGACGTTGCCCTCCAGCAGATGCGAGGCGACGACATCGGGCCGCTCCGAATAGCGTACGAGCGGATAGGGATTCCAGCCGCGCTTGACCGTCGCTTCCTCCAGCTGCTTGTCGGCGAGCGGCAGGCCGTCGATCTTCACGGCGGAAATCTTGTCGCGGATCGACTCGAGCAGCTCCTTGTCCACGATGTCGTCGATGTAGGCGATGCACACGTCGCTGCGCGTCCGTTCTCCGACCCGCAGAATCTCGTAGCGCAGCATCGGATCGCGCAGCCGCCTGCGGACGAGCGAGACGTTCATGAGCAGCGTCTCGACGAAGCCGTCGCGCGAGCCGCGCACGACCCGCTCGAGCGACGGCTCCTCCGGATTGCGGATCGGGAAGCTTTTGGCATCGAGGATGAGCATCGTGCTCTCGCCGTCGATGTACATGCCCGTCGAGCCGCTCAGCACGGCCGTAAGCATCATGTTCCAGTCGTCCTCCTGCTCGACCTGCACCGCCGGCACATACAGCTTCATGAACGAATGCAGCGCGTCGGCCGACAGGCTGTCCGTCTGCAGGAACGTCAGCCGCTGCAGGATCTCCGTCATGATGACGCCGCTGGAGAGGCCGTTCAGCATGAAAAAGGCCGTCTTCTTGCCGCCGAGCGTCATCTCGCGGACGATGACGTCGAAGCTCGTCTTGTAGCCGACCTCATCCTTCAGGCGGTCGACGAACGCCTCGATGCGCTCCGGGATCGGCTCAAGCGCGTCCCCGTCCGTTCCCGGCGCGGAATTCCCGCCCTCCGGGCTCCCTCCGGCCTCGCGTCCTTCCTCGGCGCCCCGGCCGCCATCCCGCTGGCCTTCCTGTCGGCTCCCACGCTCGTACCCGGCGGCGCGGCCATCGCGCCCGTCGCCGCCGCGCCCGGAACGCTGCTCCGTTCCACGTCCGCTCTCGCGCTCCGCGGCATCGCCTCGGAGCTCAGGTTCGGCTCCTCCGTCCCGTTCCCTATCCTTCCCTTCTCGCTTCCGATCCTTCCCGTCTCGCTCCCGTCCCCGCTGCTCCGCGTCTGCGGTCCGCTCCCGTTCTTCCCGGCCGCCGCTCCGAGTCGCTTCCGCTCGGCCGGCCTCCTCCGGTCCGTCCAGCAGAGCCGCTTCCCATGCGTCCTCTTCCTCGCCGCTGCGCTCCCGCCGGCGGCGATGCTCCGGCTCCGCTTCGTCGCCTCCGTCGTCCGAAAGCAGCGCCTCCGCCAGATCGGCTTCGGCCGGGCGGGAGCCGTCCTCGGGCAGCCGGCCCGGCTCCGCCGAGGCTTCCAGCAGCATCGCCTCCATCCAGTCCTCGCGGCCGGTCGCGCGTTCCTCCTTGCGGACCGGGCCATGCTCATGCCCCCGCTCCGCTTGCTCCAGGCGGTCGATCTCCTCCAGCAGCCCTTCCCATCCGTCGCTTTCCCGGCCAGCGTCCTCGGCCGGCTCCGACTGAAGTCCGGCACGCTCCCCATGCTCGGGATGCTCCAGCCGCTTCACCTTCTGCCATTTCGTCATCGTATTCCCTCCTCCTGTCCTACCATTGATAGACCAGCCAATCGAACAGCGAGCCCGCCGTCTTGCCGAGCACCATCGCCATGACGAGCGCGCCCAGGTAGCCGGTCAGCCGAAGCCGCTTCGCCAATATCGGGAGCACGTTCATCACCTCGGTCAAAGCGGCGGCCAGCATGCCGATGAAGGCGCCGCACAGCAGTCCCGGCAAGGGCAGCGCCAGCGCTGCGGGCAGCGGCGCCTTCCAGCCGAAGAAGTCCGCCCAAGTCCAGAACAGCGAGCCGCCGACGACCGCCGATTCGAACACCGCCGACAGGCGGAACGCCCGAGCGAGCTGCGCCAGCCTCGGGATGAGGTCGAAGACGATCAGCAGCGCGACCATGCCGCTGCCGACCGCGATGCCTCCGGCCAGACCGAGCAGCGCCATGAACAGCCCCGCCAGCGCGTCAGCCATCGTCCCGCCCCTCCACTCGGCCCGCTTTTTTGCCCATTTCGTCCGCGACGACGTAGGCATTGATGTTCTCCTGGTAGTTGTACATCTCCAGCTCCAGCGGATTCGGCTCCTCGTTCAGCTTCTTGTGGAACAGATGGTTGAAAAACAGCACCATGCCAAGCCCCACGCCGACCGAGTACGGGATCTGGAACCAGAGCGGATGCAGCGATTCCTTGCCCGTCAGCAGGAAGGCGATCCGCTGATGCACCTCCTTCATGCTCACGTCCGTGTGGAAATTCATGATCGCCAGCCCCGCACCGAAAAAGAGAAGCAGCCAGGCGCCGGCAAGCACGGCGAGCCGAGGCGAGCGGGTGGACGGAGTCTCGACCAGGATGAGCACCTGCGGGTCGCCGTACGTCTCGATGACCGCCTCGGGGGCCGTCTCGCGCAGCGCCTTCACGATCTGCAGCACGTCGATGACGACCCGATTGCCGTCCTCGGGCCGGTGGGTATAGAGCGGAATGCGCCGCAGCTCCCCGGCGAGCGGCTCATCGGCGAGCAGCCGGACGACCGAGCCGAGCCTCACCGTCCCTTCCGGCGGGATGGCGATCCGCTTCTTCATCCGCAAGTAGACCGGAACCGGACCGGCATTCGTTCGTTTGCGCGACATGACGCCGCCTCCTTCCGCCACGATTTCCGACTCTTGGTTAGTATGGAACGGCCAAGGCGCGGCTACTCCCGGGCGGGCAGCGGCCGGGCAAGCCAAAAAAAGCCAGCCTCTCGGCTGGCTTGATGCGCTTGCATGCGATGCTCTATTGGGCGATCTGCTCTTTGATCGATTGGAGGATTTTCTTTTCCAGCCGGGAAACCTGCACCTGGGAGATGCCGAGCCGTCCCGCCACCTCGGACTGGGTCTGGTCGCGGTAGTAGCGTAGGTACACGATCAGCCGCTCCCGCTCGCTGAGGCCGCCGATCGCTTCGTTCAGAGCGAGCTTGTCGAACCAGCGCTCGCCCGACTCGCCCTCGATCTGGTCCATCAGCGTAATCGGGTCCCCGTCGTTCTCGAATACCGTCTCGTGGATGGATGCGGGAGGCTTGTTCGCCTCCTGCGCGAAGACGACGTCCTCCGCCGTGATGCCGAGGAACTCCGCCACCTCGCGGATCGTCGGCAGCCGGCCGAGCGTCTTGGCCAGCTCGTCCTTCGCCTTGCGCACCTTGTTGGCCGTCTCCTTGAGCGAGCGGCTCACCTTGAGCGTCCCGTCGTCCCGCAGGAATCTCTGGATCTCCCCGATAATCATCGGCACGGCGTAAGTGGAGAACTTGACCTCGTAGCTGAGGTCGAACTTGTCCACCGACTTGAGCAGGCCGATGCAGCCGATCTGGAACAGATCCTCGGGCTCATAGCCGCGGTTCATGAAGCGCTGTACGACCGACCATACCAAGCGGATGTTGCAGCGGGCCAGCGTGTCCCTGGCGAGCGAATCCCCGGATTGGCTCAGCGCGATGAGGCGCTTCACCTCCGCGTCGTCCAGGAACGGACCCGCGTTCTTCTTCAGATCGGCTTCCATGTTTCAGCCCCTATGCGCCTAATTGTACAGCGCCTTTTTGGATTCGATGCGCTTGGTCATGGCGATGCGGGTACCGCGGCCGGGCTCGCTGGTGACCTCGAAGCTGTCCATGAAGTTCTCCATGATCGTGAAGCCCATGCCCGAGCGCTCCAGCTCCGGCTTGGATGTGTAGAGAGGCTGACGGGCGAGCTCCAGATCCTCGATGCCTCCGCCGTCGTCGGCGATGACGATCGTGACCGAGTCGCCGCTGATCGTCGCCTGGATATGGACGAGCTTGGCCGCGTCGCTGTCATAGCCGTGGATGATCGAGTTCGTCACCGCCTCGGAGATGACCGTTTTCAGATCGTTCAGCTCTTCCATCGTCGGGTCCAGCTGGGAGATGAACGCCGCCACGCTGACGCGTGCGAACGCTTCGTTCTCCGAACGCGCGCTGAAGCTCAGCTTCATCGTATTGGCCGCTGCCGGCTGACGCTCGCTCATAAAGCCACCTCCAGGCTCGAGAGCGCATCGCTCTCGGTGTCGTGTATCGGCATGATCTTGAACAGTCCCGACAGCTCGAACAGGCGGTAGACGCCCGGACTCGCGTCGCAGACGACCATCTTGCCGCCCCGGCTCTTGAGCAGCTTGTAGCGTCCGAGGATGACGCCGAGCCCGGAGCTGTCCATGAAGTCGAGCTCCTTGAGGCTGAGGATGACGTCGGTGCTGCCGCCCCTCCGGATCTCCTCCTCCATCCGGATGCGGACGGAATCGGCTGTATGGTGGTCAAGCTCGCCCTTCAGACGGACGATCAAGATATGGCGCTGATGCTCCAGATCCACATGAAGACTCATTGCGCGGCTCACTCCTCCCGTTGAATGGAGGAGGATTTCTCTTCCGGGCGTCCGCATTCCTGCCTGGCGACAAAACTAGAAGCTGGCCGTCAGGCCGCGACAGCAATCGGGCCGCGGGCTGTGTCAGGAGAAGAGGCTGCCCGTCGAGCGCTTGAACAGCTTCCACCAGCCGGCCTTCTCGACCGACACCGGCATTTCCAGCGGGAAGTCCTTCATCACCTGGTCGCCTTGATAGACGATCAGCTTGCCGACGGGATCGCCGATCTTGACGGGAGCCTTGATGCTCGCGTTCCACTTGATCTCGTACCGGATATCCTTGGCCGCCGCGCCTTTTTTCAGCAGGATGCTGTAGTTGTGCTGCGCCGTGACCGGCAGCTTGCCCTGCACGCCTTTCTCGATCGAAAGCGTGCCCATGCTGTCGCCCTTCTTGAGGATCGGATAGTTGGCGTACTGCGCGAACGAGTAGTCGAGCAGGCTCGACACCTCCGCGTTGCGCGTCTTCGTGTTCGGCTCGCCCATGACGACGGCCACGACCCGCATGCCGTCGCGCTTCGCCGTCGCGGACAGGCAGTATTTCGCCTCACTCGTATAGCCGGTCTTGAGGCCGTCGGCGCCGGAGTAGAAGCGTACGAGCTTGTTCGTATTCACGAGCCAGAACGGCTTCTCGCTGTCCTTGCGCAGGTAGTCCTGGTACTGTCCGGTGTACTTCGTGATGAGGCTGTGCTTCAGCAGCTCGCGCGACATGACGGCGATGTCATGGGCCGACGTATAGTGGTCCGCCGCCGGGAGACCGTTCGGATTGGCGAAGTGAGTGTCCGTCAAGCCGAGCTGCGCCGCTTTTTCGTTCATCATCGAGACGAACTCGGCTTCCGTGCCGCCGATCTTCTCCGCCATCGCGACCGAGGCGTCGTTGCCCGATGCCATCGCGATGCCCTTGAGCATGTCGTCGACCGTCATCTCCTCGCCGGGCTCCAGGAAAATCTGCGAGCCGCCCATCGAGGCGGCGTATTCGCTCGTCGACACCTTGTCCGCCAGCTTGAGCTTTCCGTCCTGGATCGCTTCGACGATCAGCAGCATCGTCATGATCTTCGTGATGCTCGCCGGAGGCAGCTTGTCATGGCTGTTTTTCTCGTAGATGACGGTGCCGCTGTCCGCGTCCATCACGATCGCCGATCGCGCCGAAGGAGCGAGATCGCTGGATGCGGCGGGCGCTCCGGCCGCGCTGTCCGCCTGCAAGGCGTCCGGCAGAAGCGATGGCGCGGAGGCGGAGTCCGGCTGCACGGCCGCATAAGCAGGCCTGTCATGGGGGATGGTCGAGCCCGCGCTGGCGGGAGCGGCCGCCGCCAGCGGGGTGAGCGCGATGGCAGCGGCAAGCAAAGCCGTAAGTCGTTTCAACAGAAGTACCCTCCTCGAAATGGATCGTCGGCCGCCTGCTCGTGCAGGACGGCATTCTTCTGATTTCCATTCTTGCCCGATCCGATGGAGGATATTCCCAAGAGGCGGAAGCCGGCTGCGGACGCAGCAAAAAAAGCAGGCTGCGCCGGCCGAGGCAAAGAGGCGTCGATGCGCGTCATTGCCTGCGGCAGGCGAAGCCTGCTTGGCGAAAAGCTCCGGCTCTTTCGTCCGGGGCGGTCATTTGCGGAGTCGGGTGAGCCTTTCTTCCTGGATCTGGACGATGAGCAGATCCAAGGTCTGGCTGATCTGCAGCACCTCGCCGTGCAGCAACGTATTTTTCAGCGAAGCCGTCTCGACCATTTGTCCCCGCAGCCTCTCGATCTGCTGGTGCAGCTGAACGTTCTCGATCATTCCATTCCTCTCCATCTTTCCTCTAGAATCACGGCCATCATACTACGGAGAGAGAGAAAAGACTGTCAGAACGCGTCGAGCCGAAAGACTCATTTCAGCCTTCCGACATAGGCCTAGAGCCTCGAAACGAGCGTCTGCACCAGATTCAGGAAGCGGGATTTGACGCGTTCTGTCGTCTCGATGACTTCTTCATGCGACAAGGGCTGATCCAGAATGCCCGAAGCCATGTTCGTGATGCAGGAGATGCCGACGACCTCGAGGCCGCAGTGGCGCGCCGCGATCACCTCCGTCACGGTCGACATGCCGACCGCGTCCGCTCCGAGCGTCCGCATCATGCGGATCTCGGCCGGCGTCTCGTAGGACGGCCCGAGCACGGCGAGATAGACGCCTTCGCGCAGCTCGAAGCCCTGCTCGGCGGCGATCTCCTTGGCGAGCGCGCGCAGACGGCGGCTGTACGCTTCCGACATGTCCGGGAACCGGACGCCGACGGCGCTGTCGTTCGGCCCCATGAGCGGGTTGCGGCCCGTGAAGTTGATATGGTCGGACAGCAGCATCAGGTCGCCGGCGGAGTACCCGGTGTTGATGCCGCCGGCCGCGTTGGTGACGACGAGCTTGTCCGCTCCGAGCGCTTTCATGACGCGCACGGGAAATGCGGTCAGCTCCGCTCCGTATCCTTCGTACATGTGGAACCGGCCTTTCATCAGAATGACCGGAACGCCGCCCAGCTTGCCGACGAGCAGCTCTCCGGCATGGCCTTCAACCGTCGATACCGGGAAATGCGGGATGCTTTCGTACGAAATGGTGACGGCTTCCTCGATCAGATCGGCCAGGATGCCGAGTCCCGAGCCCATAATCAGGCCGATTTGGGGCATGACCGGACTGCGGGACGCGATATAGTCGACTGCTTCTTGAATGTGGCTCGCTTGCTGTTGGATGCTCATGCTCGTTCTTCCTCTCGTCGTTGGCTTGCTTGATCGTTAATCGGAATCCGGCTCCAGGACGCGCGTGCCGAAGCCCGCCCGCGGATGGGATTTCTCATATACGTCCTTGACCCGCGGCCGGTCTCCGAGCGCGTAGCGCTCCGTGGAGACGATGCCTTCGTGGCCCATCATCTCCTGCACGGCGCGCAGGTCGGCTCCCCGCTCCAGCATATGGGCGGCGAACGACGTGCGCAGCGTATGCGGCGTGATCGCTCCGCCGTCCTCGATGCCGGAGCTGCGGGCATGCTTCTTGATCGTCTTCCAAAAGCCTTGCCGCGACAGCGGCTCGCCGGAGACGTTCAGGAACAGCTCGTCCGGCTCCGCCGCGCCCATGCGGGCCGGAGCGCCGCCGATCCGCTGCTCGAGCAGCGCGGGGCGCCCCTCTCTCAAATAGAGGCCGATCCATCCCGCCGCGATCTGCCCGAGCGGCACGATCCGCTCTTTTTTGCGGGGGGAGCACACCCGGACGTAGCCGAGCCCGGGCTGAGGATCGTCCGCTCTCATCGCCAGCAGCTCGGACACGCGGATGCCGGAGCCGTACAGCAGCTCCAGCATCGCCTTGTCGCGAAGGCCGGCCGGACTGTCCGTCGCGGGGGCGTTCATGAGCTGCTCCACCTGTTCGAGCGTCAGGGCGACGGGCCGCGCCAGCTCATGACGCGGCAGCTCCACGTGCATCGAGGGGTCGCGGTCGGTATAGCCGACGCGGGTCAAGAACCGGTAGAACGAGCGCAGCGAGGCCAGCCGGCGGCTGACCGTCGCGCTGCGCGCTCCGTCGTCCCGGCATGCCTGCAAATACTTGGCCAGATGGTGGCGGGTGACGGCGGCGATCGCTCCGATGCCCTGGCGGTCGAGCCAAGCGATCGCATGCTCAAGGTCGCGCTTGTAGGCGTCGTAGGTCGCCGGCGCCACGCGGCGCCCGTTCTCCAGCTCGTCCAGCCAGGCGTAGAGGCATTGGCTCAGCTCCATGCTATCGTCCCCCCTCGCTCAAAGTATAGTCGCTGCGGACACGTTCGGCAAACGCATGCGCAAACGGCCCGGACGAATCGTCCGGACCTCATGGCGTGAGCGCCTCGGACCGCTAGCTGGCCCCTACTCCCCGTTGTAATAAAACCAGCGCAGCCGATCGGCGATCGTGCCGCCTTCAGGCGGCGCTTCATGGGGCTCGAACACCTTGAGCGCCTGTCCACGGGGAGGCGCGTACGGATCGAGCGGCCGAACCCAGCTGTCCGCGAGGCGGAAGCCTTCGTAGACGGCCGCCGTCAGGCAGGCGAACAGCAGCGCGAATACAAGCCTCGACACCCATCTGCGCAAGGAAACGATCATGGCCGCCCCTCCTTCGAATGCTCTCTCCAGCCTATGCGGCGGACGAGCGGAGTATGTCCGGTCCGCGCGGCAGGGCGAAGCGCCCGCTCCTCTCTGCCTCCGTCTCCATACGTTAACGGAGGGAGGGAAAGATCGTGAAGAAAAATTCGATTGGAAGCTGCCTGCGCGCCTGCGCCTGCAGTCGGCCGGGACGGCATGCGACAAGGCGCATCGTCGTGCTGAAGAGCCGCAAAGCCTACGACGAGGCGGTCCGGGAGCTCGCCCGCGGCGGCATCAGGCCGCTGCGGACCTGGAAATCGAGCCGCATCCTCTGCCTGCGCCTGGACCGGCGCGTCTCCTGGCAGGAGCTGCTCCGCCATCCGGAGCTTCGCAGCCTCGAAAAGGATGCCGTCGTGCGCGCGCTTGGCGCAAGCGTCAGAGACGGCCGCACCCGCCGGAGCGGCAAACGCAGGCGCAGCCGCCCTTGCGGCAAGCTGCCCTGGAATATCCGCCGCGTCGAGGCGCCGCCGGTCTGGAGGCGGACGCTAGGCAGCGGCATCCGACTCGCGGTCATCGATACCGGCGTCGGACCGCATCCCGATCTGCGCGTTGCCGGGGGCGTGAACGTGAGCGGCGGCAGGTCCTACCGCGACGACAACGGCCATGGCACGCATGTCGCCGGCATCGCAGCGGGCCGCGGCAGCGGCGGCGGCCCGCTCGGCGTCGCGCCCGGAGCCTCGCTGTACGCGGTCAAGGCGCTTGACGCCGACGGCTTCGGCAGCCTGACCAGCATCCTCGACGCGATCGAGTGGTGCATCGACAATCGCATGGATGTCGTCAACATGAGCCTTGGCCTGCCTCCCGGCACGCGCAGCGCCGCGCTGCGGCGGGTCGTGCGCCGAGCCCGCAGGGCCGGCCTCGTGCTGGTCGCCGCCGCAGGCAATGCGGGCGTCTACAGCGGCGGCCTCGACGTGCCGGCCTCATATCCCGAGACGATCGCCGTCGCCGCCTCCAACCGCCGCGGCCGCATCGCTTCGTTCAGCAGCCGCGGCAAAGGTATCGACCTGACCGCGCCCGGCGACGAAATCTGCTCCTGCTGGCTGGACGGAGGCTATGAGACCGACTCCGGCACGAGCATGAGCGCCCCTCATGTGGCCGGCGGCGCGGCGCTGCTGCTGTCCGCCAACCCCGGCCTGCCTGCGGCGGCGGTCTCGCCGGTGCTGAGGAGGTGGGCGAAGCCGGTGCCCGGAGCTTCCAAGCGCGCGCAGGGCTCCGGCCTGCTGCAGCTGCGGCGGATCGGATCGGTGTTCTATCCCGGAGTCCGCCCGATGCCGGGCCGCCATCAGGCGAAATTCCGCTGAACGATCAAACAGCTCCGACCTTCATCGCCCGCTGCTTGCGGGAGCGATGAAATCGGAGCTGTCAGGGCTTCTTGGAATCGTTGGTTTCTCTGCAGCGCCTGCAGATGCCTTGAAAATCAAGGCGGTGATCCAGGACGGCAAAGCCGTATTCGGCCTCCAGCCGTTCTTCGAGCGGTCCGAGCCAGTCATCCTTGATCTCCTCCATCGATCCGCATTGCACGCAGATCAGATGGTGGTGATGATGCTTGCTGTTGTCCGTCCTCAGGTCGTAGCGGGCGACTCCGTCGCCGAAGTTCATCTTCTCCACGACATGCAGCTCGCTGAGCAGCTCCAGCGTGCGGTACACGGTGGCCAAGCCGATCTCGGGAGCCTTGTCCTTGACGAGCATGAACACGTCCTCGGCGCTCAGGTGATCGTCCTCGTTCTCCAGGAGGACGCGCACGGTTGCTTCGCGCTGCGGGGTCAACTTGTAGCCCTGCGACTGGAGCTGCTGCTTAATGGAATCGATCCGGGCTTCCATGACTTCCCCCCTGCCACAAGAAAACCGGCTAGCCGCCGGCACTTATGACTCTATTATAGTTGCTAGAGGAACGGGAAGTCAATGATTCAGCCCGGGACGAGCCACTGCGCGGCCCATGCCATCAGCGGCGGAGACAGCCATGCCTCCGCCGCTGATGCGGCCGCGAGCAGCAGCGTCGAAGCCGCAGCCGTCACTGCCAGAGCCGCCGCGGCCGGCAGAAGCGGACCTTGGCGGCGCATCAGCCGGAAGCGGACCAGATGCAGCGCGAACGACGCCGCCGCTGCGCTTGCGGCAAGATAGGCCGGCAGCGCGAGCAGGTTGGACGGCGCGACGGCGACGAAGGAGAAGGCGACGCCCCGGCCTCCGTGCTGGACCGCAAGCGTCGCGACGGCGAAGCCGATGAGCACGCCTTTGAAGAAATCAAGCGCGGCGAGCAGCGGCAAGCCGATGACGGAAACGCCGAGCAGGACGATCAGCAGCAGCCATCGTCCGTGCAGCCAGCAGACGACCCAGAACGACGAAGCGTCTGGCGGAGCGCCTTCCGAGACGAGCCGCTGCAGAAACCGGCTCATGTCGGCGGCCAGCAGGCTCCGCTGCTCTTCGCCGAGTCCGCCGGCGAGCAGCGCTCCGCAAACGATGCCCGCCGCGCAGAGGGATGCCGCGATGGCGAACAGCAGCCTTTCCTCCTTCGACCTGCCTCTGACCCATGCCCGCATCGACCGTCCCTCCCCGTCCGCCGTCTTGTCCGCATGCTAGCCTATGCGCTCCGGCTCCGGTTCATGATCGCGGCGTTGGGGTCGAAAGACGGAGCGCCGAGCTCACCCTCGGATGCCGATCCGTCCGGTCAGCTCCGACAGCTTCCACAAATAGACCGCCATCAGCGTCTTGGCGTCGCCGATGATGCCTTGCTCGATGTAGGAGAGCGCCTGCTCCATCGTCAGCGCCTCGACATGAAGGTCCTCGTCTTCGTCCGGGGAGCTGTCCCCGTGCTCCAGCCCTTCCGCTACATACAGATACAGCTTTTCGTCCGCGAAGCCGGGCGACGTATAAAAGGCGTCGACCAGCCTCACGCTCGACGCGCTCACGCCCGTCTCCTCCTTCAGCTCGCGCGCCGCGCAGACGGCCGGATCCTCTCCGGGATCAAGCTTGCCCGCTGGAATCTCGACCTGGTACTTGTCCATCGGCTTGCGGTACTGTCCGACCGTCAGCAGCTTGCCGTCCGCGATGCAGATGACCGCCGCCGCTCCGGGATGGCGCACGATCTCGCGCGAGGCGGTCGCCCCGCTCGGCAGGCGCACCTGATCGACCTGCAGCGTGATGATCTTGCCGGCATATTTCGTCTCGCTGGACAGCGTCACTTCCGCCCCCGGACGTCCGTCCGGCTTCGGCTGCTCGCTCATGCGCGATTCCTCCTTGGTGGCATAGCCCGTCCGCTTCCTGCATATCGTGTAGGCATAACGATGGAAGGCGGGATGCCGTCATGAAAATGTATATCGGTGAAAAAGAATTGCGGCTGGTCGGCAAGGCATGGGAAGTGCGCCATGCGCTGCGCAAGCTCGCGCGCGAGGCGGGTGCGGGCGCGCCGCTGCGGTCGGATGCCGCTGCCTCGGTTAAAGCGCCCCGCTAGAATCGGGGGGCGCTGCCCGCCCGGTCGACTGGCCGCATCGGCTTGCCGACCGCAGGAGCAGGGCAAGAGCCGCCCTCCCGCCGCCGGCCTGTCTCAGGCGCCCGCCGCCTGCTCGATGATGGCCTTCACCAGCTCGGCGGTGCGGATGAGGTCGTCGGCCTTGATCTGCTCCTTGGTCGTATGGATATGCTCGTAGCCGATCGCCAGGTTGACCGTCGGCACGCCGAGGCCGTTGAACACATTGGCGTCGCTGCCGCCGCCGGAATGGAACGTGCGCGGCGTCAATCCGATCGAACGGATCGCTTGGGCAGCCGATCGAACGACTGCGGACTCGTCCCCATGCTTGTAGGACGGATACAGGTGCGTGGCCTCTAGCTTCGCGGCCGCGCCGAAGTCCGCGGCCGCCGACTCCGCCGCCTCGCGCATCGCTTCGATCTGCCGCTCCAGCTTGGCGCGGTCGGCGCTGCGCGCCTCGGCCAGCAGCAGCGCCGAGTCGCAGACGACGTTGGTGGCGCCGCCACCCTCGAAGCGGCCGATGTTGGCCGTCGTCTCATGGTCGATGCGGCCGAGCGGCATGCGCGCGATCGCCTTGGAAGCGACCTGGATCGCGCTGATGCCGTCCTCTGGATTGACGCCGGCGTGCGCGCTCCGGCCCGTCACCTCGATCCGGATCTTCGCCTGCCCCGGAGCGGACGTCGCGATGCCGCCCACCTCTCCGTTGGAATCAAGCGCGTAGCCGTAATCGGCGCGGAGCTTCGAGCGGTCGAGCGCACGCGCTCCCGCGAGTCCCGACTCCTCGCCGACCGTCAGTACGAATTGCACCTCGCCATGACGGGCTCCCGTCTCCTTGAGCGAGCGCAGCGCCTCGAGCATCGCCGCCAGCCCGGCTTTGTCGTCGCTGCCGAGGATCGTCGTGCCGTCGCTGCGCAGGTAGCCGTCGGCGTCGAGCCGAGGCTGGATGCCGTTTCCCGGACGGACCGTATCCATATGCGAGGTAAAGAAGATCGTCGGCGCGACGACGCCTTCCGCTGCCGGCAAGGTGAAAAACAAATTGTTCGCGCCGTGGCCGGTCGCCTGCGCCGCATCGTCTTCCTCGAGCGTCAATCCAAGGCCCCCGAACTTCGCCTTCAGCACGCCGCTGATAGCCGCCTCGTGGCCGGTCTCGCTGTCGACTCGCACCAGCTCCATGAATTCCTCGATCAGCCTTTCCCGCTGGATCATCGCTTTCTCCGCCTTTCCGGCCCCGCCCGTAGGCAGACCGCTGCTTTTGGTTTTTTCTCCTCGGAAGCCGCCATGAAGGCTTGGCATCTTGCGAAGGTTTTCGGTACAATAGAGGGGTGAAGCTGACTCGCCTCGCCGAAGCCGCAGGCGACCTTCGGAAGGAGTCGATTGCATTGAATCCTCAAGGACGAGCCATCAAGATCGTCATCTACGTCGTGCTGATTACGTTGTTGGTGACGACCGTCGTATCGAGCATCGGACTGCTGTTTTAAGAAAGGACGGGACTTCCCGGCGCGCCGCGCCGCGAGTCCCGTTCTTTTTTTCGTTCAGCCCGGCCGGAAGCCGAACCGCCGCATGAAGTGCGGAAGCAGCTCCCGCGCCGCCTGTTCCGGCTTCATCGCTTGTCCGGTCAGATCCTCGAACGAAGTGACGCCGAACTGCTGGATGCCGCACGGCACGATGCCGGCGAAGCCTTCCTCGCCGATGCCCGCCTTGAGGTTCAGGGCAAAGCCATGACTCGTCACGAAGCCGCGCCGCGTCCGGGAGCGGTTGAACTTGATGCCGATCGCGGCGATCTTCTTGTCTCCGACCCAGACGCCGGTATACTCCGGCTTGCGTCCTCCCTCGATGCCGTAGCCGGCGAGCCAGTCGATCAGCACCTGCTCCAGCTCGCGCAGGAAGCCGTGCAGATCCAGTCCTTTGGCGTCGAGCCGTATCAGCGGGTAGCCGACGAGCTGTCCCGGCCCGTGATAGGTGATGTCTCCTCCGCGGTCGATCTCGTACACCGAGATGCCGCGGGCCTTCAGCTCCTCCGGCGCCAGCAGCAGATGCTCCGGATGCCGGTCCGTGCCGAGCGTATAGGTCGGCGGATGCTGAAGAAGGAGCAGCGTTTCCACGCGCTCCTCCCGGTCGATCTCCCCCACGTATTCCTTTTGCAGCTCCCAGGCCTCTCCGTAGTCGATGAAGTCGATATAGCGCGCGGCAAGCGGCCGCGCTTCATGGTTCGCGTCCATCCGGTTCCTCCTGCTCCTGTTGTCGTTGTCGTAGGTGTCGTGCGGCTTAATAAAGATGCGTTTCCGAACTGAAGCTCTCCAGGTTCTCCTTGACGCGCTGCAGGAACCGACCGCAGATGACGCCGTCCAGGATGCGGTGGTCGAGCGACAGGCAGATGTTGGCCATCGAGCGCACGGCCAGCATGTCGTTGATGACGACCGGACGCTTCACGATCGACTCGAACGTGATGATCGCCGCCTGCGGGTAGTTGATGATCGGCTGCGTCAGGATCGCTCCGAACGAGCCGGTATTGTTGACGGTGAACGTCCCGCCCTGCACGTCGTCCAGCTTCAGCTTGCCTTCGCGCGTCTTGCGGGCGAGCATCTCGATCTCATGCGCCAGGCCGGCGATGTTTTTCTGGTCGGCGTTTTTGATGACCGGCGTGACGACGGAATCCTCGGTGCCGACCGACAGCGAGATGTTGATGTCGCGCTTGACGATGATCTTGTCGACCGCCCAGACCGAGTTGATGATCGGGAAGTCCTTGATCGCATTGACGACCGCCTTGATGAAAAAGGCCAAGTACGTCAGATTCGTGCCTTCGCGCTTCTTGAAGTCGTCCTTGAGCTTGCTGCGGAGAACGACGAGGTTGGTCACGTCGACCTCGATCATCATCCAGCCATGCGGAATTTCCGTCACGCTCTGGCGCATGCGCGAGGCGATCGTGTTGCGGACCGGGGTGACGTCGATGAATGTCTCTCCCCTGCCCGGGATCGCCTGGCCCTCGATCTCGACCGATGGAATGCGCGGCGTCTCGGTCAGATGCAGGCCGGAGGAGCGCACCGGTCCTCTCGCCTCGACGATCCGGTCGCCCGCATCGAGCTGCGGCGGTACGGCCGCCGAAGCGGAGCTCGCCGCCTGCGCGCCTTGCGCAGCCGGCTGGACCGGCAGCGGCTGAGCGGTTGCCGGCTTGGCTCCCGAAGCGGCATGCGCGAGGATATCCTTGCGCGTCACCCGGCCTCCCGCTCCCGTGCCCTGCACGGCCGATGGATCGATGCCATGCTCGGCGGACAGCTGGAGCACGGCCGGGGAATAGCGGCCGCGCATGCTTTCGGCGGCCGCAGGACGGCCCGGAGCCGAAGCTGCCGCCGCGGGCGCACCGGCATGATCGGCCCTCGCGGCAGGCGGCTCCGCCGTCGCTGCGGGCTCCGCCGCAGGCGCGATGGATTCGATCAGGCAGATCGGCGTGCCGACCTCGACCGTCTCTCCCGCGCCGACAAGCAGCTTGACCAGCGTGCCTTCGATCGTCGACGGAATTTCGGCTCCGACTTTATCGGTAATGATTTCGCATAAGGGCTCGTACATGCTTACGTTGTCGCCGGGCTGCTTCAGCCAGCGCTCGATCGTCGCGCTCACGACCGACTCGGCCAGCTGCGGCATGGCGATTTCGTGGATCGTTGCTGCTTTCATCGGAATTCGCTCCTTGCCGGAAGGCCGGTCACGGCCTTCCGAATCTCAGTATGCTGGCGGACGGGACCCGCCGATCAGTACAGCGCGAGCTCTCTCATCGCGGCCAGCACCTTGTCCTTGTTCAGCATGAAGAACTTCTCCCCCGGCGGGTTGATCGGCATGGCCGGCACGTCCGGACCGCAGAGCCGGCGAATCGGCGCATCGAGCTCGTACAGCATTTCCTCGGCGATGATCGCCGACACCTCGGCTCCGATGCCGCCCGTCTTGTTGTCCTCATGGATGATGAGCACCTTGCCCGTCCGGCGAGCGGCCGCCAGGATGCCTTCCTTGTCGAGCGGCTGCAGCGTCCGCAGATCGAGGATGTGGGCGCTGATGCCCTCCTCCTGCAGCTCCTCCGCCGCCTGCATCGCGAAATGCAGCGGCAGGCTGTAGCTGATGACCGTGATGTCGTCGCCTTCGCGCAGCACGTTCGACTTGCCGATTTCCACCACGTGCTCGCCTTCCGGCACCGGACCGGTGACGAGCCGGTAGCATTTTTTATTTTCGAAGAAAAGGACCGGATCGGGATCGCGGATCGCCGCCGTCAGCAGCCCCTTGGCGTCCGCCGGCGAATACGGCGCGACGATCTTGAGTCCCGGCGTGCCGAAAAACACCGACTCCGGACATTGCGAATGGTAAAGGCCTCCGAAAATGCCGCCTCCGATCGGCGCTCGGATGACGACGGGACAGCTCCAGTCGTTGTTGGAGCGGTAGCGGATTTTCGCCGCCTCGCTGATGATCTGGTTCGTCGCGGGAAACATGAAGTCGGAGTACTGCATCTCGGCGATCGGCTTCATGCCGTACATCGCCGCGCCGATCGCCACGCCGGCGATCGCCGATTCGGACAGCGGCGTATCCATCACCCGCGCCTCGCCGAACTGCTCCTGCAGCCCTTTGGTCGTCGTGAAGACGCCGCCCTTGACGCCGACATCCTCGCCGAGCACGAATACGTCCGGATCGCGCTCCATCTCTTCCTTCATCGCGAGGCGGATCGCCTCGATATAGTCCATGACCGGCATCTTAACGTCCTCCTTGCGGCGCATCGCCTTCATACACATGCCACAGCGTGCTCTCCGGCGTCGGGAACGGAGCCTCGTCCGCGTAGCGGGTCGCCTCGTCCATCTCCCGCCGGATCGCCGCGGCCAGCTCGTCTTCCTGCTCCGCGCTCCAGATCCCGGCTTCCTCCAGGTAGCGGCGGAACGCCGCCACTCCGTCGCGGCCCCGGTTTTCCTCGACCTCTTCCTTGGTCCGGTACGCCAGGTCGTTGTCCGATGTGGAATGCGGCGACAGCCGGTACATCATCGCCTCGATGAGCGTCGGTCCGCCGCCGGACAGCGCCCGCTCGCGGGCATCCTTGACTGCCGCATACACCGCCAGCGCATCGTTGCCGTCCACGCGGAGACCCTCGAAGCCGTATCCGAGCGCGCGATCCGCGACACGTCCGCCCAGCTGCTTGTGGACCGGCACGGAGATCGCATACTGGTTGTTCTCGCACATGAGGATGACCGGCAGCTTGTGGACGCCCGCGAAGTTGCAGCCCTCATGGAAGTCGCCCTGATTGCTCGAGCCCTCTCCGAACGTCACGAAGCTCACGAGCTTGCGCCCTTTCAGCTTGGCGGCGAGCGCGATGCCGACCGCGTGCGGCACCTGCGTCGTCACGGGAGAGGAGCCGGTGACGATGCGGAGCTTCTTATGTCCGAAGTGGCCCGGCATCTGGCGGCCGCCGCTCGTCGGGTCCTCCGCCTTGGCGAATACCGACAGCATCAGCTCGCGCAGCGTCATGCCGACCGTCAGCACGAAGCCGTAGTCGCGATAATAAGGGAGGAAATAATCCTCGTCCCGATCGAGCGCCCATGCGGCCGCCACCTGCGCCGCCTCCTGGCCGATGCCGGACACGTGGAAGTTGATCTTGCCGGCGCGCTGCAGCAGCAGCACCCTTTCGTCGAACATCCTCGCGCTTCTCATCATCTTGTACATCCCGACCGCTTCCTCGTCGGACAAGCCCAGCTCGCGATGACGCGAATCCACCTGTTGACGGCTCATGGAGGAACCTCCTTCATCTCCAGTCTTGTTACCTGGTACTAATACTTGATAGCAGTATTATAACCCCGAAGGAGGAAAAAGGGAACCTTTGCCGTCCTCCGGCCGATTGCCCTCTTTCCTCCGTTTCTCTCCTCGGTTAGAAATGGACCGATTTCCCGAGCGTCGCCAGCATCGCTTCGCCGAGCGCCTCCGACAAGCTCGGATGCGGATGGAAGCTCGCTCCGACCTCCCACGGCACCGCGTCCAGAAATTGCGCCAGCGACGCCTCGGCGATCAGCTCCGTCACATGGGCGCCGACCATATGCACGCCGAGCAGATCCTGCGTGCCGCGATCGGCGACGACCTTGACGAATCCTTCCGAATCCCCGTGCACGATCGCTTTGGCGATGGCAGCGAACGGAATCTTGGCCGTCATCGGGTCATGGCCCGCGGCGCGCGCCTGCTCCTCCGTGTAACCGACGCTCGCCGTCTCGGGACGGCTGTACACGCAGCGCGGAATGCGATGCGGCGCCGCCGGATGGGGCATGAGTCCGAGCAGATGCTCGACGGCGGCGATGCCTTCATGAGCGGCGGCGTGGGCAAGCTGCACGCCGCCGGTCACGTCGCCGATCGCGTAAATATGCGGCTCTGCGGTCTGGAGCGTCGGCTTCACCTTGATCCATCCGTCCTGCACGGCGATATCCGTGTTCTCCAGCCCGATGCCTTCGATGTTGGCGATGCGGCCGACCGAGACGAGGAGCCGGTCGGCCTGCAGCCGCTCTTCCGTCTCGCCTTGCCGGACGGCCACGCTGATTCCGCCGCTGTCCTTGCTCAGCGACTCCTGCTGCAGCATGGCCCCGGTCAAGATGCGGACGCCGCGCGCCGAGAGCGCCTTGGCGATGGCAGCCGATACGTCCGGGTCCTCACCCGGGAGCACTCTCGAAGCGGCTTCCACGAGCGTGACGCGCACGCCGAAGTCGCTCAGCATCGAAGCCCACTCGATACCGATGACGCCGCCGCCGGCGATCAGCATCGACGAAGGCAGCGTCTCCATGCGCAAGGCGTCATCGCTTGTGAGCACCGTCTCGCCGTCCGCTTCCAGTCCAGGGAGCTGCCTCGGCCGGGAGCCGGTGGCGACGATCAGATGGCGGGACACGACGGATTCCATTTCTCCGTCCTCCAGCTCCACCGCAAGCGAGCCGCTTTTAGGCGAGAAGATCGACGGGCCGATGATTCTTCCCCGGCCTTGAATCACCTCGATCCCGTGCTTTTTCATGAGCTGCCGGAGCCCGCGATGAAGCTGCTCGACGACGCCCTCCTTGCGTTCCTGGACAGCGGTAAAATCAACCTTTACCGCTTCGCGACTGAGTTTGATTCCATATGTATCCGCATGGAGCAGGGAAGCATAGACCTCCGCGCTGCGCAGCAGCGCCTTGCTCGGAATGCATCCTAGATGCAAGCAGGTGCCGCCCAGCTTGCCTTGCTCCACAATCGCGACTTTTTTTCCTTCTTGCGCGGCTCGGATGGCGGCGGTATACCCTCCGGGCCCGCCGCCCAGCACGGCGACGTCCACTTGAATTGGCATGCGATCGATCCCTTCCATACATGCGGAACATTGCCGCATCATTCATGTCTAGGCGAAGGCGACAGCTTCCCCCTTCTCCTCCGAGAACCTATTTTACTCCTTTTCGCCGGAGAAGAACACCGCATGGACAAGCCGGCGTTTGTTGAAGTATGATGAAAATAGGCTATTCCTGCACCTTAGCCTTTATTTTTGCGCAATCAGGCTGGATGAAGGAGAGAACGACATGAAAGTAATCTTTTCCCGGTTCGTTGCCATTCTTATTCTGGTCATTCCAGGCCTCATCGCCTGTTATGGCTTTATCCAGATGAAAACGGCCACGTTCGACTATTTTGCCGCATTCGGCAACGACGCCGTCATTCCAAAGTTCAGCTGGCTGACGTTCATCGTCGGCTTCATCTTGTTCGCGGTCGGCATCGGCTTTATCGGCGGCTGGATTTTCTTCCGCGACCGCAAGCACAACTACGTCGCGCCCCGCTTCAAGAAGAAGCGTCCTAGACCCAACGTTTAGCCTGCCATGGCATTGGCACAAGCAATCCTCCCTTCGGACTCGTACCCTATAGTATCTCACGAAGGAAAGGAGCTTTTCCAAATGTCCTGTCGTCATTCGCATTGTTCGCCTCAAACCGTCGTTGATCCCGTACAGACCGTCTATCGCGACGTGTACCATCCTCAGCAAGTCACGGTGGTCCACCCGATCGAGATCGTAACGCGGCATCACTGCGTTCCGGTCCGCTGCGACGTGTACAAATATGTTTGCCGCGATGAGAACGTAGGCGGAGTCGAGTCCGTATCCGAACAAGGTCATGACCACGAAGGGTATGGCCGTTCCACGATCTCCCGCAAGAAGCCTGCCAAAAAATCCGTCAAATCCCGCTCCAAAAAGTAATCCGATAAAGAAGACCGTTGCGGCCATCGGCCCAACGGTCTTTTTTTCTAGGAATTGGATTGCCGCATCATCAGCTTACCTTATGCTCGATCCGCAGCTTGTCGGCGACCATCGCGATGAACTCGGAATTAGTCGGCTTGGACTTGCTGATGTTGATCGTATAGCCGAACAGATGGCTGATGCTGTCGATGTTGCCGCGAGTCCAGGCGACCTCGATGGCATGACGGATGGCGCGCTCGACGCGGGAAGGCGTCGTCTTGAACTTTTCGGCAATCGCGGGATACAGCGTTTTGGTGATGGCGCCGAGAATCTCGATGTTGTTGTACACCATCGTAATCGCCTCGCGCAAGTATTGGTAGCCTTTGATATGGGCGGGTACGCCGATCTCATGGATGATGCTCGTGATGTTCGCGTCGAGATTTTTGCCTTTGGCAAGCGGCACGACGTTGGACTTGATGAAGGATGAGCTCGAGGAAAATGCTCCCGAAGCGGAGGTCGCGACCAGTGCCTGATTTCCGACGAGCTGACGGACGCGATTGGCCAGCATCTCCATGTCGAACGGTTTAAGAATATAATACGAAGCCCCGAGCTGGACGGCTTTTTGCGTGATGTTTTCTTGACCGAAAGCGGTCAGCATGATGATTTTCGGCATCGGATTAAGGCCGCTTTCGCGCAGCCGCTCCAGCACGCCAAGTCCGTCGAGATGAGGCATGATGATATCCAGGATAAGCACGTCGGGAACGCGGTCCGTCTCTTTCAGCAGACGCAGCACTTCTTCGCCGTTGTATGCGATGCCCGTAACTTCCATATCATCCTGTTCGCTTATATATTCGGACAGCAGATTCGTAAATTCACGGTTATCATCGGCCAGCAGTACCTCAATCTTTGGCAAGGTTGGTCCTCCTTCATCACGATGGGATAGTCTGTTTTTTGCTTGTTGTATCGTTTCGACACCCCTAAAGGATTTCCTTCTGTCGAATATTATTTTTCTTTCTTTTTGATCATCGTTTCGGTATAATAATTATTTTACTTCATAACCTGATCTTATCCGCTAAAATTCGATAAAAATCAACAAAGACCTCAAGGCATCAAGCTGCCTTGAGATCTTTGTTCGCCGTACGAAGGATAATGCCGGCATCATGCAGCATCCACTCGATGAAGCAGCCATAACCTGAAGAGGGATCGTTGACGAACACATGCGTCACTGCTCCGATCAGCTTGCCGTCCTGCAAGATCGGACTGCCCGACATGCCTTGCACGATGCCCCCGGTACGTTCCAGCAGCTTAGGGTCCGTTACTTTGATGACCATCCCTTTTGTGGCAGGCTGCTTCTGCTTGCTGACATGGCTGATTTCGACCTTGAATCGCTCCACTTTTTGTCCGCTCAGTACGGTCAATATTTCTGCGGGTCCTTCATGAACTTCTTCGGAGAAGGCGACTGGAACCGCCTCAGCCTGATAGCCGTGGCCCGGCTTTTGCTCCATCTTGCCGAATATCCCGAAAGGCGTATTCCGCTGAATATTGCCAAGCACATGACTTTCGTTGACGAAGGTTGCTCGTTTCTCGCCGGGTTCGCCGTTCTGGCTTTTGTTGATGGACGTTACGTTCGATTCAAGAATCTGTCCGTCACCGACTTCGATCGCCGTGCCCGTATCCAAATCCGTAATGACATGACCCAACGCCCCGTATACGCCTTGGTCTGGCGCATAAAACGTCAAGGTCCCAACCCCTGCAGCGGAATCACGAATATAGAGTCCGATTCTCCACGCCTTGTCTTCTTTGTCGTAAGAAGGCTTGAGCTTGACGCTCAACAGCTTGCCGGAACGCTTGACCGTCAACTTCAGCGGTCGGTTGCGGGAACCGGCTTCCTCGGTATAGCGAGCGATTTCTTTGACCTCCCGGACGTTGCGGCCGTCGATCTCGACGATCAAGTCGCCAAGACGAAGGCCGGCCTGCTCGCCCGGCGAAACTTTAGCCTCGTTCTTTTCTCCGACGAGATGATGGCCGACGACAAGAACGCCTGCGGACTTGACCTTGACTCCGATGGTTTGTCCGCCAGGAATTACTTTCAGGTCCGGGACGACATCGACATGGACGGTCTTGAAAGGAATTTTGCCAAACAGCTTCAAAGACAAGACAGCCTGGCCCGTTTGACGAGGTTCAAGGGATATCGACTTTTTCAAATCCAGCAACTGGCGATGCTCCGCTTTGCCGTTGACATGAAGGATGGAGGAATCCACCGTCATGTCCGCATGGACAGGCATATGATAATCCAGCCGTTTCATTTGCCCGGAGAATAAACGCAGTTCATTCGGGAAGGAGGCATAGTTTTGGAACGGACTGGAGATGCCGATCATGCAAACGAAGAATACGAGAACTAATCCGAACCACCGCTTGCGCTGGTTGGCGTTCATGATCTCACGCTCCCTGTAGTTCCATCGCTTGACGATTGGTCTCGCCATTTGCGTACCTATAAGGTACCCCCGCCCCCCCGATTTATGTCCATCAAAACCTTCCCTGAAAGCCTGACTCAGGCTCCTTTTTGGCGATCTGCCAGCACAAGCATTTCCTGTGCATGATGCCTTGTCTTGTCCGTCACCTCGACGCCGCCGAGCATCCGTGCCAGCTCTTCGATGCGCTCCCGATCGCTCAGCTCCTTCACCGAGGTGGAGGTCCGCTCATGGACCACGTGCTTGCTGATCTCATAATGGTAATCGGCCATGCAAGCCACTTGCGGCAGATGCGTGATGGAGAACACCTGGCATTTGCCAGATAATTGCGACATTTTTTCGGCTATGGCTTGAGCTGCCCGTCCGCTGACGCCCGTATCGACCTCATCGAAAATAAGCACGGGAACTTGATCGATCTCGGCGAAAATGCTCTTGAGCGCGAGCATGATGCGCGACATCTCTCCGCCAGAGGCAATCTTGCTGAGCGGCTTGAGCGGTTCGCCTGGATTCGGGGCGAGCAGGAAGCCGGCTTCATCGATGCCATGAAGCGTCAGCTTGTAGGCCTCCTCAGAGGACTGGGCATCTACATGCGCTCTAAACTGCGTGCGTTCCATGCCTAAATCCTTGAGCTGCCTCTCCACCGAGGCGGATAAAAGCTCTCCGGCTTGCTTGCGTCTTGCTGAAAGCCGCTCTGCCAGCTCTGCCGCTTCGGCATAGGCTTCCTTGAGCGAGGATTTAAGCTCCCGGATATGATCGTCCCGATTTTCGATCAGGCTTGCTTCATGTCTGATTTTTTTGTAATAGGCCATAATATCGGGCAAGGTATCGCCGTACTTGCGGCGAAGCCCGTTCAACAGCGTAATTCGATCCTCGATCGCCGCCAAACGCTGGGGATCGCTCTGGATATCCTCCTGGCAGCCGCGCAGCTGGTGGACGGTATCCTCGGTTTGGTAATAGGCGCTCTTGAGCTGCTCCACGAGCGGCTCCAAAACGGAAGGCTGATGCGGAGCAATCTCTTCCAGCTTGGCGATGGCGGACGCCATCGATTCCAGTGCGCCGCTGTCATGCAGCAGCCCGTAGGCGCCGGCCACATGCGTCATGATCTTATCGGCATGCGCCAGCGTCTCCTTCTCTTGATGTAGCTGCTCCCATTCCTCCTTGCGCAGCGCTGCGGAACGGATCTCCTCCAGCTGGAACTTGTACAGGTCGAGCATCTGCATGTTCTGTCGGCTGCCCTCTAAGAGCGATTTTAACGAAGAGCGCAGCTCTCCGTAGCGGAAAAACGCTGCCTGGTAGGTCCGCTTCAGCTCCTCGACCTGCTCGCCGGCGAACAGGTCGAGCCATTCCAAGTGCTGCTCGGTCCGCAGCAGCGACTGATGCTCGTGCTGGCCGTGCACGTTCACGAGGCATTCGCCGATTTCCCGCAGCATCGTCAGATTGGCGATGGAGCCGTTGATCCGGCACGAGCTTTTACCTTGAGCCGACAGCTCCCTCCGGATCGTCAGCAGATCCTCGGAGCTGCCTTTCAGCCCAAGGCGCTGCAGCACGTGCCAGACCGGATGGGCCGGTCCAAGATCAAAGGAGGCCTCCATCTCCGCTTTGTCGCATCCGTAACGGACCATGTCGGAAGATCCTCTCCCGCCGATAAGCAGGATGAGCGCATCGATCAGAATCGACTTGCCGGCGCCGGTCTCTCCCGTCAGCACATGAAAGCCTTCGTGGAATCCGACGGTCACTTCCTCGATGACGGCAAGATTTCGAATGGACAGTTCGCGAAGCATAAAAACACTCCTTTGATCCGAATTGGATGGGGGAACTAATTCATCATGGCGAGCAGCTGCTCGACGATCTTGCTGCCGTGCTCCTTCTTGCGGCAGATGAGGAGCAAGGTATCGTCCCCGCTGATCGTGCCCATGATTTCCGGCCATTCCATGCCGTCGACGAGCGAGGCGATGGCGTTGGCAGTGCCAGGCAGGCATTTCATGACGACGAGGTTTTCCGCCTGGTCGACATGCAGGAAATTGTCCAGCATGGCGCGCTTGAGCTTGTTCACCGGGATGAACCGCTGCTCTTGCGGCAGGGAATATTTGTAGCGGCCGTCCTCGGACGGAATCTTGATGAGCTGCAGCTCCTTGATGTCGCGCGACACGGTCGCTTGAGTTACCTGCAGCCCGGCTGTGCGCAGCGCGTCCACGAGCTCGTCCTGCGTCTCGATGACGTGCCGCCCGATGATTTCGCGGATCTTGACATGGCGCAATCCTTTCATAATCAGGCCTCCTTCATTTTCGGCTCTTCGTTCAATTCGAATTTTACGGTCCGTATCTTATTGTCCTCGGTGTCGATCAGCAGTATGCCCTCCAGCTCCGGAAGCAGGAGGTGGAAAACGAGCAGCCGATCCCGCAGGCCGCTGCCTGTCCAATCCAGCGGCTGGCGCTCCCGCATCAGCTTGACCGCATACATGTCTCCGTTACGGACGGCGACATAGTCCACATACAGCCGGCTCGACATTTCCTTGCCGTCCAGGTCGACGACAAGCGGAACGCGATGCTTGCCGGAGATGACCTCGTACCCGTGCGATTCGAGAAACAGCACGTGCGGATCATCCGGGGCCAATATCTCTCCTCGGCCGAGCACGAGCCGCTTCAGCCCCTTCGGCTCATGAAGCCAGTTGTAGAAAGCCCGGTAAGCCCAATACCCGATCAACAGCGCCGAGACTACCATCACCAGCCGGTCCAAGCGATCCCTCCCGCTTCATGGTGAAGGAAACATTCGCTTTTCGGCGGCCTATTTCCTTCCGGCGTAACCGAAAGGAAGCCCGAACATTTGTTTGCTGCATTTAGAATAGCAGAACATGCGTTTGCTTGTAAAGAGGATTTCGGAATTATTTGGGGGAATGGAAATGGGCTGCCGCCGCAGCAACAATCTCCTCGAGAATTCCTCCGTCCGGCGCCTGAGCGTCGTCGCTGCGCACCAGATGGGCCAGGAATTCGATGTTCCCTTCTCCTCCCGTAATCGGCGAGAACGTGAGTGCCTGCAGCTTGAATCCGGCCTCGGCCGCATCGGCGCAAACCGTCCGCAGCACCTCGAGATGGACGACCGGATCGCGCACGATGCCGGACTTGCCGACTTTTTCCCGGCCTGCCTCGAACTGAGGCTTGATGAGGGCTGCGACATCGCTCCCTGCCGGCAGCAGCGGAGCGAGGGCCGGCAAAATCAGCTTCAGCGAGATGAAGCTGACGTCGATCGAGGCGCAGTCCGGCGCCGGCCCTTCCAGCTCCTCCGGACGGATGTATCGGAAATTCACCCGTTCCATCACCTTTACCTGCGGATGCTGGCGCAGCGACCAGTCGAGCTGGTTGTAGCCGACGTCGATGGCGTACACGTAGGCGGCTCCGTGCTGGAGCGCGCAATCGGTGAAGCCCCCCGTCGAAGCCCCGATGTCGAGCATGACCCGCCCGTCCATCGCGAGGCCGAACTCGCGGATCGCCTTTTCCAGCTTGAGACCGCCCCGGCTGACATACGGATGAAGGCTCCCCTTGACCTTGATCTCGGAGCCGCGCTTCACCTTCGTCCCGCTCTTGTCCACCGGCTCGTTGTCCACGAGCACGAGGCCGGCCATGAGCGCGGCTTTCGCCTTTTCTCGGCTGGGGTAATAGCCGAGCTCCACGAGCAATACGTCGATTCGTTCTTTGGTCGTCACTTCCGGTTCGCTCCTTATAACCGTAGAATGGCCTGCAGCCGGATCGCCGCAGGCCATACAAGGGTTCATGAATGCTGGTTGGTGGCGCGCTTGCGCATAGGCTGCATGGCAAGCACTTCGGCGGCCAGACGCTGCGCGGTCAGTCCGCTCGCCTCCCGCTGCTCCTGAATGGAGGCATGCTCGATGAACTCATCCGGGATGCCGATCAGACTGACGCGGGTTCCGGCGCGGCCGGTCAAGGCGAAGTGCTCCTGCACGGCGCTGCCGAAGCCGCCCATGACCGCTCCTTCTTCCATGACGAGGAGCGGAATCCCTTCGTCGGCCAGCGAATCCAGCATCGCTCCGTCAAGCGGCTTGATGAAGCGGGCGTTGACGACCCGCAGCGACAGTCCGTCTCGGCGAAGCAGATCGGCCGCCTGTTCGGCGACCTCGACCATCGGACCGACCGCCAGGACGGCTGCCGTATCTCCCGGCCGTACGACTTCCCACGTCCCGATCGGAATCGGCGTCATCGCAGAATCGAGCTCGACTCCCCTGCCGCTGATGCGCGGATATCGCACCGCGATCGGCCCGTCGTTGTAGTCGACGGCCGTCTGCATCATGTTGCGAAGCTCGTTCTCGTCCTTGGGCATCATCAGGACGATGTTCGGAATATGACGCAGATACGGAATGTCGAACACGCCATGATGCGTCTCGCCGTCCGGGCCGACGAAGCCGGCCCGGTCGATGGCGAAGATGACGTTGGCGTTATGCCGGCAGATGTCGTGCACGACCTGGTCGTAGGCACGCTGGAGGAAGGTCGAGTAGACGGCGTACACCGGCTTCATGCCGTCCATCGCGAGCGCGGCGGACATCGTCGCGGCATGCTGCTCCGCGATGCCGACGTCGATCATCCGTCCGGGATAGCGCGCGGCGAACTTCATCAGGCCGGAGCCGGCCGGCATCGCCGGCGTGACGGCGACGATCCGCTCGTCGCGCTCGGCCAGCTCGATCAGCGCATCGCCGAATACGTCCGTATACATCGGAGGTCCGACCGCTTTGAGCATCTGTCCGGATTCGATCTTGTACGGGGAGGCGCCATGCCATTTGAACGAGTCGGCCTCCGCCGGCTTGTAGCCCTTGCCCTTGACCGTGACCACATGCACGAGCACCGGCCCTTGCACGTTCGACGCTTGCTGCAGCGTCTCGAGCAGCCCGTCGAGATCGTGGCCGTCCACCGGCCCGATGTAGTGCAAGCCGAACTGCTCGAACAGGATGCCGCTCACGAGCAGATACTTCAGGCTGTCCTTGAACCTCTCCGCGGTCTTGGCCAGCTTGCCGCCGATCGCCGGCACTTTCTGCAGCAGCGACTGGAGATCCTCCTTGGCCTTCTGGTAATGGCGGTCGGTGCGGATGCGGCCGAGATACTGATGCATCGCGCCGACATTCGGAGCGATCGACATCTCGTTGTCGTTCAGGATGACGATCATGTCCCGCTTCTCGTGGCCGATGTGGTTCAGCGCCTCCAGCGCCATGCCCCCGGTCAAGGCGCCGTCGCCGATGACGGCGACGACTTTGTTGGACTCGCCTTTGAAATCACGTGCCAGCGCCATGCCCATCGCCGCCGACAGCGACGTGCTGCTGTGGCCGGCTTCCCAGACGTCATGGTCGCTTTCGGCACGCTTGATGAATCCGCATAGGCCGCCCTGCTGGCGCAGCGTGTCGAAGCGGTCTTTGCGGCCCGTCAAAATCTTGTGCACGTAGGATTGGTGGCCGACATCAAAGATGAATTTATCCGTCGGGCTGTCAAACAAATAGTGCAGCGCCAGCGTCAGCTCCACGACGCCGAGATTCGGCGCCAGATGTCCGCCGGTCACAGAGAGCTTCTGGATCAGGAACTCCCGGATCTCGCCGGCGAGCTGTTCCAGCTCCGGCACGGACAAGCCTTTCAGATCTTGAGGTCCGTTAAGTTTGTCGAGCAGCACGTTAGGTTCCTCGCTTTCGTGAGCGGCGGGCCGTCAGGCCGCCGTCCCGTCAATACACATTATCCACCATTATACCATATGAAGCGACATGAAACCTCATGGCGCCTCAGCGGTCCCGGTTCATCAAGTAATCGGCCAGCTCCACGAGGCGCTCCGGCTTGGGCAGCCTCGCCTCCAGCAGCGCCTGCTTCGCATCGTCGGTGAACTGCGCCAGCAGCCTGCGGCTCTCCTCCATCCCGACCAGGTACGGATAGGTCACCTTGCCTGCGGCCGTGTCGCTGTTCGTCTTCTTGCCGAGCTTGCTCTCGTCTCCGATCAGATCGAGAATGTCGTCCTGAATCTGAAATGCGAGGCCGAGCTTGCGGCCGAACTGCTCCAGACGGGCAAGCTGCTCCGCGCGCGCTCCGCCGAGCCGAACGCCGGCGGTGACCGAAAATATAATGAGATCGCTCGTCTTGTGCTCATGGATATATTGCAGCTCGGGCAGCGCCGTCGCTCCTTGCTCGCCCTGCATGTCGGCCGCCTGGCCGCCGACCATGCCGGCAGGACCGGACAACCGCGACAGGTCCTCGACGATGTCGAGGACGACTCCCGCGTCCGCGCCGTAGCGGCGCGCGGAGGCGGCCATGTGGAACGCATGCGTGAGCAGCCCGTCCCCCGCGAGAATGGCCATCGCTTCCCCGAAAACCCGATGGTTCGTCGGCTTGCCGCGGCGGAAATCATCGTTGTCCATCGCCGGCAGATCGTCATGGATGAGCGAGTAGGTATGGATCATCTCCACGGCGCAGGCGACGCGCAGCGCCGCTTCCCGGTCCGACTCGCCGCCTCGGGCCGCTTCGGCTGCGGCGAGCACGAGCACGGGACGCAGACGCTTGCCTCCCGCAGACAGGGAGTAGTCCATCGATTCGCGCAGCCGCGGCGGCACGGCCCAGACTTCCGGAAGCGACCGCTTCAGCTCCGCTTCGATGAGGGCGGCGTTCTCGGCCAAATAAGTCGCCAGCATCGGCTGTCCGCTCATCGGGCGTCTCCCCGATCGTCGGGCACCGCGTCGAACGGCTCGGTCGCGAAGCCCGGTCCGCGCTCCAGCAGCGCCTCGATGCGGCGCTCGACCAGCTCGAGCTTGCCGCCGCACAGGCGGGAAAGCTCCATGCCCTCCTGGAACAGCTCGATTGCCGTCTCGAGCGGGACATCCCCGTTCTCTAGACGCGCGACGATGCCTTCCAGCTTTTCCATCGCTTGCTCGAAGCTAAGCGCCTGCTCCTGTTTCTGCTTGCTGTCGCTCATTCTTGCTCACCCTCCTTGATCGCCCATACCTGGCATTCGGCGCGTCCGTCCGGGAACCGCACCTGGACCAGGTCTCCCAGCTCCAGGTCTTTTACGGAACGGACCAGCTTGTCGTTGCTTTGTTCGTATACGAGGCTGTAGCCGCGCGCCATCACCTTGAGCGGACTGAGCGCATCGAGCTGCAGCACGGAGGATGCGGTCCGCTGCCGCGCATCCTTGACGATGCCCCGGACCGCCTTGGCCAGCCGCTCGTCAAGCTGCCTGAGGTCTCTCCCGGCGAGCGCAGCCCGGCTGGACGGCGATTGGCCTTGCAGCCGCCGCTCCAACCGCTCCAGGCGCTGTCCGGAGCGCTCCGGCAAGCGCCGGGCATGGTCCTCGAGCCGCTGCGTCAAGCGGTCCAGCCGCTGCGACTGATCCAGCAAGTAGCGTCTCGGATGGACAAAATAAGGAGAGCGGCGCGCTCGCAGCAAGCGCTGCCTGCGGCTGTCCAGCGCGCGGTCCATCGCGGCCCCGAGCCGCTGCTCCAGCCGCTGGAGCGATTGGCCGAGCTCCCCGACATGAGGAGCGGCGAGCTCTGCGGCCGCGGTCGGCGTCGCGGCTCTTCGGTCGGCGGCGAAATCGGCGATCGTAAAATCGGTCTCATGGCCGACGGCCGAGATGACCGGAATGTCGGATGCCGCAATGGCGCGAGCCACCGTTTCCTCGTTGAACGCCCACAGCTCCTCCAGCGATCCGCCCCCCCGGCCGACGATGAGAACGTCCGCTCGGCCGTGGCGGTTCATCGCCTCGATGCCCTTGACGATCGACGGCGCCGCTCCCGGCCCCTGCACGACGGCCGGATAGACGAGGATCGCCGCCGCCGGATACCGCCGCTGGAGCGTCGTGATGATGTCGCGCACCGCCGCGCCGGTCGGCGACGTGACGACGCCGACGACCGCCGGGTAGCGAGGCAGCGGACGCTTGCGGGACTCCGCGAACAGCCCCTCCGCCTCCAGCCTGGCTTTCAGCTGCTCGTAGGCGAGATAAAGGCTGCCGAGCCCGTCCGGCTGCATCGCCGTGCAGTAGAACTGATAGTTTCCGTCCCTTTCGTAGACGGATATGCTGCCGCGCGCGATCACTTTCGTGCCCTCGCGCGGCCGAAAAGGCAGCCTCTGGTTGTGGCTGGCGAACATGATGCATTTGATGCGGCTGTCCTTGTCCTTGATCGTAAAGTACATATGGCCGCTTGAATGATGCGTGAAGTTGGATATCTCGCCCCGGATCCATACGTCTCCGAGCAGGCGGTCCCCCTCCAGCTTCATCTTGATGTATCGGGTCAGCTCCTTGACCGAATAGATCCTCGGCGTATCCGTCACGGGCTACACGCCCGCTTTCCGTTTCGCCGCCTTGAGCGTGTTCTGCATCAGCATCGCGATCGTCATCGGCCCGACGCCGCCTGGCACCGGCGTGATCGCGCCGGCCACGTCCAGGCATTCGTCGTAATCGACGTCGCCGGCGAGCTTGCCGCTCTCGAGCCGATTGACGCCGACATCGATGACGATCGCCCCCGGCTTGACGTATCTACGTCCGATCGCCTTGGGCTTGCCGATGGCGACGACCAGGATGTCCGCCTGGGAAGCGATCGCTTCCATGTTCTCGGTGCGGGAGTGGCAAATGGTGACCGTGGCGTTCTCTCGGAGCAGCAGCATGGCGACAGGCTTGCCGACGATGTTGCTGCGACCGATGACGACGGCATGCTTGCCGGCAGGATCGACGCCCGCGCGCCGGATCAGCTCGATGATGCCGGCGGGCGTGCAGGGCAGCAGGCTTTCGTCGCCGATGACGAGGTTTCCGGTGCTTTGGGGGCTGAAGCCGTCGACGTCCTTCTCCACGGCGATCGCATCGATGACGGCTTTTTCCGCGATGTGCTTCGGCAGCGGGAGCTGCACGAGAATGCCATGTACCGCGTCGTTGCGATTCAGATCGGCGACGACCGCCAGCAGCTGCTCCTGCGTCGTCTCCTCCGGCAAGCGGTGGACTTCGGAGTGGAAGCCCATCTCCTTGCATGTCTTTTCCTTGTTGCCGACATACACGGCCGATGCCGGATCCCCGCCGACGAGCACGACCGCCAGGCCGGGCACGATGCCCCGCTCCTTCAGCCGCTCCGTCTCCTGCCGGATTTCTTCCCGAATTTCCTGCGCGATGCGCTTGCCTTCGATCACCTTTGCGCTCATCCCGATCTCTCCCCTCGAATCTAGAGCTGACGTCAGTTGGTCTTGAGCTTGTCCAGCTCGGCGATGAGTCGGCCGAGCACCCCGTTGACGAACTTGCCCGACTCGTCCGTGCCGAAGCGCTTGGACAGCTCGATCGCCTCGTTCACGACCGCTTTGGGCGGAACGTCGGTGCGGAACACGAGCTCGTAGCAGGCGAGACGCAGCACTTGATGGTCCACCTTGGACAGACGGTCCACCTGCCAGCCGGTCAAATAGTTCTGGACCATCTCGTCGATGGCCGACTTGCGCTCCAGCACCCCGTGCACGAGCTCCTTGGCGAACTCTCCCGTCTCGCCGGCTTCCAGCTTGCCTGCCCCGGCTTCGTTCTCCTCCCGCGCTTCGGCGAGCAGCATAGCGACCGCCTCGTCCGCCGACACCTCGTTCATCTCCATTTGGTACAGGCTTTGTACCGCAATTTCACGCGCCAACCTTCGTTTCATAATGCCTCCTGCTCAAGCTTTATTTAGTCGTAAAAAAAACCTATGATCTCCTCCCTGCTCCGAAACGCCGCGCGAGGCGCGGCAGGTCCGAAGTACGGAGGAGACCACAGAGTCAGCGATAGCGTCCAAAACGCTGCTCGACCCAGGCAGCGATCCGCCGCCACGGCACGAGCGGCTCGCCCCCGGCATCCTTGCGCTGGCCGGCCGCGTAGCCGATCCAAAGGAGCAGGCCGACGAAGAGCATGTCCCAAAAACCGGATACGAGGAAGACGATCGCCAGAAACAGCGCCGTCCCGACGCCGACGATCCGGCCGCCGTATCCGTCCCACCAATCTCTCCACATCGCTGCAGGCCTCCTATTCTACGCGGCTCTTGAAGGAAGGGGAAGAAATGACGTTGGCGACGAACACCGACACGGCCGCGACGGGAATGCCCGTAATCTCTTCCACATGATCCTTGACCGCGCGCTGAATCTCCTCCGTCAGCTGCGGGATCGACGTCTCGCCGTCCACGACCGCGCGAACGGCGATGTCCAGGCCTGCCTCGGCCGTCGAAATGCGGGTCTTCAGATCCTTGACGCCGCGCTGGCGGCCGGCCGCCTTGAGCACGAGGCTCTCGACCGTATCCATCGAAATGCGGATGTCGCCGAAATCGTTGCGCTGGTCGATCGATGACGAAGACACGCCCCTGACCCGAACGGCGACATAGAACATCCGCAGGCTGAGCAGCAGCAGCACGACGGCGCCGATGAGCATGGCCAGTTGGACCGCGCTGCCGGTGTCATACCACTCGGCTAGGAACGAGTCCGCATCCTCGCGGCGAATCCCGCCCGCGCTGACGACGATGACGAGGATGGAGATGATGCCTGCGGCTAGGCTATACAAAAACAAGAGCAGTCTGTCCACGATTCGGCTCAAGACGAGTTGACCTCCCATAAAGCGGAATAAACCCCCTTGCGCCGAGCGGCTGCCCAATCACAAGGGGGTGATGGTGTGTGGCTTATTTGACTCGCAGCGCCGCGTCCTCTTCTTCGGGACGCTCGCCGGCTTTGAAGTAGACGTCATGGATATGTACGTTTACTTCGACGACGATCAAGCCGGTCATCATCTCGATCGACTTCTTGACGTTGCGCTGGATCTCGGCGGCGATCTCCGGAATCGGATTGCCGTATTCGACGATGATGGACACGTCGACCGCCGCTTCGCGGTGACCGACCTCGACCTTCACGCCCTTGGAAAGATTCTTGCGGCCAAGCAGCTCGGCGATTCCGCCGGCCAGCCCGCCGCTCATTCCCGCCACGCCGTCGACCTCGATCGTCGCGAGTCCCGCGATGACCTCGATGACCTCAGGAGCGATCTGGATCGTGCCGATGTCTGTCTTTTCGTAGTCTGCTGCCATGATGCTCATCCTTAGGCGCACCTCCGTGCTAAGTAGGTGTCCCCCGATGCGCGCCGGGGGCTCATCCGATTTCATATTTCTATACTATAACATTGGGCGAGTTTTATGACAAACGGATCAGCCCGTCACGGATTCGTCGCCGTAAGGCTTGTTCACATCATGCTCCTCGAGAAACTTGATGTCGAAGCGGCCGCCCAGGAAAATCGGATGCTCCAGCAGCTTGAGGTGGAACGGAATCGTCGTCTTGATGCCCTCGATCGCGAACTCGGACAAGGCGCGCTTCATGCGGTTCACGGCTTCGGCGCGAGTCGGCGCCCATACGATCAGCTTGGCGATCATGGAGTCGTAGTGGGGCGAGATCGTATAGCCCGGGTAGGCCGAGCTGTCGACGCGCACGCCGACGCCGCCCGGCGGCAGGTAAAAGCCGATCTTGCCGGGGGAAGGCATGAAGTTCCGCTCGGAGTCCTCCGCGTTGATGCGGCATTCGATCGATACGCCGTCGATCTCCAGCTCTTCCTGGCGGAAGGACAGCGGATTGCCCTCGCAGACCGAGATCATCTCCTTGATGAGATCGACGCCGGTAATCATCTCGGTCACCGGATGCTCCACCTGGATCCGGGTGTTCATCTCCATGAAGTAGAACTGGCCGTCCGGGCCGAGCAGGAACTCCAGCGTGCCGGCTCCGCAGTACTCGACGGCCAGCGCGGCGCGCACCGCAGCCTGGCCCATCCGCTCGCGCAGCTCGGGGCTCAGCACCGGGCAAGGCGCTTCCTCGACCAGCTTCTGGCGGCGGCGCTGCACGGAGCAGTCCCGCTCGAACAGATGCACGGCATTGCCGTGCCGGTCGGCCATGATCTGGATCTCGACATGCTTCATGCCCGTCAAGTACTTTTCCAGATAGACGCCGGCGTTGCCGAACGCCTTTTGGGCTTCCTGCTGCGCCGTCGAGATCTGCTGCACGAGCGCTTCCTCCGATTCGGCGATGCGGATGCCTTTGCCTCCGCCTCCGGCCGTCGCCTTGATGATGACCGGGTAGCCGATGCCTCTGGCGATGCGCACGGCTTCGTCCATATCCTCGACGATGCCGTCCGAGCCGGGAATGACGGGCACGCGGGCATCCTTCATCGTCTGCTTCGCCATCGCCTTGTCGCCCATGCGGCTGATCGCCGACGGCGAAGGGCCGATGAAGGTAATGTTGCAGGACTCGCAGATTTCGGCGAAATCGGCGTTCTCGGCGAGGAAGCCGTAGCCCGGATGGATGGCGTCGCATTCGGTGAGCGTCGCGACGCTCATGATGTTCGTCAGGTTCAGGTAGCTGTCCTTGGACAGCGTGGGCCCGATGCAATAGGCCTCGTCGGCCAGACGGACATGCAGCGAGTCGCGATCCGCCTCGGAATAAACGGCGACGGTCGAGATGCCGAGCTCGCGGCATGCCCGGATGATCCGCACGGCGATCTCGCCGCGGTTGGCGATCAGGATTTTTTGGAATTTCAACGCGCTTGTCTCCTCCTCACGCAGCATGCTTATTCGGGACGGACCGTGAACAGCGGCTGGCCGTACTCCACCAGCTGGCCGTTCTGCACGAGCACTTCCACGATCTCGCCGCGGATCTCGGCCTCGAGCTCGTTCATCAGCTTCATCGCCTCGAGGATGCAGACGACGCTCTTTTCCGTCACCTTGCTGCCCGGCGCGACATACGGCGGGGTGTCCGGCGTTGACGCGGCATAAAACGTTCCGACCATCGGGGAGACGATCTGATGCAGGTTCTCCTTCGGCGCGGCCGGAGCGGCGGGGGCGGCTGGAGCGGCTGCTGCCGCGGCGGCTGCCGCAGGCTCGGCTGCCGGAGCCGTATATGTAGGAATCGCCGGCGCACTTTGCACGAAGACGGTTTCGGCCTTGCCCGGCTTGCGGATCGCAAGCTTCGTCCCTTCGTTCTCGATCTCGAACTCGTGCACGGAAGTCTGGTCGATCAGCTTGATCAGCTCTTTGATTTCATTAAGTTTGAACAATGCGATTCACTCCTTCGACGGTTGCAGCTTGAAAGGCGTCCTCTTGCCCAAGCGCGGACACGGCTGGAGACGCTTGCAGCGAATCCGCGGCCATGACGTAGTGTATTATAGCACATGCCCCTTCCTAGGACGAGTCATTCCGGCAAACTCGGCGCCGAACGGCCGCCTTTCCTGCCGTCCTGCTCTTGGCTGGATGCAAAAAAGGGGCTTCCGGCACGTCCGGAAGCCCCTTTGGCCGATTACGGCAAGTACTGCACGAGCACGTCGCCGGCGCTCACTTGGAGCGACGAGCTGACCGTGGAGATGATCGCGGCCGCTTGGCTGCGCTCCAGCTTCTGGCTCTGGACGACGACCTTGACCGCATCGCCGTTCTCGTCGATGACGACGTTTTTGAACTCCTTCTCCAGCTGGCCGCGCAGCTCCGTCAGCTTGGCCTGGCGCTCCTCGAAGCTCTCCAGCTCCGTAACGGCCTTGGCGGACGATTCGCTGTCGCTTTTCACATCGGAAATCTTCTGCATGATCTTGTCGTACTCCGCGTTGACCCGCTCCTGCGAGCGGAGGCCGAGCTCCGTGAACTGGCTCGCGGAGCCGCTCGACTCATACTGCTGCAGCACCGCCTGGTCCTCCGGCGACAGGCCGCCGTCCGCCGCCGTCTCCTTGTCCTGCGCCGCCGCGTCCTTGCCCGGCTCGGCGGCCGCTTCCTCTCCTGCTTGCGCTTTTTCGCCGCTGCCCGCAGCAGCGTCCCCGCCCGGCTGTCCCGCTTCGGCAGCTTCTGCGGCTTCTGCGGCTTCCGCCGCCGCCTCCGCGTCCAGCGAGCCTCCGCCCGTCACCTGCTGCACTTCAATGCCGTCCGTCTGAGACACTTCCGCAGCGCCTGCCTGCGTCTGGGCCGTGTCGGCCAGCCCTTTCGTGCCGGCATCCTCGGTGAACAGGTAGTAGGCGGACAGCACGACCATCAGGCTCAGCATGGAGACCAGCCAGATCGTTTGACGTTTCGAATTCATCGTTCATATCCCTCCTTGAATTGGTTTACCGCTTGACCCGCTTACACACCATGCGCTTGCCGTCAGTAGGGTCTCTATCCCGTCTTGCGGGGCACGATCGAGATCGCCGAGAGCGGCACGTCCATGCCGCGTTCGACGGCCTCGGCGATGATCCTCCGCACGGTGGCGTTCTCCGCCCCCTTCGCGACGACGAGCACCCCCCGCACTTTCGGCTTGACGATTTTGGTGACGACCGGCTTCTGCTCGCCCGACACCTCGTACATGACGATCTTGCCGCTGCTCGTCATCTGCGTCACATGCCTCTTGCCGCCTGATTTATCGGTTTCATCCGTCACCTGCTGGGACGTATTGTCGTCCTTGCCCCAGACGTTCTCCTCGGTCGAGTCTACCGTGACGAGCACGTCGACCTCCCCGACGCCGACGATCTTTTCCAAAATATCCTTGAGCCGCGCCTCCAGCGGCGCTTCGATGCCGCCGAAGTCCGTGCCTGGAGACTGCACGCGGCCGCCGAGCGCCGCCTGATCCTCCGCTGCCGGAGGCAGCGCGGCCTGCCCGCTCGGGCTGATGCCGACATCCCGGAAATTCAGGACGTTGCCCGCCAGGATGAGCAGCACGCCGACCCCTCCGAGCACGAGCAGCCAGCGCAGCGACTTGATTCGGCTCGGCCCTTCGGCTCCGCCAGCGGCCGCCTGCTGCAGCTTCTCCCACCATCTGGCCAAAAGGCCTCCCCTCCTCTCAGCTGCCGCCTGCCGGCTCCAGCTCTACGCTTACCTGGTCCGGCGTGATCGGCCAGCCTTCGGCCACGATCCGGCGAATCCGACCCTCCAGCCGCGCGTCCGCCTTTCTCGCCGCAGCCTCCTCCAGGCCGGCCATCGCTTCCTGCGCCTCCGGCTCCTTCAATCGGATGTCGACCGGATCCACCGGCACGACCGGCTCGATCGAATCGCTCCCTGCGGCGGCGTCTGCCGCCCCCTCATCCACAGGCTGAGCTCCCCCGTCCGGCGCAGCCGCCAGCAGCACGGTCACGCTCCGAATCTCCCCGCCTCCCTGTCCGTCCCAGTCGACCGCAGCCGAAACCTCCCTCACCTCCGCGCCGGCATCCCTTTCGACGGCTTCGCGGATGCCGGTCTCGAGCTGCGTGCGGGCCAGCGCCACCGCCTGCTCGCCGGAGCGCCCGGCCGCGATCTCGGCTTGCCTCAGGATCTCGTCCAGCGAGGGCATCTTCACCTGGGAGCGCTCCAGCTCCCGGTTCCATTCGCGGTAGCCGGTCTCCAGCCGGGCTTGGAAGTCGCCTTGCACGAGGCGAAGCAGCGGCGTCAGGATGACGAGCAGCACGATCAGGCCGGTGACGAGCCGTGCATATCGCTGCATCCGCTGATTCGGCAGCAGCAGGTCGACGAGCGCGGCCAGCAGGACGACCGCAACGACGTCTTTGAGCCAAGAGCTCAGCCAGTCCAGCATGCCGGCTCTCCTCCTCTCCTATCGCCGCTGGCGCTTCACCTCATCATGATCGCGGCATTGCCGGCGGTCAGCAGGATCGTGACGGCAAGGAAGAACATGAGGCTGACGGCGGCCAGCGCGCCGAACACGTACAGCATCGTCTTGCCGATCGTGCTCAGGCAGGTCGTGATCGGGCTGGACCCGAGCGGCTGCAGCACCGCTCCGCAGACGTTGTAGATGACGGCGAGCACGAGAATCTTGATGGCCGGGAAGGCGCTGATGAACAGCAGGATGATGACGCCGGCGAGCCCGACCGCGTTTTTGGCCAGCATCGACGCGGAGATGACAGTGTCGGCCGCATCGGAGAACGTCTTGCCGACGACCGGGACGAAGCTGCCGCTGATGAACTTGGCCGTCCGCAGCGTCACCCCATCGGTCATCGAGCCGGTCGCTCCCTGGATCGAAATGACGCCGAGAAAGACCGTGAGCATGACCCCGAGCAGCCCCGCGCCGATCGTGCGCAGCATGTTCGCCAGCTGCGTCACCTTGAAGCGGTCCGACATCGCGCTGGCGATGTGGAGGACGGCCGAGAAGAACAGGAGCGGAAAGACGACCGTGTAGATGAGCGTGCCGACGAGATGGACCATGAAGATGATGACCGGGTGGAGCAGCGTCACGGTGGCGATGCCGCCGGAGCTGGCGATCAGCGTCATGAGCAGCGGCACCATCGCCATCATGAACTGGATCATCATCTCGATCGCGTCCCTGGCGTAGCCGATCGCGACGTGGAAGCTGTTCACCGCGAGCACGATCAGCACCATGTAGGCGACCGCGTAAGCGACTTGGCTGACCGTCTGCTTCTCGAACGCCGATTGCAGCGTCTGCAGGATCGAGCTGAACACCGCCAGCAGCACGATCGAGACGAGCAGCTTGCCGTTGTAGAGCACCTCATGCGTCAGCATCGCGAGCAGCCCCTTGAGCACGTCCGACGCCTTCAGCCCTTCCCCGCCCGGCGCGATCATCTCGACGAAGCTCGGCATCGTCCCTTCCGGAAAATAGCCGCCGTACTGCTGCACGAGATCGTTCCAGTACGATTCGACCGCATCCGTGCCGTAGCTCTCCGCCTGCTGCCGCGCCAGCTCTTCCGTGATGCCGGCGGCCGATCCGCTTTCGGAGCCGCCGTCCGGCGGCTGCGCGGAAGCGGCTGGAGCGAAGCCGAGCCCCCATGCCGCGATCAGCATCCATAGCAGCGCCAGCTTGAGCCTCATGCTCCTCACCCCCCGGCCGGCAGCAGGCCGACAACCGTTTCGACGATGACGTTGATGATCGGCACCGCGAGCACGAGGATCAGCACCTTGCCGGCGAACTCGACCTTGGACGCTACGCCCTCCGCTCCGGCATCCCGGATGATCTGAGCGGAGAACTCCGCGATGTAGGCGATGCCGATCATTTTCAGAATCGTCTTGAGATAGACCGAAGGGATGCCCGAGCGCTCCGCCAGCCCCTGCATCGTGCCGATGACCGCCTCGATGCGGCCGATCATGAGCAGGAAGATGAAGATGCCGGCGAACATCGCGAGCAGGAACGCGAATAGCGGCTTCTGCTCCTTGAGGACAAGCACCAGGATCGCGGCGAGCAGGCCGATGCCTGCAATCTGTACCATTTCCATAAGCGTCCCCCGTCCCGCCGCCGCTACTGGAACAGGAAGATCGTCTTGATCTCCTGGAACAGGTCGTTCAGCATGCGCACGACCATGAAGAGCACGACGACGAATCCGATCAGCGTAACCCAGTGCGCCATGTCTTCCTTGCCCATCTGCTTCAGCACCGTGTGGATCATGGCTACGATGATGCCGATGCCGGCGATCTGGAAGATGGCGCTTATATCCATTGTCATGTCATCGGCACCCCTAAACGATCAGTATGACGACCAGCGCGGCGAGAAGAATGCCGAGCGCGCGGGACAGCTTCTCGTATCGCGCCTGGTCGTCCCGGGCGCCGCTTTCCTCGGCGAGCAGCTGCTGCTGCGCGAGCTTCAGGTGCTTGAGCTGGTCTTCCCGGTCGCTCATGCCGAGGATCGAGCCGAGCCGGCGGAGAGAAGCCAGCTCCGGCGCCTTCAGCGCCGTTCTCGGCCCGTAAGCCCGGATCGACGCTTCCCATCCCGCCTGGAAGTCATCGCCGCTTCCGCTCATGATCGCATCGGCCGGAGCCAGCAGCATCGAGGCGACCGGCTCGCTCGTCTGCGCCGCGACACGGCTCAGCGCTTCAGGCAGCGGCGTGTACCCGTAGCCGATCTCCGTCTCGAGCCGCTGCAAGCCGTGGGCGAGCTCGCGCAGCTGCTTCGGACGGCGGGCGAACCGCGCCGCCTGCATGAACCCGATCAGCGTGCCGGCGATCAGCACCAGCACCACGCCCGCCGCCTTAATCACCGCGCCGCCCTCCTCCGTCCGCCATGGCCGTCGGCTCCCGGGCGGTCGGCGCTCCTCTCAGCAGCGGGACCGCGTGGACGGCCGGACCGCGAGGTTCGGAGGCGGCGCCGCCTGCCGGCATGCGGTGCGTCCTCATGCGGAATCCGGCGCGGTCACGGCTGAGGGCGACGACACGGGCGAACGCTCCTTCGTCCAGCAGCTCCCTCAGGATCGGCCTTCCTCTGGCCTCCTCCAAGCTCGAGGCATGCGCCGTGGCCAGCACCGCCACGCCGGCATGCGCCGCCTCGCGCAGCGCCGCCGCGTCTTCCGGGCGGCCGATCTCGTCCGCAGCGATGATTTCCGGCGACATCGAGCGGAGCATCATCATCATGCCTTGGGCTTTGGGACAGGCATCCATCACATCGGTGCGCGGCCCGACGTCGAAGGAGGGGATGCCCTTGACCGAGGCCGCGATCTCGGAGCGCTCGTCCACGACGGCGACCCGCCTGCCCGGCCAGCCCGCCAAGCCTGCTCCCGGCCAGCTGCCCGCGCTGGCCATCCGCACCAGATCGCGCAGCAGCGTCGTCTTGCCGGTGCGCGGAGGCCCGATCAGCAGCGTCGAATGGAGCGAGCGGCGAGCGGCGTCCGCCAAGCTTTCGGCCAGCGGCTCGGCCGATCCGACCGTTTCCCTGGCGATCCTCAGGTTGAACGCGCCGATGTCGCGGATCGCCTTCACCTCGCCGGCTTCCAGCACCGTCCGGCCCGCCAGGCCGATCCGATGACCGCCCGCCACCGTGATGTAGCCCTTGCGGAGCTCCTCCTCCATCGCATAGAGAGAGTGGTTCGTCAGCTGGCCGAGCAGCTTGCGGCAGCACGCCGCATCGGGCCGGTACGCTTCCGGCGGCAGCTCCGTCCATCCGCCGCCCCGGCCAAGGAAGCCGGACCGGCCGCCGGCGACAAGCTCAAGCGGCCTTCCTTCCCGGATGCGCACTTCCTCCAGCTGGTCCAGCACCGATTCCGGCAGCGTCGCGATGCGTTCCTTCAGCTCCGGCGGCAGCAAGTGTCCGATTGCGCTCAGCATGCGGTTCACCTCCCCTGTGTTTGTCCGGGTCCAAGCCGGGCTTGGCTCCTTCTGCATGATTAAATGTATGCCCGCCTGTCCGCATTATGCCTCCGAATCTAGCGGCGCCTCTATTTTTTGAGCACCCCGATCAGTAGGCAGGCGACGCCCGTTCCGATCCATAGCATCCGCGACGGAGACAGCTTGTCGGACAGGCCGATGAGGCCGATCGCCGTCGTGGTCAGCAGCACGATCGGTCCGACGAGCGCCAGCGCGGAATTGACCGCGAGCGCCTTGTCTACTTGATTGAGCCGCAGCATGAGCAGAGCCGCCATGATCTCGATCGAACCCGAGACGAGGCGCAAGGAAGCCATCGCCGCAACCGCTTTATTCAACATAGAACCTTTCTCCCTTCCGGCATGCCGATTTCTGAAAACGGCTTGGTCAAGTCTATGAGCCGGATGGCGGAAATATGGCCCGTCCTTCAGCATGGCAGTCAGCCTGGTTTTTGCTGCGCGGGCACGCTGAGAGAAGAGGAAGCTGAAGCGCCGGCAGCCGGCAGCTCGTCTGACGCGTCGTCAAAGCCGATCCGGTCCTCAGGACAAAAAAAAGTCCAGCCCCGTGAAGAAGGGGCTGGACGAATCGATAACCTATTCGAATCATTTCATTGATCTAACGGCGTTCCGAAGGCCCGCCGACGAATACTTGCTCCGCCGTGTCGAGGCCGTACGTCGTATGCAGGGCGCGCACGACTTCCTGCAGCGGCTCCGCCGCGATGACGCAGGACGTCTTGATCTCCGACGTGCTGACCATCTTGATGCTGACGCCAAGATCGGAGATGGCGCGGAACATGCGGGCGGCGACGCCCGGGTTGCTCACCATGCCCGCCCCCACGATCGAGACCTTGACCAGACCGGTCTCGGAGGTCGTCTCGCGGTAAGGAACCTCGGCGCGGATGCCGGCAATGATCGATACCGCCTGCTCGGCGTCGCCGCCGGCTACGGTGAAGCTGAAGTCGGCCTTGCCGTCCAGCACGCCGCTCTGCACGATCATGTCGACATCGATGCCGCCGTCGGCCAGCGCGCCGAACACGCCGGCAAGCACGCCCGGCACGTCCTCGACGCCCAATATGCTGATGCGGGCGACATCCTTGTCGAATGCGATTCCGCGTACTACGATTCCTTGTTCCATGACCGCTTCCTCCTTGACCGTCGTGCCTTCGTTATGCGTGAAGCTGGAGCGCACGACCAGCTTGACGTTGTTGTGCTTGGCATATTCGACCGCGCGCGGATGAAGCACGGCCGCGCCCAGATGCGCCAGCTCCAGCATCTCGTCGTACGAGATTTCCGGCAGCTTGCGCGCATTTTTGACGACGCGCGGATCGGTCGAGTAGATGCCGTCGACATCCGTAAAAATCTCGCACACGTCCGCCTTGATCGCCGCCGCGAGCGCCACTGCCGTCGTATCCGATCCGCCGCGTCCAAGCGTCGTGATCTCCCCTTGCTCCGTCATGCCCTGGAAGCCCGCGACGATGACGACGCCGCCAGCTTCAAGCGCCTCGTGGATGCGGTCCGGACGGATGTCCGTGATGCGCGCCTTGCCGTGCAGGGGCTCCGTGCGGATGCCCGCTTGCCACCCTGTCATCGATACGGCCTGGCGGCCCATCGCATGTATGGTCATCGACAGCAGAGCGACCGAAATCTGCTCTCCCGTCGTCAGCAGCATGTCCATCTCCCGAGCCGGCGGATTCGAATTCAGCCGTTTGGACTGGTCGATCAGATCGTCCGTCGTATCTCCCATCGCCGATACGACCACGACGACCTGATGGCCCGCATCCCTATTCTCCACGATCCGTTGTGCTACCCGCTGCATGCGTTCCGTCGTGCCGACCGAACTGCCGCCGAACTTCATTACGATCAACGACACCGCTGTCTCACTCCCCACCTATAGCTGTTGCAATCAAGTACCGATTATAGCACATTCCCGCATTGCAGAGTAGATGTTTCACTCCACGCTCGACCGAGGGCAGCGACGACCGGATCTGACCGCGCTCCCGGCCCGAAAGAGATAGGCCCGTCCCTGTTGCCGCTTAAAAATATACCATAGGTTTGCGTCCACCCCACCTGAACAGGCAAAAAAAGCCGTCCGGAAAGCCGGACGGCCTGAAAAATCCCGGAGCCGATCTCCGCTAGGCGGAGCGGCACGGTCGGACAATCGTCTAGGCGCGGGAGATGTAGCGGCCTTCGCGCGTGTCGATCAGCAGCACGTCGCCTTCGTTGATGAAGAGCGGCACCTGGACGGTGTAGCCGGTCTCGAGCGTCGCGTTTTTCGTCGCGCCTTGAGCCGTGTTGCCTTTGACGCCCGGCTCGGTCTCGGTGACCTTGAGCTCGACGCTGTTCGGCATCGTGATGCCGATGATCTCGCCCTTGTAGCTGGCGATGTTGACATTCATGTTTTCCTTGAGGAAGTTGATCTCCCACTCCAGCTGCTTCTTGTCGAGGTTGAACTGGTCGAAGGACTCGTTGTCCATGAACGTATATTCGGAGCCGCTGTTGTACAGGTACTGCACCTCGCGGTTCTCGACGTGGGCGCGGCCAAGCGTCTCGCCGGCGCGGAACGTCTTCTCCACGATGTTGCCGTTGCGCAGGTTCTTCAGCTTGGTGCGGACGAACGCCGCGCCTTTGCCAGGCTTGACATGCTGGAACTCGATGACGGTGAAGATGTCGGTATCTACTTCGATCGTAAGGCCGGTCTTGAAATCGTTCACTGAAATCACGGGGGATTCCTCCTAAGATGGGTTTTAAAGCGTGATGAGCTGCTTGGTCGACGAGGTCAGGATGCGGATGCCGTCCTCCGTCAGGACGATGTCGTCCTCGATCCGCACGCCGCCGAAGCCCGGAATGTAGATGCCCGGCTCGACCGTCACGACCATGCCCGGCACGAGCACCATCTCGCTGCGGGCGGACAGCGAAGGCTGCTCATGCACCTCCATGCCGAGGCCATGGCCGAGGCTGTGGCCGAACCGTTCGCCGTAGCCGTGCTTGGCGATGACGTCCCGCGCCAGCGCGTCCGCCTGCTTGCCGGTCATGCCGGGGCGGATATGCTCCAGCGCATGCAGCTGCGCCTCGAGCACGATGTCGTAGATCTCGCGGTGCTTGTCCGATACCTGTCCGACGGCCACCGTTCGGGTGATGTCGGAGCAATACCCGTGGTAGAGGGCGCCGAAGTCCAGCTTGACGAACTCGCCGCTCCCGATGACGCGGTCGCTCGCCACGCCATGAGGCAGCGCGGAGCGCTCGCCGGAGGCGACGATCGTGTCGAAGCAGGAGGAGGCCGCGCCGCCGGAGCGCAGGAACACCTCGAGCTCGAGCGCGATGTCGGACTCCTTCATCCCCGGACGGATCAGCCCCTGGATGTAGGAGAAGGCGCGATCGGCTAGGTCGGCGGCTTCTTGCATGACCGCCAGCTCCGCCTCGTCCTTGACCATCCGCAGCTCCTCGACGAGTCCCGGCGCAGGGACGAGCTCGATGCCCTGCAGCGTCTTGCCCCATTTGGCGTACTGGCCGTAGGTCGTGTGGTTCTCCTCGAAGCCGAGCTTCGACACGCCGGCCTCGCGCAGCAGGTCTCCGATCGAAGCGAGCGGATCCGGGCCGTGCTCGACGAGCTCGAAGCCGTGGACCTGCGCCGCCGCCTGCTCCGTATACCGGAAGTCGGTCAGGAACCAGGCCCTGTCCGCGGTGACGAGCACCCAGCCGGCCGATCCCGTGAACCCGCTTATGTACTGCCGATTGAATGCGCTGCCGATAAGAAGCGACTCCAACCCTTGATTTTCCAGCTTCTCGCGAAGCTTGTCCAACCGTTGCCTCATGTCCCGGCCACCTCCTTCAAGCTATTGAACGCTCTTCCAGCCTACTGTGCTCCGGTTCTCAGATGGTCGAGCAGCGCCCTCAGCCCGAGCGAGTAGCTCGCCGGACCGAAGCCCGCGATCTGCCCGATCGCAGCGGCGGCCGTCACCGAGACATGCCGGAACGCTTCCCGCTGGTGGATGTTCGACAGATGGATCTCCACCGCCGGCACCGGCACCGAGCCCAGCGCGTCCCGCAGCGCATAGCTGTAGTGGGTGAGCGCGCCGGGATTGAGGAGGATGCCGTCGGCCGATCCGTGCGCCTCGTGGATCCAATCGATCAGCACGCCTTCGTGGTTGGACTGACGGAACTCGAGCTCCGCGCCCTCGGACTCGGCGATGCCGCGCAGCATCGATTCAATGTCCAGCAAGGTCGCCGAGCCATAGATGCCCGGCTCCCGAACGCCAAGCCGATTGAGGTTCGGGCCATTCAATACGAGAATTCGGACCATCCCGCGCCTCCCATGCCCAGAGGTTGAAAAAAGGGCTACTTGCCATTCTACCACAACCTCGCAGCCGTTGAGAAGGCCTCAGTCCTCCTTGCGAGGCTCCCGGGAAGCCTCGTCGGTGAATTCGAACGCGATGGAATAGCCGATGAACAGGCCCCAGACGATGGACAGGCTGATTTCGGTGAAAATGGTGTTCCAGCCGATCCGCGTGACGGGATCCGTCATGCCGACCAGCGGGCCGAAGGCGAGGAACAGCAGCGTCCACCAGAGCAGGCCGTAGACCAGACCCGCCCACGGACCGCGGAAGCGCCCGAGCAGCAGCTTGTATAGATAGGCGGCGAAGATCGAGAACGCGATGAACGACGCGATTCCGAGCGCATGTCCCCATCCGGTGACGAGGAACGAGCGGCGGAAGAACGGGTCGACGAGGAAGGCCGGAAGCACGGTCGTGAATTTGAACGTGTACAGCAGCCAGCGGATCGTCCCCCAGAACAGCCCTGCCCAAAAGCCGAGCGAGGCGCAGTAGGCCCACGGATTCGTGACCCGGCGGCCGGAGCGGCGGGTTGACGGCCTGGCTTCGCGGGAAGCGGCGGATGCGCTCATGCGGATGATTCCCCCTTGTTGACTTTTTTCCCAGGTAGTATGCGCCATTCCCTCCAGGATTACAGCGGCCGCAAGCGCGTTCGTGCTCTGGCAATGGCTGGTGCCATCAAGTACAATAGAGGCATGACAACGAGGCGGCTGACGCAGCCGCCCGAGACCCAGAGGAAGGTGAGCTTCGTTGCCAGAACCAACTACATCCATCTACGGCGGACAAGCCGTGGTCGAAGGCGTCATGTTCGGCGGTCGCAACGTCAACGTCACCGCCGTCCGGCGCAAGAACGACGAGATCGCCTACTATGAAGTGCCAGCCAGCCGCAAGAAGCCTTGGTACCAGCCGCTCAAGAAAGTGCCGTTCGTGCGCGGCGTCATCGGCATCCTGGAATCGAGCGCGAGAGGCTCGCAGCATTTGAACTTCTCGTTGGAAGCCTACGCCGAGGACAACGAGGAGAAGGACGAGGCCTCCGCTGCCGATGGGGCCAAGCCCGAGCCCGAAAAGAAGGAAGGCTGGAGCCTGGCCATGGTGTTCGGCGTCGCCGTAGCCGGCGTCATCAGCTTCATCGTCGGCAAGGTCGTGTTCACGGCGGTGCCGGCGATCGTCGAGGACCTGCTTTTCCAAGGCCGGTTCGGGAACATCGTCATCCACAACCTGCTTGAGGGAGCGATCAAGATCCTGTTCCTGCTCGCCTACCTGTATCTGCTCTCGCTCACGCCCATGATCAAGCGGCTGTTCCAGTACCACGGCGCCGAGCACAAGGTCATCACCGCCTACGAGCACGGGGACGAGCTCACCGTCGAGAACGTGCAGCGCCGGACGCGGCTCCACTACCGCTGCGGCAGCAGCTTCATCATTTTCTCCGTGCTCGTCGGCGTCATCGTCTATTCTTTCTTCACTTGGGATACGCTATGGGAGCGGGTCTACATCCGGCTGCTGCTGCTCCCGGTCGTGCTCGGCGTCTCCTATGAAGTGCTCCGGTTCACCAACTCGCTGCGCGACGTGCCGGTGCTCCGCTATCTCGGCTATCCCGGCCTGTGGCTGCAGCTGCTGACGACCAAGGAGCCGACCGACGATCAGGTAGCGGTCTCGATCGCTTCCTTCAAGCGGATGCGCGAGCTCGAGCAGGAAGTGAACGCTCCGCAGCCGGCAGGCGCGGCCGTATAATACCCATCCAATTGCGAAAGGCGGGATGAACGTGAAGCGTAGAACAGCGACGATCTGGATGGCCGTGCTGGCCTTTTTGGCCCTCGTCGGCCTCGTTCAAATGGTGTTGAGCCGCAATTTCACCGCCCTGCTGCCCCTCGTCGTGCTGGCGCTGATCTTCGGACTGTACCGCATGAGCCCAGCGGGCCGGGCAGGCCGAGCCGCCCGCCCGCGCGTGAAGCCCGGCCGAGCGGCTTCCGCTCCTTCCGCAGGAAGGCCTCGCCAGGCATCGACGGCCAAGCCGCGCTCGCGCAAAGCTTCTCCGTTCCGCGTCATCGAAGGCGGCAAGGACGAAGACGGCATGCCCAAGTATCACTGATATCACTGATACGGAAGCTCGAAGATCAAAAAAAGAAGCGCCCCCTGGGGCGCTTCTTTTTTTGATGAGGGTGCGGAGACGGCCTCCACGCAGCCGTTCCATCCGCTCTTGCCGCTTCCGAAAGTTGACGCGGCGTTCCATAGGGCCTTAGCGCCTGCCGCGCTCAGCTTTCCGCTTCGAGCTCGCCGCGCAGCGCGCGCAGCGAGTCGAGCCGGGCACGGTCCCGGCAAAAATATTCGACGAGCGTCTCGATGCAGGTGATCGAGTCCCAGCTTAGATGATGCTCGATTCCTTCGACGTCGCGATAGATGTTCTCCTCCTGCACGCCGATCAGCTCCAGGAACTCCTCGAGCAGGTGATGCCGCTCGACGAGGCGCTTGCCCATTTTTTTGCCTTTGCTGGTCAATACGAGTCCCCGATATTTCTCATAGATGAGATATTGGTCCTTGTCCAGCTTCTGGATCATTTTGGTGACGGACGACGGATGGACCTCCAGCCCCTCCGCGATGTCGGAGACGCGGGCGTATCCCTTCTCCTCGATCAGCTTGTAGATCCGTTCCAAATAATCCTCCATGCTCGGTGTAGGCATGCGAACCCCCCTAACCGGCCGTACACCTGCGCAGGGTGACTGCCTTGCTCCTTAGTATCATACAACGTAAGGATTCGCCCCCGCAACTTGGCTCCCTCCTGAATGTACCGGATTGCCCGTGCCTCGAGGCGGCTAAACTAAGCTTGATTTCCCCTGCTCAACCCCATATCCGATCGAGGAGGCCGCCGCCCTTGAGCACTACGATGGAAAGACCTCGCGCCAAGCTCGAATCGTTCGTTCCGGAGCTCGTCTACTTCGAGCCGGATGCGCTGAGCTATCCGAAAGGCAAGCGGATCCATGAGTGGGCAGTCAAGCAAGGATTGCCCGTCCGCATGACGACCTCGCACAACCGCATCACCGATCTGCCCGGCGAATCCGAGCTGGAGAAATACCGGATCGCCAAGCGCACCCTTGTCGTCGGGTTGCGCAAGACGCTGAAGTTCGACACGTCGAAGCCATCGGCCGAGTATGCCATTCCGATCGCCACCGGCTGCATGGCGCATTGCCATTATTGCTACCTGCAGACGACGCTTGGCGCCAAGCCCTACGTGCGCGTCTACGTGAACACGGACGAGATCATGGATGCGGCGCGGGGCTACATCGCGGAGCGGGCTCCGCAGGTGACCCGCTTCGAAGCGGCGTGCACCTCCGATCCGGTCGGTCTCGAGCCGATCAGCGGCTCGCTCGCCGAGCTGATCGAGTTCATGGCGGATCAAGAGCTTGGACGGCTGCGCTTCGTCACCAAGTTCCATCATGTCGACTCGCTGCTGGGGCTGCGCCACAACGGCCATACGAGGATCCGCTTCAGCGTGAATGCCCGGTATGTCATCAAGAACTTCGAGCCGGCGACCTCGAGCTTCGAGCAGCGGATCGAGGCCGCCGGCAAGGTCGCGCGCGCCGGATACCCGATCGGCTTCCTCGTCGCGCCGATCATCTGGCATGACGGCTGGGAGGAGGGCTATGCCGAGCTGCTCGACAATCTGGCCAAGGCGCTGCCCTCCGGCCTGCCCGACCTGACGTTCGAGCTGATCCAGCACCGGTTCACAAAAACCGCGAAGAACACGATCGAAAAGCGCTACCCGAAAACGAAGCTTGAAATGGACATCGAGAAGCGCAAGTACAAATGGGGCCGCTGGGGACAAGGCAAGTACGTCTATCCCGATGAACAGGCCGATGCGCTCCGGATGTTCATCTCGGAGCGCATCTTTGACCGCTTCCCTCAGGCGACGATCGATTACTTCACCTGATGGAGTCTTGTGCTAGAACTTGAGCCAGTCCGGCGTGATGCTGTTGAGATAGACCGTAATGACGTACATGCGGTCGGTGAACAGCAGCACCCCCATGACCAGCATCAGGCCTCCGCCGATCTTCATCATCAGAGAGGAATACTTGAGGATCCAGCGCGCGGAGCCGATGAAGAACGCCAGCAGGAAAAACGGAATGGCGAACCCGAGCGCATAAGCGGTCGTCAGGCTGAACCAGGTGCCGGGATCGGACGCGGCGAGCGCCAGGATGCCCGCCAGGATCGGACCGATGCACGGCGACCACCCCGCCGAGAAGCCGATGCCGAAGATGAACGAGCCGAAATACCCCGAACCGCGCTTGACCGGCAGCTTGAAATCGCGCATGAGTGCCCGCGGCTGGAACAAGCCGAGCAGGAACAGTCCCATCAGCATGATGAGGATCGCCGACAGCATGCGGATCAGATCCTGATAGTCGGAGAACAGCTCCGCGAACTTGTTCGTGCTGTAGCCGAGCGTGTAGTAGACGACCGAGAAGCCGAGGATGAAGAACAGCGTGTGGCTCATCGTCCGCCGCCGTACTTCCGCTCCCGGCTTTTCGCTTTTCAGATCGGCGACCGAGATGCCCGTAATATAGGATAGATAGGAAGGATAGAGTGGCAGGCAGCACGGCGAGATGAACGAAGCGATCCCGCCGATGAACGCCAGGCCGATATTGATGCTGGACATGGCTCGGACGATTCCCCTTTCGGTGATGCGAATGAAAGCCGTGCCTTGCTTCCGGTCCTACTTGACGACCGCGCCGTTCGGCATCGAATCAGGTACGGTCGCCAGCGTCAGCTGGTCGCCTTGGGAGGCGGCCAGAATCATGCCGCGCGACAGCTCTCCTCTCAGCTTGACGGGCTTGAGGTTGGTCACGCAGATGACCTTGCGTCCGACAAGCTCCTCCGGCTTGTAGAACTTGGCGATGCCGGAGACGACCTGGCGCTGCTCGAAGCCGAGATCGAGCTGCAGCTTGAGCAGCTTGTCGGCCTTCGGCACCGGCTCGGCGGCGATGACCTGCGCCACGCGAAGCTCCACCTTGGCGAAGTCGTCGATGCCGATCTCCTCCTTGAGCTCCGGATCTGCCTCCTGCTCGGCCGATGCGGGCAGCGCGGCCGCCGTCGCCCCGGTCTCGGCCGCCGGCGCTTCGGCCGGCTTGGAGCCGCCGGAAATCGCGCTCACGATGTAGGCGATCTCCTCCTCGGCATCGAGGCGAGGGAACAGCGGACTGCCCTTGGCGACGCGCGTGCCGCCCGGCAGGGAGCCGAACTCGCGCGCGCTCTCCCATGCGGCGAGCGGGCCTTCCTCAACGCCGAGCTGGGCGCGGATCTCCCTCGGCGCGCGGGTCATGAACGGCGTCAGCAGCACGGAGACGATGCGCAGCGACTCGGCCAGATGATGCATCGAGGAGGCAAGCTCCGCGCGGCGCGCCTCGTCTTTGGCGAGCACCCATGGCTGGGTCTCGTCGATGTACTTGTTCGTGCGGCTCACGAGCTGCCAGATCGCCGACAGCGCCACGGAGAACTGCATGTTCTCCATCGCCTCCTCGACGGCGGCGACGGAATCGGAAGCCTGCTTTTCCAGGGCTTCGTCAAACGGCATGACCTTGCCGGCGTAGGCCGGAATCTCGCCGCCGAAGTACTTGTCGATCATCGCGACGGTCCGGTTCAGCAGGTTGCCGAGATCGTTGGCGAGATCGAAGTTCAGCCGCTCGACGAAGCCTTCCGGCGTGAACGTGCCGTCCGAGCCGAACGGCACCTCGCGCAGCAGGAAGTAGCGGAGCGCGTCCAGCCTGTAGCGGTCGAGCAGCACGACCGGATCGATGACGTTGCCTTTGGACTTGGACATCTTGCCTTCCTTGACGAGCCACCAGCCGTGGCCGAACACCTTCTTGGGCAGCGGCAGGTCAAGCGCCATCAGCATGATCGGCCAATAGATCGTATGGAAGCGCACGATCTCCTTGCCGACGAGATGCACGTCCGCCGGCCAGAACTTGCGGTAGGCGGACTCGTCGTCCGAGCCGTAGCCGAGCGCGGTGATGTAGTTGGACAGCGCGTCGATCCAGACGTAGATGACATGCTCCGGATCGTTCGGCACCGGGATGCCCCAGTCGAACGTCGTGCGCGATACGGCCAGGTCTTCCAGGCCCGGCTTGATGAAGTTGTTGATCATCTCGTTCTTGCGCGATTCCGGCTGGATGAAGTCCGGATGCTCCTCGTAGTAGCGCAGCAGCCGGTCGGCGTACTTGCTCATGCGGAAGAAGTAGCTCTCCTCCTTGACGAGCTCCACGGCACGGCCGCAGTCGGGACAGTTGCCGCCCGCGAGCTGGCGCTCCGTGAAGAACGACTCGCACGGCGTGCAATACCAGCCCTCGTACGTCCCCTTGTAGATGTCGCCTTGGTCCAGCAGCTGCTTGAAGATCTTCTGCGCGGACAGCTTGTGGCGCCCCTCCGTCGTGCGGATGAAGTCGTCGTGGCTGATCTCCAGCTTGGCCCACAGCTTCTGGATCTCGGAAACGTTGCGGTCGAGGAACTGGATCGGCGTGAGGCCCTCCTCCTTGGCGGAGCGCTCGATCTTCTGCCCGTGCTCGTCGGTGCCGGTCAGGTACCAGACGTCGTAGCCGCGCGCGCGCTTGTAGCGCGCCATCGCGTCGCCGGCCAGCGTGCAGTAGGCGTGGCCGATATGCAGCTTGCCGCTCGGATAGTAGATCGGAGTGGTGATATAGAACGATTTGGTCTCGCTGGACATGGGAATCCCTCCGGATTGTCGTTTGAAAAAAACAAAAAGCCCCCGTCCGCCATGGGACGAGAGCGGGAGCGCTTCGTGGTACCACCCAAATTCCCTTCGCCGCGGGGCCGCCGGATGCCGGCTGCGGGGAAGGCTTCGTGCGCCGCCTCCGAGCCGGAGACGGCGTAAGCCGGTAACGTCGGCCTGACGTCTGCGCCTGACGCGTCCGCCATGAAGGCGAAGCGATCGGAGCGGATTCCTCCGGGGCCATCTTCATCCCGATCCTCCGGCCGGCTTGCACCGTCGAGCCCGGCTCTCTGAGAGCGGAGGATGCGGAACTACTCTTCCCATCATTGGAAATGCGACTATGGTACGGTAATGATACCGAATGGCGCGCAGGCCTGTCAAGGAAGCTACGGCACCGGATCGAAGCCTCCCGGGTGGAACGGATGGCAGCGCAGGATGCGCCTCGCCGCCAGCCAGGAGCCCTTGCCCGCGCCATGCTTCTCGATCGCCTCCAGCGCGTAGGCCGAGCAGGTCGGATAAAAGCGGCAGGTCGGCGGCTTGAGCGGCGAGATGACCTTGCGATAGACATGGACCGGCGCCTGAACGACGCGCTTCATCCCCACTCTGCTTCTCCCCCTCCCCTTGCGTGTCTTCTCTTCCTATCTATTGTGCCGCAGCGGACATCTGTTTGCAACTTGACCGACTGGCGCGATATCGAAGCTTCAATGTCCGATTCGCGCACTATGAAGACGGTTTCTACTATGATAACTTGGATTCATGTCGTATTCTCATAGTCTTGCCCATCTGGAGAGGAGAACGTGAAACCCGATGAAAATCCGTCTAGCCAAGCTCAGCTACTGGCATGTGCATGCCTGGGAATATACCGGCTACGCCCAGGAGCATCCCGATACGGAGATCGTTGCCGTGTGGGACGAAATTCCATCCCGAGGAGAAGAAGCCGCGGCTAAGCTCGGCGTGCCTTTCCAAGCCGACCTCGACGCGCTGCTTGCCTCTTCCGACATCGACGGCGTCATCGTCGACGCGCCGACGACGATGCACCGCGACATCATGGTCAAAGCCGCCGAGGCCGGCAAGCATATCTTCACCGAAAAAGTCGTCGCGCCGACGACGGCGGAGCTGAACGAGATCCTCGCCGCCGTGCGCAAGGCGGGCGTGAAGCTGACCGTCTCGCTGCCCCGTCTGAACGAACCTTCGACGGCGGCGATCCGCGACGCGCTCCAACGCGGCCTGCTCGGCCGTCTCACCGAGATCCGGGTGCGGCTCGCCCATGACGGCTCGCTCGCGAACTGGCTGCCGGAGCATTTTTATGCGCCGGAGGAGACTGCCGGAGGCGCGCTGATCGACCTCGGCTGCCATCCGATGTATCTGACCCGCCTGTTCGCAGGCTCGATGCCCGAGAGCGTCTCGGCCGTCTACGGTCATGTGACCGGCCGCCGGGTCGAGGACAACGCGGTCGCCCTGCTGGCCTGGCCGGACGGCGCGGTCGGCGTCGTCGAAGCCGGCTTCGCGAGCCGCCATTCGCCGTTCCAGATCGAGCTGTTCGGGACGGAAGGCTCGCTCCTGTTCGGCACGCCGGACGAGCGGCTGCTCGTCCGCAGCACGAAGCTCGAAGGCGACGGCTGGAGCGAGCTTCCGCTGCCGGAGCGCCTGCCGAACGCGTTCAGCCAGTGGGTCGCGCATATCCAGAACGGCACGGAAGCCGAGGAGAATATCGCGCTGGCCGCTGATTTGACGCGGCTCATGGACGCAGCGAACCGTTCGGCGGCCGAAGGACGCCGCGTCGCGATCGCCGAGCTGCCCGCCCTGAGATGAGGACGCTGGCCAAGCCGTATGCCGTCATGCTGGAAAAGCAGGACAGCCTCGACCGGCTGGAGCTGAGCTTCCGCTGGGGCGGGTACCGGCTGCGCGTGCTTCATTTCCATCTCGCATCGTTTCCGGATCATCATCTCATCCGCTTCCACAAGCACTCCGAGTACGAGTTCCATTTCATCGCCGGCGGCAGCGGTGTGCTGGCGCTGGAGGACGGCGAGCATGGCTTCGCCGAAGGCATGTTCTACCTGACTGGTCCGGGAGTCGCCCATCAGCAGCTCGCCGGGCCCGGCGGCGGCATGCAGGAGCTGTGCCTGCATATCGACATCCTGCCGGCGGAGAGCTCCGCGCCCGAGGGCGAGGAGCCTTGGGAGGCGGAGGAAGCCCGCAACTGCGTCGAGGCGCTCGACCGGCTCGGAGCGGCGCCGATGGCGGATCGCTGCAAGGCGATGCCCTGGTTCCTCGCGGCCTACCAGGCCGTCGCCGAAGGCGCTCCGGGCTGGGCGACGACGATCAAGCAGGCCGTCATCCAGATCCTGCTCCGCGCTTCCCGCGCCGCGCTCGACAGCCAGCCCGCCGTGCGGCAGCCCGAACGGGACATGGCCAGCTACCGCTATCAGCGGGTGACGCAGTTCATCCGCGACAACTACGCGCGCCCGATCACGCTCAAGGAAGTCGCCGAGCGCATCCATGTCAGCAGCCGCCAGCTGCAGCGCATCATGAAGGAGCAGGGCGGCACCTCGTTCAGCGAGTACGTCGAGCGCTGCCGGCTGGAGCGGGTCTGCGCTTCGCTTGCCGAGGAGAGCGTTTCGATCGAGCGAATCGCGGCCGACACCGGATTTCAAAGCGGCAATTACCTGCATTACGTGTTCCGCCGCCGCTTCGGCATGACGCCGAGCCGCTACCGCGAGCATTCCCGCAGCCATCCCGGCTGGCGGCATTTCCATGAGGAGGCGAAGATTTCGACATGAACACGAACCTCATCCGCGTCGGCATCATCGGCAGCGGCGGCATCGCCGGCATGCATGCGGCCGCCTACAAGACCATTCCCGGCGTGGAGATCGCAGCGGTGGCCGACGCCATTCCCGGCAAGGCCGCCGAATTCGTCGAGCGCCACGGCCTGAGCGGCACGCTGGCTTACGACGATTACCGCGAGCTGCTGCAGCTCGATCTCGACGGCGTCAGCATCTGCACGCCGAACTCGGCCCATCGCCAGCCGACCGTCGACTCCCTGCAGGCGGGCAAGCATGTGCTGCTGGAGAAGCCGATGTCGGTCACTCTCGACGAGGGCCTCGATATGGTCCGGGCTTCGCGACGTAGCGGCCGCATGCTGACGATCGGCTTTCAGCCGCGCTACGACCCCAACATGAAGCTGATCCAGGACATCGTCCGTTCCGGCAAGCTCGGCAAGGTGTATTACGTCGAGACCGGCGGAGGACGCCGCCGCGGCATGCCGGGCGGCACGTTCATCCGCAAAGAGCTGGCCGGCGCCGGCGCGATGGCGGACATCGGCTGCTATTCGCTCGACCTGGCGCTGAATGCCCTCGACTATCCGAAGCCGCTGACCGTTTCGGCAAGCACGTTCAACCATTTCGGCCGCAACCCGATCTATCATCCGGAGGCGGACCGCTTCGACGTCGAGGACTTCGGCACGGCGCTCATCCGCTTCGAGGGCGATTTGACGCTGCATTTCAAGATCAGCTGGGCGATGCACCTCGACTCGCTCGGCACGACCAACTTCCTCGGCACGGATGCGGGACTCAAGATCACGCCGTTCGGCCAGGGCAACTGGTCCGGCGTCTGGGACGGCAAGGTCGGCAGCATTCAGATGTTCCATGACTTCATGGGCGGCCAGACGATGACGCAGGTGCCGCTCGTCGAGCATGCGATCGACCTGTTCCGCGAAAAGGTCCGCGACTTCGTCGACGCGATCCGGGAAGGACGCGGAGCGCCGATTCCCGGCGAGCAGATCCTCATCCAGCAGGCGATCATCGACGGCGTGCTCCGCTCGGCCGAGCAGCGTGCCGAGGTAAGCGTCTCCGTGCCGGACTTCGCCGGCGGCCCGGCCGAGGAGCAAGGCTGACGGGGCTGCTAGCCGGAGCCGAATCGTGACCGCGTTGGCGTCGTCGGTACGGAACCGATCGGCACGGCGGGGGCTGCAACCGCATGGCTTCGCGTGGCGAGAAGCTGCAACCGAAAGGCTGGACCCTTAGTTCTTCACGTGGCGAGAAGCTGCAACCGAAAGGCTGGACCGCAGTTCTTCGCGTGGCGAGGAGCTGCAACCGAAAGGCTGGACCGCAGTTCTTCGCGTGGCGAGGAGCTGCAAATGAAAGGCTGGACCCGCAGTTCTTCGCGTGGCGGTGACTCGTTCCGATCTCCCTGGAGTCCAGATTCCTTTGATGCCAATCCCCGACAGGGGTGGAATCCGGCCTCCAAGGGAACCGCTGACGCTTCTCCACGAGTTCCCCGCCCCGCTTCGCTTCGGGTTCCATCCAGTTGCTGCGCTTCGCGGCAGATGCGGTGCCAGCAAGATGGACCTCTTCGCGGGCCGCTTCGGTGAACAAAGCTTTTTGCAGTCGGGCTAAGGAGCCGAAGGCTTGCAGAGCAGTTATCAACCCAATTGAAAAGAGACGGGTCTACGCTCCCTAGGCGTAAACCCGTCTCTTTTTGTTAGGAACGTCCATGCTTTCTTCTGGCCCCGCAACTCCCTCGCTCTGACTCCCCATACTACGCCACTCCTCGCTCTCACGTCCGCGCACTAGAGTTACTCGGGCTATCGTTGCAATTCCTCACTGTGACGCCCACACACTAGAGTTACTCGGTTTTTCCGCGCAACTCCCTCTCTCTCACGCCCACACACCAGAGTTACTCGGTTTTTCCGTGCATTTCCTCTCACTCTGACGTCCGCGCACCAGAGTTACTCGGTTTTTCCGCGCAGCTTCCTTTCTCTCACGCCCACACCCAGAGTTACTCGGTTTTTCCGCCCAATTCCCGCTCTCTCACTGTCCTCCCACCAGAGTTACTCGGTTTTTCCGCGCAACTCCCTCTTTCTCACGCCCACACACCAGAGTTACTCGGTTTTTCCGCCTAACTCCCCTCACTCTGACGCCCACACACTAGAGATACTCGGTTTTTCCGCGCAACTCCCTTCACTCTGACGCCCACACACCAGAGTTACTCGGTTTTTCCGCGCAGCTTCCTTTCTCTCACGCCACACACCAGGTTACTCGGTTTTTCCGCCCAATTCCCGCTCTCTCACGTCCTTCCACCAGAGTACTCGGTTTTTCCGCGCAACTCCCTCTTTCTCACGCCCACACACCAGAGTTACTCGGTTTTTCCGCGCAACTCCCCTCACTCTGACGTCCTCACTCTAGAGTTACTCGGTTTTTCCGCGCAACTGTATGTTCGGCTGACCTTTTTCGAGCTAGTATTTATGCCATGAGAGTCGAGACGGCGGCTCTGATTCTATCTCTCCGTCGAGATTAAGATGCTGGAGAGAAAGCATGCCTGCCGTCTCCCCGTTATACGGGAGACGGTCCACCCCTTTAAATAAAAAAGGGGATGGAGAAGGGCAGCGACAAGGCGAAGCGGAGCGAGCCGATGCCTTTCGAAGAAGCGGCAGCGGTCCTCTTGGAAGACGGATGGCCTCCGCATAGGAGGTCGGGAAATCGGGGCATCCGGCTTCCAGTGGAATCGGAGAAAGGCTCGGCTCGCGCAGCGATAGCTTGTCCCGCAGCCTTGCGTCTCCGGCTCGGCTCGCGCAGCGATTGCTTGTCCCACAGCCTTGCTTCTCCGGCTCGGCTCACATAGCGATTGCTTGTCCCGCAGGCTTGCATCTCCGGCTCGGCTGGCGCAGCCATTGCTTGTCCCGCAGCCTTGCGTCTCCGCTAGGCTCGCGCAAAGCAAAAAGCCTGCGTCCAAGGTCAACCGACCTTGAAGCACAGGCTCTTTCGTCATCATGCGCGCCAACCGAAAGACGGCTAGCTCTTCTCCGTCGGCAGAGACTGGAAGATCATCGTGATCGGCAGGTTGCTGCCGGACGCGATCAAGTACGTCAAGTTCAGCGTCTCGCGGTAGTTGCCCGAGCGGTAGAGCACCATCGCCTCGTCCTGCGAGCGCAGCCAGCCGCTGCGCGGCACCGGCACGAGGCTGCCGTTGACGATGAAGGCGCCCGTATACAGGCCGCCGCGCGGATTGAGCGCGACAAGCGTGCGCGGAGCGAGCTGGATGTTCATCTTGTACAGCACGCCGAAATTGCCGCGGTTGAGCTGGAGCGAGCCGTCCGTGTTGTCGTAGCCGTCCAGATACGGATCCAGCTTGTTGTCGCCGAGCACGATGCGCTCCGCCTTGGCGCCGAGCATGCCCGGGATGTCGATCTCCCGCGTCGCGTTGTTGAACGAGCCGCGCGTATGCTTGCCGTCGGCCGGCATCAGCTGGATGCGGCTCAGCTCCTTGATCGGATCCTTGCCGTCCTTGACGACGACGACGCGGAAGCGCAGCGTCTGGTCCGACGTGACGTCCGCATACGCCGAGTAGATCAGGTTCGGCTTGATGAGCGTCGAGATGTCTGTCAGCACCTTGACCGACTGGCCCGGCTTGACGGTCGTGTACTTGACCGCCGGAGGGGTCAGCAGCGAATCGAGATAGCGGACGGTCGACATCTTGCCGGTGTTGTCCTCGTACTGGTCCGGTCCGCCCGCTCCGAAGTTCTTGACGCCGAACGTCGCCGTCCGGTAGCCCTCATTCGTCGCGATCAGGTACATGCGCACCGGAGAGCCGGTCATGTTCTTGTTGTGGAACAGCAGCCGGATGTCGCCCTGGAACTGGTCGTCGTAAGCGATGCCCTCGGTCGTCCACAGCTCCGGGCTGTTGCTGCGGATCATCTTGGACGGCTCGGAGTGGAAATCGTACGACAGCGTCGGGATGCTCAGCACCGACTTGCCGTCGACCGGGAACATGTCGCCGATCGCGGTGAACAGCTTGCCGTACTCCTCTCGCGTGTAGAGCACTTCGTCCGAGATCCGGATCGTCTTCGTCACGCTGGAGGCATAGCCTTCCTCGTCGGTCACCTCAAGCGTGATCGTCTTCTCGCCAGGCTCGAAGTACACGTCCTGCTTGCCGATCCAGTATTCCTTGAGATTCTTCGTGCTGTCGTCCGTGCTGAGGTTCGCATACTCGATGCGCTCGCCCTGGCGATAGACGTCCTTGTCGGTGCGGAAGTCCGCCACCGGAGGCTGGTTCGGCGCATGCACCTCGATCGTCAGCGAGTACGGATCGCTCCAGGCGCCGGTCGCGTCCTGGACGGTGCGGGTGATCGTATAGGTCCCCGGATCAAGGAACATCTCCTGCCGGCCGGTCCATTCCTCGTTGACGAGCGGGGCTCCGTCCGGCGAGCTGAAGCGGTCGATGTACGTGACCGGCTCGCCCGTATAAATTTTGGCCGGCGCGATGCTGAACGCGGCGCTCGGCTTGGCCTCCCAGGCGAGCGTCACGTTGACGCCGGCGGCCGAGACGCGGCTTCCTGTCGCGAGCGCCCACGTGCGGATCGGCACCATCATCGAGCCGTTCAGCGAAAAGGCGGCCGCCTGACCGGTCAGGCTCTGTCCGTTCGCGTTCACGATCTTCGTGTTCATGCGGAACCGGATTTCGCCGGACGGCGTCCGGGCGACGGACTCCTTCGTCTTGGCGTCGTAAGAGACGGCATAGCCGTAACGGGCCGCCATCGAGGCGAACGAGGCGTAGGACACGCCGTTTTTGATCGTCAGCGGCTGAGCGCCGATATGGAGCGTGCCGTTCAGCACCATCTTCTTGCTGTTCTTGGTGAGGACGAGCACGTTGGACGCGGCGCGCGCGGCAGCGGGGTCCGCAGAGGCTCCGCCCAGCAGCGGAACGAGAATGAGAGTAACGACGAGCAGCCACTTGATCGGTTTCATGCTTCGACTCCTTTGTTGTCGGACGGCACCGGATGCCGTGCCTTCCCTATGTCGATAGCATAAACGCCTTTGCCGCCCGAAAGTTGCGAACGGCTCGGGAACCGTCACCAATTCGCCATCAAATCGCCTTCGATCGCTATCCGTTCACCCGCATATTCGTCAGGAAAGAGGCGGAAGCCGCGACGAACAGCCCAGCCGCCACGCATGCCGTCAGCAGCCTGCGCCGCCTCAGCAGGCGCAGCCTGTCCGGAGCGTCCCCGCGACGGAGCGCGTCGGCATAGGCGCGATGCATGAACATCGTCCAGATCAGCAGGGCGACGAACGCCAGATTAAAAAAGAACCAAAGAACTTGCCACATCAGTCCATGACCTCGATTCGATTGAAATAAAAGGAGGAGCCTGCCCGGCGCGCGGGAGGCTCCATCAGCGAAAGGCTAGACGTACCATAGATCAAGCAGCACATAAAAGACGACGGCGCTGACGACGCTGCCAGCGAAGTACAGCCCACCGTTGCGGCGTTGCTGCTGGAACATCTTGAGCACGCCGAGGCTGAGCAGGGAAAAAATAAGCAGAATGAAAACGGCTCCGAGCACGAACAATCCCGCCGGAACGTTGCTGACATCTACGGCTGTCACCTACGACACTCCCTTATGTAAAAAAATCTCCTTCTAGCATCATAAAGGAAGCGTTTGCCGAACGCAACCCGCTTTGCGAGCCTTTCCGCGAAGCGGATCGCTTTCCTCGGAGCGGGCAGGAGCGCGAGCTCACTCCTGCCCCTCTTCGACCGAAATGTCGATGTAGCGGCTCGCCGGCTTCTTTTTCATCCGGATGCGCAGCATGCCTCCCTTGAGCACCGCCCGCGTCGAACGCGGCAGGATCGGCGACGGGAGCTTCAGCACCTGCGGCTTGCGGCCGGGCAGCCCTTCGAGCTTGAGACGCTCCTCCTTGGCCATCACGCGCAGCGTATCCCAATCCGGATCGCCGTTCATCGGCAGCTTGAGCACGAGGTAATCGCGGCTTTCGCTCCACTGGGCTTCAATGGAGGAAATCGCCGCCTGGAACTCCTTCTCCCGCCCTTCCGGATCCGCCGCCGCCGAATCCTGAAGGCCCGACAACCCTGCGCTCGGGTTGCCGCTCATCGCGCTTTCCATCATGCCCTTGACGAATCGGGCCACCCATTCCGGATCCTTCATCATCTCAAATCCTCTCGGGAGCTGCTGCCTGGACAGCCAGTCCTGCAGCCGCTCGAATTTCTCGCCCACGGGCATCCGCCTCCTTCCTGCCTACGCTATGCGGCAGGACGCCGTGCCGTGACAGCTTTCGATGGGACGGCCCGGGTTTTGGAACATTTGGGCGAATGCCGCATATAGTGGGGGTATAGGCGGCAGCCCGGGCGAGGCTGCGGCTCGCCTATCTTTCCGATTCGAGGTGAATCCCATGCCAGCAGCGGTAGGCTTCGTCAACATCGTCAGCATCGGCTCCAGCGGCGTCGTGCAATTCGGGGATACCGTGCAGATTTCTCCTTCGAGCACGTCCAAGACCTACGCCGGCTCCGGCTCGTTCCTTACCGGCGGCCTCACCAATGCCAACAACGGCTTGAGCGCGACGAACACGCTCGATCCGGACCTGCAGGACAACTCGCAAAATGAAGTCGCGTCCGGAGCGAACATCATATGAACCTGACCGTGCATCAATCGATCACGATCCATCAGCTGCGGGTCGACAGCGTCGCCAACAGCTCGGTGCTGCAGATCGGCAGCGCAGGCTCGATCCGTCCGGTCTCGCAGCTGTACAACTCGGGCGGCTTCGACAAGCCGGCCGAAGCGCTCACCGCCGCGGAAGAAGGCGCCAACGCGCTCAACTTCGTTCCTCTCCCCAATCCAAGCTGATTCCTCAAGGAGGTGCAGGCCCGGATAGAACCAAAGGACACTTCCGCCTCCGGCGGGTCTCCCCGCAGCGAAGCGCCCGACGCTCCTCCGAATCGCTCCTTCCTGAACTCTCCTCTGCTCGGCATGCTGACCGGAACGGGCGGCATGAACGGCCTCGGAGGTGGAATCATGCCCAAGCTGCTCGGCAAAAGCATGGCATGGCCTGGGCTGGGCGGCGCCTTTCCCGGCATGATGGGAGCCGGCGCTCCCGGCGCCGCCTGGCCCCCCTACGGGATCGGCTCGCATGCCTCCGGCCCCTGGCCGGCCTATCCGGGAGCGGCCGCCCCCGGCCCGGCATGGGGCCTTCAGCCGGGGGCCGGGCCAGGCCAGAGCGCATTCGCCGGATGGCCTGCGGCGCCCCCGTTCTCGCCGTCTCCGGGAGCCGGCCCGTTCGGCGCTCCCGGCTTTCCCCCGCCAGCGGCCGCTCCGCCCGGTTTCGTGCCGGGCAGCGCCGCTGCGCCTGTTTTTCCGCCGCTGTCCCAATCTGCTGCTCCGGGACTGGTCATCGGCCCGGACATCACTGCGGCTACGCCTGCCTCGCCCGCCATCTCGGGGAGCAATACGTTCAATATTCCCGGAGCGGTCGTCTTTTCCGGACCGGGCGGCACGACGGCCATGCCGGGCGAGTGGCCCATGGGAGCGCCGCCAGCCGGAGGAGCCGGCGGCTTCGTCCCGCCGGCTCTCGCTGCGGGAGGTATCGCTGGGCCGGGACAGCCGCCGCCCGCCGGTCCTTTTCCGCTCGGCGCCGGTTCCCCTGCCGGCCAGCCGCCAGGAGCTTGGCCGGCCGGCTCCGGCATTCCCGGGCTTGATCCGAGCGCGCTCGGCGGCTTCAACGAAGAGTCGATCCCCAAGGCGATCGCGGCCGTCGATCCGTACTGGGTGCAAAAGTGGCAGCATTACGAGGGCTGGCCTTTTACGGCGCCGCCCTTTCCGTTCGTGCCCGACCAGACACCGGATAGCGCCGCCGAGGCCGCTGCAGCCGACTTCCCTTGCGCCGGCAACCTGCTCGATCCGGCCTGCTTGCAGCGCTGCCTGCAGGCGCTGGCCGCCGGGTGGTCCGTCCAGCAGCAGCTGAACGGGCAGCTGGCCGCTTCGATCCAGCAGCTGGCCGGAAGGCTGCAGGAGCTCGAGTCGAAGCCCTCTTATACGATCGAAAAGCTGGAGTACAACTTCGACCAGCTGAAGGTGGAGCAGCTCGACGGCACGCTCAACATCGGCATGACCGCGCCGTCCGAGTCGCAAATGCAGGAGTTCGGCCAAATGTCGCTGCCTCCGCAGGTGAACGGAGGGGCGAAGGTGTACCCGCTGCCGATCCCGCAGTCCGCCGCTCCCGGCATCGCCCAGCAGCTGGCCGCCAATGCGGCCAAAGCCGGCGCCGGGACCGGAATCGCGACGACGCCGGCCGGCAGCTCCGCCGCGTCCGTGCCTGGCGGCGCGGGAGCTGCCGGATCGCAGCAGTCGCCCGCGCCGCCGAGCTTCGGCAACGCACCCGGCACCGGACTCGCTCCGAATCTGGTCGGCAGCCAGGCGCCCGGCGCCGCGCCGCCTCCGGCGCCCGGCCAGACGCTGGCGCCGGGCGCGGCCGCGCCGCCCGGCTTCTCGGGTCCTCCCGCAGCCCCGAACGCCGGAGCGTCGGGAACGACGGGCGTGGCGCCTCCTGGAGCCGCGGTTCCGCCTGGCGTCATCCCCGGTTCCCCGGGATTCGGCGCGCCCGGCGCGCCCGGCGCGCCAGGCGGCCTCCAGCCGGGGCCGGGCGCCTTCACCGCGCCCGCGCTCAACAACTTTGCCGGGCAGCCGCCGACCGGCAGCGCGGCCGTCCCGCCGGCCGGCGCCGGCCAGGTCCCGCCGTCCGCCGCCTTGCCCGGCTTCACCGATGTCCGGGGCGCCGTCCACCACTGGCTGAGCGAGACGGCGCACGGCATGCTGGAGGAGGCGGCCCGCCTCCACCGGCTGGAGCTCGATCCCTCCCATCGGCAGATGGTCATCGAGGACGTGCGGCGGCAGCTCCCCGACCGCATCCGCCTGTATCTGAACGAGGAGCTTGCCTCGCGCAGCGCCATGCAGGCCGCGAGCGGCGAGCCGCTGCGGAAGGAGCAGCTCCAGCGCACGGTCCAGCGCACGGTCCGCGATGCCCAGACCGCACTCGAGCAGTATGTCATCCAGCTGGCGCGCATGGCGCCGCAGCGCAGAAAGGATTGATTCGACTTGGCGATGAACGTGAGCATCACGAACCATGTGCTGTCGGTCGGCTCGCTTGAATTGACCGGGGTCGCCGCCGCCTCCATGCTGCAGATCGGCGATACGGATTCCATCACGCTGTATTCCATCTTCGACACGCCGCCGGAGGCCGTCATCATCGGCCCGTTCGCCCCGCTGCCGGAGCCGCAAGCCGCCGCACCCGAAGCCGGAGTCATCCAAAGCGAAGGCGGCCAGGCGGTCGTGCCGATCGCCGGCACCGGCGAAGCGGTCCAGCCCGAAGTCACGCCTGGAGGGCCGATTCCGTTCGGCGAGAACAGCTTTCTGAATCCGACCGGTCCGGTCAACGTGGTCGGCGGATGATCGATTCCGACGCTTCGATCCGCACGTCGTACATCGGCTCCGCCGAGCTCATCAGCATCGGCCTCGCCTCGGTCATCCAGTTCGGCGACACCGGCAGCGTCAACGCCCGCGTCACCGGACTGGCGGTCCAGCGGCAGCTCGACCATCGGGCCGGCGGCGAGGTGGACTTCGCCGGCTATTCCTTGTTCGTCAAGCCGTTCAACCTCGTCGAGGAGGAATCCGCCGAGGCGGCGGACGTCCGTACGATCCGCTCCAACCCTTGCCCGGCCATCCAGGTCGGCTGCGTGAACGTGATCGCCTACAGCTCCGCCTCCGTTCTGCTCGGGGGCAACGCCGTCGAGGTCAATCTCGAGTCGAGGCTCAAGCATTTCCGGCAGTTCGCCTACGCTCTCACGGCCAGCACGGAGCCTACGCCCGAGGCGGCCGCGCTTATCCAATCGACCGAGACGTCCGGCGCCTGAAGGCGTCCATCCCGTCTCAAGCTCCCTCCGCATCGGGACATCTGCCGGGGTCGCTCTGCCCGCCCGCCGCATAAAGTGATGGTGTGAAGTCCGGCAACCCGCATGGCAGGCCGTTCGCGGACTTCGCGTCATTTCATCAACCATGGGAGGAATCGCGATGGGTTATGCGGTTGAAGGCGTTGGAGCAGGTTACGGAGCTTACGGTTGCGGCGGTCTCGGCACGACAACGGGCGTCATCCTCGTCCTTTTCATCCTGCTGGTCATCATCACCCGCGCCTTTTTCATCTAACTTCAAATAACGAGCCAAAAACAGCCTTCGGCGCGCGCCGAAGGCTGTTTGCATCAAAGCAGTTCCTTGTATTTGGCCGCATATTTGCTGACGCTCTGCACGAACGTCGCATGCGACCAGGTGAGCGGAGCGACGGAGAGCGGCGTACCGTCATGCGGATTGAGCTGCTCCGGCAGGACACCGCTCTCGAGCGCCGTCCGCACGACCCACTCGAGCGTCCGCTTCGGCGCCTCCAGATCGGCGAGCGAGCGCGCCGAGTCGATCTCGAAGTTCGCCACCCACAGCGTGCAGATGATCCACGGGTTGCCCGGCACGCGGTCGATTTCGCCGGACTGCTGGAAGTAGTAGTCGTTCGTATAGCGGGCGATGCCGCCGACGTCGGTGCGCACGGCCAGGCCGTCGCGGATGGCCGTCATCGTGCGCACGACGCGCTCGTCGTCCGCCGGCAGCACGCCGAACTCGAGCACCGCGAACAGGCTGCTCTCGAGCGTCATGTCCTTGACCCAGCCGCCGTCCTTTTGCACGAGACCGCGCGCGAACCGGCCGCTCGCCTCGTCCCACAGCTGCGTCAGGATGCCCTGCTTGACCTCCTCGGCCGTCCGCTTGTAGTGGTCGCTGCGCTCGTAGTCGCCGAACAAGTCGGTGAAGAACGACGCGGCCATCAGGCCGCCGTACACCGACGCCGCCGTATACGTCCAGATGCCGTAGCGCTCCTCCCACAGGTCGTAGCTCGGCTTGGGCAGCGAGAGCGAATGCTCCATGTAGCTGCTGAGGAACGCGGCCGACTTGCGGATCAGATTGCTGTACAGCGACTGGGGAAGCTCGATCACCTGATGCCGCTGGAAGTCCCTCCACAGCGCGAACAGCACGAGCGCCGTCTCGTCCTCCTGGATCGGCAGCCGCTTCGTTCCCTGCACCGTATACGGATGCCAGCTCGATCCGACCGTGCCGTCCGGATTGAACTTGTGGTTCAGGTAGCCGTCCGGCGTCAGCGCCTCCGAGCAGAAGTGGAAAAACGGCGCGATGACGCTCTGATAGCCTGCGAGCGACATCGCGTCGGCGACGAGCGCTCCGTCGCGCGGCCACATGTAGCTGTAGTGGTCGCGGTTGTACTGCAGGATGTCCGTGTCGTTGGCCGCGATGATCGCGCCGCGCTCGTCCGTCTGCGTGCGCACGAGCAGCAGGCTGTGCCGGAACATGCGGGCGACTTCCGGAGGCAGGTCGCCCAGATCCTTTTCCGCGCGGCCCAGCCAGTGGTTCCAGTAGACGACGATGCGGCTCAGCAGCTTCTCCGGATGCTGGTCCTGGACGTAGTCGTTGAGCTTCTTGACCTCCTCGAGGCTCTTGCCGATCGACATCCAGTAGTAGACCGTCTTCTCTCCGCCGGCCGGCACGACGGCTCGGAAGCCGATCGTGCTGTCGACCGAGCCCTGGGCGATCGCGTTGCCCATCAGCTCGCCGTCTTCGGCGTCGCGCCAAGTGCCTTCGGCGGAGTGGAACCGCTTGATGCCCGTAGAGTACTGGGACATGCCGCCCTCGTCGGAGAAGCCGTTGAACATGAAGTAGGACGAGCGCTTGTAATGGAACAGCGTATGGTTGTCGGGATAGTAGGCGGCGGTATCGCCCACTTCCGTGCCGTCGATCATGAGGTCCTGATGGAAGAACAGGCGGAATTCCCGTTCCCGGTCGGCGTGGTTGCGGATGACGACGCGCTTCAGGTAGATGCATTCGCGCTGATGGATGCCGTCGTTCATCTGCAGCTCGACGCCGAGTCCGCCATGCCGCGCCGTGACGTCGGTGACGAGGGAATCCTCGATATAGCCGAGCTCCTTCGACCACGCCGGGTCCTCCAGCCAGCTGAACTGGCCTTCGGTCCAGAGGCCGAGGCGGCAATACTGGCCGCCGACGTGGTTGAGCTGGCCGACGTACGGATAGTAGATGTCGCGGATGTAGCAGTTCTGATCCAGGTTGAGCAGCATCTTGCCGTTTCCGATTACGAGGTGACGGGCCATGAATCCTTCTCCTTCCGCTCAGGCGCGAGTTGTTCGTACAGGCTGATGTAGGATCGGGCGGAACGGTTCCAGCTATAGTCGGCCCCGGCTCCATTGCGCACGATCGCCTCCCAGGCGGCAGGCTCGCGGTAGAAATGGAGCGCTCGGCGGATCGTGAACAGCATGTCATGCGCGTTGTAGCTGGCGAAGCTGAATCCGTTTCCTTCGCCAGTATATTCGTTGTAAGGCTGGACGGTGTCCTTGAGCCCGCCGGTCTCGCGGACGATCGGCACGCTCCGGTAGCGGAGCGCGAGCAGCTGGCTGAGTCCGCACGGCTCGAACTGAGACGGCATCAGATACATGTCCGAACCGGCGTAGATGCGGCGGGCGAGCCCGTCGTTGAAGCCGGCCCAGAGGCTGATCTTGTCGTACCGCGTATGGGAAGCCGAGCGGAACATCTGTTCATAGGCCCATTCGCCGGAGCCGAGCACGGCCAGCTGCACGTCCTCCTCCAGCAGCTCGCCGAACACGCCGTCGATCAGGTCGAAGCCCTTCTGCTCGACGAAGCGCGAGACGATGCCGATGACCGGCACGTCCTCTCGCTGGGGCAGGCCGAGCTCCTTTTGAAGCGCGAGCTTGTTCTGGCGCTTGCGCGCCAGCGAGTCCAGATACGGGACGGCGATCGCCTCGTCGTTCATCGGATCGAACAGCTCCGTATCGATGCCGTTGACGATGCCGGCCAGGTCGCCGGCCCGCACGCGCAGGATGCCGTCCAGCCCTTCTCCGTAGTACTCGGTCTTGATCTCCTCGGCGTAAGTGGGGCTGACGGTCGTCAGCTTGTCGGCGTACAGCAAGCCGCCTTTCATGCAGTTGGCCGCCCCGTCATGCTCCAGACCGTCCCAAGCGAAGATTTCCGGTCCCATGCCGATCAGGTCCATCATCTCTTGCTTGCCGAAGACGCCTTGATACCGCAGGTTGTGGATGGTGAACATCGTCCGGATGGACGAGAGCCGCTCATCGGCGAAATACCGGCGCTTGAGCAGGAACGGAATGAGCGCGGTCTGCCAGTCATGGCAATGGAGGACATCCCAGGCGATATCCATGCGCCGGACCGCCTCCAGCACGGCGATGCTGAAGAAGATGAACCGTTCGGGATCGTCGCCGTAGCCGTACAAGCCTCCGCGGTGGAAATAGAACTCGTTGTCGATCAGATAGTAGACGACGCCGTCCACCTCGCCTTCCAGCAAGCCGACGTACTGCGTCCTCCAGCCGAGCTGCACCGAGAACTCGTCGATCTTGCGGAAGCGCTGAAGCAGCGTCCAAGGGATCGTGTCGTACTTGGGCAGGATGACGCGCGCCTCCGTGCCCGCCTGCCGCAGCGCCTTGGGCAGCGCTCCGGCGACGTCGGCGAGGCCGCCGGACTTGGCGAGCGGCACCGCTTCCGATGTCGCGAATAGGACATTCATGCGTAAGGTTCCCTCCAGATTGGCTCCGCCGGTCCGCTCTGTCTGTGTGCGCGGCGGCTCGCCGGAATTTCGATCAGGCTCATCTATCGGTTGTTATCGGCCGAAACGCGGCCGGATGTTGGCTTCATCGGAGCAAACAGAGAAAAAGACCATCAGATGGTCTTTCTCTTGCCCGCCAGGAAGGGCAGCCCCTCCGTGCCGCGGATATCGCGATGCGCCTCGACGTGGCTTTCCTTGTCGAGAATGACGCGGTCGAGCTGCGTGCCGTCGCCGATGACGCCGTTCTGCATGACGATGCTGTTGCGGATGACCGCGCCCTTGCCGACCTGCACGCCGCGGAACAGGACGCTGTTGATGACCGTGCCCTCGATCTTGCAGCCGTTGGCGATGAGCGAGTTGCCGGTCTTCGCCCCTTCGAGGTAGCGGGTCGGCGGCTCGTCCTTGGTCTTGGTGAAGATCGGGCCCGGCTGGAAGAACAGCTCGCGCCATGCCTCCGGACGCAGCAGGTCCATGCTGGTCCGGTAGTAGGCCTCGACCGTATTGACGACGCCGAGATAGCCCTCGTACAAATAGCCGAAGATGCGCAGCCGGTCGATCCGCGACAGGATCGCATGCCGGACGAGATGATCCTGCCCCTGGGCCAGCGACGTCTGCACCAGATCCATGAGCAGGTCCTTTTTCATGATGTAGATTTCCATGGAATGCACGTCGGAATCCATGTTGCCGAAGTGGTCCTGCATGCCCTTGACCCGTCCGCCTTCGCCGAGCTCCACCTTGCGCGTCTTGCCGCCGAGCAGGTCGGCCTGCCGCTTGCAGATGACCGTAATGTCGGCTTGCTGGCTCTCGTGATAGTCGATGACGGCATCCAGGTCGACGTTGCACACCATATGGCTCCGGGTCACGACGACGTATTCGAGCTTGCAGCGCTGGAAGTAGTCCCGATGCTGGTAAAAATGGTACAGGTCGCCTCGGCTCAGCTCATGGATCTGATCGGACGACGGCGGCAGCACGAACAATCCGCTCTGGCGCGTATGCAGGTCCCATGGACGGCCGGAGCCGAGATGGTCCATGAGCGAGCGATACTTCGTATGAGCGAATACCGCCACCTTGGAGATGCCGGAATTCACCATGCTGGAGAGGATGAAATCGATCAGCCGGTAGCGAGCGCCGAACGGCACGGTCGCCGGGCAGCGGGTGGCGGTCAGGCTTTCCAGCTCGTCGGTCTCGTGGATCAGGTTGACGACGCCCATCGCTTTGTTGATCATGGCTGCTGCACCTCCTGGAGCGAATGGTTGCGGGCGATCTTCTCGTCGCTGCCGACGACGCCGATCTCCGTTCCTTCCGGCGAGCCGAGCACGACGCCCGCCTCGAGCACGGCGTTCTCGCCTACGATCGTGCGGTACACCTTGCAGCCCGCGCCGATGATCGCGCCGGGCATGACGACGGACTCGGAGATATGGCACCCCTCGCCGATCTCGACGCCGCTGAACAGCACCGAGCGGGATACCTCGCCTTCGACGACGCAGCCTTCCGTAATCATCGACTCGCGAATCGAGGCGGCCGGAGACACATAATGGGCCGGACGATTGTGGCGGGTCGAATAGATGCGCCAGTCGTCGTCGCCGAGGTCGAGCTGCGGCTCGCAGCCGAGCAGGTCCATGTGGGCTTCCCACAGGCTCTCGATCGTGCCGACGTCCTTCCAATACCCCTTGAACGGGTACATGTGCAAGCTGATGTCGTCCTCGAGCATCGCCGGGATGATGTCCTTGCCGAAGTCATGCGACGACTTGCGGTCGGCTTCGTCGCGGATCAGATATTTCTGCAGCACTTTCCAGTTGAAGATGTAGACCCCCATCGAAACGACATCGCTCACCGGATGCTTCGGCTTCTCTTCGAAGTCGGCGATGCGGGTGCCTTCGCCAAGAATCATCGTGCCGAAGCGGCTCGCTTCCTTGATGTCGACTTTCAAGCCGGCGACGGTCACGTCCGCGCCGGTCGATTTATGATGCTCCAGCATCTTTTCATAATCCATCTTGTAGATGTGGTCGCCGGAGATGATGAGCACGTATTCCGGTTCATAGCGGTCGATGAAGCCCATGTTCTGATAGATGGCGTTGGCGGTTCCTTTATACCAGTCGCCGCCTTTGGACTTGACATAGGGCGGGAGCACGGCCATGCCGCCGTCGCTGCGGTCGAGGCCCCAAGGGCTGCCGATGCCCAAATACCGGTTCAGGACGAGAGGCTGGTACTGGGTCAGGACGCCGACGGTGTCGATGCCCGAGTGCATGCAGTTGCTCAGGGTAAAGTCGATGATCCGGTATTTGCCTCCGAAATGGACGGCCGGCTTGGCCAAATCCTTCGTGAGGACGCCGAGGCGCTTTCCTTCTCCCCCGGCTAGCAGCATGGCGATCATTTCTTTTTGGCCCATGGTCCCAACTCCTCGTGTCAGTGTGTTCCCCTCGGCTGGTGCTCAAGCAGCTGGAAGGACAGCGGGGGCAAGTGCAGGGTGAGGCTGTACTCGCGGCCATGCATCGGAGCGGGCTGGCTGGAGAGGAAGGTCGGAAGCTCTGCGGAGGCTCCGCCGAGCCGGGCGTCGTCGCTGTGCAGGAGCAGCTTGAACCTGCCCTTGTCCGGCACGCCGACCCGGTACTCTTCGTAGCGGCGGCTGGAGAAGTTCGCGACCGCGACGGCGTAGCTGCCGTCCTTGCTCCTGCGGATGAACGAGACGATGCTCTGCTCGGCGTTGTTGACGTCGATCCATTCGAAGCCGGCCGGATCGTAGTCCTGCTCCCACAGCTGCGGCAGCTTGCGGTACAGGCCGTTCAGCTTGCGCACATACTGCTGCATCGACCGATGGGAGTCATGCTCCAGCACCATCCAGTCCAGCGACTCGCTATCCTTCCATTCGTCGAACTGGCCGAATTCTCCTCCCATGAACAGCAGCTTCTTGCCGGGATGCGCCATCCAGAATCCGTAGAACAGGCGCAGGTTCGCGAACTTCTCCTCGTAGCTGCCCGGCATCTTGTTCAGGAGCGACTTCTTGCCGTGCACGACCTCGTCGTGGGACAGCGGGAGGATGAAGTTCTCCGTGTAGTGGTACATCATCGCGAAGGTGAGCCAGTCATGGCGCTGATGCCGCTGCGACGGGTCGAGCTGCATGTAGCGGAGCATGTCGTTCATCCAGCCCATGCTCCACTTGAAGTTGAACCCGAGCCCGCCGTCGTGGACCGGGGTCGTGACGCCCGGCTCGGGCGAGCTGTCTTCGGCGATCATGAGCGTATTCGGGAAGTAGCGGAACACCGCCTTGTTGAGCTTCTGGAGGAAAGCGTCCGCCTCGAGATGGCGCGTGCCCCCGTATTTGTTGCGCGCCTGCAGCTCCGGCGGCTTGTCCATCGTCAGGTCGCGCATGCTCGCGACCGCGTCGACGCGCAGGCCGTCCACATGGAACAGGTCCATCCAGTACAAGGCATTGGAGACGAGGAAGCTCTGCACCTCGGTGCGCCCGTAGTCGAAGGCGTTCGTGCCCCAGAGCGGCTTCTCCGCGAGGCTCGGGTCGGCGCTCTCGTAGATCGGCGTGCCGTCGAACTGGCGGAGCCCCTGCTCGTCCTTGACGAAATGGGCCGGCACCCAGTCGAGGATGACGCCGATCCCCTTGCGGTGGCAGCGGTCGATGAACTTCATGAGGCTTTTGGCTGAGCCGTAGCGCGCCGTCGGAGCGAAGTAGCCGGTGATCTGGTAGCCCCAGGACTTGTCGAGCGGATGCTCGGCGAGCGGCATCAGCTCGATATGCGTATAGCCCATGCGGACGACATAGTCCAGGATCTCCCCGCCGATCTCGTCGTAGCTGTGGAACACCTCCGGCGCCTTGATCTTCCACGTGCCCAGATGCATCTCGTAAACGAGCATCGGCTGATCGTACGGAGCCGTCGTCTGCTTCCGCTGCTGCCATTCGTCGTCCTTCCACTTGTAGCCGGACAGATCGGCGACGATCGAAGCGGTATTCGGCCGCAGCTCGCTTGCGAAGGCGAACGGATCGGCCTTGAGCAGCTTGCGGCCGTCCGCGGCGACGATCTCGTACTTGTACAGATCGCCGGCCTTGAGCCCGGGAATGAACAGCGACCAGACGCCGGTGGAATCGATCGGCTCCATGCGGTGATGCTCGCCGTTCCAGCCGTTGAAGTCGCCGGCCACGCCGACCTCGCGGGCGTTCGGCGCCCAGACGGTGAAGCGCACGCCTCGACGTCGGTCCTCGAGCTTGCTGTGCGCGCCGAACGTGCGGTAGGCGAAGTCGTTCTCTCCGCGATTGAACAAGTACACGTCCTTGAGGAGCGATTTGTCTTGCTTGGCCTTGGCGGATGCCTTCGGCTTGGAGGATTTTTTCGGCTTGGCGGATGGCTTGGATTCGGCGGGCGGATCGATGATGGCGGGCTGATCCCTGTCGGCGGACGAATCGTCTAGGACAGCTGGATCGGCATGGACGGTCTGCTTGGGCTTGAGTGTAGGCATGGGGGACACCTCCGGATCATTCTCGCTAAGGCAGGGGCATTCGGTTGAAAGTAGTTCCATTATAGCAAACCTGCGCGTCGCCATGATAGATTAGTTGACGCAGGCGAAGCCGTCGCTTCGTCCCGGAGGCGGACGATACGGCCGGACGCCCTCAAAATCTGCATGAACGTATATGTAGGATCGCGATGAATGTAAACGCTTTTACGAAGCACTTGCCCTAAGAATATACCCGGCGCATTGGCGGGTCAATCAGAGGTGGCGAATTGTCGCATGATTCGGGCGGCGGTCGGACTCGGACATCTCGGATGGACCGCGAGGAGGGGCGGCGGGCGGCGGCAGCTTGTGCGGCGACGCTTGGAATGACGGCGGGCGGCGCGTCCGCAGCTCGTGTGGCGGCGCTTGGCGGGCGGCGAGCGGCGCGGCGGCAGCTCTTGCGGCGGCGCTTGGCGGGCGGCTGGCGGCGCGGCGGCAGCTCGTGTGGCGGCGCTCGGCATGGCGGCAGACGGCGCGTCGGCAGCTCGTGAGACGGGGCTTGACTGGCGGCTGGCGGCGCGGCGCACGAAGGCTAACCGTGCTAAGCGAGGCTATTGGGTATGCGCTCCACATGCCGGCTGCTCGATCGCTCTGTCTCACTGCTCGGAACTAGGATCGGGCGTTCCTCCAAGTGCACCGCGCAAACCTACTACACCGCTAACGAAACGGACAGACGCTATCCGAGGAAAAAGAGTCTCGAAAAAAATCTAACGAAACTAGCAGAGCTTATTCGCTTTGAACGGCCTTGAAATCCCACTGAAACAGGGCAATAGCGCTTCTCTGTTTCGTTAGAAATCAAAATGGACCTCAAAAGGCGAAATAAGGCATGCTAGTTTCGTTAAACTAGGATGCCCGCGAAGAAAGGATTCCACGACTCAGAGGATGGATCCTGTCCCTACTGCAAACGATGGCTTACTGCAAACGATGGCTTACTGCAAACGATGGCTTCCTGCAAACGATGGCTTCCTGCAAACGATGGCTTACTGCAAACGATGGCTTACTGCAAACGATGGCTTACTGCAAACGATGGCTCTACTGCAAACGATGGCTCTACTGCAAACGATGGCTCTACTGCAAACGATGGCGTTTGAGCGACCAGTGGCGCCGGAGCAAACGAGGGTACTGAATGTGCTGAAACAATCGGTGCTCCTGGAACTCCCCCCTGCTTCCATTCTCATGGCTTTCTCTGCAAGCTGCGCGCGGACAACGACAAGCCGATCTTGCCGCTCTATCCGCACGGAACGATGACCGGAACGGAGCAACGAAAGCCAGATGGATTTCGCTCGGCAAATTCCAAGCATGCCGCCATTCGCCGGCCATTTCGAGGACTCAAGGACTCGTTACGGCAGCGGATTCCAGTCCGGAAGAGCATAGGATCGATACCGCTTGTTTCCTCCGACCGGCTTCAGGCGCCCGAGTTCGACCAAGCGATGCAGGATCCGCCTGGCGTAGGTGGCGCTCACGTTCAGATGAACCATCAGCTCGGATGGCGTGAAAGGCCGAAACATCCGCCTGGCGTAGCGGACCGTCTCCGCCTCCATCGCCGTAAGCGAGCCGGCGCCTTCCCCAGCGACGAACTTGCCCACGAAGGAAAGCACCAGCTGCTGGCAGCGCTTCGGCTCCTCCACGATGGACAGATAAGCGACGGGAATGAACAGCCAATCGTCGATCGCCAGCATGGAGTGCCTCCAGCTGAGGTCTTTGAAGCGCCGCACGTCGAGGTCGCGGGCATGAGGGCCGAAGCCCTGGATTTCGATGCCCCCTTTCGCGCCGCCGCCCGGCAGGTAAGCCAGGTCAATGTAACGGTATCCATTCGACGCGTCCCGGACTTCCCATTCCGGATGAAGATGAGTCAAGCTGCGCATGGCGGGGAACCAGATCTGCCGCAGGAAAGCGACCGTGCCGTGTCCGAGGCCTTTTTCCAGCAGCTCCCGGCGGCGCGGTCCGGACTCGTTCCGAATCTCGGCTTGCAGCCATTCGTCATAGACGGTTTGAAAGTTTGGCATGGTTTCAGTTGCTCCTTTAACTAGATAGAGAGATCAAAAAAAGCCGCTCCAAGCCCTCCCGGATCGGGATGGACTTGAAGCGGCGTGTGCTTCACGACCGCGGTCTTGATTAGGCTGGGAACATAAATCGCACCACTAGTCAAGGAAGCTCAAGCGGCACATAGAGGCGCCCTGCCTGCCGGGGCAGCTGCGGCGACGCATCAGGCTGAAGCAAGAGATTCAAATGCCTGCCTCTAGCCATTCAGCGACTCGCATCCGGCAAGCTGCTGCCTACCGGCGGCGTCCCTTCACATGGAGCAGGATCAGGATGAGGGCGAAGGCGGTCAGCGCCATCAGCGGAATCGTGATGAAGCCGAACCAGTTCAAGTAATCCTGATTGCACGGCACGCCGGACTTGCACGGCACGATGCCCGACAGCGACGGGAACCATTGAAGCAGGTTGTGGTAAAAGGAGATCCCGATGCCGATCCAAGCGAGCGGCAGCGCATAAACGCCGATCTGCCTGTCGCCCCGATAGGCCGCGATGCCGAGCAGCACCGCCAGCGGATACATGAAGATGCGCTGATACCAGCACAAGTCGCATGGCATGTATCCGGCGATCTCGCTCAGATAAAGGCTCCCGAGCGTCGCGACGAGCGCGACGACCCAGGCGCAATAGAACCGGTAGCGCTCCCACAGTCCTTCAGGCTCGTCCTCGGCATAGCCGTAGGCATCTTCCTCGTCTTGCTTGTCGAACTTCGCCTCGTCGTTCGGTTCGGCCATGAGCCGCCACCCTCCCATCCATAATTCCGAAACAGCTCTCCTAGCGCTGACGCCTCTCGTCCATCGGACCCGATCCCGCAATCCCAATCTGGTCCTCAACAACATCATGTCAAGCGGCCTTAGCCTGCTCGTTCGAGAGCTGTCCATTGGATTGCTGTCCCCGGCAACCTATCGGCAAGCGTCAAAAGACTATTCTCCCCTTGCCGACACGCTGTCCTGAAGCAAGCCGGTTGAAGCTTACTTATCCGAACCGAGCTTTTCGTCGATCGCCTTCTTGATGTCGTCATAATTGTTGAACTTGAGCTGCTCGCCATCCACGAAGAGCGAAGGCGTGCCGCCGACCTTGAGCGTCGTCTCGGCGAGCCGGCTCTCCTCGGCGACCTTGTCGGAGCCGACACCGGCATTGATGTCGCTCAGCAGCTTGTCGAAATCGATGTCGAGCTTGGCGTCCTTGGCGATCTGCACGAGCCGCTCGGGCGTCGCCCAGACGGTGTTTTCATCCCCCTGGTTCGCATAGATCGCATCATTGTAGGCCCAGAACTGCTCGGGATCCTGCAGGTAGACGGAGTGGGCCGCGACGGCCGCCGTCACCGAATCCGGACCGAGAAAGGCATAGTTGGCGAAGTAAAGCGCGGCCTTGCCGGTCTCGATGTAATCCTTGACGAGCAGCGGCTTGATCTGCTCGGAAAACACCTTGCAGCTCGGACATTTGTAGTCGCCGAACTCGACGAGCTTGACCTTGGCGTCCTCGGCGCCGAGGCGCGGAAGCTCTTTGTAATCAAAGGCATGGGGCTTGGACGAATTGTTGATGCCGAGAATGATGACGACGGCGATGAACGCGATGGCGATCGTCAGCCAGATGAGAGCTCCGTTGCCCTTCTTCTGCTTGGCCGGAGGCACATAGACGTTCTTTTTCTTTTTGCTGCTTTTCGATTGGCTCAAGAGGCGTCCTTCCTTTCGGTCATGGGGCTCGTAATCCAGCAGCCTGGCCATCCAGGCACTTACCAAAGTATAGCTAGCACGCGAGAACAGCGTCAAGCGTCGAAATGACGAATTCTGGGGGAGAATTCGATGATCGCGCCGGCTCGGCGGGTCCGTGCTGTCGGCTCCCTAATCGGACGACGAAGCGGGATACCAGCTGAAGTCGTCCAGCAGGATCCGCCCCGGCCCGCCGCCGGACGAGCGGAAGCGCAGCTCCAGGCTCGCGAGCGAGTCCGTGTCGAGCCTAGGCTCCGCCTGCCGAAAAGCGGCGAGCGGCAGGCGGATCGTCACCCGCGCCGGCTCGGCCGGACGGTCGTATTTGCCATCGCTGACGAATGCGTCGAGCCACGCCGGCCGCAGGAACGGCTCCTGCTCCACCGCTGCGATCCCATCCGCGACCGCCACTTCGGCTTCGACGCCAGCCCGGTCGCGCAGCACCGCTTGCAGCTGCAGCGGCTCAGGCCGGCAGGCGGCCCGCTCGGAGCAAGGCCCGCCCCCGAGGTTGGCCGCGGCAAAGCTCAGTCCTCCCCCGGCGGAGTCCGGCGGCCGCGGCAGTCCGATGAGCCTCAGCCAGCTGCCGTTCGGATCGGCGGCGCTCCGGGCATCTTCGACTCCGGGGCCGGCGGCGTCCCCGGGCTCTTTTGCGATGCCAGACTCGTCTATGGCGGACTCAGAGCTGCCGGCTTCGCTCGCAGACCTCCCGTCCTCATCGAGCCGCCCGGCACCATCCGTCTGCGATCCCCACGCGACGACGGCCCCCCGGCTTCCCTTCGGATCGCCATTGCGGTCGAGCAGCGGCTCGGCGCTCAAGGCGGAGCCGGCCGCCGCCTCGGCGGTCACGCCGAAGCCCGCCTGCCGGGCAGCCTCCCGCTCGAAGTCGGCCATGAGCCGCTCATCCGCTTCGGCAAATTGGTGGAACGTCCGAATGCCGGCGAACGAATCGGAGGCGCTTCCTCCGACCGCTTGCGCCTCCGGCATCAGCCAAGCGCGCGCCGCGCGGTCTCCGCCGAGCACGGCGTCCGCGAACGCCCCGACATAGGCCGCGGCGAGCTGGCGCTGGCGCTCTCCGGCCAGCATGTCCCGCTGGCTCAGAAGCAGGCCTCCCGGCAGCGAATGGTCCATCGTGCCCCAGTCCGCGTTGAAGCGGCTGTGGTTCGCATCCTCGACATACACGGCCGCCTTGAAGCGGTCCGAGCCGGGCTCGAGCCGCACGCGGCCATATTGCCTTTCCCCGTAAAAGACAGTCAGATCCGCATCCCGCGAGCCATGCAGCGTCAAATAGCTGGCGTGCTCCAGCTCCGCGCGCCGCCCGTCCTCCTCCGTATCCGTCGGAGCGAGCGCGGCGACCCCGGCCACCGAACGCGCGAGAGCGGCGTCGCCGGGGAACCACTTGCCTGCATCGGCCGCCATCGCCGCGGCTTGTCCGCCGCGGGAATGCCCGATCAGCAGCGTCCGGGAAGCGTCGAGCTTGCCGGAGAGCGGACCTTCCGGCTGGCCGGACAACCGCCGCAGCTCCTCGAGGTGACGCAGCAGCAGCCATGCCCGAAGCTTCATGTCGTCGTCCGGAATGCCGGTCCAGGGAGAAAAGTTGAGAAAATTCTCGTCGACCGAGACGGCGGCGTAGCCTTTGGATGCCAGCATCTCTCCGAGATAGGCATAGCCTGCGTCCGAGCGCTGCTGGGCGATATGGTTGCCGTGCACGATGAGCGCGAGCGGGAAAGGCCCGTCCCCGTCCGGGAGCCACAGCGTGCCGTTCAGCGGCATTCGCTCCGGCTCGAAGCCCCAATACCATGCCTCGAGCCGGCCCCAGTCAGGCAGCAGCGCCGAAGCGTCTGCGGCGGACGCGCGGATGTCCGCCTCCTCCGCGAACTCCGCCTGCCGGCCGGTGCCGCTGCCATAAGTCAAGACGGTGTAGGCGCCGGATCGCCCCGGCATGTCCAACGCGCCCCCGCTCCCCGCCACGTCCGCATCGTCCGCCGAGCCGCCGAAGCCCGGAGCGGGCAGCGACAGCAGGAGCGGCAGGAGCAGCAGCGCGCCGGCGAACGAGAGCGTGGCGGCAAGCGGCCTAGGGCGGCGGAGACGAAGCCTCGGCAGCGCGGCGGCAAAAGCGGCTCCGCCCGCGGCGGCCGCGAGCGCGTACGCGGCCGCGAGCGGCAGCGCCGCCGTCCAGCGCAGCTCCGAGACGAGCAGCGCGCCGGCCGTGCCGGCCGCGAGCGTCAGGACGCCGCCCGCGAACCGGCGGGGGACCGGCAGCCGCAGCCAGTTCATCAGCCAGGAGAGCGCCCAGGCGCAGATGCCGAGCGCGGCCGTGCCGGCGAGCGTCATCGCCAGCCAGTCATAGGCGGGACCGAAGCCGAGCGGCAGCCCCTGCGCGGAGGCCGCGCACAGCAGCGCTCCGCCCGTCCAGACGCCGGCCATCGATCGGCGCCAGAACGCGCCGTCCCGCTGACCGGGCGCCTCCACCGGCTTCAGCCGCTTGCGCCGCGGCGCTGGACCCGGAATCCGCTGTTCCGCTTTTTCAAGCGGCCTCCACTCCATCGACACGTCTGCTCGCCTCCAGATCCTCTCGTTGACTCTTCGATTCTACCAGTATAGCAGACCCGGGAGGAAGAGCTGGAGGCTTGCCGATCAACGGCCTGCCGCGTCGAGCCGCTGCGAGAGGCAGGCAGCTTCAGGAAGCCGGCGGGCCGCAGCGGCCTGACGGACCGCAGGATCAAACAGGCGGGCCGCTTGGAGCCTCGAGGCTCGCTCTCCCGTCCGCCCAGTCTCGCGCCAGCAGGCCGTAGACGGCATGATCGCGGAACATGCCGTCCGCATGCTCTTCGTCCCGCAGCACGCCTTCGAGCGCGAAGCCGAGCCGCACCGCGACCGCTCGGCTGCGCCGGTTGTCCGTGCGCGCGCGGATCTCGACGCGGTTGAGGTCCAGCGTCCCGTATGCGAAGGCGAGCATTTCCGCTGCCGCCTGCATCATCAGGCCGCGTCCTTGCCAGGCGCTGCCCAGCCAGTAGCCGAGCGACGCCTTGCGATGGCGGAAGTCCAGCTCCTGAAAGCTGATCATGCCTGCCGCAGAAGCGCCGTCCAGGAGCACGGCGGACATCGCCTTGCCTTCCTTGTAGCGCTTGCATTCGAAGCGGACGTAATCCTTCATGTCCGAGGAGCCGCGAATCTGCCCGACCCAGGGCAGCCACGACTCCAGCTCGCGCCGGTCTTTTTCCAGCGTCCGGTACAGCGCCTTGGCGTCGCCGGGCGCGAGCACCCGCAGCTCGCAGCCGCCCTCCAGCCGGCGGTGAAACATCGCTTCCGCCCCTTTCCGCAACGGTCTCGTTTTCTCCACTATAGCACGCGATTGTCTTTTTTCGAACGGGATCGTGTACAATAGGACTGCATGACGCATACGCGAATGGAGGCTGAACCACTTGAGCAAATTGCAGCAGCAAATCGAACGTTACGCCGATCTCGTCATCCGGGTCGGAGTTCGCATCCAGCCCGGACAGAAGCTCGCCATCAACGCGACGCTCGACTCGGCCGACCTGGTGCGCGCACTTGTCCGCAAAGCCTACGAGGCAGGAGCCTTTTCCGTCAAGGTGAACTGGTCTGACGATACGATCGCCCGCACCCGCTACGAGCTCGCTCCCGACGAGGCGTTCCTCGAGGAGCCGAAATGGTACGCCGGCGAAATGACGGAGCTCGGCGAGCAAGGCGGAGCCGCCATCAGCGTCGTCTCCTCCGATCCCGACCTGCTGAAGGGCATCGACAAGCAGCGGATCGTCAACCATCAGAAAACGTACGGCAAAGCGATGGCGGCCTACCGCCAGATGACGCAGTCCGACAAGTTCAGCTGGTGCGTCGTCGCCGCCCCGTCCAAGGCATGGGCAGCCAAAGTGTTCCCCGGCTCGACTGAGGAAGAGCAGTACATAAGCCTGTGGACCTCGATCCTCAAAGCCGTCCGCTGCGATCTCGACGATCCGGTGGCGGCGTGGGAAGAGCATATCGCGAGCCTGAACGCGCGCTCCCAGCATCTGAACGCCCGCAAGTACAAGAAGCTGCACTATACCGCGCCGGGAACCGACCTGACGATCGAGCTGCCCGACGGCCATCTGTGGGTGGCGGCGGACAGCATCAACGAGGCCGGCATCCCGTTCGTCGCGAACCTGCCGACCGAGGAAGTGTTCACCGCCGCCAAGGCGGACGGCGTGAACGGCTACGTCTCGAGCACCAAGCCGCTCAGCTACGGCGGCAACATCATCGACAACTTCAAGCTGACGTTCGAGAACGGCAGCGTCGTCAAGGCGGAAGCCGAGCGCGGCCTGGAGACGCTGGAGGGACTGCTCGAAATGGATGCCGGCGCCCGCCGCATCGGCGAAGTGGCGCTCGTGCCGCACGACTCGCCGATCTCCCGCTCGAACATCCTCTACTACAATACGCTGTTCGACGAGAATGCCTCGAACCATCTGGCGCTCGGCAGCGCGTACGCCTTCAACATCGAGGGCGGCAAAGGGCTCTCCCAGGAAGAGCTCGCGGCGCGGGGCCTGAATACGAGCCTCACGCATGTCGACTTCATGATCGGCTCCGCCGACATGAACATCGACGGCATCGCCGAGGACGGCAGCGCGGAGCCGATCTTCCGCGCCGGCAACTGGGCGTTCTAAGGAAAGGCTGGGTGTAGCAGGCATCAGGCGGGGTGGACAGACAAAAGCTGCGGCGGCGCGGCGTTCGCTGCGCAGCCGCATGGCCCGAGACGCCCCCGGCACCGCATTCGCGCGGTGCCCTCAGCAGGACAGCGAATCTCACGCCTGCAGGCCGATTGCTGCATGGCCGCATGCCTAAAAACCCGGAAAGAACGGAGCGGGCTCCGTTCTTTCCGGGTTTTTCTTGTCATGCGGGACTTCATGCAGCGGCCCCAGAGACAAGCTCTCCGCAGGCGCCGGCTTCCCGGCGATCTCGACCGGCCGCTCAGCTTCGCGACGGCCGAGCCTTCGCCGAGATCCGGAAGGCCGCAAGCGCCTCCTCCAGCTTGTCTCGCCGGATCGGCTTGCTGAGGTAATCGTCCATGCCCGCCTCCAGGCAGGCTTCCCGGTCGCCGCGCAGCGCGTTGGCCGTCACGGCCACGACATACGGCGGCTGCTCCAGCTTCATCTTCTGCATCGCGGCCATCGTCTCGAAGCCGCCGAGCACCGGCATCAAGATGTCGAGCAGCAGCAGATCGTACGGTCCTTCCTCCTGCAGCGCCTCCAGCACTTCGGCGCCGTTGGAGACGACTCGGACGGCATGCCCGGACTTTTCGAGCATCTTGCGGATGACGAGCTGGTTGATCTCATTGTCCTCGCCGACGAGCACGCGCAGCGGACCGTCCGATTCGGGCGAAGGCTCGGCTTGTCCCGACGACGGCCGAGCCTCCACGGCCTTCGCCGCGAAGCGGAAGCGGAAGCGCGAGCCCTGGCCCGGAGTCGACTCGACCTCGATCGCTCCTCCCATAAGCTCGACGAGCCGCCGGGATATGGCGAGGCCTAGGCCGCTGCCTTCCTCCGTCCGGGTCATGTAGGCGCCGATGCGGCGGAAAGGGTGGAACAGCTGCTGCTGCTCGAACTCCGTAATTCCGACGCCCGTGTCGGATACCTCGCCCTCGACGAGCAAGGACGCCCCCGCCCCTTCCTTTAAGGTGAAGGCGACTCGTATGTCCCCGCGATCGGTGAACTTGACGGCATTGCCGATCAGGTTGAGCAGCACCTGCCCGAGCTTGCCCCGATCTCCGAGCAGCTCCGCCGGCATGTCCTTGGCGATCGAGGTCTCGAGGCGAAGTTCCTTTTGAACGATGATCGGCATATGGATGGCGATGATCTCATCCAGCAGCTCGTCGAGCCGAAACGGCCGCTCCACGGCGCGCTCGGTCCCTTCCGACTCCAATCGGGTATAGTCCAGCGTGTCGTTGACGATATGGAGCAGCGCATGGCTGCTCTTGCGGATCAGCTCGATATACTGGCGAGCCTCTCCCTCCAGCGGCGTGTCGAGCATCATGCGCGTCAGGCCGAGAATGCCGTTCATCGGATTGCGGATCTCGTGGCTCATCATCGATAAAAACTCGTTTTTGGCCCGATTCGTCGCTTCGGCCGCTTCCTTGTCGATAAGCAGCTTTTTCTGCACGCTCATATCCTTGGCGATCAGATAATAGCCTTTGGTCGTCCCGTTGATGATGATCGGAGCAATCGAGGCGAGAATTTCCGTGATGCGTCCGCCGCTGTGCCTCATGCCGGTAAATTTCCGCTCGGCCGCCGTATCCTCGCTGGCCTGCCGGAGGATCGGTCCGATCTCGGCAGTGCCGCCGGATTCCTCGACGAGCAGATACGGCGAAAAATCCTTGCCGGCGAGCTCCTCCGCCGGCTTGCCCAGCAGCCTGGCGGCTTCCTGGTTGAAGTTGATGACCCGCCCTTGCAGATCGAGCGATATGACCGCGTCATGATTGTATTTCTTGAGCGAGGTGTAGCGCTCGACCGATTCCTGCAGCTGAAGCTCGAACCGCTTGCGCTCGGAGACGTCCTCGAGGCTGAGCAGATACCCTCCGCCCGAGCCGGCTTCCCCTTCGAGCTCGTAGCCGATGACGCGGAAGGTGCGGCGCTCGCCGCCGGCGACCGTCAGCTCCTCCTCGCAATCGATCGGCTCGCGATCCCGGATGCGGGCCAGCTCCGCCTTGCAGACGCTGTCCGCAGGAAAGCAGCGCCGCGCGAACGCATCGGCTCCGAAGCCTGCGAGCTCCTCGGCCGTACAGTCGAACGCTCGGAGGAAAGCAGGGTTGACCATAATGATCCTGAAGCCGGAATCGAAGAGAAGGAGAGGGTTGGGACTGCGGCTGATGACTGAGGCCAGCATGGCTCGGCCCGGCTGGCGCGGCGTCCGTTCCTCCTCCGCTCCGCTCCGCTGCGCTGCGAAGTTATCCATGATTCGATGTCCACTCCCGGTCTGTCGGTTTGAATCCACCTCCTATATTAACCACATCCGCCTGCTCTCGCACGCCTTTCAACAAAATAGTCAAGAAGAATGCGTCACAAGGCCGAATCCGACGCCAAAATCCAAACCTGCTTCGCTTCCAGCCGGAGCAGCGCATCCGGCGCCGTCACCCGGCCGTCGTCCCGCACGCCCTCGTCGACCGCGCCGCGGTACAGCCGGTTGTCCGGATTGGGATCGAAGACGAGAAAGCCCGGCTCTCCCGCCGCCGTCCGCGCCGGCTCGACCAACAGGATGAAATGCCCTGCCGACGTGAATCGGCCGGGCTTCATGGAGGCGATGGCCAATCCGCCTCGCTGCATGGACGCACGCACCTCTTCGAAGGAAGACGTCGCCTTGCAGGTAAGGCCGTACTCGCGGCTCGCCGCCGGGAAAAAGCTCCAGGACGTGCCGGAAGCCCGTGTCCGGTACCCTCGCTGGATCGAAAAGGCCGCCAGCTCCGTCGGCAGCGGACGAGCGTCCGTCAGGCTCCCGACCGCCATCGCCATGCAGGTCGGACCACAGCCGGAGGTGCCGATCGTATCCTTGCCCCCGACTGTGTACGGCACATGGCGCCAGCGCGGATCCTCCTGGCTGTAGTAGATCCGCCTACGGGCCTTGTGCTCCTCCCGCGCGGCCGACGACGAGAACAGAGCCTCCCACGTCTGCCGCCCGACGATGCCGGCAGCGCTGCCTGTATTGCCGAGACGGCTTCGTTCCTTGAACCGGTTCACCGCATGCAGCGTGTTCGGGCCGAAGCAGCCGTCCGCCTTCAGCGGCGCCCCGTTCATGCCCGCATAGCCGAGCGCGGCGAGCCTCTCCTGCACGAGCCGCACCGCCGCGCTCGATGCGGAACCGCTCTCCGCCGACAGCGGCTCGCGGAATGCCGGCGGCAAGCCTTCCGTACCGCCGCTCATGACGAAGCGCTCCCGCCGCCTGCAGGCGGTCCGCCGCCCGTGGACGGCAGCCGGACCGAGCCCTGGCCGAAATACGGAATGGACATCGATCCGACAGCCTGGGCGGCCTCGGCGGAACCGGCCAGCCGCTCGAGCCGCTCGGCCAGCAGCTGCTGGCCGAGCAGCACGTCCTGCAGCAGCTCGAAGACGAGCTGCAGGGTAGCCTCCGACGGCGGCTTGTTTGCCCGCTCGAGCGCCCTCGCCGTCCATTCCTCGCTCCTCAGCCGCTCGGGGCGGGGCGCGACCGCGAAGCTCGCTCCGACCGGCAGCGAGTCCGCCGCCGGCAGGCGCTGCAAGTCCCAGCTTTCCGCGCCCGAGCTGCGGATCTCCATCAGTCCGCCGCCGACTTCTCCCCCTCCAGAAGCGCCGCTTCCCTCCCGGCCGTTGATGCCCGGCGTCTCGCCGGCTTCCGTTCCCGATGCTATTCCGAGCTTGCGCTTCGCTTCATCGCTCACCGGGCTTCACCGCCTTCACATAAAGCTCCGCGTTGCGGTCCAAACCCAGCGTCGCGATCCGCAGCAGGCCGGGCTCGCGGCTCGTCACCGCGAACGTCGCGGCTCCCTTGACAGCCTGGATCGCCTGCGACTGGCCCTGCACCGTCACCTGGACCGGGCCGCTGAAGCTTTCGTCCAGCCGCGACATCCAGTCCCCGACGAGCAGACGCACGCGGACGGCATCGACGCCATCCGCGGACAGCTCTCCTTTGTCGGCCGTCAGCAGCGAGGCCGTGCCGGACAGCTGGCCGCCCTTATAGCGGGCGAACAGCAGGCCGGGCTGGCCGTACTGCTCCTCCGACACCGGCACGAGCGCGCTGTGTTCGACCGGCTGCGGATACTCGCAGCGGCCGATGACTCGGCCGTCCGAAGCGACTTGCGCGTAAAAGTTAGGCAAACTCGATCACCTCCCAGGAAATGAAGATCGTCCGCGCGGCCGGCAGCCCTGCCGCGAACAGATAGATGCGGTCGTTGAACAGCACGGCATAGACGCCCGAGGATGTCGCGGCATCGTTCTTGCCTTGATAAAGGGATGACGTCACCTGAAGAAAGCTTTTCGAGCGGTCGATCCACGGAATCGGCACGTTGACCGAGTCGTTCGGATTTGCGATCGACGTCTCTCCCCGCAGCACCTGCTTGATTCCCACGCCCTTCCACCCCGTTCCGTCGTTGAATTGCAGCCTGCCTCCCGCAGCGGAAAAATGGATGCCATCCACTTTGTCCGCGTTGGCCGCATAAGCGGCGCTGGCGGCATAGTCCGCGTTCGCGCTCGTCTGCGAGCGCTGGACGAGCGTATTCGTCCCGACCAGCCGCGAGGACGGCGCGAGATTGAAGTGCACGAGCCCGACCCCGTTGCGCTGCGCCAGCACGAATCGGTTCTTGTGGTCGTACGGACGCCCATTCTCCAGGTACGTTCCCTTCTGCGGCGGCACTTCGCCTGCGGTCCCATAAGGAAGATCGACGTAGAGATAGTCCCACGGTCCGAGCGTGAACGAGCCCCGCGACACCCGTACATAGCTGCCCGAGGCGGGGTTCATGACGATCAGCGTGCCGTCGAGCGACACCTTGCCCGCCCCGTCGTCCTGAATGGCGCCCTCCCCCATGACGACGAGTCCTTGCAGCCGCGCGTTGAGGCCCCAGGAGCGCTCGTCGTCGAGCGGATCGAGATCCCGGTTGCCGTGGCTCGCGCTGAACACGCTCAGGCACGACACGGACGCCGAGCCGTCGGCCGACGCCGATGCCTTGACCGTCAGCCTGACGTACCTGCAATCCGTGCTCGCGGACAGCGGCAGGTACGACAGCGGCGCATAAGCCGGCTTGCCGGCATGGTCGTACGCCTTGACCCAATCGGTCCCGTTCGGGCTCGACTCGACGATGAAGTCCTTCGGCAGCGAGGCGGCGTTCTGGACCGGCCACCCGCCGAAGCTGAGTCCTTCGAGCCTGGCGTAGGGCAGGCCAAGATCGACCGTAAGCGACTGCGGATAAACGACTCCCGCGGGCAGCGCCCACCGGCCTCCGTCTCCGGCCGCCGCGGACGACCACGGGGCCGTCGGCAACCCGTTCAGCACGCCTGCCGTCGCGGCGGCGCGCTTGTTTTTGGCGACGTTGGACGAGCTCGTCTTGACGACGAACCGGTCCAGCACTTCGATATTCTCATTCTGGGCCGATCTCCGGACGGTGTCCGAGGCCTCGAATGTCTTGAGTCCGCTAGGCAGCTGCGCCACGACGGATCACTTCCCTTCTGCAGGATTCCAACGTTCAAGCGCGTCCCAGCCGAGGCCGAGCTTCTCCAGCGCGTCCCAGGACAGCATGGCGGCGTCCAGCTCTTCCCATCGCAGGTAGGTGAACTGGAACTCCAGCTGTAGATGAGCCGGCAGAATCTCGCGCACCGCCGTCTTCACGTCCGCCAGATTCGGCGGCACGCCGCGCTTGCCGATGAACGTGACGACGACCTTCCAGTCGCTGAATTTTTCCTCGACCGAAATCTCGCCGTTCTCGAACGAATCGACGACGCTGCGGATGACGGCGAGCGTCACCGTGCCGGCTCCCCGCAGCCGCGACTTAATCAGCGAGCGACGCTGGTCGAACGGCTTGCCGCCGCTCGCGGGGACGCCGCATGCCTCTTCCCAGCGGGACAGCCCCCATGTCGCCGTCTCGAGGAAAAACTGGCGGAACGCCTCGTCCAGCTGCCCGGAGGCAAGCTCAAGCTCCGCCGCCTCGCGCTCGATGATCGCGATCGCGGCAAGCGCGTCCTCGTAATACTTGGGCAGCATGCCCATCATCTGCTCCGCCAGCCTATGCGCCATACTCGATCTCGACCTTTCCCGCCACCGGCACCATGTCCGCCTCCAGCCCGATGTCGGCGCTGCCGCCGTTCATGGCCAGGGTGACGTAATCGTCGACCTCGTCGATGCCGATCAGGATGCCGGCGATGCGGTTGAAAGGCACTCGATCCCTCTTGAAGGCGAGGCCGGCCAGATAGGCGGCCAGCCGCCGACGGAACTCGGCGACGATCGGCTCGAGCTCCACGCCTGGCACGAAGCGCAGCCGCGCCGAGACGTTGATCTCGATTCCTCTCGCCGGAGCGACCGTCACCTTGGCCCCGATCGGCCGCCGCGCTTCGATCGCCGCGCGCGCCAGCTCGACCTTGTCCGCCTTGGCCGGAGTGCCGTCCGGCCCGAGCAGGGACAGCTTGACCGTGCCGCCTCCTTGCCACACCTCGAACACCTTGACGTCGCCGATGCCTTCCACTTCCAGCGCCCACTGGCGGTAATGCCCGGCATTGCCGCTCGTAGCCGGCGTGCGGACGCGGTCATGATACCGCTGGAGCAGCGAAGCGTCGCTCTCCTCGTCCGCGCCGCCGGCGAACGCCTTCGGGTTGGTCACAGCGACGATGCCGGCCAGATCGCCCAGCACGCGGCTGACCGCGCCGGGCTGCGCATTGCCCGCCGCGCCCGGATACGCGGCGGACGCGCGGACGAGAACCTGCCTTCCCTCTCCGATGACCGCCTCCTCGCGGGTCGCGAACGAAGCGGATCCGTCCGGCAGCGAGGCGATCGTCCCTTGGCGGAGGCGGGTGCCCGCCGCTCCGGCGAACAGCAGCTCGCCGTCGCTTCTCGTGCCGGGCTTGCGCGCGAGCCCCATCTCGCCCGCGCGCAGATCCAGATAGGCTCCCGGCTGCTCCGGCCCGGCGAAGCCCCAGTCCAGCACCTGATCCAGCCGGACGTAGAGCTGGGCCAGCTCGATCGCGGCCGGCGACAGCATGTCATGGACGACCGACCCCGGCCGGCGGTCGAGCTCCGTCGGCACGGCCGCCAGCATCCGCTCCAGAATCGCTTGTTTCGTCTGCTGTTCAAACAAGCAGCGTCACCTCCTGCTGCAATAGTCCGTCCTTGTGGACGACCGCGAAACGCGCGCTCAGCCGGTCTCCCTGGCTGTCCAGCACAAAATCCCGCACGTCCAGCAACCGGTCGTCCGCGAGCAGCGCTTCCCGGATGACTCGCGGCACCTCGCTTCTCATCAGCTCCGGCGTCAGATCCTCGCCGATGAGGCGGTCGAGCTCGGAGCCGTAGCTCCAGTCGCAGGCGAGGTAGCGGAAGCGCGCCGTGCGCAGCGCCTTCTCGATCGCCTGGCGCAGCGCCTCCTCCCCGTCGATCAGCCGGTTCTCCAGCTGGCCGGACGTGAAGTCGAGCGCATACGTCCGGGACGGGCGCGGCGCCGGAGGCGCGGCGGACGCGGCCGAGCTTCTCGGCTTGAGCGGCGACAGCGCCATCAGTACGTCACCGCCCGATCGAGGACGAGGTACAGCTGGCCCTGCTGCACGCCGGCGACGATGACGCGCTCGCCGGCCTTGAGCTCGTTGCAATAAGTCAAATCGGCGCATTCGACGCTCCAGCTGCCGTTGTCAAGGCTCAGCCCTTGGATCGTCGTCTGGATCGTCGTCCCGGCAGGAGGCGGCGGTAGGATGGTCATCGTGACATCACCTGCAGCCGCCGACATCTTCGCCTTTTCGGAGGCACTCATATCCACCTTGCGCGTATGCTTCGTCAGCCGCTCGGCGACGACGAGATCATCCTTCTCCAGCACCAGCTCCATATGGTCGATCCGAATCTTCAGCTCGGGAGGCGCCGAGACGACGGTTCCGAGCTCGATCGTCGTATCGGCGTTCCAGCCTATGTTCCGCATGAGCTGGACAAGCTGGCTCGCTCCCGATCCTTCTCCTCTGTCCATGCCGCATCCCTCCTGTCCATTCTGCGGCGCGCCTCAGTCCGCTTCCTCCATCGCCGAAAGCGACAGGGACATGCGGTGCGCGCCGCTTTCGTACGAATGCTCGTCGGCGGTGATCGCATAACGGCCGACGATGCCGCTCAATCGCTCTTCGACCTCGACGACCGCGCCCGAGACCGCTTCCTCGATGCCGAGCGCCTCGATCCTCGCCTCGTCGGCGAACGTCGCCTTCTGCCGCAGCAGCTCGTCGGCCTGCTGCTGCATCATCGAGCGGCTCATCGCCGCGTTCGGCTTGACGAAATGCTGCATGACGCCGAACTGATCCGAGAGCTCGGCGCTGCGGACGATGACGGACTGCTCCTTGCGCTGTGGATCAAGGCCCATGACCTTCACCTGCGTCTTCATCTCCTCCATCGACTGCGAGTAGGACGCCGACAGCAGGTTCCGCCCCGCTTCGATGCGACAGGACACGGACTCGTGCGCCCGCTCCCGCAGCTCGAGCCGGCCTTCCCGAGAGCCGATCGAGAACCGGCGTCCGTTCTGCTCCTCCGTCATCTCCAACGCTTTCGCCATCATCTCGTACAGCGTCTTGTCGCGCTGGATGAGCTTCGGGATGACGAAGCCGGTCGAGGCAAGCTTGCCGACGGACACGCCGAACTCGCTGCATAGCTGGCGGATGATGCCGTCCGCGGTCATGCTGCGGAACAGGCGGGAATCCTTGTTTTTGGCGAGGTAGATGTTCTCGTCGTACGCCGTCACCGACATGCGGCCGCCGGAGTCGATCGAGTCCGCGAACACGACGCCGCGAAAAAGCTCCCCGCCCGACTCCCCTGCCAGCCGCAGCTCTCCGCCCTTGTCGATCTGGGCCAGCCGGCCGCGGCCGTCGGCGGTATTGACCAGCTCGACGACGAGCTTGCGCGCCGCCTGCTGGACATCGCCCGACCAGCGGATCGACGCGCACATCGCGCTCAGATCGACTTCGCCCCCCTCTCGCCGCACATGCGTCAGCGTCCAGCTCATGTCGGCACCTTCAGCTGGAGGCCGACCTGCAGCCGGTTCGGGTCCTTGCCGATGGCGGCCTGGTTGGCCGCATGCAGCTCCCGCCAGCGGTCGCCATTGCCCCAGATCCGCTGGGCGATCTTCCACAGGCTGTCGCCGGGGGCGACCACATATGTCGCCGGCGGCGTGCGGGCTCCGTTCCTGCGCTCCTGCTGCTCTGCGGCGGGCTCCGCCTGCACCGGGCGGAACTGCTTGAGCGCGAGCTCATAGTAGAGGTCTCCTGGACTGCCGGCACGCTCCTCGTAGGAAAACGAGCGGATCGTCGCCGGCACGCCCTCGACCGCCGTGCCGGTGATGTCGAGCGTCACCGGCTTGCGGGTCCTCATCCAGCCCTCCACGAGCTGGACGCATCTCCAGGGCGGCTCGAGCTCCATGTGCTCGCAGTAGCCGGGATGATAGTCGCGGGGGAAAAACGAGGCGATCGCAAACTCGCTGAGACCCGCCTCGCCGAACACGGTCCGCTCGCCGAGCGCGACGACCGAGATGTCCTGATAGCCTTGCGCCATTTTCACCGACAGCACCGCCGGGTTGACCGGCAGCCGCAGCCGTTTGCCTCCGCCGTCCGGCGTCAGCCAGAACTGCATGCCGCTCATCCCATCAGCCCTCCCGCAGCGCGGATTTCGCGCGCGAGCGCGCGGGCGATGCCGTCGATGTCGCTTTCCTGCCGGACGTGGAACGTATTGCCGGTCACCGTTACCGCCAGTCCGGCAGTGCCTCCTCCGGACAGCTCGCGGTTCTCCTGCGCGGTCAGCACGCGCTCGCCTTTGTGCAGGCGCGCGACCATGCCGTCGTACGGCACGTAGCCGAGGCCGTGGTAATGGCCGGGCAGGGCGGCCGCGCCGCCTGGCCCCGCGGCCGCTACGGTCACGGTCGCGTCCTCCCCGAGGCCGAGGAAGCTCTTGACCTTGCGCCATTTCTCCAGGATTCCGCCGACAACGTCGTCGAAGTACTTCTTGATGTCATCGAAGTGGTACTTGAACAGATAGGCCAGCCCCGCCACCGCCGCCCCGACGAGCAGCACGGGAGCGAGGATCGCCAGGATCGGCGCCGCAAGCGCCCAGGCGGCCGCGGCGGAAGCGAGCAGCGACGGGGCGAAGACGGCAATCAGGATGCCGGCCATGGTAGCCGCCGTGATGCCGACGATGTCGGCGTTGCGCGCGAATGCTTCCATGACGGTCACGATTCCTTCGCCGAGCGGCAGCAGCGCCTCGCCAAGCGGCGCCAGCGCGATCGTAATCCGGTTCTGCAGCGCGCCCCAGCCGTCGCCGAAGCTTTGCAGCTGCTGCGATTGCGCCGAGATGCTGCCGCTCGCCTCGCTCATGGAGCCGAGCATACCCTTGAAGCCGTCCGTGCTGCCGCGCAGCGCCAGCGCCAGGTCGATGCCTGCCTCCTGGCCGAACACGCCGATCGCCAGCTGCGCTGCCTCGGCGATGGACTCCGCTTGCCGGATCTGCGAGGCGATGATCTCGAATCCGCCCTCGGGCAGCTGCATCTTGCCGTCCTTGACCTTCTTCAGGACGTCCTGGATCGGACTGATGCCCGCCTTCTGCCACTTGGCCATCAGCGCCGTCGAAGCCTCGAGCCCGAGCTCCATTTCCTTGAACGAGCCGGCCGAGTCGCTTACGCCCTTCATCAAGGCGGACATGTCGGTGTTGCCGGTCCGGCTCGCAGCGAAAAACTTGTCGAGCGTTCCGGAGCTGTCGCCGAGCTTGATGTCCCAGCCTTCCATGACGGCGGCCAGCGACTCGGCCATCCCGGCGCTGTCGCCGCCGGTCAGCCGGGAAGCGTCCAGCAGCGTCTTGGCCGTCTTTTCCAGCCCGGCTCCCGCAAGCGGCAGCCTGCTTCGCAGCGTGCCCATCGCCTTGGCCACTTCATCCAGGTTCTGAGGCACCTGCGACCCTACCTTGCGGAAGGACTCCAGCATCTCTCCCATCCGGTCGCCCGGCACGCCGGCAGAAGCCCGCAGGATCGCAGACGCCTTGCCGAACGTCTCCGCCGCCTCGATCGACCTCGTTCCGGCTGCGAGGATCGCGTTCCCGGCCATCGCCGCTGCCGCCGGACCGTGCTCGGCCAGCTTGCCGTAGGCCCCTTTTCCCTTCTCGCGGAGCCCTTGCGCATACGACTTGACCGCCGTCACGCCGCGATTTTTGTAGCCTGCCCAGCGCTCGCGCATCGGACGGCTATGCTCCGCCAGATACGCTCTCGCCGGAGCCGTCGCTTGCGACACAGCCTCCTTCGCCTTGCCCCATCCTTCCCGGACCGGCTTCGTCGAGTCCATCCATTTTGGGCCGGCCCAGCTCTTGGCCTTGCCACCCAGCGCCTTCGCGCCTCCCCACCCGGACCTCATCATGCCGGCCAGCGGCGCGAGCGACCTTTCCCTGAAGGCGAAGCGGATGCTCCCCTTGGCGGCGCTCTTCGCTGCCTTCAGCGAGGCATCGCCAGCCGTCCTGGCGGCATGGCCCGCGGCCTTCGCCGCTGCGCTTCCCGCCGCCCGCACGGCGCTTCCTGCCGCGTTAGCGGCTTTAGCCGAGCTTGAAGCGGCTTGCCTTGCGATCGCGCGGAGCTGATCGGATGTCTCCTTCCGCACTTTTCCCATCTGTTCCAGGAATTCCTTGGCCTGCTTCTGCTTCTCCGCGAAGCTCCGCCCGGCCGCTCCCATCGGATCCAGCTTGGACAGCTGCTCCATCTGCCGGCGGATCTTCTCCATCAGCTGCGAGAACTTCTCCAGAGCGGCATGTTGGGACGGTCCGGGCGCAGCGCCTCCTGTGCTCATTTCCGCCCGCTCCCTCCTTTCGATCGTCAAAATCCTACCTGCGGGCGGCCGCCCTCTCGCTCGCCTTCCGCGCCTTCTCCTCTTCCTCCAGCTGCAGCATCATGGAGGCGTACATGAAACGCTTGAAGCGCTCCTCCTTGTTGTACACCTCGTCGGGCGGGATGCCGTGCCGCTGGAAGATCAGATGGAGCAGGAACGGCTCGCCGCCCGCCCGGATCAGTTTTTTACTTCTTCCTCATCGCTGCCGAAGCCGCTGATCTCCAGAATTTCGGAGGAGAGCCGCGCGATCTCGCCCGCCAGCAGCAGCGACATGATCGCGTCCGCCGGCGTGCCGTATTTGTCCGTCAGCTCGCGCGCGGTCCAGTCCGGCACGACGCATGACTTCTGGATGACGAGAGCGCCGAACTGCTCCTCGTCGAGGATCTTCTCCCTTTTGCCGCCTTTGCCCGCGAAGTGCGTGCACTGCTCCTGGATACGGCTGATCGTCTTGCCGTCGAGCGCCTGGATCGTGAAGTCCACGTCCAGCCTCTTCATCGGAATGTCCTTCTGCGGCCTCGTATCCGCGCTTAGCAGCGCATGCAGGACGGCCGTCTGGCGGTTGTCGCTCATTCGTGCTCTCCCTCCGTTGTCGCCGGTTTCCAGCGGTTTTTAGTCCTCATCCGGCGTCAGCTTGTCGAGGAGCTCATAGCCGGTGAAGCTGAACGGCAGCTCCTCCTCGACGAGCGAGCCGACCTCGTAATTCAGCAGCGGAATCTTGTCGAACGTCACGCCCTTCAGGCGGACGCGGTAAGCGCCGTACGACTCGGGGTCCTCCAGCTTGAGGATCAGCTCGGTGATGAAGCTGCCCTTCTTGTCGTCCGCGATCGTGCCGATGCGCTCTGCGAACTCGGAGGTCACCTTGTAGCCGCTGATCGTGCCGGTGCCGCTAAGGCCGGTCACCTTGTGCGCGGTCCAGCGCGTTCCGGCGCGCTTCACTTCTTCCTTGGATATCTCCACGTTCGCTTCCGCGGACTTGATGTTCGTCAGCCACTTGCCGTCGTGGTACACGTAGCCGTAGGCGCCGTTGATGATGCGTGTCGGATCCAGCATTCGATATCATGCCTCCTCTTGGGTTCGGTTGCCTCAGACCTCGATGGTCAGGAAAATGCGCTCCATGCTGTCGATCTCCGTGTAGGAGATGCGCAGGTAGACGTTGTCGCCCTCGGACTTGCGCTCCGGATCGAGTCCGGCCTCGATGTTCGTCAGCACGCTGGCCAGCTCCAGCCGCTCGAGGTACGCCTTCACGGCGGAAATGAGCGCCGCCTGGCCGTCGGCGTTGTTGTCGAGCTTGCCGATGTAGCTGTCCGCCGCCGTCTTCGGAATGTCTGTCGCGACCGCCTGGCGCGACCGGATCGTGCGGATCTTGGCTCCGCTCGTGACGAGCCCCTGCTCGATCTTGACCTTCTCCCCGTCATGGACGAGCGCGAGCGAGCCTTTTTCGAGCGCCGCCCCGATCTCGCTGTTCTTCAGCCGCCGCAGCGCGTCGGTCGCGGACACCTGGGCGTACGTGATCGACTTGTTGATGCCGGTGCCGGCGATCAGGCCGGCGACATACGGCGCGTATTCGCCGGAGGAGTAGGACTTGCCGCCCGCTTCCGCGCCGGTGATGAGATTGACCGCATAGTCGTCCTTCAGCTTGACGCTGCGGGCATTGCCGAGCGCCGGGTCTTTGTCCTCGTCCCTCGTGCCTCCGAATACGGCGAGGAAGTGCTTGCCGTCCTTGCGGCTGCTGCGGATCCATGCCAGCGTCAGATCGACCTCCGACGCCTCCACCTCCGACGGGTAGACGAAGACGTTGAACGGCCTCGCCTCCAGCTGGTCGCGCATCGAGAGGAAGCTTTTGGCCCGGGAAGCCTTGAGCGCGTCGCCCTCTCCCGTCGGAGGCGTCATCGTGTAGACGAGGACTTCGCGGGCTCCTCCCTGCAGGACGAGCAGCACCGGCGCCGCATCCGCCTCGCCGAACAGCTCGACCGCCTCGGCCGGCTTTTCGATCGTGTAGAACTTCTCCTTCGCGGCCATGCCGTATTTCAGCAGCGGCAGCGCGACCGTGCCGCGGGCTCCTCCTTTGATGACGGCCGCAGCCGCATTCACGAAATTGATATACAGTCCCGGACGCGCCGGCAGGCTCGCCGTATCCCATGTACCGCCCATGTTCGTCTCCACCTCTCCTTAAATTGGCTTGATCGGTGCTGCTCAGCCTTGCCGGCTGTCCTTCAGATGAAGCTTCCTCATTTTCGGAGCGGCAGGCAGCTCCAGCCGCTCGCGCACGGTGCCCTGCAGCTGGCAGCCGCAGCGATGCAGGCCGCTGTCGAGCTTCTCCGCCGGCCCGAGCTTGGCCAAGGCCAGGCCGCGCACGACGGTCGCTTCGTCGCCGCCCGCCGGCTTCGGCGAGGCGAGCAGCGCCTCGACCGCCAACACCGCCTCCCCGGCGCTCGTGCGCCAGCAGGAGACGGCATAGCTGCGTTCCGCCGCGAAGGCATGCGCCATGTCGAGGCGCCTCTCCTCCGCCAGCAACGCCACCGACCAGTCGCCGGCCTGCGGCTCGGGCGGAGGCTCGTGCCGGCAGATCGCCGCGTCCGGCTCGATTCCTCTGATCCAAGCGCAGATGGCCTCGATATCCGCTGTGATCGTGATCGCTCTCTCCTCCTTTCGGGCACAGCTCGGATTATAGGACCGCCGGGCCACGGGTGGGGAGGATGAACTTTTTTCACCCCGCCTCGGAACGGATGTGCGCCGAGGGATGATGGAATTTCCTCCTGTTCAGTGTAGGACGGACTTGATATACTGCATGGAAAATGCTCGCAAGGAGGCGGTTCGCATGCGCCGCATACGCGTCATGCTGGTGGAGGACGACCCGTTCTGGCAGGAGAACATCAGCGCCGATCTGGCCACCGAAACGGATATCGAGGTCGCCGCCGTGTGCGGAAGCAAGGAAGAAGCCCTGCAAGCGGCAACGCTTGACAGGGCTTTGGATGTCGTGCTCATGGATATCAATCTGTCGGGCAACAAGCTGGACGGACTGGAGGCGGTGCAGGAGCTGTGGCCGATCGTCGGCAAGCGCGACGTCAAGGTCATCATGCTGACGTCGCTCAAGGAAAGCGGGCTCATCCTCCGATCGCTCCAGCTCGGCGCCGTGAACTACATCACCAAGCAGAGCTATAAGGATATCGTCCGGGCGATCCGCGAGGCGCACCGGAACGCTGCCCAGATCCATGCCGACGCGGCAGGCGCGATGCGTACCGAGCTGCAGCTGATGGAGCTGACGGCGACCGAACGCGAGGTGTTCGAGCTGCGCCGGGAAGGGCTGAGCCGACAGCAGATCTCCGAGCGGATGCACAAGTCCGCCCATACGATCAAGTCCCAGATCAAGAGCATCCGCAGCAAGCTGCTGCCTTTCCGGCTTCATCCGCCTTCGCGCGAGGCGGACGACGACGAAGGCTGACGGAGCGGCTCCACGGCTGGACTTGGCGGCGGATGCGCCTTGAATCGGGACGCCGCCAGCTGCAGCTGGACGATCGCGCCGCTGCCAGGCTCGACGGGCGGGAATACGATCGACCCTCCGTGCTTCTGGACGACCTGAGCGCAGTAGGACAGGCCCAGGCCGTGGTTGGAGGCGTTTTTCTTGGTCGAATAGAACGGTTCCAGGATGCGCGCCGCATGTTCGGGGTCGATGCCCGCTCCGTTGTCCCTCACTTCGATGATGAACCGCTTGCGCGTCGAGAACGCGCGCACGGATATGATTCCCTCCTTGCCCGCGACGGCTTCGGCAGCGTTATGCAGCAGATTCGACACCGTCTCCTGCAGATGCATGCGGTCGCCCGTCAGCTTTCCGTCCTCGATGCTCGCCTCGAGCCGCGTTCCGCGCGCCGCCAGCTGCGACCGCATCGGACCGAGAGCATTTTCGAGAATCTCCCTCACTTCGACGGCGGATTCGCGCAGGACGATGTCGTCGGACTTTTCCCGGATGCTCTCCACCATCGAGAGCAGATGCGACGTGACGCCGCCGATCTGCCGAAGCGAGTGGAGCGAACTCTCCTTGTCCCCTTCCTTCAGCATGCCGGAGGCCTTCTCGATCAAGTAGTCGATCTTCTGGATCTCGTTCTTAATGGAGTGGTTGAGGATCGAGACCCCCATCGTGATCGTACGCATGGAGTAGCTGCGGCGATCGCGCTCGATGCGCAGCTTGATGCCGAGGAAGCCGTTGCGGATGAGCTGGTACAGTATCGCCCCGACGAGGCTGAAGATCATGATGACGTTCAGCTGCCACAGGTTGTTGCTCTCCAGCCGGAACTCCCACATGCGGAGCTCCAGCCGCTTCATGCCGAGGAAATCGGTTACGTAGGCCCAGACGACCGCGATGGAGAACAGCCAGGCGACACGCTTCTTGTTGTTCAGGCTGTACATGCTCCCGTCCCGCCAATAGGCGAAAAAGAAGAAGAATACGGCCACGGCCAGGTGGAAGCCGACAAGCAGCCGCTGCTCCTCGAAGACAAAGACGTTCCACGGGTCCTGCTCGAGATGGCGCAGCAGGTTCAGGACGGCGGGCAGCAGCAGCGCGGACGCGATCAGCAGCCGCAAGCGACGGGACTCGACGCCGCCCATCCAGAGCGCGCCGAGCGAGGTGATCGCCGGGAAGAGGTATAGATAGACCGTCATCATGAAAACGCTTGTCTGGTAGAGGAACGCCTCCGCCTCCGGCGTCAGCCAGCCGAGCGGCTGGATGCGCGGCAGGATCGTCAAATGGATGGAGAAGGCGCAGCTGGACATCCCGCCGCACAGCATCGTCAGCGCGATCCAGAAATTGCGGCGGAAGTTGAAGGCAAGAAAGGTCAATCCGAGCGTCCACAACGATAAAAACATGAACAGATACAGGATCGTCAAGCTTCATCCCCCTGTGCTGGAAAAAAAGTCCTATTTCCTTGTGCTCCGATTATACGGCAGCGCACGTTCCGAGGGATGGGCCGAAAGTCATAGCCGCGTGCGGAGCTTCCTTCCGCACTTGCTTTTTTTACACAATGTTAAATATACATTCCGTCTATCGCCCTCTATACTCTTGGACGAACGTTCATGCGCAGTCAAGCCGATGTTCAGTCCCCAGCCGCCTGCGACGATTCGAATTCGACGAGGAGGGATTTTTGATGTGGAAACGCAAGATCGGCTGGGGGCTTGTCGCGATGCTCGCCTTCCTGGCCGTGCTGTTTCCGGGGGCTTCCGTCCGGACCGAGGCCGCTGCCGGGTATGACGCCGTCATCTATTTTCCGTACAACCGCTACCCGCTGACCGGCGACCATATCCGCGACGCGATCGCGGCCGGGCACTCGGCGATCTGCACGATCGACCGCGCCGGCGCGGACGCGAACCGCAAGGAGTCGCTCAAGGGCATCCCGACCAAGAGCGGCTATGACCGCGACGAGTGGCCGATGGCGATGTGCGCCGAAGGCGGCGCCGGCGCGGACGTGCGCTACGTGCCGTCCTCCGACAACCGCGGAGCCGGGGCTTGGGTCGGCAACCAGCTTTCTCCGTACGCGAACGGCAAGCGGATCAAGTTCGTCATGTCGTACGCCAGCTGACGCTTCGGCGCCTTTGTCCCGGCACGGATAAGCGGCGGCGGAACCGTTTCGGTTTCGAATCTTGGCGCTTCGCTGGGACGAGCCTCTGTTTCTCCGGTGCTCGGCTGACGAGCCTTCTCCACGTCCGGAGGATCAGCTATACTGGAGCTATCCGCTTCCGGCATTCAGCCGGTCGCATAGGAGGGATGCCGCATAGCCCGATTAGGCTCTGCCGAACTGCTCGTATCGTACTCTCAGCTCGCCGTGTCCAACCGCAGCCTGAGCCAGCCTTACTCCGATTGGACGGACGATCACGTCGGGCAAGGCTTCGCCTGGCGAGAAGGAAGCGTCTCGTTCGGCGCGCTCGGCGACGTCCGCAGCCTCGTGGAGCTGGAGCTCGGCGAAAGGCTGCCCGAGCCGGCGGCGGACGCGGTCCGCGTCATCGTCGTGCCGTTCCATGCGGACGGCAGCGGCGTCGCTGTCGGCAGCATCCTGTCCGCCACGCTGACGGCCGAACTGCCCGCAGGATCGTACGCGCTGCAGTTCGAAGCGTTCATGCCGGGCGAGGATAGCGAAGGACCCGGCCGTTACCGCCTGGCCTTCGCGCCTTCGGAGTCGCCGGCCGCCCGCATCGTGCGCCAGGACGAGGAGCTTGATCCGCCCGCCGAGCTGGTCCTGACCGCTACAGCGGCGATATAGGTTTCGAATCGGGTCGGACCGCGTTCTTCCGCGCGGCCGGCCCGTTTTTTTTGCGAGCTCGTTGGATGTCCCACTCAGGATGAAGATGGTCAAAGTTTCCGAAAACTCGTGCGGCGAAGCCGAAAAGGCGCATCGCCCGCAGCCGGATGCTGCTTCGCGATGCGCCTTCGTTCATTCTGGAGACTCGCCTTCCCGCTCGCCCGCCAAGAAGCGGTAGCCGATGCCCGGCTCCGTCGCGATGTAGAGCGGGTCGGCCGCATTGTCCTCGAGCTTCTTGCGCAGATGCCCGACATAGACGCGCAAGTAATGGCCTTCCGACTCGACATGGCCCGGCCCCCATACTTGACGGAGCAGCTGCTTCTGCGTCATCACCTTGCCCGCGTGGCGGGCCAGCGTCTTGAGCAGGTCGTATTCGGTCGGAGTCAGCTTGACCCGCTCTCCCGACAGCTCCACCATCCGCTGCGCCAGATCGATCGTCAGCCGCCCGAACCGCAGCACCGGCTCCGCAGCCGCGCCTCCCGCCGCATGCCGCAGCGCGACGCGGATGCGCGCCACCAGCTCGCCCATGCCGAACGGCTTGGTCACGTAGTCGTCCGCCCCGCCGTCGAGCGCTTCGATCTTGTCCTCCTCGCCGTCCTTGGCCGTCAAGACGACGACCGGCACATGCGACCATTCCCGCAGCCGCTGCAGCACGTCCAGCCCCGCCACGTCCGGCAGTCCAAGGTCAAGCAGCACGAGATCGGGATGCCGCGCCGCCGCCTGGGCCAGCCCGTCCTCGCCCGCCGCGCTCTCCAGCACGTCGTAGCCATGCGCTTGCAGCGTCATCCGCAGCAGCTTGCGGAGCTGCGGCTCGTCCTCGATCAGCAGGATGCGGGCTCCGCCTGATTGGTTCGTCATTCGCTTCCTCCCCTATCCCGGTCCGCCATGCCGAGCGGCAGCTCGACGGTCATGACGGCTCCCGCGCCGCCATCCGCCGCGCCGGCGGCGATCGAGCCGCCATGCAGCTCGGCGACCGCCTTGGCGATCGACAGGCCGAGCCCTGTTCCGGTCACCGAGGCGGCATTGGAGCTGCGGTAGAATTTCTGAAAAATGCGGTCCCTGTCCTCGGCAGGAATGCCGATGCCTTCGTCGCGGACGGACATCCATACCGCCCCGTCCTTCTCTCCGGCGGCGATCTGCACGCGGCTGCCGTCCGGCGAATACTTGATCGCGTTGCCGATCAGATTGACGAGCATCTGCTCCAGCAGCACCGGATCTCCCCGCAGCAAGGGGGCCGGGTCGCCGAGGCACAGCTCGATCAAGCGGCTTCCCCGAGCCTCCTTGAGCTGGCGGAGCGCGGCGCCGACCAGCTCGTCCGTGCCGACCCAATCCTGACGCAGCCGCAGCATCCCGCTCTCCAGCCGCACCATGCCGAGCAGGTTGGCGACGAGCCGATCCATGCGCAAAGCCCCTCCGCGGATCGAGACGAGCAGCTCGCGGCGCTCGGCCTCCCCGAACAGCGGTCCGGATTCCAGCAAAGCGCTGCTCGAGCCGATCATCTCCGCAAGCGGCGTCCTCAGCTCATGCGACACCGAATCGAGCAGAGCGGCGCGCAGCCGCTCCGATTCGGCCGTCACTTGCGCCAGACGCGCTTCTTCGCCCCTGCGGATGCGCGCCAGAGCGCCGGCCGCAAGTCCGGCCACCGCCTCGCAGCGGGCGCGGTCCGCCGGCCATGCTCCAGGCTCCCGCGGATCGCCGCGCAGCACGAGCACGCCGAGGCGCTCCTCCTGCGCCGTGAGCGGCAGCAGCAGCGTCCTCCCGTCGAGGATGCGGATGCTGGCGCCCTCTCCGGCCGTCTGCCGGGCGGCGATGTCGACGATGCGCCGCAGCTCCGCCTCCTGCTCGTCCGGGGCGGCCGGCTCCGCGCCGAAGCGGGCGAGACGACCGTCTGATTCCGGCAAATAAAACACCGCCTCCTCGCCGGTGAGGCTGCCGATGCCGGCGCGGAACGACCGGACGAGCGACTCGAGATCCGATACGTCGCTCATGCTCCGGCTGATGTCGTACAGGATCGCCGTCTGCTTCTGCTGCATGACAGCTTGCCGCACCTGCCGCTGAAGCCGGCCGGCCAGCTCGGACGTGAGCAAAGCCACGGCGACGTAGACGGCGAACGAGATCAGGTAGCGCAGATCCGCCACCGTAAAGCTCAGCACCGGCGGCACGAAGAAGAAGTCGAACGCCAGGATGCCGGCTCCCGCAGCCGCAACGGCCGGCCCCCGTCCTCCATAGACCGCGGCGATCAGCACGGGAAACAAATACATCAGCGCCGCGTTGACCGGATCCATCCGCAGCTCGGGCAAGCGCAGCACGGCCGTCAGCGCGGCGGTGCCGGCGACGACCGCCGCGTAGGGAAGCCAGCGCGGCTTCGCGGCTGCGTCTGCCATGCTTCATCCTCCTTTTCAACCATTCGTCCCATTATACCGCATAGGATTCCCCCCGGCTTGGCCGCCGTCCATAAAAAAAAGATAAAAATCGCCGCCCCTTCCGACAAAACGCCCGCCTCGTCCTTTACAAAAGGTATAGCCCGTCCCAGCCGCCATGCTGCTATAATCGAAGCGAAATCCAATCCAAATGATGGCAGGAGGCCTAATGTCATGAAAAGCGTCGTCCGTCTCATCGCCAGCATCTCCCTCGTCCTCGCGCTCGTCCTCGGCAGCGTACAGCCCCTCGGGCTGACATCCGTCCCGTCCGCCGCGGCCGCGGCATCCGGACCGACAGACTTCGCCGGCATCATCTCTTATTTGAAGGCGAACGGCAAGCTGCCCCCGAACTTCCTGACGAAAAGCCAGGCGACGAGCCGCGGCTGGGTATCGAGCCAGTGCAATCTGGCGACCGTCGCTCCCGGCTACAGCATCGGCGGCGACACGTTCCAGAACCGCGAGGGCAAGCTGCCCGCCGCGAGCGGCCGCACGTGGAAGGAAGCCGACGCGTATTACACCTCCGGATGCCGGAACGCTTCCCGCGTCCTCTATTCGAGCGACGGCCTGTACTACACGACAAGCGACCATTACGTCACCTTCAAAAAGTGGAGCTGAAGTGGTAGACTGAAACAAAGAGAGGGGC